>NZ_JAXSQV010000008.1:0-416923 GCF_043421015.1 Leptothoe sp. EHU-05/26/07-4
AGTACACTCTGCTACGGGACCCTCAAGCCCCTGCCATGCTCATCCCCTGCTTTGACCTATTGCCTCAAGACGAACATTGGCTCAATCAACAAACAACATTTCTAGATACCCCAACGGCATATCCCGCAAGTGGCTTTACAGACTCTTCAAGAACATCGAGCCAGAATTTCACGTCTGGTAACCATATTTTCTACGGCCATTATCAACGGGGTAAAGACCATAGTCATCAGCTGCTTAGGGATACTGAAACCATTAGCCTTGTCGCTATCTCTCCCCAAGCAGCAATGCAACTAATGCAGGTCATTGCCACCCTGAGCCAGCTCAGCAGCAAACTGGTTACGGCAGCGGACATCAAAGCAGTGAAACATCTGATTGATCCCTCCAATGAAGCCACCCCCAATGTCCGCGTCAACTGGCGCGCCAACCAGCAAGTGGCCCTCTCCCATGTGGATCAATACACCGAAAACAACGGCATGTTTGAGCTGAACTTTGGCGATGAGCGCTATCTGCCCTTTGAAGGCACCGGGGCTGTCTCCAACTGGCGCTTAGAACTTAACGGCATGAAAGGGTCCTACAACCCGGCAGACTTGTTGGATGTCACCGTCAAGCTGCGCTATACCGCCAAGCAAGGCGGCAGCCGCTTTGCCAACGAAGTCAAAGGCGTACTGAAGCCGTACCATGCCACCAGCTTCTTTGACCTGGCCTATAACTTCCCCGATCAGTGGGCAGCCTTGACCAGCGGCGATGTGGATGAAGCCGAGATTACCTTTACCCGCGACATGTTCCCCAATATGAGCAGCAGCAAGATTATTGGCCTGTTTATGAACTATGAATACGCCGACGACCAAGGTGGAGCGATCTTTACCATCAACGATGATCTACAGGTGCCCAACAACACCTACCTGCAACCCCACACCATCAACGTGGGCCAAAACGGCAGCAGCTGGACCTTTATGCTTAAGGGCGATGGCAGCACCTTAAAGAATGCCGAGATGGTCCTGGTTTATAAAGCGAAGGTTTAGCTAGCATCGGTTCCCCTATAGCCCAAAGGGCATGCGCTAAAGCGTAGCGTAAGGGGAACCAACGGAGGGGTCTTCGGTCGTTAGCGCCAGTTATCCAGACCCCTCCCTGACGGTTCCCCTTGGCAAGGCTACGGTGTACACACAAGTACTGGAAACTAGCGTTTTCGGTTGCATTACCCCCTCTAACTCCCCCTTGGTAAGGGGGAGAACCGGATCTCCCCCCTTACCAAGGGGGAGTTAGAGGGGGTAATGCAGGATTTTGAACTCACTTCCGAGATGTGTATACACGGTAGCCTTGGCAAGGGGAACCAACACCAGGAGAACCTATCCCTCTCAAGAAACCCACCCCTCCCAGGAGGGGATCTGGAACAAATAAATCTCTCTAATCACCAAGAGGTGAGATTATGCCTAGTCAACGTACGAAAAAAATAAAACGTAAAAAGAAGCAAGATGCGCTTAAACGAAGCCAAAGCGCGAAGCTGCTCAAGGGTCGTGCCAGCCGTCGTCGCTTAACCCAAGGAGACAACAGTGATGGTTCAGGGGGAGTCTCTCGACGGTCCCGCAGTCAAAGCGCTCCCACATTAGGGCGGGTGGAAGCGCGACAGGCAAGAGCGAATGCCGTAGTCTCGCGAGGGTCAACAATTACGGTGGCAAAGCCGCCGGGGTTACGGCGACAAAAGGCTATTCAGGATGGCAGTCAGGCTCAGTCCGCCAAAACACCGAAGCCCAAAATCGACCTGGGCAAAGGACGGATGATCTATCCGGTCACTGAGGGGGGAAAAACAAAGTACCTGCCTGCTCGGAGTCAAGCCAGTGAGTTTGAAATCGAGGCGGGCAATTTTGTAGAAGATGAGTCGGTCCGCAGCGAGCCGGTGAATACCATTGCTGATGCATCAAACTTTGAGCAACCCACTGTCACCGATGCCAAGACAGGGCGCACATTATTTGCCACAACAACAAACAGTCCAGGTAACGAGAAAATAGAATATCTCCCGCGCCAGAGTGAGGCATCCCCACTGGAGTTAAGTGCTGGGAAATATATTCCAGAAAAATCTTCCACCGTCGGCGACGAATTAGATCAGCCCCCCAAAATTGACGACGATAACAACAATCGCAAACTGTTTGCCACTCAGGCGGCAGACGGCAGTATTCAATATGTGCCAAAAAAGAATCAGGCCACGGCCAAAGAACTGGCAAAAGGGCGATATTTAGAGGGATTTGCTGCCAAGGACCCGGTAAACAAGCTCAAAAATCCAGCGGACCTGAACGGCAAGCCTGCCACGACCACTGAAGCCAGAACAGGGCGGACGTTATTTGCAACCGCAGCATTGAGCAATACAGGCGAAGAGACCAAGACAGAATACCTGCCCCGACAAAGTGACGCCACCATAGAAGAACTCAATGCTGGCAAGTATATCCCGGAAAAAGTCTCGATTGCGGGGGAGGCACTAGACGAACCCTCCCAATCTGACCCAAATAATCCGGATCGCACGCTGTTTCCCATCGCAGGAGCAGATGGCAAAACTCAATATTTACCTCGTAAGAATCAGGCCACGGCCCAAGAACTGGCAGACGGCCAATATCTGGACGGATTTGCCGCAAAAGCTCCCGTCAATCGGCTGTTGGAGCCATCTGAGTTAGACGGAGACCGTCCTACGGTAACAGAGTTTCGTACGGGACGGACTGTATATGCTACAGCCGTACTAGACAGTGATGGTAACAAAATAAAAACAGAATATCTACCTCGACAAAGTGAGGCTACAATGGAGGAGCTTAATGCTGGGAAGTATATTCCAGAGAAAGCCTCAATCGCGGGGGAAGAGTTATTTCAACCACCCCGAAAGGACCCAGATAATCCGGAACGCAAACTGTTTGCGACAAAAGCTGTCGATGGTAGTGTTCAATATTTTCCAAAACAAAATCAGGCCACAGCTCAAGCGCTAGCAGAGGGGAGATATCTGGAGGGATTTGCCGCCAAAGATCCGATAAATACCATCGAAGATGCCTCGCAGTATAAGCGACCAACGGTCACAGAGTTTCCTTCGGGGCGAACGGTGTTTGCCACCACACTCACCAATGGGTTCGGGAAACAGAAGACGGAATATCTGCCCCTCCAAAGTGAGGCGACAGAGCAGGAATTGCTAACGGGGAAATATATCCCAGAGAAAAATTCGATGGTAGAGGAGGTGTTGAACAAGCGGCCTCGATATGACTTTGGTCAACGGCGGGATCTGTTTGCGGTGACCACCGATGATGGTAGTACACAGTATTGGCCAAAACAGAGTCAGGCGACGGCCAAGGAGCGTTCGGAAGGGCGATATGTGGAGGATGGGGCGATCAGTCTAACTGTTCCCCTAGGTCCGGCAAATGCGATGCGTAATGATGCACCAAGGTTTGATGTTAGGCACAATCGCAAGATTTTTGCGGTGATTACGAAAGAAGGAGAGACGCGATATGTACCGAGGAAAAGTGAGGCGACGGCTGAGGAGAGAGAGCTGGGGGGGTATATCCCGGATGATGTGTTGGACGAGCACCAGAGTAAGTTGCTTCGCACGGCTAACAAGGCAGATGAGGCTGAACGAAAGTTAAGTCGAAGCAACCGTGCGAAGAGTCTCTCCGATGGGGGCAATCGCAGTAAAGTTGATACGCCCCCCAAGCCCGACCAGCAGTCGTTGGATGTCACGGAACAGTGGGATGGCTGAAGCCCACCAGAGGGTAGCCATGACCTGTAACAGGCCGTGCTGGCCGATCTCCGGGCGCGTCATAATAACACATGCTGTTTGACAGCCCCCCGAAATGCCGCAGCAGATAGTGAGGAAGAACCATGAGCCCATCAACGCGGACTGCCGCGACAGAAAGTCAGGCGCGAATCATGGCCGGAATCGCTCACCGCACAGAAATGAATGCGAGGGCTGAGGCACGAAATCGGCCGAGGGATGCCTATGAACGGTCGTTGGCTTTTCCTGCGCCAACTGCCGACGATGGGATAACACAGAAACATCCAATGATTAGTCAGGCCGTGGCCAAGGCTCTTTCGGCAGGGCGAGATGTGGAGTATGGGGGCATCCCTCAACCGGCTCTCCTGGCTTCGGCCATTTCCACGCGTAATGAATTGCCACAATTTGAAGTTAGACACAATCGCATTTTTTTTGTTGAGAGACCAATGGATAGGAGGGTGCGAGATGTAACACGAAAAAAACCAGGAGATTTATACACGGTTATAGTGACTACCGCCAACGATAACTTGTAGAACAACACAGAGACATACAGGCGAGTCACCCATCACCGATAGACGCTCCATAAAGACGTGAAATTCATTTTGATTGCAGACCGTAAAAGCCACCCTACACGACAGGGTAGTCGGAGCTTCCCATGAAATAACGGGCATCCAAGGGCTAATTCAACACCCAACCGAGAAGCTAACACCAGACGACTCATCCCATATCGGCCCAAGGAAAGACATTAGACGACACACGCGATAGGAGACAACATGAGTAACCAAAATCGGACAACGAGATCTGGCGCAAGGCATTACAACCGACGTGCCTATAGACAAAATAAAAGGCTAGACCACGAAAAAAGAGTAAAAGAATCGCTGCCCTATTTCAATGCATCAGACAACGACAACGACACACAGGCAACGGACTACGAAGCATCTAAACCACCCCCCGTGTCCTATATCGACGACAACCAATCAGCGGACCAAGAAACGGGAAACCATCCACCCAAACAGGATTCAAATAGAACCGTAAATACTACTAAACCTAAGACTATAAGGGACCTTGGATACAGAGGCCTCACAATGGACGACATCCAGCGAATACGCGAAAAAAATCTGACGCCCGGGGCTAAAAAGCTCAAAGAAGAACTGTCCAGGCGAAGAAAAAAAAGGACCACACAACTTAAACAGAAGACGCGAGCCCAAGAACGCCCCAAGCATCGCAAGGCACCGGGCGGAAAAAACAAACGACGAGAATACCAGCGTAGACTTAATAATCGACGTAACGGAGCTAAGAGAGCAAACGCGAAGGACATTAAAACACACCAACAGACCGACACGACCAACAGCGGTAGCGGCACCGGTGGCTTTAACCCAATATATGATGACATGCAACAAGGGTCCGCACCCAAAGTCAACGACCATCAGTCATCACACAATGCGGCTCCACACCTCGATAATCCGACCGACAACAAACCCAGCCCTGAAACGGACTATGCTCCCCACCCTATTCAAGCACCCGTGACCGCACAACCGGCAACGATGTTGGTGCGGGAAGAAGAAGAGCAGGCGAGAACAACGCCCGACGAGGACGACGAAAAAAGCACAATGATACCAACACGACCTCAATTTGGATCGGCAGGACTCACTGGTTCTATGGAGCCACCCCACAACGAGCTACGCAGGCAAGCGAACGCATCCCTCAGACGTTCAATGTTCGGCACGGCGTCCCCACCCACGGAAATCGACCAACACGTTCAACGCCAATATCGACCATATGCCCCGACGATCGCCCGCCACTACAGCAAAAAAGCGGACAGAAGCCGCAGACCGCAAGCGAACCGTACCAACAACGCGTCACGAGACCACACAATATGGCGCAAACCTGCCAAGGAGAATGTGCAAAGCTTAGGAGCTCTGGTCGACAGTGCTTTGTACCACGCCGATTACGACGACGTTTTTGAGTTTAAAAAGGAAAACCATTCCAAACATTACACCCCGGCGGCATGGTTTAGTACCAGTTCCTCCGTCCACAAGGAGGAGGTTCTAAAGTTATTACGCGACAACTTAACGAATACAAACAACATTCATTACCGCGACCCCGACCGCTATAGTGTGGACATCTCACCAACAAGCGAGTACAGCGATGCCAATGCTAATTACAATCATATACTAATCAAATACGTCCCACATCGTAACGACCGCCCCCTAATTCAACATGTCGGCCCATCCACCTATAGGCGATAAGGGCAACCGAGGCCCGTCACCACAAAGCGTGCCGCGCTGCGACCGACCATATAGGGTACGTAACGCCCTGCCGTAAGGCAGGTAGGGTGCGGTAGGCCTTGCCATAACGCACCGCATCACCCAACAAAACCCCAACCGACCATGATGATAACAATCCATCTAACCCACCCCTAACCCACCCCCACCACCGATTCACATATGTCTCAATGCAGAGAGGGATAAAAAGTAAAAAGTAAGGAGTAACAAGTAAAAAGTTTAGGCAAAAGTAGCAAGTAAAAAGTTTGAGTAGATAGCGTTTTCTGTTTATAAACTTGTTACTCGCTACTTGTTACTTTTTACTTCCCCCTCGCCCCTCCCTCCCCCACCGCAAAAACCGCATCTGTCGTCAACGCTAGCTCAGGAAATATGCCAGAAACCAACCGCTCCCCAGCCAAAAATCGTCGCATCGTATACTCTTCCGCTTCAAGCTGACAAATCGTAATCGTTGGCTGTTTCGGCTTCCCAATATGCCGCACCGCACCCAAAGCCCGAAAATCCACGATCCAATATTCAGCAATCCCCATCGCCTCATATTCCACAAACTTATGACCATAATCATCCCGCCAGTTTGTACTAACCACCTCAACCACCAACGGAGCCGTTTCCCCCCGATGAATCACCGACGCCGTTGGCCAACGTGGCTCCTGCTGCAATAAATCACGATTCAGAATAACCACATCTGGCACATATCCTGAACCTTCCGAGCGAGGTTTAACCAAGCAAGTACGAGGAATCGAATAAGGCAGCTGATGCCGCCGAATTTCAAAACTTAACTCTGCACTGATAAAGCCAGCCACATCCTCATGAGGTCCGGTCGGTAACATCTCAACAGCACACCCCTCAATCAACTCAAACCGGCGTCCATCCTCCGGATACCACGCCAGGAAGTCCTCAAAGCTCATCGGATTTGGTATCCGCGCCTGAACCATAACCGTTTCACTGTCTATCTACGGTTTTAAGTCTATCTTAAGCCTGTAGGAGGGAGTAAAAAGTAAAGAGTAAAAAGCTGGGTGGGCTGGGTTATGAGGCAGTGAAAAGTAATAAGTGAAAAGTAACGAGTAAAAAGTTTAGGTAGGTAGAGTTTTCCGTTGATAAACTCGCCACTCGACACTTGTTACTTGCTACTCGTTACTTGCTACTTTCCACTCGACACTCGACACTCGCTACTTGTTACTTGCTACTCGCTACTTGCTACTCGTTACTCTTTTCTTTCAACGTCGTTATACTCGACACAAGAATCCTAATAATGCTATTCAATTCCGAAAGCATTGGCGAGAATTGTTGTTCAGAAACAATTCCAGACGTAATCAATAATTTGATCCAATAACGACACTCCGACGCCTCCTTTAGAGCAATCGAATACTTCGAAATAAAATCCTTACGCGACTGAGCAAATTCAGCCTCAGCACAATTCGCCCCAATACTCGTCCCAGCCCTCAAAAACTGCTTAGACAAAACCCTCCCAGCATCATCAAACGATCGTCTACTCAACTCCCCATAAGCCCTAACCACCCTAACCGCAAATAACTCAGACCTTTCCTGCACACTAACCCGATCGCTCATACCCCAATCCCATTACTTTTTACTTTTTACCCGTTACTTTTTACTCTTTACTTGCCACTTATCACTCCCCACCCGCTACCTCTTACTTTTTACTTTTTACTCGTTACTTTTTACTCCCACCCCACCCCCTCCCCCACCATGCCCTCCTCCTCCATCTCCCACCAAACCCTCAAAACCCTATACCAGAAACCCTTCAACGCCCAACAACGACACCAACACATCACCCACCTACGCAAAAAACTCTTCCCCAACCCCATCACCACCCTACCCACCACCACCATCCTCCTCCTAATCAAAGCCAGTCAGCACCTACAAGACTGGCCCCTAATCATCCACTGCTGCCAAGAATACCAAACCCGCCTCGACCGAGCCGACAACAACAAACCCTCTCGCAACAGCCTCAACAACCTACACCTACTCAGCCAAGCCTACCAACACCTCGGCCTGTACCCCCTAGCCCAACAAACCCTACAGCGAGCCATCAACCATACCGACCACCCCCCCCCAAACCTCCTCGACACCTACCAACAACTACAAAAACAAACCAAAACCCTACCCAACGGCATCGACACCCTACAGGCCGACCCACTTATTCTCACCCCCCTCCAAAGCCACCACCAAGACAACTTTCTCTGGCAATACGCCGACCCCACCATCGCCGAGCTGTGCAACCTACCCGACTTCAACAACCAAGACGAAGACTGGCAACAATGGCTCCACACCAACCAAACAACCACCAAACACCTGTTCGCCGTCAACCACCGCCACTGGGGCCTGATCGGCTCCGTCGGCCTCGAACACTTCAAACACATCGGCTTTTTCCACTACTGGCTCGGCCAAAACTTCCAAGGCCAGGGCCACGGCCCCCAGTCCGTCACCACCCTGCTCAACTGGGCACATCGTTACTTAGGTCTACGCTGCTGCTACGCCACCACCTATCGCCACAATATCCCCTCCCGCAAAGCCCTCGCCAAAATTGGTTTTCAACCCATCCCCCTAAAAGTAGTCCTCCCCAACAACCCAGCCTATGAAGAAGATATATTCTATCGAGGCAACCAGAAAAGCGACAGGGCCTTATTTGCTGAGATTAATCGACTTTTTATAGCACGCGATTTTGAAGGACAAGTGGTACCGGTGGGGAGGAGGAGAGGGGTTGGATTAGCGGCGTGAGAGGGAAAGTAAAAAGTAGCAAGTAGAGAGTAACAAGTTTGTATGCAGAAAACCCAGTCCAGCTAACTTATTACTTTTCACTTGTTACTTTCCCACAACGCCAACCCATTACTTGTTACTTCTTACTTTTTACTCATTACTTTTCTCCCAACGCCAACCCATCCAACTTTTTACTCTTTACTCTTTACTTTTTACTCTTTACTTCCCACTCCCATGGCCCACTGCATCGGCAAAAAACGAAAACGACACTCCAGACACCGTACCCAAAACGGCTACGCCGCCAGCCACGACCACCGAGGCTACTGCATCGAAAAATCTCAGCCATTTTCCCAGTCTCTGTTATGGACCCTGCAGCGTGACTACTTCACCCAGCGAGGCATCAACGCCTGGTCCCAGGGCGAAGTGCCCCATTACATCACCAGTAACCCCACCATTGCTACCGCCTACGCAGAAATTGTTTTTGCCCACTGGCAAGATCAAAGCCAGCACATCACCAGTGCTCAGCCCTTCTATCTATGTGAACTGGGTGCAGGCTCCGGACGCTTTGCCTTTCAGTTTCTCACCCACCTTACCCAGCTCTGCCAGCAACACCAGCTGCCCCTCACCCACTTCCGCTATATCCTGACCGATTTTGCCCAGGCCAACCTTGATGCCTGGAAGCGTCATCCTCAGTTTCAATCGTTTTTCCAACAGGACATCCTCGATACCGCCCGTTTTGATATCAACAACGACGACCACCTTACCCTGCAACACAGTGGCCAAACCATCAGACCCGGTACCCTTGAACGCCCCCTGGTGGTCATTGCCAACTATCTCTTTGACAGCATCCCCCAGGACCTGTACTACATCAACAACGGTGAGATCCACACCTGTCTTGTCTCCCTATTCTGCCAACAAAATCCCCAAACCCTTGACAAGGCAAAGCTGCTGGAGCACATCGAACTCCACTACGACTACCAACCCACCGATCTCAGCCGGTTAGACCCCACGCTGCAATCCCTGCTGCACCACTATAAAAATCGCCTCACCGACACCCATCTACTGGTGCCCAACATTGGCTTTCTCTGCCTCAAACGCCTGCAGGCACTATCCCAGCAAGGACTGCTGCTGCTCTCCGCTGACAAAGGTAAACTCGACCTCAGCCACCTCCAGGGCAATCGCCCCCCCAGGTTAGTCACCCACCACGGCTGTTTCTCCCTTAGCGTCAACTACGGCCTATTCCAAACCCTTTGCCAACAGCAGGGAGGCATTGCCCTGATACCGACCACCCACCACAGCCTCTGCGTCATCGCCCTGATCATGGGTCAGCACCCAGAGCACTACCACCACACCCAGTGGGCCTATGAGCACTACATCCAAACCTTTGGCCCCGACGACTTTTTCCGCATTACCAAACACGTACACAACACTCTGGACCAAACAACAGTGGCCGACATTCTGGCTTACCTACGCCTCAGCCAGTACGACAGCCATCAATTTAACCGCTACCTCCCCCGGCTGCAGCAGCTTATCCCCGATATTACCCCCCAGGAACAAACCGCCCTCCTAACCACCATCGATCAAGTCTGGCAGCGCTACTTCCCCATCGGCGAAAACAACGACTTTGCCTTTAACCTAGCCAGTTTCTGCTATCAACTCCAAGACTACCAACGAGCCCTAACCTACTTCGAACAATCACTACAACTCCACGGCCCAAAAATTAACACCCTGCTCAACACAGCCCTATGCAGCCAGCACCTAAACCAAAACCACCGAGCAAACACCCTCCTCAAACAAATACTCAACCAAGACCCCAACCACAAACAAGCCAACAAACTACTAGCCAACATAAATAGTTAGAAACCATCCCCTAACTTGTTACTCGTCACTCGTTACTCGTTACTTGTTACTCGTTACTTGTTACTCGCCACTTTTTACTTGTTACTTGTTACTCGTTACTCATCACTCGTTAATTCCCCCCCTCCCCCACCATGACCACCACCACCTTTTCCACTCGCACCGCCTGGGAAGCCGAAATAAAAGACAACCCATTAACCATAGAAACCTTCGCCTCCGAGCGTCCTCGCCCGTTAATTTATAACGATACCAATACCGTCGGTGTTCTAGAAATAGAGACCATACGACCGACGGGCGCGACGGGCAGTATGGTGATCATCGACGCCACCAACTCCCATGCATTTAACACCACCAACGCCTTTTACTTGGGTCTTGATGGTAATCCCCAGGCATCCCTGACTATTCACTTCCCTAAACCTGTTTTAGCCTGGGGGGCAAACTACTCAGCTCCCAAGTCCGTAGGTGACTCAGCCCAGGCCACCTTTAACGAGGATACCTATGACTTTCCGGCCACAAATTCTGAGGGCTTTATTGGGTTTGTTAGTGATACGCCTATTTCCTCTGTTGTGATCCAGAATCCTGGCAGCAGCTTTGCCACCCTGGTGCTGGATGATTTCTCATTTATTACCGGCCCCCGCATTACCAGCCCCATCGACGGTGCGATTGTCACCGCAGGAGAGTCTGTAGTCTTTTCCGCCATTCCCGCCGAGGTTACTGACCCCATTTGGACCTCCAGCATCGATGGTGTGCTAGGTAGCGGTACCAGCCTTTCGTCAGATTTGCTCTCGACCGGTATTCATCAGATCACCATTACCGATGGCTCCTCTGAGTCAACCTTCCTGCTGGCCGTGCTGAGCGTATCCCAAACGGGGCAGGGGGACCCTGGGGACCAGGGTCCCCAGGGTGAGAAAGGTGAAACCGGAGCCCAGGGTCCCCAAGGTGAACAAGGTGAGAAAGGTGAAACCGGAGCCCAGGGTCCCCAAGGTGAACAAGGTGAGAAAGGCGAAACCGGAGCTCAGGGGGCTCAGGGTCTCCAGGGTGAGAAAGGCGAAACCGGAGCTCAGGGGGCTCAGGGTCTCCAGGGTGAGAAAGGTGAAACCGGAGCTCAGGGGCCAGCCGGTGTTATTGATGCTGAAACCCTGGCCAGCTTACAAAGTGCGATCGCAATCCTGGAGCAACGGACTGAATGCCAGCGTATATTTCATGTCCTAGAATTTGCCGGTGCGTTACAGCTAATGCCAGATGAGGAATCAGAGCAGGATTATATTGAACTTAATCAGGCCACGGCGGAAAGACTGAAGATTGATGTTGACGACGCCATCAGCTGTATTGCAGACATCACAAATCTTTCAGTCCAGCTAAGCGAAACAGAAATACCCCTTGATCTTGAAGTCACCCTGGTCAGGACAGATAAACAACGGGTACTCACCGTAATAGAGAATAACACCCAGATATCTGAGGATGAGATTGATGATTGCGAAATTACGATTGCTGCCAATCTTCCTGAGAATAGCCCTTGGTTGGATAAGGTAAACAGTATGGAAGTTAATCTAAATGATGGTCAAATTGTAAGAACTGAAAATGCTCCCCCCTATAGCCTATTTGGCAAGAAAAACAGTAAGTCCATTGGTGGAGAAGAATTCCTAAATGAGGGTACCCATACAATTACGTTTACCCTATTTTCTGAAGAGGAGCTAGGAGGAACCGAGCTAGGAACAGTCACTCGAACGTTTACTGTTACCGATGATTAAAATTTGCCAAACTCCAGTGCATACTCTAATTGCTCAAGAATTAACCGTACTACAAGCTCTTTAGACTAAAAAGAGCTTTGTAAGCAAGTATTCATTGCTTCAGCCATAACCTTTGGAATTTATAAAATTCTTATCTCTTAACCACAATGTTAGTACGATAGGGCCTACTGGACATAGGTCAAATTTCGGTGTGACGTTGCACCGAGGCGAGATTATGCAGATATCAAACTAATGAAACTACTGTCCATAGACTGTGAAGCGTTTTATGATGCTGATTTTTTAGGCAGAACCAAAGCGAAGTCACTTTTTGACGAGATTATCTCTAGCTTTGATGTTACCAACAAGACTGTCAAAATGGCCGATGGGAGCGAGCAAATCACTGAACTAGGCACTTACCTATTTGCTGACGCGGAACTAACTTCATTCGAAGCTTTTCCAAAAGTATGGGGTAAACGGTCAGCTTGGCCTCAGACCCTGGCAAATGTGCGAGACTGCATTGAGCGGAAGACAGGTGTTCGATTTCAGGTAGCGCGATGTGTGTATTACCAAAGTGGTAGCAAAAGTATGGGCTTTCATAGAGACTTGCCAGCCTATGGAGATACATCTGCGATCGCATCCCTCAGCCTTGGAGCCGAACGGGAATTTATCTTCCGCAAGACTACCAACCCTAACGAAAGTTTTGCTATTCCCCTTGCCTCGGGCAGTCTGCTCTTTATGGGCAAAGGCTGCCAGGAAAATTATGAGCATGCGTTGATTGCAGATCCCCAATGCAATCAACCTCGTTTAAATCTCACTTTTAGGAAATATGGTTGGGGATAGAGTTTCAAGGATGATAATAGCCTTCACTCAGACCAATCCCATTCACATAGCTGGTGACCCCAGACGGTTGAGTCGTTAAGAGTACCCCCCATAGCAGCAGGACAAACCACTCGAAACTAGCTTCACGGCTAAAGACTGGACGGAATGTTAAAACTATTTGCTCTATGCGCTCATATAACTCCATAATAAAACCGGCTGATTGGTATGATTTCAGCCAGTTTCGGACATTCCTTGCCAGTTGGCTACAGGGATGTTCTTTTTCTAGAAATTCTCATCTGGTGGAGATTAACTTCGCACTGTCCAGTTCTGTAAATGGAAGTATTATTCTCCCAAAATGCTAGATACAATTCCAAAATAGTGAATTGTATTCAGCCATTCTGACAGTGCAATTATGACGAATTTAATAAACTCTGCCGTTTCTCTCAGTGATCGTATTCAATTACCCCCTGTCTTTCGATCTTTTTCTCTATTTCCCATGGTGTTTACATCCCTCAATTTATTCGACCAAGTGGGGGAAAGTCTCAGTTTTGTTTTGTTATTACAAACTCAATTCAACAAGGTACAAATATCAGTAAAGTAGAGTAATGAAATTTAAATTTAAGCTTTGTTGTCAGCTAGAATACGATAGCTTGATAGTTACCTAGGTAAATTTGCGTAGCACGCAGGAGTTCAAAAGATCAATACTACGAGGAATAAGCTCCGATGTTCAAAACGCTGACATTATCTGATTTTTCATCCACAGTTGGTAGTTCGTTTCAAGTCTGTCCTGAGCCTGATACTTCTTTGCAATTAGAGTTGTTGGAAGCTGTTGAACTAAGTTCGTCTTCAAGCGCTCGCTCTGAATCATTTTCCCTTCTGTTTAAGGGGCCGAGTGATGTTGTGTTACCTCAAAAGCTTTATTCCATGAACCATTCAGATCTAGGTGATCTGAGTATCTTTCTAGTACCTGTGGCCGGTGCATCAGATGGAATACGTTACGAAGCGATCTTTAACTGATTTCGATCCTTTCTTATGGGGGCGCACAGTCTTGTGCTCCTACGTCCTTGCCAGGCCAAGCCTATTCCACACAAACAACATCGATAACCTATGGTTTATGTCTCAGCAGACCCATTGCTAAAAGGAGAGGCGATTGCTCGTTACGAGCTTACACTGCGACCCATCGCCGATGCCGATCAACCTTTTCTCAGGCAGGTTTATAACAGCACTCGCGAGGAAGAATTGGCTGTTGTTCCTTGGCAAGAGGAACAAAAACAGGCATTTTTAGAGTTTCAGTTCAACGCCCAACATACGTTTTATCAGAACAATTTTAAGCAGGCTCATTATTGGGTTATTGAGCAATCAAGTGCACCGATAGGCCGACTATATTTAGATCGACGCGCTGATGAAATTTGCATTATCGACATTGCTTTGTTGCCCGCCTATCGCGATTGTGGCATCGGCACAGCTTTGTTGAACACAATCTTGGCGGAAGCACAGGCTAGAAATCAGCCTGTCAGGATTCATGTGGAGCCCAACAACCGTGCTCTAAACCTTTATCACCGCCTTGGATTCAGGCAAATAGGAGATGCAGGTGTTTATAACCTGATGGAATGGACACCTTAAGGTTGATTCCTTTTCTCTTAGGGCCTAATGCCCACATGTCAACAACATGTCAATTTAAACCAGGAGATCACGTTATGAGTGAACCTTTTTTAGGGGAAATTAAGATGTTTGGCTTTAACTTTCCCCCAAGGGGGTGGGCCAAGTGCGATGGGGAGACCTTAGCGATTAATCAAAATCAATCACTGTACTCCCTATTAGGCACGACGTACGGTGGCGATGGTCGGACCTCTTTTGCCCTACCAGGCTTACGGGGACGGGTGCCCATCGGCTTTGGCAGTGGTTATCCCCAGGGGCAACGGAGCGGTGAAGAAGGTTCCACCCTGACAACATCTGACATGCCATCCCACACCCACACGGTTCAGGCAACGAGCGCTGATGCTTCGGGCACTACCCCAATCGATCAGGTCTTAGCCCACACTGCCAACGTAAACATTTATGCAGATGCCGCAAATCTGGTTTCTCTAAATTCAAATACGGTTGGTTCTGCCGGTGGTGGGCAGGCTATCGATAATATGCAGCCCTTCCTTGCGGTCGAATTTTGTATTGCTCTGACGGGTACATTCCCTCCACGTAATTAAGGAGATTAATTCATGGTAACACCCTATATCGGCGAGATTCGCATGTTTGGGGGCAATTTTGCCCCTGTTGGTTGGGCCCTATGTGATGGTTCACTATTGTCGACTCAGCAAAATGACGCCTTGTTCTCACTGCTCGGTACCATCTATGGTGGCGATGGCCGTACTACGTTTGGGCTACCCGATCTCCGGGGGCGAGTGCCTATGCATTATGGCGAGGGACCAGGGCTCACCAATCGTCCTATTGGAACAAAATCAGGCGTAGAAACAGTCACTCTTACGGCTAGTAACATCCCCAACCATACCCATGTCTGGCAGGCTTCCAGCAATTCTGCTACCGACACTGTGCCAACTGGTAAAGTTCTTGCCACGGCTCCTGATGCCCATCCTATCTATGCCGAAGATGCTTCAGGCACTAGTAGTATGTCATCGTCAGTGATTGCTAGCAGTGGAGGGAGTGCTTCCTCAGTGAACAACCTCATGTCCTTCCAGGTCATTAACTTTATTATTGCCCTTACGGGTATCTATCCAACCCAAACGTAATTAGGAGATCCACTACCATGGCAGAACCATTTATTGGCGAGATCAGACTTTTTGGCGGTACCTACGCCATTCGGGGTTGGGCATTTTGTAATGGGTCAACCGTGAGTATTAGTCAAAACCAGGCCCTCTTTGCCGTACTTGGCACCACCTTTGGTGGGGATGGCCGTAACACCCTTGGTCTACCCAACCTCCAGGGCAGAGCTCCCGTTGGCATGGGTCAAGGACCAGGCCTTAATCGTTACAACATTGGGCAACATGGAGGCTCTGCCACAGTGACTCTCACGGAGAGCAACATGCCTTCTCATACCCATCAGGCAGCAGCAGTAGAAGTACCAACCGCTTTTGGTGGATCAACAACTGCATCCAACAATATTTTGGCCCAGCCAGATATCAACATCTATGGCAGTGCCACTAGCCCTGTTGACATGGCAAGTAGCAGCCTGAGTTCAGTCGGTTCTGACTCGTCGAGTACGGTTGATAATGAACAACCCTACTTAAGCCTCAATTTTCTCATTGCCCTTACTGGTATCTTTCCAAGCCGGGGCTAAAGCCTTCTTTGGAAAAATACACGCAATGACAGCAGGTTAGCGCCTCAGAACGCTAACCTGTTTTTTGACTGAAAGCAAACGGTAGGCTATTTGCCATATCCATTGAGGTGCAACGTCATGCGCCCTTTGAAGTGAGGCACGTGAGCACGACGACGTGAATCTTAGTAAGAAACCGTCGCTGGTTTAGACCAGCGACGGTTTCTTGTTAGCTGCCCAGAGATTATCTAACCCATGCTGATCAGGTCAGATAATACAGCTGATTTAGAGCGACCTAAAAAGATACACCAAAGTTGACGTTATTGCCAAATTGCCCCACCGAATCACCATTATTTAATCCGGAAATATCGGCCAGGGCTTGGGCAACATTTACGACGGCATTTGCACCACTATCAATGAAGAAGATGTCTGCTTCAAACGGGAGATTACCAGTGCCGGTGGTGCCATTGTCACTCTGCATGTTGTTGCCAGTCACACTGATATTTAACGTGGCATTGTCCTCCGCATTCAACGCCAAACTAGCATTGTTGGCAATACTCGGTGCTATTGCTGACGGCACACTATTGTTAGTCACCGTGGCATTAATGGTACCGTTATTCTCTGAGTCAATCAGAATATGGAAGTTACCGGTACCATCAACGGTGTTGTTGTCGACTAAGACATCGAGAACACCTGCAAAGTTTATGACCTCAATGCCTGAACCGGCCCCTAGCGTGCCAGTATCGGCATCAATGTCGTTGTTACTGATCGTCGCCGTCACACCATCGCCACTATTTTCAAGCCGCAGCACATCGGCACCACTTGAGGTGCCACGATCAATCGTATTGCCGGTGATATTAACAATGGCATTGTTAGCATTGTTGTCAATCAAGAACCGGGTCAGGTTTGTTCCTGTTGGATTGACTGGAGTCAGGGTGTTATTCAGGATGTTGAGTGTGGCACCAGCCGTGTTGTTTGTAATCGCAAGATTACTTCCGTTGTTACTAAAGACCACATCCTCAAGGGTCAGGCTACCGACATTGGAGCCAGTAATATCGCCGTCAACGTCAATCCCCTGCACCGTATTACTCGACGCCAGGCCAATATCACCGGTGATTGTCGGTCGATTGGCGTTAGCCCCAGAGATCAGAGTGGTGCCACCAACCACTAAATCGGTTGTTTGACCCAATAGGGACTGACCATTCTCCAGAGTAATGCCGCTACCATAGGAGCCATCCAGGACGTAGATGGTATCGCCAGCACCATCAAGGCCGTCGCTGCTACCGCCAGTGTTAATGGGAACTAGGCTATTGAACGGGTTCCCTGACGTGCCATCGCCGCCAGCTGCTGCATCATCGTCAACATACCAGATGCGATCGCTACTCACATTAATCGTCGCCGTTGCCGTGCTGCTACCGCCATTGCCATCTAAGACAGTAAACGTGAAGGTATCGGCAACGCTGGCATCGCCTGCCTCAGGAGTATAGAAGAAACTACCATCGGCATTAATGGTAACGCTTCCACCCTCCGTAGTAGTCTTCGTCTCCTCAAGAACAGACAATGTATCACCGTTGGCATCTGTCGCACCGGTAAGCAGGCTAGTTGCACTGGTTACAGAGGCCACCTCATTACCAGGAATATCTGCACCGGCAACCTCTAGCACCGTATTACCAAAGGTGGAATAGGACTGATTCTGGGCAACAGGATCCACATTTTCAACCACATCGGTAACCGTGATAGCAATGTCTTGAACATCCGTTAAACCACCCGAGTCAGTTGCGGCGACCTGAATGTCGTAGACGTTATTGCCACCAGCATCTCCAGGATTCTCAAAATCAGGTGCTGCATTGAACGTGACTACACCAGTATCAGCATCAATGGAGAACAGGGCTTGATCGGCACCACCTGTGAGGCTATAGGTCAAGCCTGAGCCTTCAGAGTCATTATCATCGGTCGCATTGACATCAATTGCACTCGTCTGTTCCTCCTCAACGCTTGCAGTCGCCGAACTCGTGATGGTGGGTGCTGCATTCTCAGCTACATCCGTCACACTAATGACCAGGTCTTGCGTATCGGTCAAACCAGAAGAATCTGTAACCGTAACCTGAAGCTCATAGTCATTGTTGCCATTGGCATCAACAGGCGCTTCAAAATCTGGCGCATTGGTAAAGGTAACAACACCACTGTTGGCATCAATCGAGAACAAGGCTTGGTCTGCTCCACCACTCAGGCTATAGGTCAAGCCAGATCCTTCGGAATCATTATCATCCGATGTCTCCACATCTATCGCACTGGTCTGATTCTCGGGAACGCTAGCCGTGGCTGAACTCGTAATTGTCGGTGCTGCATTCTCAGCTACATCCGTCACACTAATGACCAGGTCTTGCGTATCGGTTAAACCAGAAGAATCTGTAACCGTAACCTGAAGCTCATAGTCATTGTTGTCATTGGCATCAACAGGCGCTTCAAAGTCCGGCGCATTGGTAAAGGTAACAACACCACTGTTAGCATCAATGGAGAACAAGGATTGGTCTGCTCCTCCACTCAGGCTATAGGTCAAGCCAGATCCTTCGGAATCGTTATCATCCGATGTCTCCACATCTATCGCACCGGTCTGATTCTCGGGAACACTAGCCGTGGCTGAACTCGTGATGGTGGGTGCTGCATTCTCAGCTACATCCGTCACACTAATGACCAGGTCTTGCGTATCGGTCAAACCAGAGGAATCTGTAACCGTAACCTGAAGCTCATAGTCATTGTTGCCATTGGCATCAACAGGCGCTTCAAAATCTGGCGCATTGGTAAAGGTAACAACACCACTGTTGGCATCAATCGAGAACAAGGCTTGGTCTGCTCCTCCACTCAGGCTATAGGTCAAGCCAGATCCTTCGGAATCGTTATCATCCGATGTCTCCACATCTATCGCACTGGTCTGATTCTCGGGAACACTAGCCGTGGCTGAACTCGTAATGGTTGGTGCACTATTAGAGCCGCCGTCATCAAAGATAAAGTCATCCTCAGTTAACTTATTAGGACGAATTCCTACAAGTTTTGCCAATCTCTCACCATCATTCGGGTCGCCTGGTTTATCAATGCGAATCTCTGAACTGAATTTACCGTGTTTGCGGATATCCAAATCCTCAAAGGTGAGACCGCCCTCTAACTGAATTTTATCTTGTCCATCCTTAAAGTCTGTTAGTACGTCAAATCCATTGCCAGGAGCTAGCAAAACAATATCTGAGCCTTTACCAAGATGGATAACGTCGTTACCTAATCCACCATCCAGAAGATCGTTACCTGAACCACCAAGCAGTAAGTCATTACCATCACCGCCGCTGAGATTGTCATTGCCACCATCCCCCCAAAGTGAATCCGCACCCTCACCGCCAAAGAGCCAGTCGTGGCCTTTACCACCTAGCAATACATCATTACCAACACCGCCCTCTAATTTATCGGTTCCTCTACCACCGGAAAGCCAGTCATTACCAATTCCACCTTCCAGTAAATCGGCCCCGGCCATCCCTTTGAGGCGATCATTACCACCCAGACCAAACAGTTGATCGTTTAAGTTGGTACCATTCAAGACGTTATTGCCACCATCTCCGGTGAGGACAACGCCATTGACTTCTGGGTTAAAAACTCCGTCAGACATTTACTTAGTCTCCTAAAGCAGTTAAAAAATAAGTGAGTAATCTTTTCTGATGCAGTCCCGTGGCTAGATCATTGCAACGTTGTTTGAACCTATCTTACTTACGTCAATGACCTCACTATCGCGAAAACTTCTAGCAGAAAACATCCTGAAATGTTCAGGTTTGTTCAGATAAAAGTTCAGATTTATTCAGGTGTTATAAACATGTGTGATTTGTGTCAATCTATGGGGTTAACACAAATCACACTTAGCAATTGATTAGTAGGTAGCCATCAAAGGTAACCGTCCAAAAAGAAACTAGACGCAATTTGAGTCAGACCATTACAAGAACATAATACAGTCTTTCCTCAGTGAAAAAGGCTGGCTATTCCTTGACAGCCAGCCTCTTATAAGAGAGTCTCTACCTAAGTACGTTTTTTACCCTAAGTCTCTCCTCAGATTTGGCATCTGATGAATGGCATTGCCCTATTCCATATCCAAATAATAATTTACTCAACAAAGGCTCTAAGAGAGATACATGCTCAGCATACAAATCTGCATCACTCAAGTTACTTCACTAATAGACAACTTAAAATAGTTACTAACCATCAAGTTGACAAGAGATTGAGCACTACAATCAATAGCATTGACAGCATTTGACCTTCAAATCAGGCATCTATCAAAGTATCTTAAACATCCTTATTGCACGCCTTAAAACTATTCACCAGCATTCTTTAAAAAATCATCTAATGTCTGTAGAATAGTCTCAAGCTGATGTCGTTGATCTTGATTGAGCTGTTGTTCAACCTTATTTATCTGTTGAGCGACAACTTTTAGTTGATGACCAAGAGAGACTGAAGCTTGTTTAATCGGTTCAGATACTTCTGCTCTTAATGCTTTCACCCTCTGCTGCACCCACCGAAATGATGTAGACTCTCGGTTTAAGATCTCCTCCAGCAATGCCTGACGCACTGTTGTATCCTTAAGCTTATGCATCTCTAAAGCAATTGACCACGAGATTTGTCCCTTCAGGTGAGCTTGAATCAGTTCATTCGGTAGGAAAAGACTACGCAAGTTTCGGGTTCGAAACGTTTGTAGTTCAATATCAAAGGACCGCAGCACTGCTTCAATATTTTGCAATTCTTGGCTTGGTGCAACGTCACACCGGGAACGTTTATCCGGATGCCCTTCTGTTCGTATAATTTTAGAGGCTTGAGCTTGACTGAGTCCATAACGCATCTCGATCAATCGCAAGATGGCCATAGTTTCCTCTAATTTGCTGAGATCAACTCGTTTAATGTTCTCAATCAGCGAAAACTGTAACGCCTCTTCATCACTAAACTGATTTACCAAACAGAGAACTTTTTTAATCCCTGCTTTTTTAGCAGCTCGCCAACGACGTTCCCCTGCAATCAGCTCATATCGCTCAGTATCTAACGGTCTAACATTGAGTATCCCCTTAAAGCCATTCTCTCTAAAATTCTTGGCCAGGCTATCGATTTCCGACTCATCAAAATACTGACGCGGTTGCAATGTTCCAGATTGAATATTCGCAACAGCTATCCACTGCTCCATAGACACATTATCTAATCGTCTTTCATTTAAGCATTGTTTGTCACCCTCAATTTCCCTCTGACTTTCAACAATAGGGAATATGAGACTATCACTCTGTCCATCGGGTAGCTGAACAGTAGAACTCGTAGATAAAGTATTTAGATCGTCTTTAAGCATTTTTCGGTTTCCTGGCTGGCCATCGTTAGGTTTTCATTGATTTCAAGAACAACGCCATGGTGAAAGATGTGCACTCTACTCACCAAAATTGCTAAAGTAAAATACAAACTCTGATAACTCACATCCCCAATATGCCGAATAGTGAGAGCAGAAAAAATACCGATAAGTTGAGGTTTATTCAGGTAAAAGTTCAGGTAAAAGTTCAGGTTTATTAAGTAATTAGAGGGATGAGTGACTGCAATCATGACGCCAGATTGCTCAGATCACCGTTTTCTCCGGACAGCTGTGAAGTTCATCACTGGTCCTAGCCGTTTCTAAACTTGACTCCATTATGGCCGGGTCAAGTCAACTGCCATAGTAAAGCTTCAATGGGTCCTGGAGAGGAATTAGTTATGTTCTTCCTTACCCGATCGGATTGACGCATCTCCTTGTATTTCAGGTGCTTTTACCTCTGATGTATGTAAGAGAATGAGTTTTTATGAAGGGTTCCTTATATACCTTATACATTTCGATACAATATCATCGAGTTTCGAATTCCTCAGGGTGTCCATAGGCAAAATCACATTGAACCAATTCTCACAATGATGGGCAAGTCACGCACTATAAAGGGTAACTTCAGTAAACTCCTTGGTTGGAAAATATTGAGCACAGTGCTCACCTTACAAAAGGTCATGATTGACTTTAGAGGTGCATCTGAAAACCAGAATAGCAACATGTCAAGCTCCCAGAAATCAACCCATATCAAGGATCAGCAACACTCAGAAAAATTGAAACAGTTGTTAATTCTTAGCTTTTGTAGTCTCTTACCAACAAGGCCAGCATTAGCTCAACTGATTCCTGATGCCACTACAAATACCCAGATTCAGCCCAACGTTAATGTGAGAGGCTTGCCATCGGATTTAATCGAGGGGGGCACGATCCGTAGCGATAATCTTTTCCATAGCTTTCAAGAATTTAACATTGCCCCTGGTCAGGCAGTTTACTTTGCCAATCCACTGGATATCAGTAACATTTTCTCACGAATCACTGGACAAAACACCTCTAGTATTGACGGCACGTTAGGGGTTCTGGGCAGTGCCAATCTCTTTTTACTGAATCCTAACGGCATTATCTTTGGACCCAGTGCCAGTCTAGATATTCCTGGCTCCTTTACAGCTAGTACGGCAGAGGCATTTACCTTTGGTGATGATGTCGAATTTAGTGCGACCAATCCTCAAGCGCCGCCTTTGCTGACCTTAAGTGTTACCCCAGGAGTTCAGCTGGGTCAGGGGGATATTACCAATGCCGGTAGTCTGGCAGTATCAACCGGACAAACGCTCACGTTGCAAGGACGCAACATTACCCACACAGGTGATCTCATGGTTCCTGGTGGCACGGTAGGGCTATTTGGTGAAACAGTAGGGATACTGGATAGCGCGCTGATTGATGTCTCGGAGAGCAACGGAGGGGGCACCGTTTTAATTGGTGGGCTCTTACAAGGTGCGAATCCAGAACTCAATGCTCAACGCACATTTATTGGTCCTAACACTCGCATTATTGCCAATGCCCTGCAATCTGGTAACGGTGGTACGGTTGCCATCTGGTCCGATCAGGTGACGGGTTTTTATGGCGATATTACGGCTCGTGGCGCTAATAACCCAGTACAGTTCTCTAATGGCGGGTTTGTAGAAGTGTCCAGTGGCGGCCATTTAATCTTTCGTGGCGCTGTCGATACAACCGCACCCTTTGGTCAAACGGGCATTTTGTTGCTAGACCCCACTACGATTACCATTGCCAACGGTACAGCCGATAGTGCAGCAGACGGAACAGATAGCTTTGCAGGGAATGCCTCTGGGTTGGCAGGACAGGTCTTGAGTGCTCCCCTAAGCGCGATTAATGATGTCAGTCCCAGCACGATTTTTGAATCTGAGCTGGAAGGTCTGTCTGGGGATACCGATGTTATTTTGCAAGCAACCGATGGCATTACGGTTGAAGATCTAGCGGATAACCAACTGCGTTTTTCCAATGGAACGGGTCGCATCGCCTTTATTGCCGATGCTAATGGAGATGGCATTGGGGATGTGGTGATGCTGGATTTACAAGATACTTTAGCAACCAATGGTAGAGATTTGACTATCTCTGGAGCCAATTTTTTGCTCGGCAACATCGACACATCCACCTTATCTGAAGAGATAACGGTGGATGTTGATGCCGGAGGCCCAATTCCAGCCACAGGTACATCGGGGTCTGCCCAGTTTAGCTTTACTGTTCCTGACGGAGTCGGCACTGTAGATGATCTGGATGTTCGATTTTCTGCTGCCCACACCTTTGATGCAGATTTAACGGTAACGCTAACAAGTCCTGATGATGACTCACTGATCCTCTTTGATAGAGTGGGGGGTAACGGTGATAATTTTCAAGATACGCTTTTCGATGATGATGCACCCGGTTCTATTAATGATGGAACGGCACCGTTTATTGGCACCCTTAGGCCCAACGAAGACTTAGATCTGTTTGCCGGAAACGTAGCCGACGGGGTTTGGATTTTAGATATTGTTGATAATGTTGGCGGAGACTCTGGCGAGCTGTTTAAAGCTGGAGATGTTGCCCCCTGGGGGGAAGTGGCTGGCACACAATTGTTGTTTGCTATTTTGACTGAAGGTAACGGTGGTGCGTTAGAGCTTAGATCGACGGGAGATATTTTAGCCAATGATATTACAACTTCTGGAGTGGGTGCCGAGGGCCAAGGCGGCTCAGTGGTGATTGATGCCGGTGGAGCATTGTCATTGACCAATATTAATACATCTGCCAATGGTGGTGGTGGAGATATTGCGATCGCAAGTCAAGGCAATATCTCCATCAATGATTTCAACACCGTTGCCCAGACATTTGGCGGGATAGGCGATGTAGTTGGTGGAGATAGTGGAAATATTACGATTGCGGGTCAGGGGAACGTTGCCATTGGAAATGGCAATACCTCTATGCAGACATTTGGGGGTACTGACAATGTGTTTGGTGGAGATAGTGGAAATATTGAGATTTCAGCTCAGGGTAGCATCCTTACAGGCGACTTAACCACAGGAGCCACCACGTTTTCTAGTAATGCTGACAATGTTGTTGAGGGCAGGGGAGGAAATATTACCCTGTCAACCGCCCTGGGCACGATTTCTGCGAACCGATTAGACACATACGCCCAGGGCATGTCTGGCAACACCTTAACCGGTGCAGATAGTGGAGATATCACCCTGTCATCTACATCTGGAGATATTCAAGTCTCATCCCTGGGCACCTTTTCCAATGACTTTGCTTCTGGGGATATCATTGATATTGGCGAGCGTGGCGACATTACCATTACAACAACCTCTGGGAATGTTGATATCTCAAGTATTGTTTCAAGACTCCTCGCCACTGGCAATAATATAACAGGTGGAGGCGGGGGTGATCTTTCAGTGTCAACTATCTCTGGCGATGTGACCCTTGGTAGTATAACTGCAATATCACAGGTATATGGCGATAACGTTACAAGTGGCTTTGGCGGTAACATTACCATTTCCTCAGATTCCGGTAACCTTGATATTGGACCCCTATCGTCAGATTCCAGGGTCAGGAGTAGTTCCTCTAACAGTGCTGGAGGAACGGGGGGAGACGTTAGGCTCTCAACGCGAACAGGAGCTATCTCTAGCGATGAGATCATCACCTCTAGTAATGGAGCAGGGGGGCAAGGCGGAGCCGTTGTTATTGAAGGTGGGCTGTTGTCATTAGCCAATATTGACACCTCTGCCAGTGGCGGCGGGGGAGATATTTCCATCTCAAGTCAACGCGACGTTACAATAGGTGATTTAACGACTGGGGCTGTGACATTCCGTGGATCCGCCGAAGATGCTGTCGTCGGAGGAGATGGGGGAGATATTTCCATCTCAAGTCAACGCGACGTTACAATAGGTGATTTAAATACTGAGGCTCGGACATTAGCTGGATTTGCCGATATTGCGGTCGGAGGAGATGGGGGAGATATTTCCATCTCAAGTCAAGGAAATCTCCTAACAGGTGATTTAGATGTCTCTGCAGAAACATTTTCTGGTGGTGACAATGCCATTGCAGGATCGGGAGGCGATATTGCCTTGTCAACCACCTCAGGTGATATTTTAACCGGCACGTTAACCACGGATACCAATTCCACAGGGGGTAACCTGACAGCGGGGGAGGGGGGAGATATCACCCTGTCCACCACCTCTGGTAACATCCAAATCCCGTCCATATTAACCATTTCTCGCGCCAATGCTTCAGATGATCTCATCGCTGGAAACGGTGGCGATATTGCCATTACAACCACTTCCGGCAATATCGATATCTCAACTGCTAATGCAAGAACAAGATCCAGTGGGGATAATGCAACGGACGGCAGCGGAGGTGATTTTTCTGTTGCCACCCTCTCCGGTGATGTAACCCTTGGAAGCATTACGTCAACGTCAGATATATCAGGAGATAATGTTTCAGGTGGCTCTGGAGGCAACCTTACTGTTTTCACAGACTCCGGCAATATTGATGTAGGAGGCGTATCTTTAAATTCCACAACCAGTAATAGTAATTCTTCTAGTGCTGTAGTTTCTGGAGGGACAGGGGGAGACATTCTGCTCTCAACCGTGACTGGCAATATCTCTAGCAGGTCTTTGCAAGCCACGACAATCATAAGTGGAAATACGGAGAATTTGATTGCCGGTACTGGAGGGCAGGTTGAAATTGCTAGCGAGGCAGGTACTATCAATCTCCAAACTATTAATACGTCTACATCACAAAGCTCATCAACGGGGACATTAATGGGAGGTCGCGGTGGTGATATTTCAATTACAAATAGAACTGGAGATATCCTTGTCACATCCGGCTTAGAAACCAGTTCAAATACGTCTTCTTCTGCTCAAACAGCCCCAACAATTGTGGGGGGAGATGGGGGAAATATCTCAATTACTAACGATGTTGGCGACATTACAACTCAGGTTCTGCGGACGTTTGCCAGTACATCTTCTTCAACCGGAAGTACCCAGGGAGGCGATGGAGGAAGTATTACGCTATCGTCCAACTCTGGAGATATTACCGTTACTGATTCTATAAGTACGTTCGCATCTCTCAATGCTGCCGACAGTGATGATGCAGTTGGAGGCGATGGAGGCGATCTGTCTATATTCTCCAACAGTGGTGAGATCGATCTGAATGTTCCGATATCCACCTTCTCGTTCTCAGAAGCAGGAGCATCAGGTAATGGGGGAGATATCTCTCTGATTACAGAACAAGGTAATATTTTAGGCACCAATGTGCTAACTGGTGAGGCGCTCTCCCTACGTTCATTTTCCATTTCTGAAAATGCGGCAGGGAGCGGTAGTGGGGGCCAGGTCATCCTGTCGGCTCAGGATTTGATTTCAGGTTTAGATATTTTGACGGTTTCTTCCCAAGGTCAGGCAGGAAACTTGTTAGTGAATGGCACTGGTAATCTGCTGTTAGATAATGTTGATCTCATCACCAGTGCCACAGTCTCCGTGAATATTGGTTCTGGTCCACCGCTGATTATTGAAATTGATGGGATTGGAGAATCGGGAGATGTCGATATTATTGGCAATGGCGATCTAACCTTGGGTAATAGCAGCATTATCAGTAGTGCCCAGGGCATCCGCGATGCAGGGGATGTACGCATTACCAGTCCAGGATTGATCACGATTCAAGACGAGACTCAGATTTCTAGCAATACGGTGAGTTCAGGTGCCGCTGGGGATATTTCGATTAATTCAGATACAGAGATTTTGGTTACAGGGGACAACACATTTTTGTCAGCAGTGACCGATGCCCAGGGCAGTGCGGGGAATATTTTGCTCAATGCACCCCAATTAACTCTGGCAGACAATGCTCGGATTACGGCCACAGCAACCGCCACAGCGACGGGTATTGAGGGCAGCGGCAGTATCACCCTAAATGCCTCTAGCATGGATTTGGCAGGTGAAGTGGGAGTTTTTGCTGAAACAGAAGGGCAGACACCGGCTGGTACATTGACTCTACAGCCGTTTGATACAAACTTTGGACAGGGGGCTGCTGTGTTAGATCCTGAGTTAAGTATTCTTCTAGCACCTGGTGCCAACATTTCTGCCTCGACATCTGGACAGGGACAGGGGGGAAGTTTACAGGTATTTGCGCCAGAAGCGATTACCATTGCCGGTCCCGGAAGATTGGCCGTTGAATCTAGGGGCGTAGGGGATGCTGGAGATATTGAGATTGAAACACAGCAGCTGACGCTGACCGATGATGTAGAGATCTCTGCCTCCACCTTTGGTACATTGCCTCTTCCCAATACGGGGACGTCTGGCTTTAGTAGTCCGGGGGATGCGGGGGATATCAGGGTGAATGTCGATACGGCCAACATTACGAACGGGGCAACCATTCAGACAAATACTGAAGGAATTGGCAATGCGGGCTCGATTGACGTCAATGTCAGCGATACTTTGAGACTGAATGGGGGTGCGATCGCAGCCAACACCACATCCACATCCACCGGTCGCGGCGGTAACATTAATGTAACGGCTAACACCGCCCGATTGAGTAATGGCAGCATTACCGTTAATAGCCAGGGCGCAGGGCAAGGAGGCGATATCTCCGTTGATGCCGATTTGCTCTCTCTGCGAAATCAATCGGACATTAGTGCCACCACCGCCAGTACCGACGGCGGCAACATCAGCATTCAAGCAGAAGATGCCCTGATCCTGGCCGATCGCAGTGAAATTAATGCCACAGCTGGTACAGCGGCTGCCGGGGGAGATGGCGGAAATATCGACATCAACGCCCAATTTATTGTTGCGCTGCGGGAAGGTCAAAACCGGATTACGGCTGAAGCGTTTCAGGGTAACGGCGGTAATATCAACATTGTTACCATTGCCTTGCTAGGTACAGAGGTGCTCGATATTTCCGCCTCTTCCCAGTTTGGCTTAGATGGTGAAGTCTCCATTAATTCCCCCAATCTTGATCCAGCTAGAGGCTTAACCCAGCTGCCCACTAATCTGACCGACGCCAGTAATCAAATTGCCAATGCCTGCGCTATTGATCAACAGGGTCAAGCCCAATTTGTTGTCACTGGCCGTGGCGGTTTACCCACAACACCCGCCAGTCTGGCCACCAGCTTTTATCTACTATCTGACCTAGGCGTTCGTCAGATACCCGTCATTTCACAAACACCCCAGCCCAAAGAAGTGAAGTTTGGGAACCCCCATGAAAATGTTGTCGAGCCCGCCAATAGTCTGCATCATCTGCTGCAACAAGCCGCCCGTGCCTACCATCAGGCGGACTATGTACAGGCGATTCATCAATGGCAACAGGCGGCAATCCAAGTCAGCTCAGGCAATGATCCTTTAACCTATGCAGCGATCCTCAGTAATCTTTCCCTGGCCTATGCTCAGCTAGGGGATTGGCAGCGGGCAAATGCCGCCATCGTGGCCAGTCAGCAGCTCCTCACCCCTGATGTGGTTACCCCCCAACTGCTGGCTCAGGTTTTGAATGCCCGTGCCAGCCTCAACCTGGGTCAGGGAAATACACAAATGGCCATCACCGACTGGCAACAGGCCGCCGCCATCTATGACCATATTGGTGATCGTTCAGGATACCAGCAGGCTCAGCTGAATCAGGTTCAAGTACTGCAATCAAGAGGGTTGTACCGTCAGGCTCAAGCTCAGCTACAAGACATTTGGGCATCGTTAGAGAACGAGCCCCCATCATCTGAAAAAGCAATCCTACTGTTGACATGGGGCAATAGCCTACGCATCAGTGGCGAACTATCCCAGGCAAAATCCACCCTGGAAACTGCGATGGCCATCGCCCAACAACTCAATCAGCCAGGGTTAACGAGTCGGATCTTACTTAATCTGGGACATGCTACCCAGGCTGATCAAGCCCTTGCCTATTATCAACAGGCATTTGCGATCGCACCCACTGCACTCAGTCGTTTTCAAGCCAGTATTAGCCAGCTTCGATTGCAGGCCAATCAAGACCCCGCAGCTGCCCAGCGTCTTTGGGCCAATCTCAAACCCACAATCCAGCAATCTCAGCTGCCCACGAGCCATGAGGCCATGTATGCCCAATTAAACCTGGTTCACACCGTCTTGAACTCTAGCCTTGAGCCGGTACCGGCTCATCTCTTGTCTCTGCTCGATCAGCTTGCTCAACAGTCTCAGATCCTGCAAGATCCAATTGCGGAAGCTTATACCCTGGGTTATCAGGGAGAAATTTATCGTCAACAACAACAGTGGCAACAAGCCGAAGCCTTGACACAAAAAGCATTCCGTCAGGCCCAAACCCTTCAACTCCCAGAAGTGATATATCCTGTTGCTCTGCAGCTAGGTCGGTTGCACAAAACTCAAGGTAAACGTGCCCAAGCCATCGATGCCTATGGGGCCGCCATTGATGCACTAGAAATTTTACGCAAAGACCTGATCGCCACCAGCGATGATGTTCAATTTACTTTTCGAGATGATGTAGAACCGATTTATCGGGAATTTGTCAAACTCTTATTGTCAGACAACACCAGCCATTCTCCCCAAGAAAACGATCTAAGGAAGGCCAGAGCACTGATTGAGGCACTACAGGTCGCTGAAATTAATGACTATTTCCAAGACGCCTGTGTGCAGGGATCGTCTACCTTTGCTGACGAAATTGACCCAGCGGCGGCCGTTATTTATCCAATTCTGTTGGAGGAGCGCCTTGACGTTATTATTAGCGTTGGCGGTAATCTAACGCATTACAGTCAGCCCGTTTCTTCTCACGAAGTAGAAACAACCATTCAACAACTGCTCGGATCGTTGACCTCGCCTATTCGAGCGAGACGAACTAGCACTACTCAACAGCTACAGCAAGTCTACGATTGGATAATCCGTCCAGCAGAAGCCGATTTAGAACAACAAAATATTGAAAACCTCGTATTTGTGGCAGATGGCGTTTTACGCACATTACCACTGACAACTCTCCATGATGGAGAACACTATCTGATTGAAAAGTATAATGTTGTTCTTTCTCCAGGCTTAAGTCTATTAGACCCACAGCCTTTGCCACAGCAGGGCCTAAACATGTTGGTGGGTGGACTCAGTGAGGCTCGCTCTGGCTTCCCCGCTCTACCCTTTGTCCCAGAAGAGGTCCAGGACGTCACGGCGCAAATTCCAAATAATCAAGTCTTACTCAATCAGACCCTAACTCAGCCTAATTTGCTGAACAGCCTCAAAACAGCCCCAGCCAATGTGGTGCATTTGGCTACCCATGGAGAATTTGGGGCAACAGCTGACGACACATTTATCTTGACTTGGGAAGGAAAACTCACCATGGAGGAAATGAGCCATGTGCTACGGGCACGAAATAGTAGTGACCTATCCCCGGTAGAGCTATTGGTCTTTAGTGCTTGTAAAACAGCATCCGGCGATAGTCGAGCTGTCTTAGGGATTGCTGGTACAGCCATTCGTTCTGGGGTACGCAGTACCTTAGCCGGACTATGGGCCATTAATGATCAAGCTGCCGCTGCCTTTATGGGTGAGTTTTACCAGGCGTTGGCACAGCCAGGAGTGACTAAGGCAGAAGCCTTTAGACAGGCACAGTTAACCTTGATGCAAGATCCAGAGTTAGCCTCTCCCTACTTCTGGAGTCCGTTTGTCCTGGTAGGGAACTGGCTATAAGCTGCTGTGTCTAAGGACGATGCAGATACATTAACCCAAATAGGCCCATACCCAAGACAGCGGCTGTGCCCATAGGTTCAGGCACAGATTGAGTTGCAGGCTCAGAAACCGTAGGCATTACAGATTGAGTAACAGCGGGCAGCACAGGGGGCGTAACAGGAGGCGTAACCACAGGAGTGGGAATCACATCGGCTGCTGGGCTGTTAAACCCTCTGATCGCAATAACAACATCATTAAAATCACGATCATTGCGACGACCTATGCGATCTTCAAATCCCAAGAGTAAAAATTCACCTGATTTATAGCTAGCGATATGGGCTTCACCATCAGGATTTTTACTAGCATCCATACCAAACAGGTTGCCATCAGCCTGTAAGAAGAAATCGACAACGGTACCGTTAGGCATTGCCCCCAAACTCTTTCCCTGGCCAAGCGATAAGGGGCCATCGGCCTCAGGGATTAAGCTATAGGGGGAGGCAATATCATTCCAAATAGTATTTAAATGATGGCCAGCATCTGTTGAATAGAACAGCTGGCTCCTAATAGCAGCTCCTTCATTAATAAAGAAGACTTCAATGTTATCTACCCCAGTCTCCCAGGTAACATCGTCCAGACTGACAGGGTTAAGGGCGGCATCACTAATGGCACTTCCCTCTTGATTGGTGGCCAGTCGATTAAATAATGACCATTGAGCATAGCTGAGCCCATAGCGATGGCCTAGCTGTTGCTCATAGGCCACTTTAGAAAGACTGGCAGCCTCTGCACCTGGGGTAAATACTGTGGCTGCCATCAGCGCAGCACAACATGATGTGAAGACCTGTGTAAACTTTATACTCATTAATTTTTTCCCGCAGCGACGATAGTGGATTGTGCGATATATCCACTATCGCCAATGGCAACAACAGAAAAAATCCCGGTTTATTCAGGTTTATTCAGGAAAAAAGCAGATTTATTCAGGTGTTGGGAAAGAAAAAGCGAGTATGGAACTATCCACACTCGCTTTAATCGCCCATAGAAAACTCAACTCGATGCCAGGTTGATCTTTTGCAGATAGTTAAAGACAACTAGAACCATGACAACACCAGTATCTATAGCAAAACTAGCTATAGCAAAACTTGTCTTGGTCAATCGGTTAAACAAACTGCGCCTGGGCAACAGATATGTTGGCATCTTGAACAAAACCAATCAAATCTGGTTGGTCATCGAGTCCTACATAGCTGATTTGCGTGCCTGCCCCCAGACCGTTAAAGTCCTCGACAAAGGTAAAGTCGTAGCTCTGGTTGGACACAGAAGACAGATCCTGAAGTTGAATCTGATCTGGACCACGTCCAAAATCAGTGATCACAGCCAGATCAGCATCACCCATACCCTGATAGAAAACATGTTTGTCGTTCCCCAGTACGAAGGTATCTCTACCATTACCGCCCGTTAAAATATCAAATTCACCTTTTCCTGGATTGCGTGAAGGTTGATCAACGCCCGAGAGCCTATCTGGAGCGTTGCCTCCATTGAGAATATCGTCTCCAGATGTTCCGGTCAGGATATCTTTCCCATTGCCCCCGTTTTGGGTCTTGCCAACTCGTACTTTGACCGTTCCAGTGTCCAGAAGTTCACCGTCACTGACTGTGTAATCGAACGTAGCAACACCGCTAAATCTTTTATTAGTCGAAGTGTAAATAATATTGCCGTCATCATTCAGAGTCACTGTGCCAACTGTCTTGCCATTCCTACTGACGGCATTTGCTGTCACTCCAGTGATCAACAGGCCATCACCGTTAGCATCGGTATCATTCGCCAAGAGAGTTGATGCCAGGATAGTCTTAGGATTGTTGAGGCTTTGATTGGCCGTTGCAATATCGTCAACAGCGACGGGAGATTCATTACTAGGACCACTAATGGCAATGTTCAGATTGACAGTGGCCGTATCGATTGCACCGGTCCCATCAGCAATTGTATAGGTAAAGCTATCCTCTACAACCCCATTTCCCAAGGAGCTATCAGGAGTATAGATAAAGCTACCATCACTATTGAGGGTTAAATTACCAAAGTCTAGCTGTATTGGGTTTCCGATCAGCGTATCATTGTCATTGGCAGCAATGACTGTAAGGGACGTGCCCTCAAAGTCAAAATCGGAACCCTGGCCATTATCCGATAGCACATTACCCGCAAACGAGTCAGTACTGGTTAAGGCAAAGACATCATCGACGGCAATGGGGATAAGATTAGTCGCAATTGACTCAATTTGGGTATCGAGATTGGTGCCAGTATTTTCAGTAATCACATCATCAAAAGTTTTGGTCCCAACAACAGCAGCCTCCAGGTCATTGGCGACTTGATTTTGGGTAACTTGCTGGGCCTGAAAGATGTTGACTACTGCATCCTGAGGAGAGTTATTGGTTGCCGTAGTTAAGATTTCTCCCGTACTGGCCGCAATCACCTCACTGATGGCAGTACTATTGTTGCTAACAGTGTCTAAATCGAGCGAAGGATCCTGATTTTTAAGGTTGGTGACCGTTGCCTCAAGGATAGTCTTCACCGTATCAACATCACCCAAGTCAACAGCATTTCCGGCTTCTGCCTCAGGTTGAATCACCTCAAGGGCTGTCATGGCAGTCGTGAGCTGCAGCGTCATGGGTGACTTATCTGGTAACGCCCCTGACAGGGTCTCCCCAGTCTGGACAATCAGGGTTTGCAAAGACACCAAATCAGCTAATACCTCAGCTCCCACGGAATCACCATTGGCCGCAGCTGAGAGTGGGTTAAAGGTGGTTAGACCGAGAGAATCGGGCAGGTCAAACGCCGTCTTGATCAGAGCTTGTGATTCTGCCGAAAGCAGCCCCACATTACTAAAACCGTCTCCTAGGGTGAGGTTGCGAAAGTCGAACCCTGAGTCATTAACACTGAGGTTAAAGTCTGCAATTGCATCTGGAGTGCCCCCTACGGTGGGGTCATCAACAAAAACATTAATGTTGAATTCAGACTGGACATCAAAATCCAGGTTAGTGCCAGCGACTAGAAATAATTCAGTACCTTCGATTTCAAAATTAGCGGCATCAGTCCCTGTGAGTCCAAGCGTGTTGGTGCCTAAATTATCATCGGTAACATTAATATCGGCAACCTTAATGCGAGTGGTCGTATCTGTGTCTTCCCGTAAAGCAGCAGTACGATTGGTCAAAGTTACTGCACTGGGGGCTTGATTAATGCTACCAATGACTAAATCATTGTTAGCACTCAGAGATCCTGCCTCTCCTGGAGTAGGTAACGTCAAATCAGGAATATCGGGAGACTCAATGATGCCGATAGATCCTTCACTGAGATCAAAAGCTGTTGTTGAGAAATAGTCTAAGTCAGAGCTGACATCTCCAGCCTGAACAGTATAAGTGAATTGTAATGTGTTGGATCCATTTCTGCCGCTGAAGTTAGCAAATCGATCAGTGGTGCCAGTCTCCAATAAAAGTCGTGGGTTTCCATTTACAAATAAGTTAGGGTTGTCAAACTCAACATTAATGGTAATGATATCGCCCACTGTATAGGCTTGATTGGAGTTAGGTGAGCTGACATTGATGATTTGAGCCATCTTTGAAATTTTCCCTGAAAGAACAACTTGGGTAGAATGCCTAAACCACATCCAGGTTGAAACCTGCAGTTTCTTTTAGATCAAAACGACTACTTTAGGCCTGAAAAAGATTTGATACAACATCGTAAACAATCATCAGAATTGATGATTGTTGCAGAATTTATCTGCTAACTGTTATTGCATTATCTTTGGCCTGTTTCGTTATTAAAAAACTACCAATGAGTGTAATAAAGGGCATAGAAGGGACTAGTAAGTCTTGTCCCCGTTTGGACATCTTCAATATCGCTAAAATCTTTAACAGAAACCATCCTGAAACATTCAGATTTATTCAGGTAATTGTTCAGGTTTATTCAGGTGCTGAAAGAAACAGTATCGTAACTGTCCTAAAAGAACTCAAACACAACTTATAGCCCAACCCTAGACTAGGGAAACATACATAGAACTGAGTTTATTGTTTTTAGTCAGATACCATCGTCGATATCCTTACTCTTTAAGGACTACCGATATTTTTAGTGCAAACAATCCTGAATGCTGCAGGATTGTTCAGGTAAATATTCAGATTTATTCAGGTTTTGGAAGAATCGGTGATTGTAATCATGGCAAGAGATTGATGCAGAGCACAATTTTTGCTCAGTGTGAGTTTAGGCCTTATTACTGAGTCTGCATTACTCATCTCGGTGCAACGATGCACCGAACTCGTTTATTTCATATTTTCTCCAACCGTGAAGCACCTGACTGTAATACTTCTTTAAAGTCCTAAGATTTATCTGAGATAATCAGATAGATAGATAATCGACCTAAAACTCCTACAGTTTTGAAACAATGTTTGGACTAAAGCCCGTACTGCATAAATTACTCTTGAGTCAAGATTGCGCTAATGTACCGGTCATTACTCTACGGCTGCTATTGCTGGTTATCTGTATCTTACTCCCCCAAAAGCCAGGGTTAGCTCAAATTGTGCCCGATAGTACCTTGCCAAATCCTTCGACTGTTCCAACTGGAGCTGATTCAGGCACTTTACCTAATGTCGTGATCGAGGGAGGGACACAGAGCAACACCACATTGTTTCATAGCTTTGATCAATTCAACGTTAACCCCAATCAGGAAGTGCGATTTGCTAATCCAGCTGATGTTGAAAATATTTTTTCCCGAGTGACTGGAGGACGGCTATCTAATATTAATGGCTTGTTAGGGGTTAATGGCGTAGCCAATCTATTTTTCTTAAACCCAAATGGTGTAGTGTTTGGCCCTGACGCCGAATTAAATCTAAATGGCTCCCTGGTGGTGTCTACTGCTGATCAGTTTCTCTTCCCAGGTGGTAATAGCTTTAGTGCCGTTAATCCACAGGCTCCCCCAATACTAACCCTGAGTACCCCCATCGGACTACAGTTTGGAGCTAATCCGCAAGCCATTACGGTAGATGGAGCATCGCTCAGGATGCGGACAGGGCATCCATTGGCCTTAGTAGGTGGAGATGTTACTGCCATTAATGGGGCAGACTTTAGAGTGCAGGGAGGACGAGTGGTGTTGGGGGGACTATCTGGCCCAGGTACGTTAACCCTAAACCTTGATGCAGTGGAGTCTGAGGATGTTGTTAGCCTTCAAACTGGTGTGAATCGGGCAAATGTCACCTTGGATGATGCCAGAATTTCCAACCAGTTTGAAGGGAATGGAGACATTCTCATTACCGCCCAAAACATCACTCTGACAGCGAGTGTCTTAGAAACTGGTATCAGAGATAATTCAGGTACACCTGAAAGTCAAACTGGTGAGATTATCTTAGATGCGACTGGAGATATTCAAATTATTCAGAATTCTAAAATTGTTAATGAGTTTAGGAATAACTCTTTAGGTAATGGTGGGGATATTACCATCAGAGCAAATAATCTTAATGTGAGCGATCGCAGCGATATTTCTACACAGACTCCTCGCAGTGGCAGAGCAGGCGATATTTTAATTGATGTCGAGAATCGTATTCTGGTGCAGGGGGGAGAAGAACTCGACGATCGACGTCGCGGGAATAGCGCTGGCAATCCAAAGCCTGATAAAAGCAGACCTGAAAGGTCGCAGCGAGCACCCAGAACGTTGATTGATTCAGGCTCTCGAGCTAACGAGTCAGGTGCGCCAGGTAATATTACTCTCCTGGCTCAGGAGATAATTTTAGAGGGCGAGGCGCGGGTTTCAATTAATCATGATGGTCCGGTTCGAGGCGGGGATATCACCTTTGAGAGTGACTCTTTTCAACTGCTATCAAGTGCCTCGGTTAATAGCGTCGCCAATGGTACAGCCCGAGCAGGTGATGTGAATATCCGAGCTAGCAGCATTCTGCTTGAAGATCAGGCTCGCCTTCGAGGTCTGGGTGATGGTACACCTGGAATTGATTCTACTGTGGGTAACGGTGGCCGGAATGCAATAGGCGGGACAGTAAACATTACCACAGATAATTTAACCGTTATCGGGGTAAGGATTGGTGCTACGGTTCTGGGTGAGGGCCAGGGTGGAGCGGTGGTGATTAACGCTAGCGATACCGTCACTCTGACTACAACCGAAGCCTCTGGCAGAACCTCAATTGCCAGCGCAGTGCGGGAGAGCAGCCCGTCAGGAACAGGTGGTGATATTTTAGTTAATGCTCGACGTCTGATTGTTGAAAACGGCTCTGCTATTGACGCTGGTGTGGCAGAACCTGAGGCTGATATCAATGGACCTCGCATTAGTGGCACCATTACCTTGAATATTGAAGAAGATATTGTTTTGCAAGGAACACTGCCGGACGGTCAGCCCAGTCGCATTCTCACCCAGCTCAGCCAGAATGCGACTGGAGCAGGGGCAGACATTGTGATTGACACGGCTGAACTGAGCCTGGCAGACGGTGGTCAAATTTCAGCGGCCACCTTGGGGAATGGTCCGGGAGGTAATGTCATAATCCGGGCTAGTGAGAGAATTACATTAGCGGGCTCAAATGCTCAAATCGAACTATCTGCAGAAGAAGAGTCTAACTTTGTTGCTAATGATAAGGGTTTACCTAGTGGTATCTTCGCTAACTCACCAGGAATGGGCGATGCAGGGGATATTGAGATTGAAACTCCTGAACTGGTGTTGCGCGATCGCGCCCAGATTTCTGTTAGCAGCGAAACTTCAGGGGAGTCCGGAAACATTGGGGTGACGGCCAACAATATTGTGTTAGATAGTGGCTTTTTGAGTGCGGATGCGATCGCAGGTGAAGCAGCCAACATTACCCTGAATGTTGAAGACACACTCCGATTACGTAACGGCAGCCAGATTTCCACCAATGCCAGAGAGGATGCTAATGGGGGCAATATATCCATTTCGAACCCGAATGCAGTTTTGCTCCGGGATGAGTCCCGCATCTCTGCCGAAAATCCAGGAGGTACGGGTAATGGCGGGAATATTAGCATCCAAACCGACTTTTTTGTAGCGGCTCCCGAAGGTCTGAATCAAATCATTGCCAATGCCGATCGGGGTGATGGTGGGAATATCAACATCATTGCCAATTCTCTCTTAGGAACAGAATTTCGAGAGTTTTCTGCGTCTTCACGATTTGGTGTAGACGGTGACGTTGAGATTGACTCGCCCAATCTTGATCCAGCTAGGGGTACCACCGAACTGCCCGCAAACCTGGCCGATGCCAGCAACCAAATTGCCAACGCCTGCTCCATCGATCGACAAGGACAAGCTCAATTTGTAGCAACCGGGCGCGGCGGTTTGCCCATCACACCGACCAGTCAGCCCACAGGCATTTCCCCATTACCCGACCTCGGCAGACTGACTACTGACCAAACACCACAAACCAATGCAACTCTCCAAGAAGCCCAGGCATGGTCTGTCGCTTCGAATGGTGACATTCGCCTAACAACAGGTTCTTCCTCTGAGACCAGTTTTCTCAATGCACTTTTGCAGGAAGCTGCCCAAGCCTACTATCAAACTGACTACACAGAAGCCGCCACCCTATGGAGCCAAACTGCAACTATCCTTACCCAAGGGGATGACGCATTAACCTATGCATCTACCCTCAGTAATCTAGCGCTTGTCTACCATCAACTAGGCGACTGGCAGCAGGCAGATGCTGCTATGAGCGCCAGCCAACAACTGTTAACTTCCGACAACGCCACCCCCCAGATCATTGCCCAAATTCTCAATACTCGTGCCAATCTACACCTCAGCAAAGGTAATGCCCAGGCGGCCATTACCGATTGGCAACAGGCGGCAGATAGCTATCGTAACGCTGAGGATATTGTCGGCTATCTCCAAGCACGGCTAAATCAGGCGCAGGCATTACAGTCTCTCGGCCTATATCGTCAGGCCCAACCACTGCTGGCTACAATTACTAATAGCCTCGCGGAGCAGCCCCCCTCCCTCCTCAAAGCTACTGCTTTACTCACCCTCGGAAACGGTTTACGTAATAGTGGTGACACTATCCAAGCAACGCAAACATTGAAAGCAGCCCTGGCCATTGCCCAAGACCTGAAACAACCTGCTCTTGTTAGCCAAATTTTACTGAATCTAGGCCACACGAATCCAACCAGCCCTGACCAAGCCGTTGCCTATTACCAACAAGCCTTGGAGATAGCTCCCACGGCCCTCGATCAGCTACAGGCCAGTGTAAGTCAGTTTCAACTACTGGTAACGCAAGAACCCAAAGCAGCGCAGCAACTTTGGGCTGATCTAGAACCGACGCTCCAACTGTCAAATCTCCCTGCCAGCAGAGAGAGTATTTACGCTCAGCTATATCTCATCCATACTTTATTGCAACACAATCTATCTTCCGGTGCCTCTGAGAGTTTAACCACGTTACTCAATCGTACGAATCAGCAAGCGTTATCGTTACAAGATACTGTTGCTCAGACCTACCTGCTCGGCTATCAGGGAGACTTCTATGGGAAAAAACAACAGTGGGATAAAGCTGAAGCATTCACTCAAAAAGCATTTCGCCAGGCCCAAACACTCCAAGCCCCCGAAGTGATATATCCTGTGGCTTTACAACTAGGGCGTCTGCAAAAAACCCAAGGAAAACGTGCCCAAGCCATTACTGCTTACAATGCTGCCATTGAGGCTCTGGAGATTCTACGGAAAGATCTGATCGCTAGTAGCGATGATGTCCAGTTCACGTTCCGGGATGATATTGAGCCCATTTATCGCGAGTTTGTCAAACTTCTACTCCAGACAAATGGCAGTCACTCTCCTATGAAAGACGAGTTGAGACACGCTAGGCAACTCATCGAGAACTTGCAGGTCGCTGAAGTCAATGACTATTTCCAGGATGCCTGTATCCAAGGGTCTCCTGTATTGGCGGATGAAGTGGATCCAACCGCCGCCATCATCTACCCCATTCTCCTCAATGACCAGCTTGATGTCATCATCAGCGTGGGTGATGACATTCAACATTACAGTCAATCCGTTGCTTCTGCAGAGATTGAAAAAATGGTTCGACAATTACTTAGCTCGTTCACATCACCCATTCGGGCAGGACGACCTCACACCACTGACCAGCTTAAACAGGTTTATGATTGGATCCTGGGTCCCGCAGAGGACTATCTCGCTCAGCAAAACATTGAAAGCCTGGTCTTTGTCGCTGATGGTGTCTTGCGCACATTACCCCTGACCACATTGCATGACGGTGAGCAATATCTGATCGAGAAATACAATGTCGTTCTCTCACCTGGGCTGAGTCTCTTAGAGCCACGTCCTCTACAGCGACAAGGGTTAGCAATGCTGGCTGGGGGTCTAAGTGAAGCTCGCTCTGGTTTTTCTGCCCTACCTTTTGTGCCTGATGAACTGCAACAGGTCACCACACAAATTCCTAACAACCAGGTGCTGTTCAACCAAGCATTGACTAAGACCAATCTTCTTAACAGCCTCAAAACAGCCCCAGCAGGTGTGGTGCACCTTGCCACCCATGGCGAGTTTGGATCAACCGTCGAGGATACGTTTATTCTCACCTGGGATGAAAAGCTTACCATGGAGGAAATGAGTCGAGTTTTGCAAGCTCGAAACCGCAGCGACCTCTCCCCAGTAGAGTTATTGGTGTTTAGTGCTTGTAAAACCGCAGCGGGTGATAGTCGAGCGGTGCTAGGCATTGCAGGTACGGCGATCCGTTCTGGGGTGCGCAGCACTTTAGCTGGACTATGGGCCATTAATGACCAGGCCGCAGCCACCTTTATGGCTGAGTTTTATAAGGCCCTGGCTCAACCGGAGACTACTAAAGCCGAAGCATTTCGTCAGGCGCAGCTAGCCCTTATGCAAGACCCGCAGTTAGCCTCTCCCTATTTCTGGAGTCCTTTTGTTCTGGTAGGTAACTGGTTATGATAGCTCCTTTGGCTGCTTGAGTTACTTACTGATTGTTGAAGACTTGAGGTAGATTCAATCCTTAGTAGTTGTAAGTTGTTGAGAAGTTCATCGGTCAGAATATCAACGATGATATCACCACCACATTCAAGAAATCCCCGAATTGCGTCTGGAAGCCGTGCGATCGCACGCTGGCGTACATCCTCGATCATAGGAAAACGCTTAAGCCGTTCAGGGTTTTGCACAGATGCCACTGTGTTTGGCATATTTGAATAACTTTGTTTGTATGTTCAGGACTGGAGAAAAAATAGGGTATGCAAATCTCCGGACGGGGATAAACCCGTGCCACTACCAGAAATAGATAATCATTGAGAGATGCCTCACTGTGGCGGGTTTGTTACCCTTTTCCTCTATTCAAACAAGGTACACTCATCCAAATCTCTTCTGTCTCATAAAATTCTCCCCGCTGTTCCAACTGAAACCCTCCGAGCAGTGCCGCGATCCAAACTTCTACCAACGGCATCCGTAACTGCTGCTGTAGTTCTATTAACCGTTGAGGGGCCAACTTGCGTTTAGCTGAAATGGCAGCAATCCAAGCTGATACGTCCTCGGAATGAGCAACCGACAACGCCTGTTTCTTGGTTTCCTCAAAGGTCAGCTCATCCACCAGCGCCAGGATCGCTTTTTTATCCACGTCAACCACTAAAGACCCACCATCAGAAATATCGTCTGGCTGTTGTGCAGAATAATTATCTGACCGCCGCACTAACTCAGAAAAGTCTATCTCCTGAGTCTGCCGCGTTAATCCTCGCAGCCAGTCCCCATCCATCACAGGTCCATCACTATTATTTGCATCCTGCCAGTCCTCCCAAAGAACTTCGGACTTTGCCTCACATATCTCCGCCAACTGCGCCAATACGTCCCCACCCATCCGCAACTGCTCTCGCCAGGGCAACTCTGCCATCACTCTCTCAAACTGCTGCCACAGCTCTAAAATATTCGCCTCCTCTGGCATATCCACCGCCTCCTCAAAGGCATCCCCGAGGTCCAGCTCTAGCTGACGCACATCAATCATCCACTCCCCCGCCAGAGTCGAAACTTTCTTTCAAGGGACAATCCTTAAGGGGACACTCGATGGGCTCCAATCGAATCTCATTGGAAAAGTGAGTTATCCCAAAACGTTCTTTCAAATAGGGCATTACCTTCTGTTCCATGTAGCGTTCTAGCTGACGCTTACGGTATCCGGCGCAGTGGATGGGCTCTACTTCTAAAACTTTTTGACCGTTTTGGATAACGGTAGCTGCGATCGCATGGACCGGCGCATCCTTACGTTTTTCCCGCCAAATATACAAATTTGCATAGGGCAACGAACTCGCCACCACCTCTAACGAAATTCGCTCCACCCCATCATCTGCCCTGGCTGCAGCCACCTGCTGGCGATACTCCACCCGCCGCTTTTCATTCAAACCTTGCCGATTCCGATAGTGAGACCGTCGCCGATGACATCGCTTTTCCACCCAGCAACCATCACCAGACGCCCCATGGAGCTGCCTGGCCATGGCCACACTCAACTGAGCACAAGCCACACATTTTGGGTTAATCCGTCGTGCCATCTGCCACCCAACACCAAGAAATCGACAAAACGCTCTAGTTTCAAGCTTCATGATAGCTCAAATTCAGCAGACTATTTTTAGTGTAAGTTTTTGCGTAATCTATAAAAAGGGGGTTAGTTTGGGTAGAATTTGAGCCATGGGGAGAGGCCTACGCTAGATTGGGCGTTTCACCCTGCGGGTTGTTTCAAAGAAGGGGAGTTGCCAATGACTCGTGACATTCCTGAGCCCACCTTTATTGAGTTTGGCCAGGCAGCTAAGGAACCGGTTCGGGTAGCTGAGGATTTGGGCTGGCAGCGGGTAGTGGAGTTTTTGAGATCGCGTGAGCTATCCGCCAGTACCCTCAAAGCCTATAAACGGCAGCTCCGGCTCTTCTATACCTGGACCCAGAATAAACCCTGGCACGACATTACCCACCGCGACATTGACCGCTACAAGCAATACCTGAAGAACCGGCCCAGCAAACGAGGGGGATCGCTGGCTCCAACCACCATCAATCAGGCCCTGGCCACACTGAAGAGTTTCTTCAAATGGCTCACCGTCAAGGACTATATCACCCGCAATCCCACCCTCACCATTGAGTTTCTCAAAGAACCGGCTAAGCCCCCTCGGGATTTACCGGAAACTCAGATTAATCAGCTATTTGAGGCCCTGGCCTACCGGGGTGATTCTGAAGTGCGCGACCGGGCAATTCTCCAGGTGCTCAGCCATGGATTACGGGCCAGGGAAGTGTGCGGTCTGGATATCAGCGACTATGATGGACGGCGGTTGAGGGTGCGTGGGGCTAAGTGGGGCAGTGATGGCCTGGTGCCGTTAAAGCCGGAGGCGGTCGCCGTCTTGGATAGTTATCTGGGGTGGTTGGTACGCCATGGGTTCGTCGTCAGCCAGGAGACTCCCTTGTTTATTAGTTTGTCTAATAACAGTCGGGGGCAACGCCTGGGGTACAGCGGCATCTATGAGTTGGTCAAGGATTTAGCGCAAGCCAGTGAGTTAGACGATATCCACCCTCACCGCATGAGACACACCTTTGCCACGTCTCTCGTCGCTGCTGGCATGAACCCATTGTTGGCTAAGCGAGCAGTTCGCATTCGCTCTGACAAAATTTTTGCTCGGTACAGTGACCGAGCCTTGGATCTCAAAATGGAGGAAGCGTTTGAAGAGATTTATGGGGCGTCTGGTGATGGTTGCTTCTATGCGGAAATATATAGAGCAGCACAAGTCAGACAAGAGTGAGTCTGTGCTTTGATTTTGAGTCTACTGGTTTCGCCCACCCTACGATTGCTCGTACTCTCTACCAAGAGATTGTCATACGAAGCGTAAAGGACAGAGAATGGACTAGTTTTGCGGCTTTCTCAGCTTAAAGGAGGTACTGCCTTGGATGGACTCAGGGAATTGGTCGTTGATAATCCTTTGGTGGCCTTTACTACGTTGTTGTTGGTGAGCCTGACTCTGCCGCCTTTGTTTGAGCGGTTGCGTTTGCCCGGCTTAGTCGGCCTTTTGTTTGCCGGGGTGGTACTGGGACCCAGTGTTTTAGGACTACTCGACCCAGCGGGCGATATCGAAAAGCTCTTTGCCGATGTGGGCAAGGTTTATCTCATGTTTGTGGCCGCCTTGGAGATTGACCTGAAGGAATTTAGGCGCAACCGCGATCGCGCCATGAAATTTGGCTTCCTCACCTTTGCCATTCCCCTAATGGGGGGCATTTTGTTGGGGCGCTGGACGGGGTTTGGCTGGGTAGCGGCAGTGCTCATTGGCTCACTCATGTCCTCTCACACGCTGTTGGCGTATCCCATCGTCATGCGACTGGGCGTCACCCGCGATGAGTCGGTTACCGTCACGGTCGGTGCGACGATTTTTACCGATATTGCGGCGTTACTAGTGCTGGCGGTGTGTGTCTCTCTACAGGGAGGTGACTTTTCGCCGTTCTCGTTGACCTTGCAAATGGTGGGGTTGGCAGTTTATGCCGCTGCTGTGCTCTTTGGCCTGAACTGGGCCGGGCGTCTGTACTTTCGCCGTACCGGCAGTGAACAGGGCAATCAATTTTTGTTCGTGCTGCTAGCGGTGTTTTTGGCGGCGGTCGGGGCGCAGATGATAAATGTCGACAAGGTCGTGGGCGCATTTCTCGCGGGCTTAGCGGTAAATGGCGTGGTGGGCGATGGCCCGGTTAAAGAAAAGGTGGAGTTTGTTGGCAGTGTCCTGTTCATTCCGTTCTTTTTTGTCTGCATGGGATTGCTGCTCAATGTGCCGATTTTTATCGAAGCGTTCACCGATCGCCTTGGGTTGACCGTTGGCATTGTGCTCGTACTGTTGTTGACCAAGTTATTGGCAGCGGCAATCGCGGGCCTCTGGTTTCGCTATAGCCCCATGCAAATCTTGACCATGTGGTCACTGTCTTTGCCCCAGGTGGCTGCCACATTGGCCGCTGCTTTAGTCGGGTTGCAGGTGGGGCTGATCACCGCTCCGGTCTTCAACGCGGTGATTGTGCTGATGTTGGTCACGTCCCTGGTGGGTTCGACAACAACTAGCCGATTTGCTAGCCAATTGCCCCTCCCCGTCGGACCGTTAGTCACCGATGGCACGGATGACTGGCTCGAACCGGCGGGGACACCATCGAAACCGTTTGTTGTGGTCGTCCCGTTGTCAAATCTTTCAACACAGCGTTATTTGATTGAGATGGCCGCCTTCATTGCCCAACATGAAAAAGGCTATGTGGTGCCGCTGGCGATTGCCCCCGCCCATGCACACATGGATGATCCGCAATTGCTGAACGCTCTAACCTATCACCAGCAAATCCTGCAAACGGCCCAAGCCATCAGCGATGCCGTCGGCACCGAAGCCCGCCCGCAAATCCGCATCGACGACGATATTGCCGAGGGCATCAGCCGCACCGCCCGTGAGTATGATGCGCAACTCGTGGTGATGGGCCGCAGTCAGACCGAAGGGTTGCGGGCGCGCCTCTTAGGCAGCTTAATCGACAATGTGCTTTGGGCCTCTCACTGCCCGGTGGTGGTGACTCGGTTGAAAAAAACTCCGATTGAGCTAAAACGCATCTTGATTCCCGTCAAGATTATGACCCCGCAAACCATCCGCACAATCCGCTTTGGACAGGTGTTTGCGGCTACCCATGAGGCCTCCATTACGTTGCTGCACGTCAGCGATCTCATTCGTCCCGCCCAAGACCTTCAACGTTTCAAAGGCCAACTGCGCGCGGTCATGGCCGAGGGAGACCAGGTCGAGTACGGCATCAAATGTGTCCGCCATGATGATCCGGCTGCCGTCATTTTGGCCGCGGCTCGCCATGTGGATCTCGTGATTTTGCGCTCGATGCGTCGCCGCACTGCAGGCGGGCTGGCCGTCAGCGATGTCACCCATCAGGTGATTGATACCCTTACCTGCTCCGTCGTCCTGTTTGGCGAACCGCATTCCTGAAAGTTCGCAGATCCCTATGGTGCACCGGAAGCGTCGTGATTTATGGAACACCGATTTAGATGCAAAACTATAGATATAAATTTCCCTAGGGGAGGCTAGACCATATGCAAATTTGGGTAGATGCCGATGCATGTCCAAATGCCATTAAAGAAATTTTATATAGAGCCGCCAAACGCTTAGGGATTCGTCTGACCCTGGTGGCAAATGCATCCATGCAAATTCCAGCATCTCCCCATATTGATTCAGTTCTAGTCCGATCAGGTGCTGATGTGGCAGACAACCACATCACAAAGCACATGGCACCCGGTGACTTAGTGATTACGGCAGATATCCCTTTAGCCGCAAACGTGATTGAGAATGGAGGTATTGCCCTCAACCCTAGGGGTGAATTTTATGATGCGGGCAATATCCGAGAGCGGCTATCGATGCGGAATTTTATGGAGACTCTACGCAATAGCGGCGTGGAAACCGGGGGACCTCCACCGTTAAATCATCGAGACCGTGAAGCATTTGCTAACCAACTTGATCGATTTTTAACGAAATACCTCCATTAACCCCTCATACCAAATCCAAATTTATTAAACCCGATTAAAAATAGACCATCCTGTAGGGGCACTCCCTTGTGGATGCCCTTCGATACCGGGTGCTATCAGTCAGGATTTCGTATTAGTATTGCGAAACCCAAAACAGTACTTGTGTTCTACTTTGGGTTATGCTAAAACAAGGCCAGTTGTTTCAGGCTAACTTGCTATGAACAAAGGTGAATTGATTGACGCGATCTCAACATCTACAGACCTACCTAAAAGTGTTATTGATACCGTTGTTTCCGCTACTGTTGACACGGTTGTCGATACTGTCGCCAATGGTGAGAAAGTAACGTTGGTCGGCTTTGGCAGTTTTGAGCCCCGGGACCGCAAAGCACGCGATGGACGTAACCCCAAAACAGGTGAAGTTATCAAGATTCCAGCAACGACTATTCCCGCATTTTCCGCAGGGAAGGCCTTTAAGGAGCGGGTAAAAAATCCATAGTCCCATCTTGACGTTTCTTTCAAATCAACATTGAGACCAAAAGATAGGTGCGTCAGTGGTGCACCTATCTTTTTATTTTATTTACGTCCCCGCTGCAATCATTTGGATCGCTTTGGGCATGGCTGGGTCAAAGCCACTAAAGTCCCAGGAGTCAGGATCCTGGGGATCCACTAGACTCACCTTGTAAGGAGCCAGTGTCACATAGATCGCCTTTGCCTGAGGATTTACCCGACGGCGATAGTCCGCCAGACGCTGACTAGGATGGGCCTTACCTGCCCAACTTTCACAGTCAGTCCAAAAGCAAAACACATCAACGTGAACCCGATGACGAATAGCCCAATCGTAGGCTACAGCCGCATCCGTACCCCCAAAGTTTTGGTTAGACGCTTTCGCCAGGGCTGAACTAAAACTATCGCGAGCCGTAATTTTTAGATCGCAAAACTCCGTCGAAAAACCACGAATAATATAGTTTTGCTCAGCTTTAGCCGTAGCCAGTGCCAACGTAGTGGCAATCTCACAACAGGTTAACCCAACGGAACTAACCGTGTAATAGGACATGGAACCAGACACATCCACCGCATGCAGGACTGTCTTACCTGTCGGCTGAACAACATCAAAGGAACGCTCCAGGGCGGTTTCTAAAATGTCTAACACACGGGGAATAGGCTGCCATGTTTTCTGACTGCGGCCCAGCTTGCCACCAGACTGATAGGTCTTGAGCGCCTTGAGAATATCAATGGGGTGGATCCGGGCTTTGCGCAGATTCTTTTTACTCTGCAGTCGTTCTGCTAAATATCTCAAGTTCTTGCTTCTATTGAAGGTCAAGACACCTAAATGGGTGAGCGACCCTAAATTACGTAGGAGCGCCCCCATGGGCATATCCTTGAACAAGAGCTGCCAGGCCTCGCGATCCATGTTCCCCACAGGGGCAATCATTTCATGGGTCAATCGCCCTTGACGAATGGCTTCCAGGGTTAAGGATGGGTCACGCTTAACTCGCTCGTACCACCAAATTTGAGCCATCGCTTCACTAGGAGGTGCTTCTGGTAGGCTAGTCCATCCCTGGGTAGCCCACTGGTAAAGGGCCTGATGATCGGGTGTCTCAGGTTTTACGTGGAACAGACGCAACGCATCTCGGTGGGTGTAACCATGACGCTGCTGATACTTCAATAACTGATAGGCCAAGGCCCTGGCATCAGGATTAGCCAACCAGGTTTTGCCACAGGCACGGATCAGCTTACCAAAGCCCCGTAGGCTGCGGGTGTAGTTAAGCCATTCATAGAAATGGCTGCCGGTTCGCACGACCTGCAAAAAGATCTCCTGAAATGCCCCCTTGGCAGCTGGGGTTTCTCCCATGGACAACAACACTAGGGCAAACAGAGGCGCACTGTTATTAATGGCATGGCCATCGCTGGCATAGAGAATCTCTTGTGCCGTGCGGGCCGAATCGATAACCACAGCTTGGGTGACGACATTGACAAACTCGTCAGTCAGCTCATGCTTATTGGCATAAAAGCTACCTTGGGCGGTGCCCAATAACAAACAACGACGTAGCTGTTGCCACAGGTCAATTTTGAACTGATATCCACCGGAACGACCCTGGATCATATCCGCCTGTCGACCAGGAATTGGCTGAGTTTGAGGTGTTCGATTTGCTTTAGTAAAAAAGGTGTAGTTTGCTTTCACTTATCGGCCCTCCTGGACAATCATCAAAATTAGACAAGGGAGTAGAGCAGGAGTTGCACCCGCATCTGAATTCAATGTGACAGGGGGGATTCGAACCCCCGACCTCCCGCTTAGAAGGCGATAAACCTAATTCGTCGACCCTTGCGGATAAGGCCCCTTACGAATAAGGGGGTTGAAAAAGGAATTTAGGCGCTCTATCCTCTGAGCTACTGTCACTTGGTGTCCATGGGCTAGGTTGGAACCCGTTTGCCCCTCGACATGTTTAGAATAGGCAAGCGATTTACCCCTAAGCGAATGCTGGTTCAAGCAGCTCACAGGCTTAATTAATAGGAGTTTTACAATTGAGGGGTGCTGGTCAGTTAGGGGGGGACCTCAACTTTGCCCAAAATCAGTTATGGTCCGGTGGCCAAACAGCGCACATTAACACTGCTCATGGCCCTGGTGGACTATGGCAATGATGAACTGGAGGTGGATGACGTGGCGCTGGAGCGGCTGCGATCGCAACTCAATCTTCACTGGACCACAGACCGACAGCTGATCGTTCGCACCAAAATCCGTAATCTTGAAACCCTCACCCATCTATCAGATAGCAATCAGGCCCTAACAAAAGCTCAAATTAAAACCGCCCTTCACCATCTGGAAAACCATCTAGAGCTGTTAGAGGATAATCGCACCAGCCGTCGGGGGTCAGAGGTGTGGCACTTTACGTTAACGTTGTGGCACCACCGTCGAGATCGCACCGCCCTACTCAACACCTTTGATCAAACCTGGGAACAGCGTCGCTCTGTTCCCTCAGAAGGCCAAGCTGAAAAACCAGTAGAACACGACATCTGGCAGCAATATTGTCAGCAAGCCCTGGCGGCTACCGTTCAAACAGGACTGACCTTTAATCTGCTTAAGCCTACTGACACCGGAGTTGACCCAACCAAGCTACACATCCCGCTGGCTTTAGTGGATCACACCTTAGAACAATCTACAAAGCAACCATCAGATATTGAAACCATCAACACAGCTGAACTGCTGACTTATCTTCAAAACAGCACGATTCAAACTCTGGCCATTGTGGGAGAACCGGGGTCAGGTAAAACCACACTCTTACAACAGCTGGCACAGCAGATTCTACAGCAAACCTCTGATTTAGCCATTGTGATTCCCCTGGCTCGTTTAGGAACCACACTGATTGAAGACTATGTCTTACAAGACTGGCTTAAACTTGCCCTAAACCAGCGAGCAGTGACCCCTGAGCAACAAAACGCCCTAGCTGAACACATTGAACAGGGCCATGGTTGGCTGCTGTTGGATGCTGTAGATGAAATGGACCAACGTGGCAGTTTAGCCATTACTCAACTCGCCAATCAACTACAGGGTTGGCTGAGTAATGGGCGTATTATCGTCACTTGTCGCCTCAACCTTTGGGATGCAGGCAAAAATACCTTGGGTCATTGGCCCACTTACCGACTGCTGGGTTATGAAAAGTATCGGCAGCAAATCCAACACTTTATTCGTCAGTGGTTTTCCCACCAGCCTGAACAAGGACAAGCCCTGTGTCAAAAACTCTCACTTCCAGAAAACAAGCGTCTTCGCCACAATCTCCGTAATCCCCTACGTCTGGCCTTACTTTGCCGGTTAGGAAATAGCGGACACCTTCCCAACACACAACACCAGCTCTACCAGCAGTTTGTTACGGCTCTTTATGACTGGCAGCAAGACACCTCACCCACGACGCTGCTAGAACAGCATCAAATCAATACGGTGCTATCAAAACTCGCCGTTGTCACCCTCAAAGCCTCGACCACCCAGCTGAATCTCCCGCTGGTCACTCAACACCTGCAAGCCGAAGAACTCCCCTGGTTTGAACGGGCAATGCAACTAGGTTGGCTAATGCCCCTGGCAACGTCCACAGGTGAAAAAGTCTACGGCTTTCTGCATGGTACATTTCGTGATTATTTTGCAGCCCAGGCTATCGAAGGGTGGCAATATTTTACGACGCCAAAGGACGCTCAATTACCCATGGTGTTACCAAACTGGCAACCCGTGATTCTTCTCTGGTTAGGTCGTAGTGATATCGAAAACGCTGACAAGACGGCGCTAATTAATGCCTTACTTGACTTCCAAGATAACTGTGGTGGATTCTTTGAGCATCGCACCTGGCTACTTGCCGGTAGAGCCTTGGGAGAATATTCTGAGTTTCCCAAAGCCCATGGCATCATTCAACAACTGATAACATGGCGTTTTAACTTAACACGCAAGATATCACCCATCTTGATCGAAGTGGCTAAAGCGGCCTTAGCTGAGTCTGATCTGAGTCAGGTGACCCAGGTGCTTACCCAGTTCGCGCAAGACCCCAACCAGGATTTCTTTGATCGATGGATGGCCGCCTACAGCCTAGGGCGCAGCTACGATCCACAGAGTCAGGTCGCCGTCGAAACCCTTGAAGCGTTATTACCTACCGCACGTAGTGACTATCTCAAAATGGATATGGCCCGTCATTTGGGCACGCTATCCCCAGGCCATGGTTTAGCCATTGAAACACTAGAAGAGATTATTCATAGGAGTCAACAACCTATTGCAAAACGAAAAGCGGCCCTACGATTGGCAAAGGTTGATCCCCATCATCCCTTACCTGTAGCAACTTTAGAAGACTTACTAGCCCATAATCCTCAAGATAAACCGACATTAGACGCGCTGGTCAACCTTAACCCCAACCATCCCGTCCCCATAAACAGAGAGTCATCCTCCCAATCTCCTAGACGCTTACAACACCGAAGCGGCAAGAAACAGCAGTACCAGCCTGATATTGCTAAACAAATTGACAGTCTGGTGACTCGGATAGAAAAGGGCGATCGCAATCGCCTCCGACTAGCCCAAAAGCTGAGCCAGCTGCAAGCCGGACATCCTATTGCCATAAATACACTATGGCAATACCTGATCACTAGCGAGAATAAAACGCAACGTAAACAAGCTGGCAACGCATTACAACGTGCGGCTACTGATGCTCAGTTACCCCAACTCGTCTCAAAACTACGCCTCATATACGAACAAGCCACCATAGCCGAAAACAAAGATCAACAATTAGCCTTCTTCAAATTACTCTGGACTTGGTCAGATACCTTAGGTTATCTAGACTTTCTTGCAGCTTGGCAGAGCACTGAAACTGAGTTGTGAACTAGTGCATTCAGGTGCAGACGTCTGCACCTTCGGATACTATTAACCAGGATTTCGTAGACTATGACAAAATACGTTCAATCGCATCCCTAAGGGCACTTAATCGTTGCAGTTGTAGATCGCTAAGAACTAACGCATCCAACTCTTCAACAGCATGGTTCAGGTTATCTAGCATGCGATCAGCTTTGGTAATTTGGCTAACTGTCTTCTTGCCATTGTTAGCTTTACGTTGTTTCTCGTGGGTACTGATCGCTTTTCTTAGTTGAGAAAATGACACCTCATGCACTGCAATGATGTCTTCTTCAAGGGGCAACTTACCCGCAAGCAACCCCGTTAACGCAACAGGTTCGGGCAAGCGGTAAACCTGTTCTAGCTTGGATACGCCCAGTTCCAGAACACCAGCAATACTATCGGCATAGGAATCTAAAAAGGACTCAACAATATCTTTATTGACCTGTTTCCCTAAGGATTTAAGATGTTGTTCCAGTTCAGTAGATAATGCCTTGCCATCACGAATGGACTCGGCAATTTGCAAGAACTCTTTTAAGCCACGAGTCACCCGCCGATAGGCCCACACCTGGCGTGTGGTAATAGGCGTGCCATTGGGTCGACGCACTTCACCACCTTTAATAAAAGCAGTGAGATTATCATAATCTTTCTCCTTATAGAGATGCTTCTCTTCAATTACATCTAAGCGACTACCAATGGCATAGGCATATATGGTGCTTTGGGCCTGGGCTGTTTGGAGAGCCTGATCAATCTGACCTTGATAGGTTTCAATTTCATGCAACAGCGTATTCAAGGGCTGAGCATTATTGGCCTGACAAATATCGAGTGCCCGTAACCAATTTTCACGATCGGCCAGGTCCACACGTTCTAAGTTGACAACTTCATCTGTCGTCTTACGTTTGGGGACAACCGCTAATTTGCGAGGTACGGGGGCTTTCTCAGCAACAGTCGCTACCCTGGAAAAACTTTTTTTAGCCAACGGTCTCTACCTCCAGAAGATTAGACGAACTACGTAGGGATTCTAAATACTCTGCGATCGCAACAAACGGTTTACGATGTTCTTCTTTCACAGAGCTGTACGAATAAAGAGACTCCCCTTGAGCCGATAGCTCTGAGTACACGGTTAAATCTCGAATGGGAGGAGAGGTCCAAGACTCTTCTGTTTGATGGGGCAAATGGGTACGCACATCCCAATCGATAATTTGCTGGTGGATGCTCTTATGCAAACTGGTGGACTTCATGCGGTTCGGAACCAATGTGGAAACTCGCAAATCAGGATTCGCCCGATCAGCAATCTGACTCACCATTTGCAATAGTTCTGGAATATTCTTCAGAGCAAAGTACTCAGTTTGCACTGGCACTAACACCTCATCACAGGCAACTAAAGCATTTTTGGTAAATAAACCTTCCCCTTTAGGAGTATCTAGCAGCACGTAATCGTAGTTCTCATAAATACTATTAAACTGAGCCAAGGCATCCCTTAGACGACTCTCACTGGATAAGCCTTTTTCGATTTCAGTTTGATATCCACCTAAATCCATCCCTGGAGTAAGCAGGTGACACCACCCCTGCACGTCGATAATGCCCTGAGCCATCAGATCAGCCTGATCTCGCTTGGGAGCATAGAGGATTTGACCAATATCAGGGGATGAAGCGTCGCGTTCAACGCCCATAGCGGAGGACAGATCCCCCTGATGGTCTAAATCAATGCATAAAACTTTTTTGCCCAGATGGGCTAGGGTGGCAGCTAGACAGAACGTAATAGTGGTTTTGCCAACGCCTCCTTTAATTGCTGCGATCGCGATAATCATTGTCCCAATCCACAATTGCACAACTGTACACCGGACAGGATACATCAGTATTGCAATTTTGAACCATAAAATTGTGAATTAGTGCAATTAAGTGCAGACGTCTGCACTTACAAGAAAAATATGGCAGTGGATACAACACTGAAGACCCTATGGTGTGGACGGTTTTGATCTCACACCATAGGATCGCAGATCTGGCAGCGGCACGGCAGAAAGCTATCCTACTTCAACCTGAGTAGGGCGAAGACATCCAGCCATAATGCTATGTACGATGCCTACTCTATAACCGTTCGCTCAACGATCAAATTAGGCATATCATTCATGGTGCAATCCTTACTTTGCAAGGGTTATAGCTTTGTTTGCCCGCCGTTCAATTCAGTTCGACGAGTGTTCGAATATGAAGCCTTTGAACGGTATGGATACCGATTTACCTGCGAGGGTAAGGATAATACCGAATTTATCTGGAGCGTAGAAAAACTTTAAATAGGGTGTCAGAAATCTAGCCACTCATTGGCTGAAACCAGTTCAAAACAAGGCCTAAAGGGTGTCAGAAAACTCAGCGGAAACGCTTTAGAATAGGGTGTCAGAAAACTGAGGGCTAATAGGCTCAAACACTTATTGCATAAGCACTAGAAGGTGTCAGAAAATTAAAATTCGTAAATTCGGCATCTTTACCCAACCCTGTAATATCAAAAACCACTTGCCTTGATTTCTGCCCCCCGATTAAAAGTCAGCCCATAATGGGGCTATTCTCAATAATCAATACCTTTGTACTTATTAGTCCACACAATGCTCGAATCTGGTCAGGTAGTCCCCATTAAATTTAAGGATCGCGACTTCAGGGTTGTGATCATCGATCCAGACGGACTTGGCCCCGACCGACCCACCATTGGTGTGGGCTATCGCACCATGAGTCGCCATACCAATGTACCGGCCCAAACCTTTGCTGATAGGGTGTCAGAAATCGAAGGGGTGAACTACCTCAAGCTCCCATCTGGCAAGCAGTTTAGGGTGTCAGAAATCAAAGCAAATGACGGCAATACCTACCGGGTAATCGAAGCATCTGACTGGGTAGAATTGGTCAGCGACTGGGCAAAGAATCCTGGAAAGCTGCGGGCAAAGGCAAAAAATGGACTGATCGACTTTTTGGCCTGGTTTGCAGCTGAAGGTCTATATGCTGAGGCCTACACATTTCTCAAGCAAACGTACACTCGCGAGGATAGTGAACGAATTCAGCAATGGCTAGTGGCTCGGCAGGCAGGTAAGCCAGCCAGAAAGGATTGGGCCTACGCCGTCGCCGAACAAGGGGGAAACAGTCCCTACAAATTTGGTAAGTGGACTAACTATGTCTATCGTGGCCTGTTTGGTATGGATGCCAGCGAGATCAAACAAATCTGGGAAGCGCCTGTCTCGGGTTCGCGGCACATTGCTCGCAACTATATTCCTGAGACGCTGGGATTGGAGATGGTTGAGTATTGCGAAAAGCTAGTGGCTATTTTTGAACTCGACGATTTGGAGCAGGCCCATGATGAAGCTATTCGCATGACCCAGATGAAATTTAGACAGCGATTAGACTCTGAAAGATTAGGCGACTGAAAGCAGCACTTACGTTAAAAGCTTTGCAGACCGAGCATCTTAAAATAAGACAAGCAAATCCGTATCGGCTCACCTATAGGCCAAAGGGCCAGAATTACTCGAAAGTTTTGTCTCAATAAGACAGCATTATCCGTATCGACTCACCTGTTAGCAGGGCTGTCTTAACGGCTTGTCTCAATCGCTAAAATTCTCCGTATTCGATCACTTCACCGTCTTGGTAACGATAGTGATTGGAACCGCTAGGGCTAGAGCAAATGTAAGTTTGTCTCAATTTTTAAGACAGTCTTATCCGCATATAGTCACTACTTTATCTACCGAAAACCTATATTCCTTGTAAGTCAAGGTTTACAGCCAACCTTCGTCAGCTCTACGGACTGTATTCAGCCCTAAAGCCAGAAAAATTATAAGACATGTCTCTCTGTATTAAATCACTTGTGTCTCCTCAGCAGGTTGAAAAGCTTTTAGTGGCATCACATTGCTTCTGGAAAGTCAGGGTTTTTTAGAGAACAGGTGAGATCGCTATCCACCATAGTCAACATCCTTGAGCAGCTACAACAACTAGATTGGGGACCACAACGCATAGGTCAAGAGCTACAAGCATGCTTCTCAGTATCCTCACTAGCCCATCTCACGAGTGAACAAAGACAACAGTGGTTATCTTATTTGAGAGCGCACCCTGATACAGAATAAAGGGATGGATGGATTGCGATCGCAAAGTCTAAAAGGTCTTGAATCGCTGCGCGCGATCCGTCCAAAGAGTTCGGATCGACCACTGTACATATAGTAAATTCGACTGCCTAAGTTCTTCAAAAATCATTCTATAAATGAGAACTGAACAACTCTCTCTCTGCCCTCTATTCCAAGACCTTCTGGCTTGGAAAAAGCTTTTACACTTAGCGTATAATTTCCTAATACAGGTTGAACTCCATTATTACTGTAAAGGAAATAAGGACGTGTGTTCTCAGTTCTTGTCTGTTGGCCATCGTTAAGATTCAAAACCACACTACCAACGTATTTCGGATCAGCTATTGCCCTTAGGTTAATCATAGATGGCATATCATTAATGCTGAGCACATCACCATTTTCTATTGACTGGATATCTGCTTGAGTTTGAGCATCTACAAGTGCTAAGCCCATAATAGCCAGGGCAGGTGTTGGCTCTGAATCTGTTGATTCCCACTGCCAGCTCCCTGGAGGGTTCTGGACCCAGGCTGGCAGATCATCGTTGGCTCGTACATAAAGCAAATTAGTAGGAACACGAATATCCCACGGTTCACCAACCAGAATTTCACCCTGTGGTGCCCCCGTACGTTCTTTAATTTCATCGACAATCGATACATAGAGGGGACTGGTAATTTGTGGTGGTTCTCCTTGTCCGTCCCACAATTTACCCGTATCTAGATAATGTTGTAACGCTGTTTCAAACCCTGGGCGTACAGAAATCACGACCCGAGCTGCACCTGCCTTTAAAAACTCACGAAATTGCGGATCTGGATTGTCGGTTGTAAACCGATCTTCCCAGGTATTGGTACGGCTCCAGAAGTATGGGTAAAACACATATTGCATTTGTTCCCATTCAAACACCTGCTCAAAGAATCGGATCAAACTTCCTTCTTCCCGCGCTTCATCAAAATCAAAAATAGGTGGAGCACCATCCATTACCGCATTGATAAATTCATAACGGCTACCGGTGACAATAGATATGGCATGTTTCTTTAGTTCATTGCGCTCCGTTATGCGATTGAGAGACGGTGGAGCCCCAAAACTTCTTTCTTCTTCCGCTGCAGCCTGCGCCAAGGCTTGCTCCGCTCTGATAGCAGCTACCTTCTCCTCATATTCCAATACCCGTCGCTCATAGGCCTGTTGAATCTTTTGGAATGTTTTTAATTTCCATTGTTCATAAGCTTCAGGTCTGCGTTTGCAGAATATTGTGATATCAACAAGAAAGGTACGACTCTCAAAAACAAATACCCCTACTGATAGCTGCGTACCTTGTGGATAACTATAATGCCCCGAATCTAAGCTGATATATTGTGGGAATCCAGGCCAATTTCCACCTTCTGATCGCGTAATGCGGTGAAATCTTGATCCGATCAGCACTGTAATCGCTAGGTCATCGTCAGTGGTAGCTTGAGCCGCATATTCCACTCTTTCAGGGCCATATTCTTCTGGTATGGTGAGCTCTTTCGTTTTTGCAAACCGAGGCGTACCACCTTCATCACCACCCTCATTCGTAATGGCTGCAGATGCTAATACATAAGGAGCAGGTGGGGGATCAATTTCAGTAGCGCCATACTTAGCTGCTTCAGAGCCATAATTGGTCTCATTGATTTGCGTATGAGAGGTTAGCGTAAACCTAGGAGGGGGATCTGGTAACTCTAGCTCACTATCTGGCTGATTACGGAGATAATGCAAATAAGAGGCGGGTTCCGGAATCATGAAGTCATACATCATGCGGATGCCATAGTCAAAGACTTGAGCCTCGTAAATTTTGTCTACAAACTGATAGACCCCACGAATATGTTCCGCCCCATTATTGGTTAAGGAATGGGTATTTTTCTCCTCAACCTCTCGCAATATTCGCCGTGTTCTTTCTTCACGAATATGCTCAACTATCTTCTCAAGCGAACGCTCAACAATATTTTGGGCATAGCTGGTTGAGTTGCTATTGGTTTCCTCAACTGATTGACTGGTCTCTAACTCGAAATTGGTGGAAAATTCAACATATGGTCCATATTTACCCGATAGATTGACGCCGAAATTTACATTCTGATCCTGTTGAATAGTTCGAGAAGCCTCTCGATTTAACTCAAATCGCTGGGAGGTTTCGAGTTCATTCTGCTCTTCACGGGTTGTTTCAAAGACATTGGAGAATGTTTCCTCAACCAGTTGAAGTTCACGCTGTTCTCTTGATTTTGCCTCACCAGATAAAATATTTTCAATATGTGCGACTTCCGTAGGCTCATAGCGCTTAATTTGTTGCTTAACGACAAGAAGATTACCGACTCCAGAAGGACGAATATCTCTCTGGGTGCTGCCAAGCTCTGCATGACGAATTACGCGAGCAATCTGCGGTTGAGCATTAGGATCTACACTGGTAGATGAGATCGCAGACGACTCTTGCTGAAGCGTCGTATATATATCCATCACGATGGCATGAATGGGCGTATTTTCTGGATCAATCTGTTGTGATTCAAGCACCGCCCGTGTCTCAGTCGATAAACTGTTGACGACAGTCTCCTTTAGCGCAAAAACATTTGTCCCTTCAGTGTTTACTTCAGCTGATTCTGGCTGTATCAGGTTCTGGTTGCGATCGCATCTCATTAATTCTTGATAAGCGTTATAAAGCTGAGATTTTCGATCAATCGTCGTATATTCTGATTGAGTAGTGACAGCAGTTACAGTCGGTTCCGATGAAGCTGCTTTTCGTAAGCTGACAACTGACGTTAAGGCATCCTCTGGAATAATAATGGACATGCGCAAAAATCTATCCCAGGATAGCTGTATATCTTCTTCAGCCGCAGTCTGGACAATAAGATAGTAAGCGCGATAAATGTTTTGTAAGATACTCAGATTTGGCAATGAATTAGTAGTAAACATCCTTGCCAAAAGCGTGTCAGATAAACGCACCCTATCTTGTTGAAACGCAGCATCGTTTGCTAGTTCAGAGATATCCGCTATTTCCAACAAACCTGTAAGCGTCACAATAAACAAATCTGTAGAAGGCTCATCCGCGTCTGAGGTGGTGGCTATCGAATTTTGAATAGCTGTGCCATGGTGAAGTTGCTCAGGGGAACGAACAAACAGCCCACTTTCAGAATTATTAGCAATATAAGTATCGGCAATGGATTGCCTCTCAGTGACCGTTGTAGCACTTTGCATCTGCGTAAAGAAATTCGTCGACGCTACCAACGGAATAAATTGATTTTCAGCCAGACTAATAGGTGGACGCAGCTGAACAAACCTAAACAGGTCATTTGGTGAGCTTTCAGGTCTCATAAGTAGGCCTCCAGCTAAATTATTGAAAATTATTGAAGTTTAAAGCACACTTGAACAAGTAACAGCCACTGCAAACATAACTGTTATTTCAGAGAATTCGTCTCAGGCATAGGGTCTTAGAGATATCATATCTCGTGAAAATTGATGTTAGTAACTTACATGTTACAAATTATATTCTTGTTAGTTATTAGTAAAGCCTCATTTTGACGGTTTTGTAGCATTTTTAATACCTGACGGCATTCTGCGCAGCATTACTTAATCGGAGAAAAAACAAAGAGTTTGCTTCTCGGAACTTAATGATCAACAAAAAAATAAGAGCCGTTATCATACTAAGAACAGCTGGCATAAGATACCGACAATGCTAGAAAGCATTAAAAATAAAGTGGAACTGACTTTATTTGAACCAGAACCATAAGCGCTGTAAAGGAGTGTTTCACATGCCTGGAATTGAGCTCCATGCTGACTTTGACCGTGATGGAGGACTCACGGGAAACCCGCGTGAGCGAACTGCCCGCCAGAACTGGCCAGGTGCCATTGTGGTTCCGAATCTTGACCGCGATCAGCGTCGCTTACCTGCAGCTGTCTCCAGCAGCTCAATTCCACGGGCCGATTACAGCTTAGCTACCGCCAACAGTGGTGATGATGAACTAGTCCCCCTGCAAATTAAAGTGATAGCTGGTGCGCTTGGTCCCAACGAGAGTCTTCATATCCGTTGTCCTGGTGTTATGCATACCCGTATTCGCCTCTCCGACAGTACAGGTCAGATCATTCCCCAGCGGCTAGGAGAGCCTGAGGTGTTTGAACTGCCTCCCATCCCCACTAATGGTCGCTTAAACCTTACACTCCAAGTTCGGACAATTGCAGGGGCCAGTTTTGGGCGATTATCTAATCTCGAGCTCGCCTATCGAGCAGATGCCCGTGAGGAGACTCGCTTCGAACTCATACTATTTCGAGTTGATAACCTTGGCAGAGTCCATGAGGAAGATCGCGGTCGTTTCTCAGTTGCCCCCTTTATCTTGGATGATCGACAGGCACCAGCGGTACGGCTCTACATGGTCAACACCGATGCCAATCATCCGTCATTTGTTGATGTTCAGAATGCTACACGGGCGGCGGCGGTCCCGATGGTCCAGGTGCCACCTGAGATTAGCAATGGTGATACCTGGTTACAGGACCAGTATCAGCACAGTTTTTTACAAGGGCCAAATCACTTTCGTCAGCTCATCCTACATCTTCCTCGTCTACGTCATGAAAATACGAACGCAACCGTAACTGACAACCTGGAAGATTTTGTCAACAGCCATTTTCGTTCACGCAATATTGGACTTTACAACGATCTTTGGGACCGGATTATCGTCGTTAATACCACCAATGGAAATGTCCTTAGGATTGACTTTCGCGCAGTTACCGATTGGGCTAAGCGAGTACTGCGAATTCTAGACGTAGCGGAACGACTTAATCACTTTGGGAAATTAATAGACACCACCTGGCAAGAAATTAATGTGATGTTTTGGGTTGATACCCTCAACAGACTTAGATCGGAGCTTGCTAGATTAAATCAAACCCTCGACCATGCCATTGATGAAGCGAGACCAGAACGGGCAGAACTGATCAGAGGGTTGAAGAAAGCAGCGGAGAGCCTTGTAGATGAGGTAACTACTGAATTTACTGTCGTACGCGGTGGTAGTGGTAGAGACTTAGGCCTTCGATCTGAGATTGCTGGACAGACCGCTACAATAAATCGCGACACAGCAGAACGCCTCTTTGATCGGGCCAATCAAATGAATAGCTCAGCGAACTATGGCGGGAATGTTGAATCGACACCGCCCGTTCCTGGTGCTCCGCTTGGCAAGATAATCATTGGTAATTTCATCTTTGGTGACGGCAGTGAATTTGTCGATCCCGATCTACTGCGCGTACTCGCCAAACAGAAAAAACAACCCATTGTTGAGATTAATACGGCGTGGCTGCGGGTTGGTCACATAGACGAGATGATGGCTGTTGTACCACACGGACGGTCCGACTTTTCTGTTCTGCACGCCTCATCACGGGCAGCAATGGCCCTTCTACAGCGAGCTGAAACCCGTTATCGGGCTGGGCTCCCTGCCAATCATCCTGATACTTTCCGTAACCGCCCCTCCGGTGTACTTTCACGGTTGATGAATGAAGGCAGTTCTCCGGTCACGCGGCTTTTTCGCGGTAAAGCCTGGCTACACAGCCATCCTCCTGCCCAGCGTGGTCAGATACCCGAATCCCACGAACCACCTGCTACTTACATTAAATTAGCCGAAGAGTTGAGTGCTGGAAATGGGTTTAATATACACCGAATTGGCTATGTCCCAGGGGAAGGGCCGCCACGTCGTTATCCGGCTGACATCACCCCCTTTGAGATTATTTGGGCAGAGCGTGATGCCCGCAACAACAGTACCAATGACTTTATTGACAGCGAATTTCTACAGCCAAGCCGTGTCCATTTACAACGAGAGTTAGGGGTGCCTATTTATCCTATTCCTGTTCTCTGGGATAGAGTAGATGATATCAATCGCTTTCAGGAAGCATTTTGGCAACAGCCCACGACCGCATATTCGCCGGATATTGCAAATATGCAAGTCCTAAACAATCATCTGCTGGTTCCCAAGCCCTACGGCCCACGTATGCGACCCAGGGATGCCATGGCAGTGGTTCAAGCAGCGATGCAAGACGTTGGGGTGCCAGGTACCATCCGTGCCCAGGTCGGCCATCGACTGATCAGGCAACATCGTATGACACGCGCCCATTACTGGATTGAAAAAGTGTCTCCCGCTTACCTGTTCAGTCCTATTGGCTCCATTCGAGCGTCCTATGGTGGCTTAATGGATCAACAAGATGTGATTGATGCTTTTAAGGATAGTTTCCCCGGTGCCTCAGACCGTGAAATTCAACGCCGATTGATTCTCCCCAACAGGCGTCATTTTGACGCACGTGGTATTTTACGCCGCGATCATACGCGGCTCTTGGTGAATGATGGTATGGTCGACCTGTTTGAGTTGTTTACAGCAGCGATCGCAGCTCATTTAGGGGTCACTATTCATTTTGTAGATAGTTGGTATTATCACATCCGCGAGGGCCAAATTCATTGCGGCACCAATGTTTTGCGTCGGCCTCGAAGGAGAGCCGGATTACCTAATGTTTGGGATATACCTGATGTGGAGTTTCGTGGCCAAATCTTGATCTTTGAGGATGACGAAGTTTAGATAGTGGCTCAAGGATAAAGATGATGGTTGGGGTCTCTTGCGTCCCATCTAGGAAATAGGTCTGAGGAGATTCCAACCTAAGACAGGCGAGATTGCGATCGCTTATCCCATCAATGTTGTGCTGGAAAAGCTCCGTGCTTGGGAGGTTATGAAGTAACTTTTGTCTTCATAACAATTACCAAGGTGTCTCCCAATGCTGAGGCTTACTCAATCGTTCCAACAGGGGAATCTCCTGTAGCCGGATCTCAGGCAAAATTGCTCCTTGTAAATTTGCCTCACGTAAGTTGGTGCGTGTCAGCTTGGCCTGACTGAGATCAGCATTTTGCAAATCAGCCCCATAGAGATTGGCCCCACGTAGATCTGCCTGCTGTAAATTTGCTTGCTGTAAATTTGCACCAGCCAGTATGGCTCCTTTTAAGCTGGCTGAAGATAGATCAATCTGGGACTGAAGCGTTCCCGTGAGCACTGCTTCACAGAGGTTAGCATGCTGCAAATTGGCCTGTTTGAGATTGGCCCCACTTAAATTGGCAACAATCAAAGTGGTCCTGCGTAAATTCGCACCACTCAGATTGGCCATGACTAGAAAGGCACCACTCAGATTGGCATTTTCCAGGATAGTATGGGACAAATCAGCCCGGATTAAATTAATACCGCTGAGTTTTGCTCCAGCCAAATTTACTCCACTCAGATTAACTTTGCTGAAATCTCGTTCTCCAGCCGCGTATCGTTCTAATAGCTCTTCGCGATCCATGGAATTCTCCTCGGTGCTGCGATATTTGAGCTTTAACCCAGGTGCCTGGGAGCATTGAATTTGATAGCGATAAGACTTGTAAGGTTTCCCTCTTAAGTATATTTACTCTAACGTAAAATCTAAGTGGAGATTCTAAACCGTCAACAAAGTCAACACCACATTAGAGGGTTGGCACAATGGCTCGTATTCTTCATCGCAAACTATTTCCCCAGGATTGGGTCACAGGTACGATAGCCATCCTACTGGTGGGGACAACAGGTACCTATTTTGTTCTGTCTCAGGCACAAGAGCAGAAATTGGCGCAGGATACCCAGGTCGAAATTCTTCCTGCTAAAGCAGTGACTGCCCTGGGACGGCTGGAACCTCAAGGGGAGGTGATTAAGCTTTCGGTGGCGAATGCTCAGGATAGTCGTGTGAACCAGCTCTTTGTTGAAGAAGGAGATTGGGTAGAGGCTGGCAAGGTAATTGCCGTTTTGCAAGGACTGGATAAAAAACAGGCCGAATTAACAGAGGCACAACAGAATGTGGTCATCTATCAGGCCAGACAAGCCCAAATTGAGACTGGGGATGCCAAGATAGCAGACATCGCCGCCCAACAAGCCGTGATTAATCAGCTCAAAGCCCAGCTCCGTACTGAAACCATTGAACGACAGGCTGAAATTACCAGTGCTGAAGCTGAACTCAGACACGCGAAACAAACCTATCAGCGGTATCACCAGCTCCATCAATCAGGGGCTGTTGAAACAATGGCACTAGATGAACGACAGGAGACTTTCGAAACGACTCAAGCAGCCTTAAGTGAAGCTGAGGCCCATTTAGAAAATACGGTATCCACTCTGCAAGAACGGATTCGGCATGAGCAGGCCTTATTGGCCAAACTTGAGGAAGTTCGTCCGGTTGACTTGCACGTAGCCCAGGCAGAAGTGGAGCATGCGATCGCACAGGTCCATCGCATCAAAGCCGAACTGGAAGACTACTATGTACGGGTACCGGTGGCAGGCCAAATTCTGAAAATCAACACCCGCGTGGGGGAGCAGGTCAATACCAGCCAGGGCATTGTGGAACTGGGGCGCACTGCTCAGATGTATGCGATCGCAGAAGTATATGAAACCGATGTGGGTCTGGTACAGCCAGGACAGCGGGCTGCCGTGATTAGCGAACATGGTGGTTTTGAGGGTGAGATCCGAGGCACCATTGACCATGTGGGCATGCAAATCAAAAAACAAGATGTGATCGATGCCGACCCGGCGGCGGATAAAGATGCACGGGTGGTTGAAGTGAAGGTGCGGATTGATCCGGAAGATAACGATAAGGTGGCAGGTCTCACCAATCTGCAGGTACGCATCACAATCAATGTAGAACGCTGAGAGGTGGGCTGATGAAGTCTCCTGCTTTCCAGATATTGTTCAAGCATTTACGTCAGGAGCCGCCCCTAGGCTGGGCGCAGCTGAGCCATCAAAAAGTACGCTTATTGGTTGCTCTAACGGGAGTGGCCTTTGCCGATATTTTGATTTTCACCATGCTGGGCTTTCAGAGCATGTTGTTTGAAGGCTCCACCTTTGTCCACAAAAATCTGCGGGCCGATCTGGTGTTGCTGAGCCAGCGTACAGAGGCCTTGTACTTCGGGCAAACATTCTCTCGACGTCACCTATATCAGGCCAATGCCGTTGAAGGGGTGGCCTCTGCTAAGCCGTTCTATTTTGGTGGGGGTGCGTGGATAAATCCCTGGGATGGCGAAAGCACTGATGTGATGGTGCTCGCATTTGATCCTGCCCATCCTGTCTTGGATTTACCCGAAGTTGATCAGCAGCTCGACAAGATTAAACTGCCCAATGTAATCTTGCTTGATCGAAAAACTCAGCCCAAAGTTGGCCCTGTTGCGGAGACCCTGGATCAAGGCAAATCGGTAACCACCGAACTCTCAGGGCATCGCATTAAGGTGGAAGGATTGTTTACCCTGGGGAGTAGCATTTTTACTGAGGGGCATTTAATTACCAGCGATTCCAACTATTTACGCTTTACTGGCCCAGATAGTTTGGAAACGGTCAATGTAGGGGCATTAATTCTGGAACCTGATGCCGATCTTGAAACTGTTCGACAAGCCCTTGATACCCGTTTACCAAAGGAGGTTAAAGTACTTACCCCTGAAGAATTTATTCAAATTGAGGTCGGCTTCTGGGCGAGTCAACCCTCAGGGGTTATCTTCAATTTTGGAGCGGTTATGGGCCTGGTGGTTGGCATTGTGATTGTTAATCAGGTGTTGTACTCCGACGTTAACGACCATTTGCCAGAATATGCCACCCTTAAAGCCATGGGTTACTCTGATCGAAGACTGTTGATGGTAGTCTTTCAAGAAGCGGCGATTCTAGCGATATTAGGTTTTTTGCCTGGTTATGGGGTTTCGTTAGGGATGTATCAGCTGCTGGCTTATTTAACGAAGATTCCCCTTGGCATGCGATTGGGGGTGACATTGCAAGTGTTTACGGCCACGGTGGCAATGTGCATGATTTCAGCAGCCATTGCCATGCGAAAACTGCAGTCTGCGGATCCGGCAGATGTCTTTTAGTTCTTAGTTCTTAGTTCTTAGTTCTTAGTTCCAGTCCATTACCCACTACTTACCGTTTGAAGCTCCGAGTCTAAAACTCAAAATTCAAAACTCACTTTCAAGCCATGTTTTCTCAACCTGTTGTTACCGTTCGTCATCTCAACCATGCCTTTGGCAAGGGCGAATTACGCAAGCCGGTTTTGTTTGATGTAGATTTAGATATCTGTGCAGGGGAGATTGTCCTGTTAACTGGTCCGTCTGGCAGTGGCAAAACCACGCTGCTGACCTTGATTGCGGGGCTACGGTCTGTGCAGGAAGGCAGTGTTAATATCCTGGGGCAAGAGTTGCTTGGGGCGAGTAAACAGCAGCTGGTGCAGGTGCGTAATCAGATTGGATTTATTTTTCAGTCTCATAATTTGTTGGCTTGTTTGACGGCACAGCAGAATGTGGGCATGTCACTGCGGCTACATGACAATCTGTTGCTTGAGGACCGGATTGATCGTGCTCAGGCAATTCTGGAGGCAGTTGGTATGGGCGATCGGGTTAGCTACTATCCAGATAGTTTGTCAGGGGGGCAGAAACAGCGGGTTGCGATCGCACGAGCCCTGGTCAGCGAACCGAAAATTGTCCTTGCCGATGAACCCACCGCTGCTCTCGATAGTAAGTCTGGCCGTGATGTGGTCGACATTATGCAGCGTTTAGCCAAACAACAAGGCGGCACAATTTTGCTCGTCACCCACGACACCCGCATTCTCGACATTGCCGATCGCATTGTCCATATGGAAGACGGTCGCCTGGCCCATGATACGGCGCTAGTCAGCAGTGAGTGATTTCCTCACAAGTTCCTCATGCTTTATTTTCATACTGAAGGGATAAGAACGCCAACTTGAGCTGAACGATATGAACAACTTAAATCGGAACAACCTTAATCGAAAGAAGTCCTGGCTTGGCTTTTTGGGATTTCTAGGATTTCTGGGATTTCTAGGATTTGTTCAAGATATTCCGGCATTTCTATTTTATTTTTCGTTCTTTTCTTTTTTTAGTGCTTTTCGTTATGTGAGAGAAGAGCTAAAGTATCTTAGCCTGCTAGGAGTGGTTGGATTTATCGTCGCAATATTGGGTGTTCTGGGGATTATTCCAGTCTGATGTTTTAACAATGTGAGAAGGAGCAACCCATGAATATGATCACAAAATGATCGCAAAGCGGCTTCTTTTCTAGTGAAAAAGACGATGAATGAAAACGGTTTGCGCATGATCGGTGTAGCAGTTGCATTTCTGCTGGTTTTTGGAACCGGCTTCTATTTGACCCATTTCGGTAGGCCATATGGTGTGGCTCTTTTTACAGCGCATAAGCTGGTTGCAACTGGAATACTGGTCTTCCTTGGGGTAAACATCTACAAAATTTACAAGACATCAGCATTGGGGGGGAGCGCATGGCTGATTATATCACTTGCGGTTCTGGCATTTGTTGTCATGATTGCATCGGGTAGCGTGCTGAGTGCAGTCAAATCAGCACCAACAGTGATTGCGGCTATTCACAAAGTAGTCTCGTATATGACGGTGCTGCTTGCGATCGCAGCGTTCTATTTGCTGCTGGAGTAGAGAACTAAACCCACGCAAATAATTTTCTCACACCCGCCCGCTTTACGGAAAAATGGGTGAGCAAAAGAACAATTAAGCCAACGAGTGCTGCATCAACGGCATTGAGCTTGTTAGTATCAAGGAGCAACATACTCCACCCAAAAAGCACCCACTGCACAAAATATATTGCGGTAACGTTCTTACTCCAATAAATCAACACTTTGATGATTCGATTTTCAATACTCAACGTTTGTTCAAGCCAATGGCAAACGCTAAACCATACCAAAACGAACCCAATCATTAACAAATGGATGCTTGCGCCACTTCGATAGTAATCGCCCGTAGGGGAAAGAATATCGAATGCTAAAACTCCAACAGCACTTAAAAGAAATATAACTACTCCCAAAGCGCTTAGGGCAAAACCATACCAGCCCATTTTCCGTAGGCTACTCTTGAGCCTGTCACCACTGAGCAAATACCGGCTGAGATACATGCCCAATAGTGGATAAATTATCCATGGAAAAAATGGGAAATAGATAGTGTTAGCCTCGCCCCAAAAAGGATCAAAAAATGGATTACTACTGAACCTACCCCACAAGAACGGAGAAGCTAAAAGTACAGTGAGAATCAGCAAAGGTATCGTATTTTTTTGATCAGTTATTTTTTTGATCAAGGTGCAGAAAATTAGAGATAAGCCAGCCAGATGAAAAATATCAACAGCAAATAGCAGGGTTAGAAGAGTCTCACCTTCAGCTAAGTTAAGGTTATCCCTGCCATATAGCGATATCGCGATGAGCACAGGGATCGTGAATCGCAGTAGGTTTAAAATAATCCCAAGTATCAGTAGCTTAATCCCCCGCCACATATTTTGGCGCGTACTTGCCTTTGATTTTATTAAAAATGCTCCCATCAGTAGCATAAATACTGGAGCAGCGGGAGCCGTCCCTAAGAGGACAAAAAGATTCGCTAATAAGCTGTCTCCTTCGCCGCCAGACACTTCATGGACAATCATGCAATGCTGGGTAAACATGCCAAATACAGCAAAACCCCGAGCAATATCTAAATAGTAACTCCGTTTGTTAACCTTGCCTTGTGGTGTCATGATTGATGAGAATTACTGGCTGAATTGTTGAGTGAGCAATTGTGGTTTCAATTTAACACTCCAACCGGTTACATGATTGACTCAACAGAAACCTCTACTGGTGAGCATATTTCTATCCTGCGACGAGAAGAGTTTGGCACGCCAGAGCTGCCAAACATCAGCTCAGTTAGACGATAGGTTCACCTCATAACCTCACAAGTTGCTCATATTTTGCGTTCACACTTAAAAATTGGGTCGGGCAAACTGAAGACGTAGTCTGATTTATGGGACAGAGAATGGCAATGAGAACGAACAAACTATTAGGAAAAATTGCTCTGGTGACGGGGGCAAGCCGTGGCAACGGCAAAGGAATTGCCATTGGCCTAGCGGAAGCAGGAGCTACCGTTTATGTCACAGGAAGAACAATGAATCAGGGAGATAGTAAGAATGGGCTTCCTGGCGGACTTCAGCAAACAGAAGAAGAGATCAGACAGCAAGGCGGCATCTGCATAGCTGTTCGCTGCGATCATACAAACGACAGTGAAGTCAAGAAAGTTTTTGAGCAAATTGAACAGGATCAAAACCGCCTTGATATCCTTGTCAATAACGTGTGGGGTGGGTATGAAACCCTGTTCAACGAGAAGGGGGAATATGTCTGGGAGTATCCCTTCTGGGAGCAACTCTCATCACAGTGGGATTCCATGTTTGCTGCCGGGGTTCGAGCCCATTGGATCGCCAGTCGTCTGGCAGCGAAAATAATGGTCACTCAACAGTCAGGACTCATCGTCAATATTTCGCATTGGGCAGGACAAAAGTATAGTGGCAACGTCTGCTACGGGGTATCCAAAGCGGCCACCGATCGGTTAACGGCAGACACCTCACATGATTTGCAGCCTTATCAAGTGGCAGTGGTCTCTCTTTATCCGGGGCTGGTTCGAACGGAAAGAGTCATGCGAGCGGCGGAATACCTGGATTTAAGTAATTCTGAGTCTCCCCAGTTTTTAGGAAGAGTGGTTGCGGCCTTGACATCAGACCCAACTATCATGGAAAAGTCAGGTAAGGTTTTAGTTGCCGCCCAATTAGCCATGGATTATGGGATTACTGATATCGATGGAAAACAACCTAGACCGCTAACACTTGATCAAGCCTAAACTGAACAACGGAGTGACGCCATCACATCAAATGCCATCACATCAAAAATCACCAGTAGTCATGGCCTTACTCTTGCATAAGGTTGGGCGAACAGTTCTTTCTCGCCAACTTGATTTTCAGCCGCACTTTGCCGCCAGTGCCGTTGGGCCAATTGGATAAACAGCCATCGCCACAGGCTGAAGGGCATAAAGGGAATCGGTGTTTTTGTCATCAGCTTGGCGGCTTCAGGTGGGACCCGTTGCCCATCCGCCAGGGCTGCACTGGTGATATCCAGGGCCTGGATAACATGCTCTACTGGTGGCCCCTCGCGCTCAGTTCCCTCGATAGGTTGACCTCCAAACAAAGCTTCTCCGGCTCCCAGAGCCAGCCCTCCTAACCAAATCAGCCCCGTATCAATGGCAAAGCGTTGACAGATGGCTAACGCTAGCGCATTGTGATGGGCTTCGGGAAATCCATTGTTAGCGATCGCAAAAAGCCGTTTCGGACTTTCCGGTGGGTCGGTGGAGAGATGCTTAGCCATCACCTCAAGTGACTTCATCACCAGGAATGGGAGTGAATCGACATACAGTGGAAACGCCAACAGTATCAGCTCAGCTCGGTCCACAGCCGCCAAAAATTCCGCTTGCCCCTCGCCCTGTAAAAGGTTTTTCCTAAGTGTTAATGACTCGGTTTCCCACCCCCGCTGATTGAGTTGCGCCAACACATATCCGCCCAAGACGCCGGAGGTGCTGGGGGATTTAACCTTGGGGCTACCGATGATCAGCAAAGCCCGACCTGGGCCACCCAGGGTTGGAGTGTCAACGCCAGCTGTCACTGCTGGCATTAGCGAGGCAACCACCTTACTTGACGGAAGATTATCATTTCTAACCAGCACGGATTGAAGTTGCTGGCGCACATCTTCTGGAGCATCCGTACTTAAGACAACGTCGGCAGCATAGGTGGGAGCATGAGAGTTGAGGGCGTTGCGCCCAACCAGCAGCTTAAACAGGTTGGCTTCCGCGTCATTCGACTGATGCTGGACGCCAATGCCGACCAGTCGCGGATTTTTTGAATACCGGGGGTGGTGATGAAATTCACCATGATAAATGCCAAAATCAGGAAGAACTAGCGGTATCCGGCGATCTTGACTTTTTTTGATTTCCGATGAATATCCCCCAAATGTAACAGGAGTAAAGAGGATGGTCAGATCACTCTGGACGACTGCCTGAGTAATATCACGCCCTGCATCAGGCTCCAGACAGATGCCCGGCGTTTTTACCCAGCAGCCAAAGCAGCCGATACAGGTGCCCATTTTGATGTCTCTCAATGGAAAAGTCTGCACCGTTGCGCCACTACGGTGCAGCTCATTCAACAGAAGGTCTAATATCAGGGATAGGGATTCATCACCTACGCCTGAGCCATCTAGAAGAACAATTTTTTGATTCAACATAGGAAACCTCCCACATACTACAAAGAGTGTCTGTTCATCTTCGGTCACCGTTGCACACAACAGAATTATGAGCCGTCATCATTGGCGGCGAAGATACATCCCATTGCTTACTTCCAAGTTTCAGCAAAAAAGTTGAGGAACTTGTGGGGGGATCCGCTTTAGAGAGCTTCACAAGTTCCTTATGGTTTGTCCTCAAACTTAAAAAAGGGGAATGTGAACTGAAGATGTGGCGTTGAATCTATCGTAACCAACCATCAAAATAAGGAAACCCTGTCTGCTACGGTGTATCCAAAGCAGCCACCGACCGGTTAACGGCAGACACGGCCCATGATTTTCAGCCCTATCAAGTAGCCGTGGTTTCTCTTTATCCGGGATTGGTTCGAACGGAAAGAGTCATGCGAGCAGCAGAATACCTGGATTTAAGTAATTCTGAGTCTCCCCAGTTTTTAGGAAGAGTGATTGCTGCCTTGGCATTAGCCCCAACTATCATGGCAAAGTCAGGCAAGGTTTTAGTTGCCGCCCAATTAGCTATGGATTATGGGATTACTGATATTGATGGCAAACAACCTAGCCCCCTAACGCTTGATCAAGTCTAAGGCAGCTCAATTTATTCAGATGCGCGTACAATTGATGGGACATCGTTAACCACCCCGATCAGGAGAAGCACACTGTGGCTCAAGTATTCGATGTTGTTATTCGTCCCATAGAAGATAACGAGCGACGCAGTGTACATGCTCTTATGTGTCGAGCTTTTTCAGTGTCCGATCAACTGGCTTTTTCATGGACACCTAACGTCCTAGTTGCCGAGGGAGATGGTCAACTATTGGGAGCGATTGTCCTCAAACTGTTTGCCCTCCCCCACCATCGTAAAGCAGGCTCGATTTCATGGCTATTTACAGCACCAGAGGTGCGTGGTCAGGGCTTGGGGCAGCGTTTGGTTGAGGCTGGATTTGATTTCTTTGAGCAACAGAGATGTGATGAGATTCTGGTTACCGTTGAGGGTTTTAATACTAGCTCCAGTAAACTATTTTCTACCCGTGGATTTAAGATCCTGTCCCCTGGAATGCAGTTTCGACGCTATGGTCTAGCAACATTTGCTGTATGGGCAAAGCTCTCTCATTATTTTGATCTAGGTCATTTCATATGGGCACGTCCTGCCCCGCAGTCATCAGATAGTCCCACATTGCAGTGGTGGGGCACGATTATAGCCAACTCTCTGATTGGGCTATTGATGTGGTGGCGACTGGGCGATTCCATAGCAGTTGATCCATGGATGTGGTGGCAACTACCACCGATAGTGATGCTGTTGTTTGGTGTACGATATTTGGGCATGGTGCTGATGGCACGGCAGCAAGGGTTGGCAGTCCGGTTTCGTGCCTGGGAATCCGGATTTATGCTCAGTGCAGCCATCGCTCTAGTCTTTGCGGGGGCAATGTACCCCATACCCGGCAGCGTTTATCCCACAACAACCCAGTGGCGCTATCGAGACTTGCTGCCCAAGTTGGGTCGAATGGCATTAGCTGGCACTCTTCCGGTGTTGCTCATCCTATGGGGTGCTTGGACGATATCTCAGTTAGGTTTACTCTCTACCACCTGGCTAAAGATACTGTTTTTAGTAGGTAAACCGTTGATCCTGTTCGATATTGTTATGCCATTTTTTCCATTTTTCAGTTTTAATGGACGGCGATTATGGGATTGGCATAAAGGTATTTGGGCAGTGTTGGTAACGGCAACTATAGCAGTCTTTTTGATTGGTAAAACATAGGAAATCAATGTGTATCCATTCTATGGACAAACTCATCGAAAATTTAGTGCATTTAAGTTCCTCAGAGCTTGATGAAATTTTGGATAAGCGGGATTCGGGTGCCTTTGACAATGCCTGGTGTACACAGAATGGAGCCGTCCCAGAAGTAGAAGAACCTTTTGATTTAGAAGATATTTTCGTGAAATTGTCAAAAATCACCAATCACCATGAGATTTGTTCGTATATCGCTGATGATCTTGAGTTATTATATCGTGCAGACAAAATCGGAATCACCTCTGATTTCTTAACGCATCTAAAGAGTTGTTATGCAAGAGGTGAAGTTCCCTGTAACTGGGAAAGCTGATAGTTCTCGATGGGAGTCGTATTGCGAACGTTAGCCTACAAAATGCTGTTAGGGCGATGTAGGGCTAACTCCACACCGAGTGCGATCTCCGCACTTTGATCTACCCCCCCTGCCGTCAAAATGCCCTGGGCGATCGCTGCCTGCTGCAGTTGTTGAACCGCATGACGACGGTCTACGTGGGCAATTTTGTAGGCGATCACACTGGCTAGCTGTGCCTCATTATCTGCCGTTTGTAGCAAACCTGTATTGAGATATACAAATCCTCCCAATGTGGCAAAAGCATTCACCCCATCGTCTTCAATGACTTGAAAGGTGTAAGGGATTTGGCGGCATTCAGTATAAAACGCCATAATTCGGACATATTCTGGATTATGGCGCTGTTAGGGAATTATAAATAGGGAATTATAAATATAGTTAGACCAAAGCGGTTCTCTGTTCTGTTTTGTGTCATTGCCATGGGTCTATCTGGTGGCTTGACCAGGATCTATGCCATGGCCCAACACAATCTTGTGCTGCGGCAGACCAATCTGAATATTGGCCTTGTCAAAGGCTTGTTTAAGGCGCAGGCGAAACTCTCGTCCAACGGGCCATTGTTGCATCGCTTGGGTTTTGATCCATACTCGGATCAAGATACCAGCATGGGAGATGTGATCAACACCAAGAACAGAAGCGGGTTCTAGAATTTTGTCTTGCCATCGGGGATCGGCAAACAGGGTGTCAGCAACCGTGCGAATGAGCTCAAGGGCTTGCTTGATATCAGCGTCATAGGCAATCTCGATGGTGAAGTCAATCCGCGACCAGTCTTTAGTAAGGTTTGCAATAGTAGAGATTTGACCGTTTGGAATAGTAATCAATCGGCCTTCAGGATCGCGAAGTTGGGTCGTAAATAAACTCATGTGCTCGACCAGACCAGAATATTCGCCAATTGTAATCACATCTCCCAAGACAAATCGGTCGGTCCATAGAATTACCGCACCATTGAGCATATCTTGCAGGACATCTCGCGAAACAACGGCTGCTACAACTGCGATCGCACCAACACTAGCGAGTACCGTGGGATTAATCCCCAGAGCCTGGATAGTGAGGTAAATGCCAAGGGCTATAAAAAAAATAGTCGTGGCACTTTTGAGAGCAGGAGAATAGGTGCTAACGCGCAACGCAACCCGGCTGGAATTGGGATCATCGAGCTGGGTCACTTTACCCCACTGATTGAGGTGATAGTCGATCTCAATGTCAACCACCGTGTCGAGCAGGCCCATCACTAGCCAGATAATAGGTACCCAAATTGCCTGGCTGAAGAGATAGGGGGCATAGGGTCGGGTCATCGGATATAGCCGTGCAATTACACCACCTGCTCCAAAGCCGGTACACACCTCTAACCAAAAGACCAAACGCACAACAAACTTTATCAGATTAAGCCGTTGCTTAAGTAGAGTTTGTTCTTTGAGAAATCCCGTAGAAAAGTTGATCCACAATTGATTCATCGACTGACCCGCCTCGGTTACTGCAATCAGCGGATTGAAGGCCCGATCAAAGCGAAGTTGGAGCGACTGCTGGGCCGATGGGTCGGCGGGGGGCTGAGTGGTCCCTGGGTTGCTAGACTCAGGGGCCACCGTAATTGACTGTTGGAGTTCTTTTTCTGACGCTTTGAGGCGTTTGCGCAGGGTACGCTTGCGACGACGCAACCAGCGACGCACATGCTCAAAGCTAGCGATAAGGAGAGCAGCCAAGGTAAGGACTGTGAGCATGATCAGCGGCCTTGCCCATGGGTACTGCTGATCAAATGATTGTTCCCATAGCCGATGGCTAAGGCCGTTGCGAATTTTCTCTTGCCAGTCTGCGGCTAGAAGTTCTTTGTCTTGACCATTATGTAACGCATCAAACTCATTAACAGTAACTAAGGATTGCTGCTGGAGCTTATACTCTGGCTGGGCAGGCAAAAACACGACCGTCTGATCATTTTCGAACCCCACCTCAACCCTGGGGGTGCTCGGGTGCAGCTCAGTTCGTGCTCGAAACAAGTCAATCCAGTAACTATTAACCGTTACCAAGGTTTTCTGAACCTCCTCCTGTTGCTGCATTGTGCGCAACACTTCCCGAAAGCTTCGCTGCACAAGCTTAGAACGGGTCTCGACATCCAGGGTTTGAGCATCTGGAGCGGCTACTTGAGTTGGGCCTGCAACGCTAAAACTAATCCCCGTTGAACCATAGAGGTAGACATTACTGCACATCAGCCTGCCGCAGGGGTACTCAGCATTAGGACGCCAACCAAAAACGGCTTCGGTAGGGTGGTTAGATTGCTGGACGATAGGTGGCAATTGAGCAACCGCTGGAGAGGCAAGCAGCAGGACACTGCTAAAAGTGATGAGGGCGTAGGAGAGACGACATCGCAATGGGATAAAGGGCAAGAAAACGACTACGATATCAGTGTAACGAGGAAGTGATGACGGAACCAACTGATACCTAACCGATGGCATGCTCAGGTTTATCACTCACGCAAACCGGACTGGGATAACTCAGATCTTGCACTAAGGTCGGTTGTGAAGCTCAAACCCACGTTGGGTTTTGAACCCAACGCTAATTGAGGGCTGTCCACTCAAGGGACAAGATTGGCTGGGCAGCTCTAAATAGAGAGCTTTTAGGGATTTTTTAACCGCTTGAGCGGTTTTGAGCCAGTTAGCCTTGCGACTTTGAGTCCAAGGCGGGTTAATGCTTCCTTGCCAGGTACAAGATCTCAGATAAGGTAAAACCCAAGGACATTCTATTATTTGTTACGAATTATGTATTCCTAAAGCCCTGATTATGTAAGGCTGGCAGATAACAACTTTCAACTGAGACTTGCTGAAAACCCGGTATGCATAGGATTTGCTCTCAATGTCACCGATATCCTGACAGGTTTTTGACGTCTACACATAATCCTCATCTTTTTATTCAAGTATTGATGGGGTGAAGGCACTATTGTTAACAGTCCCAATCTGTTATAGCCGTTCCGCGCCACCAGGATACGGATGGGAAAATAGATCCATAACATCATAGGTGAGGGGAGTCTGCTAGCAGATATTATCCCCCAACAGTATACATAGCAGTCTCTTTAGCTATCCTACTGCACGGAACCATTACCGGAAGTACTATAGAGGTTGGATTAGACGACAATTACCCATCACAATAATTGACGTCTAATATGATGGAGATAGGTGTTGAAGGGGAGCTTATTTCATGAAGCCTCACAAAGGTATGACTTGCCTGGCATTGATGATAGCCACAACGGGGCCGATGGTATCTGGATGCACTAAGTTTATGGGCCAGTCTCAATTAGGTGTTGATAGGCATCCTTTGACGAGCGAGAAAACAACTGAGCCTCACCAAATAATTGTTAATGGTGAAGAGGTTGCAACTATTTCTGCTCAGCCAGATGGATTTGCAGGATATGTCCCAATTATGCCTATTGTAGAGGCATTGGGAGGAACATATATTTGGGATAAAGCGACTCAAACTATTACTGTTGAGCAACAAGATGAGATGGTCATAACGTTTAGAGTGGGGGATCTAAATGTGATACGAAATGGATATCTACTTCGTATTCGTGAATCCCCCCAAATGATTGATGATCAGGTTTGGGTGCCTGGATATAACTGGCTGCCGGGGAGTGCCATATCTAGGATGTTTGACGTTGATTATGCCAACTGGGATCAGTCTGAGAAAGTATATCGAATCTATCGATTCCCTGAACCTGACCAGGTTCAGACCGATTTAGAAGATGCGGCTGTCGCAGCAGTGAAACAGTATCTTCAGACACAGCACATTGAACTGACAAGATCTCCATCAGAATTGCCACAATCACCACAGGAGATTCTCATTGAGAGTGTACAGCAGCTTTCAGAGTCGGGTATAGTTAATAATGGCTTGGTAAAGGTAGTTGTTAGCTTTTCAACAACCTATCAGCCTGTACCTGAAGAGGCTTGGTTGTTTAGCCAAGCAGGAAAGACACAATATGAGCATAGCTATCTCGTCCGGATCAGAGAAGGTGAGCCTCATCTTGAACTGACTTCAGAGCAATCAGATCGAACTGGACTCGGTGCTCCCATTCCGCTTTTAGATGAATCTGATTTTTCTCGAATTGCCAACGATTGGGAAGCAGAGAATTTTTATTCCCTTCCCGAGCTATTGGAGATACTTGACCATATGGTTACAGAAGTAGACCGTCCAAGCTTTTCGGAACTATTGACTAGAGTCACTACACAGAACTCATTTCATCTATCAGAATTGGATGACGAAGTGATATTTAGCTATTTTTCTGAGTCTGTTAGAAGTAGTCCAGAATGGGAGATATTTCTGGAGCTAGAAAACTCTAAAGATCCTACCTTTACAGTTCTGAGTGCATCTTCATTGGAAGACCAGATTACTGCAACTATCCTTGGCAACTGGACCGTAGATAGTGTCAATATGAGGCCTATTCTGTTGAATATTGAGTTATCTCAGAATAACAAGATTTGGAAAATTACTCGCATGGAAAATATTCGTCAATATAAGAATATCTATAGTCTAATGAGGCTAGAACCTCAGCTCTATGAAGAAATTGCTGAACAGTTTGTTTTTAGGAAAGAAACGGATATTTCTCCTTTCTACTTATAATCTCAGGCAATATGTGTCAGAGGCATGAGATTTATGGGGAGAGCGGGCTATACGTTCGGCAGCTAATCTAACTCGACAAGACGGGGAAGATTTTTTAGCGCTTGTCCCGCAGGTACCGATTAAAACAGAAGTGCAGGCATTTCCATTAAAGCAAGCAATCGCAGCGAGCGGATATTAGATCTGCCTTTGGCTGTAATCACAAAACCTTGGATTGAAACAACATGACTCAAAGATATTCTCATTTTATCCGGAAGGTAGCTAGTTACTCATTCGGGAGTACGAAGTACCTTGTGTAAAGTGTTGAGCAAAGACTCTGTAGCATAGGGCTTGAGTAAAAACGACTCGACATCAATACTAAGGGTGGTGGCTAGATTACTATCCGAAGGCAAGCCACTAGTGGCAATAATCTTTACCTGAGGATTCATTTTTTGTAAGGTTTTGATAGCAGTGGGGCCATTCATCTGGGGCATCATCATATCCATTAAGACCACTGCAATATCTTGTTGGTGTTCAGCAAAGGTGGCGATCGCATCAATCCCATCATAGGCTGTTAAGACTTCGTAGTGATAGGTTTCTAACCATCGTTTAGTCACCTCACGGATAGGAGCTTCATCATCTACCACCAAGATTAACTCCCCTTGTCCCTGAGGTAAGTTCTCTTCGACAGTGGGTAACGTCTCAGAGGCCTCAGACGCTGGCAGATAAATCTGAAATCGACTCCCTCGGTCAACTTCACTGTAAATCTTTAAAAATCCACCGTGGCTTTTAACAATGCTGATAGCGGTAGAGAGTCCCAATCCGGTACCTTGACCCAATTCTTTTGTTGTAAAAAAAGGATCAAAAATCTGATCGATAATGTCTGGTGAAATACCTTCACCGGTATCCTCTACGCTAATGATTAAGTAAGAGCCCACATTGGCCTCTAAGTTCACCCGAGCATAGTTGTCATCGGCGTGAAAATTTTGGGCCACTACGGTCAACTTTCCTCCATTGGGCATAGCATCCCGAGCGTTGACACAGAGGTTCATCAATACCTGATGAAGTTGGGTCGCATCTCCATAAATGGTCCAGAGGTCCGATTCAAGTCGGCTATTAATGCTAATCGATTTAGGAAACGTTTGCTGGGCTATTTGTAGCACCTCTCGAATGAGATGCTTGATCTGTAGTGCACCGCGTTCTCCTTCTAGACCCCGTGAGAACGAGAGCACCTGGTTAACCATATCAACCCCTCGCTGGGTACTCGATTGCAGCACCTCAATCAGCCGCAGTGCCTGGGTATTATCTGGGCGAATCAGCATCGGTAATAGCTTGGCAACTCCTAAAATTGGCGTCAGGATGTTGTTTAAGTCATGGGCAATACCACCTGCCAGGGTGCCAATGCTTTCTAGACGTTGGGCACGTAAGAACTGACGCTCTAGCTGTTTTTTGTCGGTGATGTCTGTATTGACAACCAAGATTGACTGGGGATATCCCGTATCCTCTTGCATGAGGGTCCAGCGGCTTGCGACTGTGATTTTTTGACCAGTTTTGGTCACCTGCTGGAGTTCTCCTTGCCACTGCCCTGTCTGATCGAGTGTTGTTTGGATGTCTTCAAATTCAGGCAGTGATTCACGATAGATTAGCTGATTAATGGTTTGTCCTAGGGCCTCGTCTACGGCCCACCCATATAAGCGTTCAGCGCCGCGATTCCAAAAGAGAATTTGTTGCTCAGGACCACGCACCATAATCGCATCAGTGGTCACATCCAGCAAAGCTGCTTGCGCCCGGATTGTTTGTTCGGCCTGTTGGCGCTCATGTTCCTTGGTGTCAAGTTCCTGTTCTAACTGGATAGTACAGTTCTGCAGCAGTCGGAGATTTTCTGTTTCTAACTCCGTCAGTTTATGTTGTAGCAGTTCTAAAATACCGTACATCTCCAATGGATCGAGTATCCTCAGAATATCGGTTTGAGTGATAACCCCCTGCAGCTCTCCCTGGTGGCTGGCTACTACCAAGCGTCGGACCAAGTGCGCCTGCATCTGTTGATGCACAGCCCAGAGCGAATCGTCTGGGTCCACCAGAAATAACGGGGTGCTCATGACTGCTTGCACCTCTAGTTGTTCTAGGTTAAATTCCATCATCCGAAACTGGACAATATCTCGCTCTGTAAGAATGCCCATCGGAAAGAGCTGCAAAGACTCTTTATCCTTATCCGAGGCCTGGCATGCTTCTGTAATCACAATGCAGCTGGTCTGATGCTCGGCCATCAGCTGAGCTAGCTCCATCACAGAGCTGTTGGGTGGTGCATGAATGACTTGTGTGCTCATCACCTCCTTCACCGACCGGATTCTCAGCAAATCACTGGGTTCTAAGATTTCACGAATACTACGAAGCGTGACAATACCCAGGAGTTGGTCTTGTTCATCGAAAATCGGTAGATGACGAATCCGATGCTCACGAATCAGATTCAGGGCGACAAAAATGTCTTGATTGCCTGTTATTTTGAGCGAGATTACCGACTGGGTCATGACGTCGGCAATGGTTAGATCGTCCTGTATCCTCCCATTGGCGATTAGAGTGACCACATCTCGCTCGGTAAAGATACCTAATAATTGCCCATCCGTCATGATTAGGACACAACTCGACTGTTTGGCCTTAGCCGCAGGAGGCTGCGTCTCCGTTGCCGGTTCACCAAAGTTGCAATGGTTAACCCAAGCCTGATTCATCAAGCGGATGACCTCGGCAAGCGACGTAGATGGTTCGACAATCAGGGGCTCAGAATCAATTGCCTGTGACAGCATAAGGGGGGCGGGATTGCTCATTGGCTCAAGAAGAAGGTTGAAGGGGGCTCGAGTCGATGGGGTTGAGCTGTTGAGTTAGCCTAGGGGCATCTCAGAGTTGCGTTATGGCGGATAAAGTCTCTGGTTAATGTCCTTCTTAGATCATAGGTAAGGGGATAGTAGGCTGAGGAAGCAGTATATTTAGAGCCTGTTCGGACGTTGAATCCTGGGGATGGATAACGTTTGCTCTAGCTAGAGTTTGTCTATGGGCGTTGAAAAAATAAATTCACATGAATCCAGATTTACATAACTTATCTTAAGTAATCCTACATAGTTCAGAGGAAGAGTGTAAGGATGTTAAGTTTTCTAAACCACTATGAACGATACTGGCAACAAGCCTTGAGAGAATTTTAGAGAATCTAGCAAGCTGTCGCACCCACCTGATCCGAATCAGAGCTAGAGGTGCAAACTAATTTGTCAGCTACCATGTTTGGAATTATCTAATGCTCCTTTATTTTATTGAGATATTCTCGATATTTTGAAGACAAGCCATATCTAATCGAGCCAGGCCCTTGTCCCGGATCGGTCATTTTAAGAAAACCTAGCAGGCGTAGTGTTTCTAGACGATAATAAGTTCCTTCATCACCCTTAGGCTTATTCAACGGTGTAGAAATATCTTCCTCAGCCGTATCTTTCTGGTCAGCATCCCTTTCCGCAATTACTTGCAAAACATATTTCTGACCCGAAAATAGCTGAGCTAGTTTGACTCGAAATTCACGCTCCAATTCACTGACTTCTTGTACGCGTACCCTCTCTGCCAAAGTACCTTCGCCAGGAGGCAGGTTGGAGCAGGTCTGCTCATAGGGAATATCAGGCCCCATAAACCATTGCCATTCCTTCTGGGTCAAGTTACGCTGCACCTTCTCACAGACCATATCGGCAAGTTGATCTGTGTCGATGATCCAATGGCGAACAGTATTGTCGTAGCTTCCTGAAATCAGTGTCTTACTGTCGGGATAGAACGCAACTGAGGTGACACTTTGTTCATGCCCTCTCAAAACAATGGGATCTTCATCTAAGTGGCGGAGGTTCCACATCCTGATGGTTTTGTCATAACTACCAGAGACCAGTCTTTTACCATCTGGGCTAAAAACCACTGAGCTCACCCAAAAATTATGTTCTTCAAGCTCTTTTAGGAGTGTAGGATGTACCTCGGTTTGGCTCAGATCCCATAATCTAATCGTTCGATCATCACTCCCTGAAGCGAGCGTCTGGCTATTTGGACTAAACGCTATTGACCAAACCCGAGCACTATGACCCTTTAGCACTATAGGAGCAACATTGGGTTGTTCATATAGTGAATCCCAGGACAGCCCGCCAGTTTTACGTAGATCTAATAGTTTAATAGTTTTATCATAGCTAGCCGAAGCCAGCATTTGTCCATCCTGACTAAATGCGACTGATGTCACACTTTCTGATGCATGGGTTTCCATCTCTTCATGCTTCCACAAAATTGTGTCAATGGTTTGACCAGTAGCATCAGAATTTAACAGATCCCATAGTCGTACGGTGCCATCTTTTGACCAACTACCAGAGGCTAACCATCGACCGTCTGAACTAAACGCAACAGAACTGACCACGTCAAGATGGCCTCTAAGAATTTCAGGTTGTTGTACAGGGTTTTGAAAATCTCTCCAGAGTTTTATGGTTTGATCTTTACTACCTGATGCCAGCATTTGACTGGTTTGATCAAAAGCAACTACAAAGACCTTGTCATCATGTTCTCCAATGACTCTAGGTTGTACGTTTGGGTTACTCAGATCGTATAGTCTCACTGTCTTATCCCAACTACCTGAAGCTAACCAATGGCCATCTGGACTGACGGCGACTGATACAATATTATCTGTATGTTTTCCTATAATCCGAGAAATTTCCTCAGATGGATATAAATGCCAGAGTCTAATGGTTTTATCCCAGCTACTAGAGGCTAATAGTTGATTGTCAGGACTAAAGGCCACTGCACTAACACCATAACTGTGACCTTTAAGTCTTTCTTTTAAGCGGCTAGCTTTTTGATTGACAGCCGCCAGTTCCCATAAGCATATGGTCTGATCTTCACTACCTGAGGCTAACCACTGTCCATCTTGACTAAAAGCCACCGAATGCACACTGTCTTTATGAGCAAGTAATGTTTCGAGTTCTCCTACCTGTTTAAGATCCCTTAGATCCCAAAGAACAATATTCTTGTCCTCTCCTCCTGAAGCTAACCATTGTCCATCTGGGCTAAAAGCTACTGAACGCACTACATCAGCATGACGTATTAGGACTTTAAGGCATGTATTGTCACGAATATCCCAGAGATTGACTAGTTTATCTTTGCTACCGGAAGCAAGCAAATAGCCACTCTGTCTATCTGGACTAAACGCAACAGCTTTAACAGCCGCTTGATGGCCCCTGAGAACGGCTACAGGTTCATCTTCTGATTGATTGTCTAAATTCCAGAGTTTGATTTTGCCGTCATCACTACCGGACGCTAATATTGTTCCATCCCAGTTAAAGGCTACTGACGTAATATTTTGATCATGGTGACCCAAAATTCGAGATGACAAATTAGATTGGTCTATAGTTGACCATAAATGGATCGTACAATCAGCACCACTAGCCGCTAAAATCTTACCATCTGGACTAAACGCGAGCGTGTGAACATCGTGCTGCTGATTTTGCAAAATCTGAGGTGGATGAACGGTCGGTGAACGATGAAGATCCCACAGCCGAATAATACCGTTATAATCAGCTGAAGCTAGCATTTGAGGATTTTTGGGATTAAAGGCAAGGGCAGCAAAGCCAAACACACCTTTCTCATGGCTTCGCAGAATGTTACTGAAATATGAAATGGAGAGTATTTCTCGTAACGCTTCATCAATTTGATAAAGAACTTTGTTGCGCTCTCGCTTATAAAAGCAATAAGCTTGGCGAACCAATAAAGCAGCTTTCTCATCCTGCATAGATTTGATCTGACGTATCGACTGAGCTGGCAGACCTTCTTTAATCGCAAGGTTACGGAGATATTTTTCTTCATCTAGTAAGTATTGCTTGCGCCAGTCTAAAATTGGCTGAGCTAGAACATCATGAAAAATTTCATAACGCTCAGAATATGCATCAGATGATTTGCTGGTAGTTCGAAGAAGGCGTTGTTTTCCACTTGTTAGTTTCTCTAGTAATCTTCTTAGTCGAGTTTCAGGCCATTCTGTAATTCCGATTAAATCTTTTAAAGGATAAGCAATCTTACTTCCAGAAGGCGTTACCAGGTATTGAAAAATCCTTGCTATAACCACCAACGACGCTTCACCTTCCTCTTGCCGTAACAAGTCCATCTGTCGGCTGAGATGGTCACTGACAATTTTTTCAGCTCCCCCCATATCAAACAACGTTTGCAGTTTTAAAGAATTTGAACGCTTATTTTCTATTTCCTTCTTCCAAAGGTATTCCATTACTAGTTGCAAATAAGGAGCTTCAATCTGCTTCTCCAACTCCACTCTAGATTCCTTAGAAATACCACGACCATCACTACTGCCAAAGAACTGACTAACTTGATCAACGACAACCTTGACTAAGCTATCTTCAAGAGTAACTGTTGTTTTACCAGGTGATTGACGATTATAGACTTCAATCGGTTTGGAAATCGCATCATAGGCTGACTTGGCATCGAGATGGTCAATACGCAAGTAATTACTGAATATATTGGGGATACTTACCTTAAATCGATCTAGCTTTGCTAACGCATCTTCACGGATAGAAATTAGAAAATTAACGGAGAGATCAGGACGATTAATGGCCCGAGGAAACTCCTCAGCAAATGTGCCCTTTCCTTTTTCATTAGGGTGATATAAAAAATACTCTTCAAACTGATCGAGAATGATAAATAACTCACCGCCACCCTCATTTTCGTTGAGACGTTCTGCCCAACTTTCTAGCATTTGATTAAATCTTAATGATGGTGATAATGCTTCAAAGGTTTTTCCATTGAGCAGACTTTTAATTTCTTTTTCTATATGCTGAGTTAACGCTCCTAATGGGTTATCTTGCCAGGCATTAAATACAACTACGGCAAATTCAGGTGCACCAAACTCTACCAAATTCTTTCTTGCATCTTGTTGGAGATGATAAGCAACACCTGCCCGTAGCAGAGAACTCTTGCCTACACCACTAGCACCGTAGAGCAACGTTAGTCTGGTCGCCATCAAATTATCAGCGACAACTTCCCACTCACTCGCACGACCAAAGAAGAAGGGGGCATCGGTTTCAGAGTAATGGGCTAATCCTTTATAGGGAAGGGAAGATAGATCTGTGTTAGATATGCGGTTGCTGGCTCCACTCATAAATCCTGTCTCCTTTTAGCAGGGATATTCTTTACCCTCCGGTCTAGCTCAGCAATGTAGTCTTTTAGAGGCCAATCATGTACAACGATGTTGTAACTCTGCCAAAGCTTCTGAGCTAAGGGTCTTGGGCTTGCCTGGACCGCCCACCAGGCATCTCTTTTTTTAGTCCCAAATTTTGCCAAATCCGGTGTAAGATAATCCGCTGATTCCAGTTACCCAAGAGATACCCTAAAAATAATACGTTTGTTCTTTTAGTACGTAGTTTTCCAAGTATTTTAGCGGGTAGTAAACTAGAGAGATCTCTAGAAACCAGATATTCGATATAATGCTCTTCAGTAATGACTAAACTTTCCCCTTCACTAATTTGATCTGCAGTGCCATAAAGTTTGAGTATTACGGGTCTTTCATCAAATGAGAGACCTTTATATTTATTGGGCTCTTGAATTTCTTGAGGGGGACCATCGGGTGGCTGATGTACAAATTTATCTCGCTCTTGGGCATCAATAGTGTTGGAATAAAATACTAAATCAAACGGCTCATTAGCATCTTCAAATGCTTGTTCTAATGCCCGGTCATAGTTGGTGGTCACGATGAGTGGATAGGGGGGATAATATCCCTTATCTCGCATGATAGCTGGCAGCCTGGCAAAGAACCGATGTAATTGGTTTGGCTGGCAACCTAGTTCAAGGCATTGCAGTCGGTCATACAGCTCACCCTCTTTCGTCAAATATGCATATTGAGATAAATATTGGAGCAGTCCTCCGCCTACATGCAAACGTCCTTTACCTTCACTGTCGGGATAGATTAAAATTGCATGCTCATGAATGACCTCATTAATCAGAGGATATTCTGTCGGTAATTCATCAGCATTGATCTCTGAGTCTTGATGAGCCAGCAGACGAATAACTTTTTCTGGCTGAGGCGGAAAGGTTTTGGCCAGATAGGCAGCGAGTTCTTTACCTGATGGTGGGTAGGGGCATTGAGGTCTCCAGGGTTCAAATTCGCCATCGCCTTGAATGGAGCGATCGCACAAATTAATATCCGATCCTAGAAAAGGAACTACTCGACCAGCAGTAATCGCTTTTATAAGAGACTCGTAGTGAGCTTCCGAGCTTTCTGAGCCAGAATTTTCAGTTATGTTAGAGGGAGCTAAAAGCGACTTCCTCCCCTGATGAAGGACAGGCGTTAAATGTTCTGGCACCCCTACTAGCTGAATAGCAGTACAGCCTGACTTGTAAGCAAATTCAACTGAACGATCGGCACCTAAAGCGCCATAGAAACCGACAGCAAATTCGATGGCAGCTGTATCACTAATAGCTTGCTCCATGCCAATCACATAGAGGACATGTTTAGCAATTTCCTCAGCCTGTATCTCTGAGTAGCAACCATTGAGAACAACACACTCCAACTTTTCAGAGAATAGATTACATAAGGCAGCTAACGCTTCACCACTGACTAGCTTTGCCTGTCCGACTGTATCCTCAAAAATAAGTCCCTGGTCTTCTACGCCATATCCACAAAAATGAACAATTTGCGGCTCGACGTCTAACATTGCTTGCTGAATGTCTCGTGGACGTACGGCCCATCGCTGAAAAAGTTCAAACTGGTTATGATGTTTAGATCGCCGCAGACCCTCATCAATCTCCCGCACTTCTTCTTCCAGTCTGGTAGGCGAAGTACCAGTGGGATTTGCTGCCAAGATAAGAACTTTTCTAGCCATCTAAACATCTCCTATAACTATTTTTTCAAGCGCACACTTGTCAGCGACCTGAAGAAAATATCAAAGATCTGCTTGTGCTAGGTTTTAGGCTTTAAACTTATCTAAACTGCACTTAGAGACACCAAAACATCATCCTAAAAGCACTAAAGCTAACTCTTAGGGGTTTCCATTAAGATGTAGATTTATATCAGAAAAAATGAAAAAGCTTAGTAGATCGATTGTTCGCTACTAAAACTATATATCGACCGACGGGGCCTTATCATCTTCCTCAAAAATACTTAACTCAAGCCATCCCTAAAACTTTAAAGCTGGCATGATTCCTTTTTCATGGTGATCCTTGGGGGGTATAAAAATCTCTATCCAACCCAGAAATAATGGGCAGGGATAGACGAAACACTGACTTGTTGCAGCGTCTGGTCTAAATTTAAACCAGGATTTAAACCATAAAACATCTTTTGAGCAGCCGCCCAGGGAGTCCGGTTAGGTCAAATGGGTGTTGTTCACGATTTGGGTTTAAGCCCATCGGTGCCCTTGGCTTTGAGGCCCCCTATCCAATCCCAGAGCAAAATGTCGATGCCTGGATGGTGCGATCGCTACAGCCAAATATAATTACATTTGATTCCCATGACTAAAGTTATGAAGCTTATACTCGCAAAATACCTTATCGGCTGATATCAGGTGTTACTCAGATAAAACTGCGGCCATGCCCCCCATGGAAAGTCCCTTGATTTGCTCCCAGTCTTCACACTCGCGATCAACTGTCAGAGAGACCTTATTGCAACGCTGGATATTTTGCACTTTCTGGCATGCGTGCCCAGTCATGAAATAGAGCTTGAAACCATCATTAGCGTAAGCAAAAGCCATGACGAACCTATGAGGATAGTTGTTCTTAATACTTCAAATCTCTGACTGCTTCACAAGTTCTTCAAGTTCTTTTTCTAGCCTTAAGCGGGAGGCTCGGTCTGATCAGAGATTACATGGCTTTTAAAGACACTCGCCTTTAAAGACACTCACTTTTCAAAAAATTGCTATTTTTGGAGCCAATCTGGGTGCTTTCTCAAGGGGTGTTCAGTTAACCACTGAAGACTTTGAAATGCTAGTGATAGCTGAGAAAATGTAAATTTGGAGAAATCCCATGAAAGCGATCGTATATACCAAGTATGGCCCGCCAGATGTTCTACAGTTAAAAGAGGTCCAAAAACCGGCTCCCAAAGACGACGAAGTCCTGGTTAAAATCCATGCGGCAGCCGCAAATCCATTGGATTGGCATTTTATGAGAGCCTCACCATTTATTATTCGTTTCATCTCTGGGTTGCTAAAACCAAACCCCAAAAATAGGATGCTCGGAGCAGATATTGCCGGGCTAGTTGAAGCAGTTGGCCCAAACGTTAAGCAGTTTAAGGTGGGTGATCAGGTGTACGGAGAGATCTCTAGGGGAGGTTTTGCTGAGTATGGGTGTGTTACTGAAGATAAATTAGTGCTAAAACCGGCCAAACTATCGTTTGAGCAAGTAGCTGCCGTCCCGGTTGCAGGCCTTACCGCTTTGCAGTGTTTGCGCGATCAAGGGCAGATCCAGTCAGGGCAAAAGGTTTTGATCAATGGTGCATCGGGTGGTGTGGGCACGTTTGCCATACAGATTGCCAAGTTTTTTGGAGCAGTTGTGACTGGTGTATGTAGCACACAGAATCTGGACACGGTGCGATCGCTTAGAGCAAACCAGGTCATTGACTACACCCGTGAAGATTTCACCCAAACCGGGCAGCTGTATGATCTGATTTTAGATAATGTCGGCAATCGTTCGATTTCAGATATTAAGCGTATAGTGAGCCCTAATGGCACCTATCTCTTAAATGCCTATGCTCCAACTTTGATGTTGCAATTGATGCTGCAACCAGGGAAATCAAAGACTGGAGGGCAGACAATGCGCAACACGGATATTACCAAAGCAAACCAGAGTGACCTGGAGTTTTTGACAGAACTGCTTGCAGCCGACAAGATTGTACCTGTTATCGATAGAGTTTACCCTTTGAGCGAAGTTGCAGACGCCATCAGATATTTAGAAACAGGGCATGCCCGAGGAAAAGTTGTCATAACTTTGTAAGCTTGGAGCCGTTTGCATGAAAGCGATTGTATACACTCAACAGGGATCACTGAATGTGCTCCGGCTAAAGGATGCAGAGAGGCCCACGCCCAGATAGAAGACTCTATAACTTAGACCAAAACCCGAGATCTTTGGATAACAACAGATCGGAGGTATACCTCATATCCAAAGGGTCTCAGAATCATTATGGTCTCTTTAGTAGAGAGTTCTATTCTTGTCATCACAAAAGAGAATTGTCAGAACAACTCTATGAATATTGAGTATATGTGGGGAAATGATTCAGTTAGATAGCTCTGAGTAATATAAACACTACTCAAATTCTGACCCACGTGGAGAACCGTAATTATAGAAGCCGGATAACCGAAGTATCTGTATAGCCATTAGAAATAGACATTTGTACGGGTTTCCACCCTCTATCTTCCAAAGGACGGCTAATTAGAATAGCTAATGTAAGTGTTTACTAAACGTAATAAATTGAGGCCGCTACGATGCCTTTGATGACCTTTGCAACTTTTCTGCTATTCCTTTGGTCGATTGGAATTGCGCTGGATCAATTTTCCAAACAAGAATCCACCGAAAAAGCCTTATAAAGGCTCAATGTGAGGAAAAGTGCTCATAAACACGTTCATATCAGAAAAGATTTACCTCAATCCAAAATGTTTGGATGAGTAGCTTGAACAACATTTAGATAGATTTGGAGTCTTGCCATGCAACATTTCCACGTAACCCAAACGCTTAGGATGAACGTGCCCAACGAAGCAACTTCGATTGAGCACTATCTGTGCCAGCCTCAGCGTCTGGTTCAAGCGATTACTGATTCTAGCCGAATTCAACAGTTAGCCCCATCTCACTTTCGCTTGCGGCTTCGCCCCTTGCAATTCATGATGTTACGGTTTGAGCCTATTGCTGACTTGCAAGTCTGGACAAATCCTGATGGGACACTTCAGTTGCGATCGCTAAATTGTGAGATTCGAGGTGCAGAACGCCTGAATCAGTCTTTCCATCTAGAATTATCTGGCAAACTGCAACCTCAGCGTCAGAAAACAATCACCGAGCTAATCGGAAAAGCAGACTTAATGGTGCAAGTAGAAATACCGCCTACTCTCAAACTGTTTCCTGAGCAAGTTTTGCAGACAACTGGCAAGGCATTTCTCAATGGCATCTTGTTGACCATCAAGTCTCGGTTAGAACGTCAACTTGTTCAAGATTATCGTCGCTGGGTCAGAGCCAATCAGGATAGTCAAATATCTCCTCTAGCTACTTCAGTAGGCAGTCTTGCTAGCTAAGTCATACAGCGTTGGCATACTTGGTGGCATGGCAGGTATGACGTTACCAAGTCGGGGCGATCGCGTCATCAACTGGCTCCATCGGAATGACATTGTTGACACAATTGAATTTACTCAGTTCGAGGACTCAAGACCAGAACCAAACAATTGCAATGTAAATTTACATTGCGTTACAATAAGTCACAAAGAATTTCAGATTCTAGGAACCCACCCCATGACTATTGCTGCTGACAAGCCAGTTTACTCTAATATCTTTGCCGCTGTGCCCGATGCGGTGGCCTCCATCCAAAGACTACCTGTTGACGACCAACTAGGTCTCTTATGGGTTCTATATGAAAACATGGGAGGCTTAGTAACGCCTGCAGCTTCCGGTGCAACAGATCGGATCAAGCTAGCCGGAAATTTAATCTATCAAGTGGCTAATCTATCCCATGAAGAGCAGCTACAGTTTATGCGCGATTTGGTGGTAGGAACTAACAACGCCATAACTCGCGATTACGGATGCCTGACTAGCAACAACAAATTGGCATTTTGGTATCAGTTGGCCGAGTGGATGCGCTCCGGAGATGTCATTCCGGTACCACAGGACTATCAGCTCTCTGCACCAGCAATGGCAGTCCTGAATAAGCTCATAGCCCTGGGCTTTAACCAACAGATTGCAGTCCTACGCCTAATCGTTGGCAAGATGGGCATTAATCCCTTAACAGCTTAACCGTCTGCTTAAGCGATTACTTATTTCCCAACAAGCAAGTCAATGCTCACTAGCAACATCAGATCATGCAAATTCATTGGCCGCAATTCCTTTTGAAAATTCTGTTCTGGTTAAGTGCAGAAATAGCATTGACTTGCTTAGGCTTGGACGATTTGGCTGACTACAGCGAGTTTCTCCTCCAAGATCGTAATAATTGCTCATCACCCGCAACATCTGTTGAGCTTGTCACTTCAATTTGACAGCTCACATCCTGCCAAACACTCCAACTTAATAATGCAGTCTTCTCTCACAACAGGTCGAGTTCCGCTTCAGCTCCTCAAGCTATCACTTCCCATGGTTTGGGGTGTCTTGGCAGTATTAGCGTTTAGTCTGGCTGACACGTACTTTATTGCTCAATTGGGTACAAATGAACTAGCAGCTATCAGTTTTACCTTTCCAGTCGTGTCTATTTTGGCGAGCGTAGCCATGGGCTTAGGCACAGGGGCGGCCTCTGTCATTGCTAGAGAAATCGGTAAAGGGAATCGGCAAACGGTACAGCGCCTGACTACGGATAGTTTACTGCTATCTTTCCTTATTGTTGGGATTCTTGCTGCTCTTGGCTTGATGACAATTACGCCTTTATTTACAGCTTTGGGAGCTGGCTCTGTCCTCCTGCCAATGATTCGCGACTACATGGGTATTTGGTATTTAGGCATGGTTTTCCTGGTTGTTCCCCTGGTCGGTAATAGTGCCATTCGTGCTTCCGGTAACACAATGGTTCCTAGCCTGATTATGACGTTTGCTGCAGCTGCTAACATTGTGGCCGACCCACTGCTCATATTTGGTTGGGGTCCGTTTCCAGCCTTAGGTATTCAAGGGGCTGCCTTGGCAACAGTGCTTTCACGTGCGGGTACTCTCGTCGCCTCTCTTGCCTTCCTTCACTTCCGAGAGCGCTTATTGCTATTTACCTTGCCAAGTTTGGCAACATTAGCAAAAAGTTGGTATCGCCTTTTATTTATTGGTGTGCCTGCAGCCGCAACTAATCTAATTTCCCCCTTGTCTGTCGGAGTTATCACAGGTTTGATTGCTCGTTATGGAGCTGAAGCCGTGGCTGGTTTTGGGCTAGCATCACGGATAGAAGCCGTGGCGCTAATTGTACCTTTGGCAATTTCAGCCAGTATTGGTCCTTTTGTTGGGCAAAATTGGGGTGCTCAGAGATATGACAGGGTGAAGCAAGCGCTCCAACTCAGCTTCTATTTCTGCCTGGGCTGGGGAGTTATCATCAGTATCTTACTGGCAATGTCGTCATCTCAAGTCATTGCTTGGTTTGATGGTAACCCTGACGTTATCTCCAGTGCTAATATTTATTTGACACTTGTGCCTATTAGCTATGGTGCCCTAGGAATTGTTTTGACGGCTAGTTCGGCATCTAACGCTTTGGGAAAACCAGCTCCAGCTATGGGAATGTCGTTATCTCGGTTGTTGCTTCTTTATATTCCCTTAGCTTATTTGGGTAGTCAGTTATTTGGCATCGCCGGTATTTTTGGTGCGGCCTGTCTGTCTAATGGAATAGTGGGTCTAGGAGCTTGGCTGTGGCAATCTCGCTGGATTAGTCCTCTCCCTAGAGCAACATCAGAAAAAATTTCAACTTTGCCAGAGGTTGTTGTTCGGTAACAAGAATTGTCTAAGGACCTAAAAGGCTGGAAAAGTCAATGTAATTACTGTGGTTTTATGAGAGACTCCCTGATTACTTGGATAAAGTCGTGCTTAGTGGCGACTGCTATAATGTCTGAGAAATATGTATAGGAGAATAGATTGAGCACTACTCAGTCTGAGTAAAATGCAGGTTCCTTGCTTTGACGCAACACTAAAGAAACCCCTTTGATGAAACTTTCTGGTCTAAACCCCAATACTGTTAACCGAGTCATCGAAATGGCCTGGGAGGACCGCACTCCCTTTGAAGCTATTGAGCTGCAATATGGCCTTAAGGAAAAACAGGTCATTACGCTGATGCGGCGAGAAATGAAGCATTCCAGTTTCAAGATGTGGCGAAAACGGGTTACTGGGCGCAAAACAAAACATTTGAAGCGGCGGAGCTTTAACAGTGGACGCTTCCGTTCGCAAAATCAAAAGGGTTCATAAATAACATTACTAACTGGGAAAACCAGCTCCAGCTATGGGAATGTTGTTATCTTAGTTGTTGCTTCTTTATATTTCCTAATTTTCCAAGTCAGTAGGTTAGGAAAGTTAGGAATCAGAATCTGGTCTCTCTTTGTCAGTCTTGACGTTTGATCGGCGGCGGCGACACCGATCTGAGCAATATTTTACGTCTTCCCAACAGGCGGCCCATTTTTTGCGCCAACTGAAGGGGCGATTGCAAACAGGGCAAACTTTAGTGGGAAGATTCGATTTAGAGCGCTGACGTGCCATATGTTCCAGGGAGTGTGTTAGCTAGTGAATGCAGAATTGTAACGTCGCTCATTTGACTTTATGGACTTAAAGAAGTCAACAACTGGGCGCGGGTAATCTATACCTAATTGACATTGATACCTTTTCTGCTCCTCCATAGTGAGTTTTTCTGGCTGATGAACTTTATCTCCAGGAATTTGCATAAGCTCTGGCAGCCAATGTCTGATGTAGTCGCCAGTGGGATCGTACATACTGGATTGCTTGAGTATATTGAAGTATCGGAAGCCTCTCGCATCATTGCCAACACCTGCAGCGTAGTTCCAATTTCCCCAATTGCTACAGACATCGTAGTCAATTAATTGAGATTCGAACCATTCTGCTCCCATCTGCCAGTTAATGCCCAAATTTTTTGTGAGGAAGCTGGCAACGTTTTGTCTGCCTCGATTAGACATAAACCCGGTAATCGCTAGTTCTCGCATGTTTGCATCAACTAATGGAAAGCCTGTCTTGCCCGCTTGCCAACGTTGGAATCTTGGCCAGTCTTCTTGCCAAGCGATCATTAATCGTTGCAATCCAGTGCGGTAAAAAATGCGATCGCCATGTTTTGCACAGATAAAACGGAAAAAATCTCGCCATAATAGTTCAAATATCAACCAATAGGTGGAGTCGTTACGAACGCGTTCACTTTCATAGGCTTGGACTTGTTCATAGATCCAACGAGGTGAAAGGCAGCCTAAGGCCAGCCATGGCGAAAGTTTGGAAGAGTAATCAGCTCCCAACATACCATTTCGAGTTTGCTTATAGTCCTTGAGACAATCCTTAGCCCAGAAGTAATCATGTAATCTTGATTGTCCTGCGTTCTCTCCACCCTTAAACATGAGAACAGCTCGATCATCAAGTAGTGGAGCACTTAGCCCTAACGTCTCTAGTGAAGGGAGCTGCCCCACGTCAACTTCAGCTAGTTTTGGTAGCTGGACAGGTGTAGGAAACACGTTCCTAACCACCACAGCTTTCTCAACTTGCTTACGGAATTTAGAGAACAGTTCTGGCAGTTGATCAATCCCAAAAGGTAGATCGTCAGGATAGTATAACGTTGCCCCCCAGAATGTTCTCAATGGAATTCCCAGCGTAAGCAGTGCATCTTGGAGAGCTTTTTCAACAGCAACTTCCTCAGCAGTCACTTCATGATGGCAAAAAACTGCTTTGATGTTGAACTGCCGGGCAAGTTGTGGAATCACGTCCTCGGGTAAGCCATATCGAACAATTAAGTTACTGCCCAACTGTTTTAGCGAATGGCGCAAGTCGGCTACGCTTTCAAGCAAAAACTGTCCTCGAAAAGCTCCCGTTTTTGGGAAACCAAAAGAAGTCGTGGAAAAATGGCGTGGATCAAAGCAATAGACTGGAATAACCTGAGTGTCTTCTTGAAGTGCGCGAAATATTGGCTCATGGTCATGCAAGCGTAAATCATTGCGGTACCAAACTAAATTGATCATCCGTAAGTACAATATCTGAACTTCAAAAAAACTTACTTAACTCTGTGTTCAGTCACATGGGTGGCACTCACCCATTCACCTTTTTCGTTGTAATTACGAATCAAGCGTTGACGTTCGTTGTCCGTCACGAGCCAGCCTAACTCAACAAAAAACGACTGCCGGAGTTTGAGGTGCAGGGGGGTATTACTAGATGTGCCATCAGGGAGTAATAAAATCTTTCGTGGGGTAGGACTCTCTTCAAATTGCAGGATATTACCTGTTATTTGAGCAGTTGATGTAATGGCTTGATTGCCAAACGATAGGGTTTGTTGCAAACGTCCACCATTGATTTCTTGCACGTCCAAGTGAGTTGTATAGGTCGCAGATGGCTGCCAATCAGAGTAAACCGTCAAAGCGGTCCCTTGCCACTGCCCCACCAACTGTTTAATGGTCAGGGGAGAGCGTTCAGCAGCATTTGTGCCTGTGCGAAATTCTCGAATCAGGGTAAGACTGCTCAACTCTCCTTGACGATCGTAGAGTTGGACAAAACGCAATCGACGGTTTTGAGTCACAAAACCGTATTCTGCTCCAAATTCACTGAAGGGTGCCAGTTGCAGTGACCCTTTAGAGAAGGCTCCCGTTTCGAAGAAAACCACTTGTTTTCCTAGGGAGCGATACTCCTGTGAGTAGTCTGAAACGGGAGGTTCACCGTAGCCACCAGAACCAAATCGACGTACCCTGAACTTTACTAGCTGATTATCTTCGACCCCTTCCAGGTTAAGAATCGAAGGAGTCGAGTCTAAGATCTCTCCCTCCAGTGAAACTGAGGTAAACGAACCTTGCCATTCTCCTAAATTTTTTAAGAAATTTTCCCAGTTGGTCTCCAACATGAATCTGAATGGCCTCTAAAAGCCCGCGAAACTTCTGTTTAGCTATAGAAATGCTTTGCTATCTCTACAAAATTGCCTAAAAACAAGCAATATGTTCAGGCATTTGTGGACAAATCACTTCCCTTAAGACCTATCTAGATACGTCTCTCTCCATAGCTTGTGTATAAACTGCTAGAGCATTCGCAAAATGAATGTCACAGTAGTTATTTTTCTAGACTTTTGTAAACATTGTAAGGGTTTAGTAGGATGTGAAACAATATCTACTTCCCTCTTGGGGCGTAGGCTCAAAGCAGTTTTGTGATCTGAGTCTTTGGAGATTCTATGGTTGTAGGAGTTTGGGTATTAGGCGATCAACTTTGGGCTGGGCAGTCAGCGCTACTCCGCTGTGCTGATCGTAAAGCACAGACGCCTGTTATTGCGATCGCATCCTCCGAGTTTGCTCGTTCTCGCCCGTATCATCGACAGAAGTTGATCCTAGTCTGGTCTGCCATGCGTCACTTTATGACCGAGCTGGAGCAGGCGGGGTGGCCTGTAACCTACGAAATAGCTGACAACTTTGAAATGTCCTTGAGGCAGTGGGGAAAGGCCAATCAGGTGACCGAACTGTTGATCATGACTCCGAATGACCGTCCCTTTGCCAGCCAAATCCAAGCTTTAGACTTACCCTTCAAACTGACATTTGTTCCAAATAATCATTTCCTCTGGACGGAAGCGGAATTTAAAGCGTGGGCAACGGGTCGAAAAACCTTACTAATGGAAACGTTCTACCGAGAAGGGCGACGACGTTTCCAGGTTCTCATGGCGGGCAAGACTCCAGTTGGGGGACAGTGGAATTATGACAAAGCCAACCGCAAACCACCCAAAGGGGATCTCAATCCGCCAGAACCTCTTTGGTTCGAACCAGATGCAGTGACTAAGACCGTCATTGAGCATGTCAGGAGCCAAAATTTCTCCTCCTATGGAGATTTGGAACCATTTCGATGGGCAGTCACTCGTCAGCAAGCCTTACAGGTATTGGAGAACTTTATTGAGCAGCGCTTAGCAACCTTTGGCCCCTATCAGGATGCCATGGTGACAGGGCAGGATACCCTGTGGCACGCTTTACTATCTCCCTATTTAAACCTGGGCCTGATTCAACCGATGGAGGTGATTCAGGCAGTAGAGCAAGCTCACTACGAACGTGCGCTGCCTCTCAACAGTGTGGAAGGACTTATTCGCCAAATTCTTGGATGGCGAGAGTATATGCATGGGCTGTATGGCTATGTAGCCGATGACGTTATCGAGTACTCCAATCGTAATTGGTTTAACCACACTCGACCACTACCAGAGTTTTTCTGGACTGGTGAAACCGAGATGAATTGTCTGCATCAAACTCTCTCCCAAGTGCAGCGCACCGGCTATGCCCACCATATCCAAAGGCTTATGATATTGAGCAATTTTGCCCTGATTACAGGGCTGTCTCCTCAAGCTGTAGAAAGCTGGTTTCACGCTGCGTTTATTGATGCCTATGATTGGGTCATGCAAACCAATGTCCTAGGGATGGGATTATTTGCTGATGGCGGACTCTTGGCCTCTAAACCCTATGCGGCCTCGGCCAATTATATTAATCGGATGAGTAATTACTGCAAATCATGCCGGTACAATGCCAAGGCTCGTATCGGTAAAGATGCTTGTCCGTTCAACTTTTTCTATTGGAATTTTCTGGATCGACATCGAGATAAACTCCAATCCCAAGGCCGTATGGGCTTTATCTTGAAGAACTTAGACAAGATGGCTGCAGAGGATTTAGCTCAGATTCACCAACAGGCAACAGATTGGCATAAGTCTTACACCGATGAGTAGTTCTACTCTAACTAGAACATTAGCCAGGAGAGGGTTCCGCCTGCTGCAACCCCAAAGAATACTATCTCCTTTACTGGCAAAAACGACATAGCTGACCTTTGATGCTGCGATCGGTGCTGCAGGGCAACATAAAAATTTGGCATCCCCAGCAGGAAGAACATAATCGCCAGAGCACTGCTGGCCTGAGGCACCTGCTGTTGCTCCAATCTGAACGGTTGTGTTGTCATGGTTATCTGCTAAAAATATCGACGGTTTGGCTCTATAAAAAAATCCAAATATAAAACCAATGGGTTAGCCAATACCCCAAGCTTCTTTAAGGATCTGACTGAAAGATGTATTCTGAAAAAGCATTAATTCTTTCAATTTCACCAGTAATATCTGAGCATCTTCATGGGAGAGCCGCTCAACTTGCTGTTCAAAGGCCTTCAGTTCAAATTGTTGCTCTAAGGAAAGTTGTTCACGGACGTTCATAGCAACCTCAACAGTGATCGTTGACCTTTACAATCGACAACTTAACACTACGTTACAAACCTTGCAAGCGTAAATACTTTATGATAAGCAATTATGCCTATGTATCCATCGTCAGTGGTTTAGTGTTGGGTTAAGGAGCTGGATAGAAGCTGCAGCCGTTATATCAGAGTCGTCTAGTGACACCAGTGGTGCAGTCATTTTAGGTTTGCAAAATCGTATTAACAAGCATATTTACTTATGGTGTATTCATTAAGTCCATCCTAAAAGGTCAATTTAATTAGAATATAAATTAACACTCTCTTTATATTGCGTTACATTGTAGATGCCGCTCCTAATTACAGCATCTTTAGCTGTTTAACGTTATGCCCACCCCTTCATTTCTCTTTTCAATTCCAGGGCCTCTTAAGGCTCAGTCCACTGTCTTTGACCTCAAAGATCGTCTTGATTGGGGCGAACCTGCTCTGACTATCATTGATGTCAGAAGTAGAGATGCTTTCAACTCAAGTCACATTACCGGGGCAATTCTAATGCCCATGGATGAATTGGTGGTAAATGCCTCTGCATCTCTTGAGTATGAACGTGACATCTACATCTATGGAAGTTCTGATGTGCAGACTGCTAAAGCGGCTTCTAAACTCCGTGAAGTTGGGTTCCACAATGTTTCTGAGCTTACCGGTGGCTTAGCAGCATGGAAAGCAGCTAGAGGTGCAATCGAAGGTGCTCTAGTAGCTGCCTAGCACTTGACCTCTTTCAGCCAAGTTCTCCTATTTTCTAAAAAACAAGCTCCTCACCATAGCCACATGGTTTGGTGGGAGCTTATTTCTTCGCGGATTGCTTTCATGAAACAGGCTTTACAAAGTAGCTCAATTGCTCTGAGTCAAAGTTATATTCATCTGTTTGACCCATGTTCTTTGACTTACTGTTGCACATATCCCGCAGTTTGTTGATAACAACAGAAACTCAAGTAAACATTCGTCACGCAGAAAGAATTCCGTCCACGGGAGCGATGCTAGTGATTAGCAACCACCGTAGTTTTCTAGACTTAACGCTAGTGATGAACGTTGCAGACAGCTTGGGAATAGAGCTCAAGTTGGTCAACGTTTTTTTGAGGAGTATACACGGCACTCGACTGAACTGTTAGTCACAAACAACGTTACACAGTTCTCTAAGTGATAACCATGTTAACAACACCTTTTTCGGTTCTTCCTACAGAACTTTCTGTAGGGTAATTTGAACTCGTCTACAACTTCTTTTCTTTCTGTATTGCTGCAATGGCAGCGTCAGCACTCCTTTCTCTTCAATGCAAGAGTGCAAGTAGCTGAGAAATGCCGGCCTGCTTTATTGGTCTCGGCCTTGGTTGTAAGCATTGCAACCAATCATTATTTCCGAATCTTCAATGCTTGGTATGGCGCATATGCCCTGCAAAGTCGAATAAGTAAAAGTCTAAAATCGTCGGAGTCACTCCAATGGATAAAAACGAGAAAAACTATTTAGTTGCTGTACTACCAGAACGGATACAAGCTGAGAAGGCATATTTAGCTCTACAGAAAGCCAACTTGCCTATAGAACAACTGGACATCTTAGGAAGGGGCTACAAAACTGCAGACGAGTTTGGCTTGATAAATCCCAATGATGAGGCGAAAAAGCAGATTGATTTGCTTGCAAACTGGATCATCCTGTTTGGATTCGCAGCAGGTTATTTCTTCAACTTGCTAACTGGTATTGAAATCATTAGCTGGTTTGGCAATGTGGGCAATCACATTTTAGGTGGACTCTTTGGTGCAGCAGCAGGGGCTTTTGGTGCTTTTGCTACAGGTACTTTGTCTGGTTGGACCGTCAGCAGCAAGGATGAGATCGCTTATCGAAACCGATTAAATTCGGGTAAGTATCTCATTATTGCCCAGGGAACATCTGCTTTCATTCAAGAGGCAACCCAGTTACTCCGCAAGTACGGTCCTGAAAACTTGCAAGGGTATGTTGAGACCAGTCGAGTGTAATTCCTTTGATTGCTCAAAAAGAGTACAAAAAATCTAAGAATGGGATCATGATCGCATGGTCCCTGATATTCTCATCACTTCCCTCCAAATATTGCATCTGCCCAAGTATCAGCTTTGGGAGCAGTTTCTGAAAGTATAACCTTAGCCACATCTGGGAAATACTGTTGTATACAACTATCGCAAACGCCATGGGTAAACTCGACATCTGAATAGTGTTCGATAAACTTCGCAACAGTTAACCAAGAGCCCTGGTCATTGCGAATACCTTTACAGTAGGAACAAATTGAAATACGCCCTTCTATCAGCTCGATTCAGCAGGGGTATCCAGAACTTGATACTGTCTAATTAAAACACTGTCAGCCCCTTCTTATATTTTGACTTAGCATTTCCAGGGTGTAGTAAAGACAGGTGAAACCGCCGTGAGCCTCTCAATCAGCATCATTGATGTATTCCATGTTTCACTCCAGGGGCTCAGCTTGCTATACTGTCTAACTATAAATATGAACTTTTATAAAGCACTTTTTCAAATGGATAGTGTTTTGATAGCTTAACCTTTCTCATTAGAGCGGCAAAGTTGTTACATCTACCGCTGATTCATTGCTCTCAGATACTTTGGCGGGTTCAAGATTATTTCACCAGTGTGGATGTAGTCTTGCGTATGGATAACAAGTTATTTTGCATTATTTCTGTGGCCACAGCAGATTTTTAGATGGCTAGCACTTTGATTTGAGGTTTATCGGGTATGAATTTATTAATGCGCGTGGAAAAGTGGTGCCTTTGGGGCCACGTTCTCTCGATGGTATTTGGTTTAGCAGGGTTACTTTGGGTAATGCCTCATCCAGAGATTTTGGAATATTTACCAGCGGGTTCCACTCTTTACAGCTGGAGTTTAGCAGGTGGTGGAGTGGCCTATATCCTAATGGGAGTAGTCACTACCTCTCTTTATTGTTATCGGACTATTGGGCTTAAGGCACTGCTCGCTTTTTTGATACCCGCTATTAGTGTGTCTTTGTCTTGTGAATTATTGGGTACCAGTACTGGTTTGCCATTTGGCGACTACAGCTACCTCAATGGTTTGGGCTATAAGATTGCTGGGTTAGTTCCGTTTACTATTCCTCTGTCTTGGTTTTATTTAGGCATTTCCTGCTATTTACTGGCGCGAGGTGGCCTCCTGACGAAAGGCCAGTCTGGTCTGTGGCAACTACCAGCCTTAACGACAGGGGCGTTATTGCTCATGTCTTGGGATTTCGTGTTGGACCCAGCCATGAGCCAAACAGCGATGCCATTTTGGTATTGGCATACGCCAGGAGAGTTTTTCGGTATGCCATATCAGAATTTTGCCGGTTGGTTTTTCACTGGGTTGATCTTCATGTCTATCGCGGCCACTTTCTGGCGAGAAAATGGGCATGTTAATAGGCTGACTCGTTCCGAGCTATCTATACCCTTGATTATCTACATGGCCAACTTTAGCTTTGCCATGTTGATGAGCTTAGCAGGCGGCATTTATACTCCTGTGTTTCTAGGACTGATTTTGGGTTTGTTACCAGCCTTCATGTGTTGGTTGACTGCCCCCATCGATAGCGACTTAGTCATGGTGCAAATACGGTTACGACCAACCGTTGAAATGCATACGGCTGGGGTATCTGAATCGTGATAAATGTGGCTACTTTGATGCAGGAGGTAGATGGGCTCAGTGCTATCTCACTTATCCTGCTGGCGGTTCAGCTACCAGCCGTGATGGTATTGTTATCACGGCTGTTCAAAGGCCCTACCCGTCGTCGTCCACTCCAACCTCGGTCAGCAGCACCAGACCAATCAGGTGCTGTGAGTGTGGTGGTACCAACGCTTAACGAAGCTAAACGGATTACTCCCTGTCTACAGGGCCTAAGGCATCAAACTGATGAAGTGCGTGAAATTTTGGTGGTGGACAGTCACTCAACAGATGGAACTCGTGATTTAGTTAAAGCTGCCCAGGCAGAGGACTTCCGATTTTGTTTATTGACCGATGATCCCTTACCCCCCAATTGGGTAGGACGTCCGTGGGCTCTCCACTATGGCTATACCCACAGCTCTCCCCATAGCAAATGGGTATTAGGTATTGATGCTGATACCCAACCCCAACCTGGTTTGGTAGCAGCATTGATATCAGCAGCTGAGGAGGAAGGTTATGATCTAGTCTCTCTATCTCCTCGATTTATTCTGAAGACCCCTGGTGAGATATGGTTACAGCCTGCACTGTTGATGACTTTGGTGTACCGCTTTGGTCCTACAGGTGCTAATAATAATTGTTCAGAACGAGTCATGGCCAATGGCCAATGCTTTCTTTGTCGGCGAGAACTGCTAGATCAGCTGGGAGGTTACACCATTGCAAGAACATCTTTTTGTGATGACGTTACCCTTGCCCGATACGCTGCTCACGTTGGGGCAAAAGTAGGCTTTTGGGATGGAGCTTTGTTGTTAAAAGTTCGCATGTATGAGGGGATGGAGGAAACCTGGAAAGAATGGGGACGCTCTCTTGATCTCAAGGATGCATCTTCGCAAAGTCAGGTTTGGAGCGATTTGTGGTTTTTGACCAGTGTGCAGGCGTTGCCATGGCTAAGCCTACCTATCCTACTGTTAGGCGCTACTAATCCCAGCCTATCGCTAAGGCTAACTATCGGATTAAATGGCGGTCTGATTGCAATTCGATTTGCCTTACAGTTTGCAATTTCGGTTTCCTACGATTTGACTCAGGCCCAAGGAAAGTGGTTATTTTGGCTATCGCCTTTGGCCGATCCACTGGCAGTTTTACGCATTATGTTATCCTCACTTCGCACACCTAAAAGCTGGCGTGGACGGAAGTATGATCTAAATAACGTGCCGTTAGCTTAATTGAATTTCAGTCTTTTACTATAACACCACTGGTGGTTCTGTTTTCAAAGTGAGTAGAGGACCATCGCTCGTGCATGTGTCAAACATTACATCAGCATACTAGATCCCGAAGAGCCGTTTGGTGGGAGCTTGTTTCTTTATAAATTATCTTCTGGGCAACAATTCTTATTTTGAAGGAAAAACAATCACCTTCCAGCTAACGGTGCAAATAACCTGTGCAAATGGAGCGCAGCGAAATTGGCATCCGCGTTCATTAGCTTGTTATGTACTCTCCACTTTCCTCGCAACCACTGCCATATCAACAGAATTTGTGGAAAAAGCCGAGCCTGCAACATCAGAGTAAAACTCTACGACCTCAAATCCATTCTCTTCAAACTCTTCACGTAATGAATCCTGGCTGAAATATTGCAGCCAGTTATAGACAACACGGATTCTCTTCCCTTCAACTATAGTGTATTTATCAAGTGTTACTTTTTCCTGGTCATATTTGAATGTGTTCAGGAATCCATAATAATTTTCAGAAGACCAAAAATGATCGAGTTGGTTATATTCGTATGTTACAACCTCATCCCTATTATTGAACGCATTTAATGAATGAACGTCCAATAGGACTGATCCACCAAGCTTTAGAAAATTGTGAAACTTGGCAAGTATTGTTTTTCTCTGCGATGGGCTTAACGCACAATAGTCACAAAAAATCATCGTAATGAGATCAAATCGTTTCTCAGTCTCAAACTCCAAGTAGTTTTGTTGACAGTATGTAATATTCAATCCTCTTTGGTCAGCGATCTTTCTTGAATATCGAATAGACCTTTCGGAAAAGTCGATCCCGGTAACATCAGCATTATTTTCAGCAAACAGAGTGGTATACAACCCTGGCCCACACCCAAAATCAGCAATACTTGTATTTGAATGGATGTCAAAATGAGACACTATCCACTTTGCAGATCGGGCTATAAAATCTTTATTTCGGGATGAAAGGTCAACAGCCTCGTTCAAATGATATTCAAGCATTTTCTTTGATGTATACTCATCAGTCCATAAATCTTCCGCCGTATAGAACTGAAAAGGCATAGGGCGCGAGTTTATTTCTTCTAATTTATTAAACATAGATGTCTTCTTTATTATTTTCCACATAACAATTGATTAGGGAGAAACTTTCTGCCTAATTCTCCGATTTAGTAGATTAGGTAGAAATACTTCAGTCTAATACCCCTGATAAGAAGATTAGGTAGACACCTGTCAGCCTAACATACCGATTTGGGGATTATTAGGTAGACACTTTCCACCTAACCACCCAAGGCTTTATACAGTGGTATAGCTGCATAAAACTACAGCTATACCACCTCACCCCTACCACTCCATCAACCTCGGATCAAAATCACGACTATCCACCGCCGCCACCGGACCACCCACATCATCCACATCCTGCATCCATGTCTTGCATTCCACGCCTCAAACCGGGTCGCCTGGCTCAGCACAATAGGGTACGGCAATGATCGAAAATACTTCAGCTTGCCCGTCGCATTCCGCAATTTAGGCAACGGGTCTGCCCCTTGGCTGGCAATTTGCGGTCTTGGCCAGCGCATCGACTCTTAACCCAAAATTGAATTATCTGAATTCTAAACAGATCAGATCACCACTTGCAGTGTCATCAACCACAACATCCTAGAGACCTATCCCACTGACCAGTCACAAAAGATTACAACATTAACCTTTATGTCAGAGAAGAGACATTGAACCCCTCAAGGAATATGCTAAATACATGAGCTGAAAAGCTTATAACCACAACAAAGGAGGTCAACAATCGATATTTCTATATCATCGTTTGACAGACTACAAATAGCACCCAAACAGGTCACTGATATTTCTTCTTACTTGCGCTAGAGAGTATTGTTTTTAGTGAAGATAGTCCTTCTTAGAACAACTCTAGAAAGCCTCGTTTAATGCAGAAGAGTTCCTCAGGTAGATCGTTCTGGGTGCTGTTGTGCTTTAAAGCGTCCCTAGAACCATTGCCCAACGCTACACCTCACTGGGCCATAGCATCAGAGAAGCGCTGCTCAGACTATCGAAACCATGGAAACTGATGCTGAACTGTCCTTCATGGGTCGCACCTTCACAATGAGAGCCCCCAGGGCCATGCCTGCTTAGCCTGCTGCTCGCAGCCTCACATATCACGGCGTTCGAGGTCACCACGGCTGCCAGAATCTCTCCCATTTGCTCATGACACCCAAATGGAGTTTGAGCCAAGTGCGACGTTTACTGACGCCATGGAGACGGGTTTTCCATTCCCCGTCTCCATAGACTTTAATGCCCGTAATGTCTACCACCACATGACGTCCTCCAGTCGTGGGTTGCGTTGGTAACTCAATCGCTACGATCTTTTGACGACGCGACAGGGTTGTATGCACCGGTAAGGTCACCAATACTCCCATCAGCTCAAAGTAAGAACAGATTATTGTTATTCTCCAATTAGTCCATTTTGTTCTAAAAATTCACGGGCTACTTCATCAGATTCTCGCCCATTACCGGCCACCTGCCAATTGAGGGTTCGCATTGTATCAGCGTCTAGTAAGGCAGAGAGCTGATTGAGGATATCTGCAATTTCGGGATATTCATTGAGAATTTCTTGTCTTACAATGGGAGCCGCCGGATAAGGTGGCCAGAAGTTTTTGTCGTCTTCTAAGGCCAGTAAATCATAGGCGACAATTTGTCCATCTGTGCCAAATCCAGCAGTTACATCAATTTCTCCTTCTTCAATGCCGGAATAAAGTAACCCTGGATCAAGGGCAACAACATCTCTAAAATTGAATCCACCGTAGGTATTTTTCAACCCAGGTAGTCCGTCCTCTCGGGCAGTAAATTCCTGGATGGTGCCAAGTGTCAAATCATTGGCTTTACTCGACAGGTCACTCACAGTTTGAATACCCAATTCACTCGCCCGTGGCTTGGGCATAAGGAAGACATAGGTATTATTAAAGCTTGTTGGGTCAAGGACAGCTAGATTGAATTGTTCGGCATAGGTGTCTTTAACTGTATTGTAGACTTCATCTGCTCCCATGCTTGAGTCAAACCCCATACTGAGGTGAACTAGTAGAGCGGTACCTGTATATTCTGGATAGATATCAAGATCTCCGCTGACAATAGCCTGATGGTTTTCACTGGTTCCTCCTATAGATCGGTAGTCTGCATTAAATCCTGACTCATCTAACAGGATTTCGTAGAGATTGCCGAGAATGTATTGTTCGGTAAATTCTTTTGAACCTATGCGAATTTTTGGTGCGTCTGGATTACTACTATTACAAGCGGTCACACCTCCGATGGAGAGGCCTAATAAAATACCTAAAAAGATACGTCGTCTAAACATCAGTACTCTCCTGGCAAGCTACAAGATAAACAATTAATCAAAAACATAGCGAAAATACAAGGGTCAACAAACATCAGGATTTATGGCGATGAAGCCATCCCTCGGAGTTGTTTAGTTCTGGACTGATAATTGCGATAGTTAAGGATACATTCAAATCCAGTGATCACCGCAATGCTCAACGTCGCTAAGAGAAACATTCCCAATCCGATTTGAAGTTGTTCAATAGTGGTTAAGATCCCGATCAACAGCCATATCAACCCAGCAAGTGCTGTTCCGGCAAGGATAAACGAGGTCAGAAAAGAATGATCCTGCGGCTTTCGTCGAGGAAACAATGTTGCAGTTAAACTCAAAAGCAAAACGGGTAGACCAATGGCTCGATACTCAGGGTGGAGACCCGTTAGCACAATAGGATTGCCAGAAACATCAATAGATAATTCCCAGGGTAGCAAAACTCCAAAGATCAGTGGCATCACAACAACAGCTAATAAAACACTCGTAAATCCAGTGGGGGTTTTGGCTATATCCCTTAAGCCCTGAGGTGTGGCCCAAGTCTCTAGGCGACCAAAGGCCTCCTCAAAGTAGAACGCTAATAAGGTCGCAGGCAATGCCCCTGCTAACATAATGTGATCTTTATTCAGGGCATGTCCCCGCAAAATCAAATCTCCTAAACCGCCACCGCCAATAAATGCTGCCAGGGTAGCACTCGCTACGACCACCACAGCTGCGGTTCTCACACCTGCCATAATGATGGGCAACGCAATCGGCAGCTCAAGTTTTAGTAAAATGTGGAGATCTCTCATCCCCATGCCATAGGCCGCTTCTTTGGTATCTGGGTTAACTTGTTCAATGCCAACGGTTGTGTTGAGCAACACAGGTAAGGTACCAATGAATCCCAATGCAACTAAGGTGGGTGGCGTACCAATTCCCAACAATGGTAAGGCAAGCGCCAAAATTGCCAAACTTGGGATGGTACGACCAATTTTACTGATGGTGAGCAAAGGGTCTCGTAACCATCTCACCCGTGAACTCAAGATGCCTAACACCAGGCCTAGGACAATCGAAATGGCCAGCGCAATGAATGTAATCTGCAAATGCTGACTCAATGCAATTGTAAACTCTTGAGACTGACTGACAATGTAATCGAACATTTCCCTCAACATGCGGACTCCTCCTACTGAGTGGCGGAGCCGGGCAAGGCTCGCTCAATGTATCCAATGACCTGATCAAATAAAACAGCAAGGACAGCGGCACCAATCGCGCCAGCCGCAATTTTGTCGTTCCGGGTACCGCCTGCAGAAATCCCTTCAAAAATTAGATTGCCTAGACTAGTTGCTCCAAAAAACGAAGCTAACGTGGCCAAACTAATGGTCGAAACCGTTGCAATGCGGATTCCTGCAAATATGACCGGTAAAGCAAGGGGGAGTTCAACCTTAAGTAAAATACTGCGATCGCGCATGCCCATGCCGCGAGCAGTTTCAATGACAGCGGCATCAACGCCGTCAATACCAACCGCTGTGTTACGGATAATCGCCAGCAAAGAATACAGGGTGAGGGCAATAATCGCCGCCTTAAACCCAATGCCTACCAGCGGCACCAGCATACCAAACATCGCTAAGCTGGGGACGGTATACAACATTCCAGCAAGTTTAATGACCGGATCATAAAGAACGCGTACACGCGTGATTAAAATCCCCAATGGCACACTAATTAGGACAGCAAGCACCAGTGTCACCAATGTGATCAACAGGTGTCCTCCCAAAAAATCTAGCACTCGGTCAGGACGTCCTACACCAGGCAGGTAATACAGCAAACCATCTTTGATACTGACTAGAAAACGAACGAAATTTTCCATTATTACACTGGGGTTAACGGCCTATTTTACGGAGGTAGTCAGAACCTTGGAGCGTTTGATCAGACGCTGGGCATCGTCCGCTGAAACCAGTCCCACTAAGTGGTGCGCGCTGTCAAGCACAGGCAAAAGACTTATCCCATAGCTCAACATTACAGAGAATGCATCTCGCATGGTGGCTTCCTCTTCAGTTGTCGTAATAATCTCATGCACAATCTCATGGGCATATTTACCCGGATGAGCTTGTGCACCGTCAAGGGTGACATAGCCAATAAGCGTTTGAGCATCATCAACGATAAATATGCTATCCAGGTTGTACTGCTGCATGCGAGTGGCCAAATCCGACGCAGACTCATTACATTGACCTTGAATTAGAGTGGTCTGCATCACCTCACCGACACGCACCAGGGTAAGCTTTTTTAAGCCTCGATCTGAACCGACAAAATCTGCAACAAAGCGGTTAGCCGGATTGGACAGAATATTAGTCGGTGTATCAAACTGTTGCAGGACTCCCCCGACTTGCAAAATACAGATAAGCGTTCCCATTTTGAGGGCTTCATTGATGTCGTGAGTAACGAACACAATGGTTTTTTTCAGCTGCTTTTGCAGACGCAGGAATTCGTTTTGCAACCGATCTCGAGTCATGGGGTCAATGGCCCCAAAGGGTTCATCCATCAGCATTACCGGTGGATCAGCCGCCAGTGCTCTTGCCACACCCACGCGCTGACGCTGCCCCCCTGAAAGCTGTCGAGGATAGCGATCGCAAAACTGCGAAGGATCTAGTCCAACAATGTCTAAAAGCTCATTCACACGACGATCAATGCGCCTCTTACTCCAACCCAACATTTGAGGAACAAGGGCAACATTGTCTCGAATTGTGAAATGGGGAAATAGACCGACCTGCTGAATAACGTAACCAATATTACGACGGAGCTCAATCGTATCCTGCTTCAGGATATTGCGTCCCCCAACAAAGATATTGCCACTGGTGGGTTCAATCAGACGGTTGACCATTTTTAGAGCCGTTGTTTTGCCACATCCAGAAGGACCAATGACGACACAGGTTTCGCCTTCAGGCACGGCAATCGTTAACCTCTGAACCGCAGGCTTGCCTGAACTGGGATAGTATTTCGTGACATCATCAAATTGAATCATTGGTATCATTGCATTTACCTGGATTGTGAAAAATCAATACCAGTAGTTGAGAACAGTCATTCTTAAGATTTAGTTCTTCCTATAGTTATTTTTTATAGTGTAATTGTTAGGGATAAGAGCCATACAACAAGTCCATATCCTTGACTGTGTCTCGTCAAGCTACAAAAGACACCTTCTCATCTTTAATGCCACACCACAAGTAATTGGCAAAGATATTGTCAAAGCTTAACCTCAGAAGAATATTAATAATAATTGAATATTTGGCTCTTAAAACACCTTGATTCGAAGGTGTCTGAGCATTCATGAACAACTCCCTTCTAAGCTGATTGGCTCTCTTCAAAAAGATGAACTCACCTAAAAACAATTAATTGGGGTGATATATCTAAATATCAATTTGAGGTCAAGGGCTAAGTTGTTCCATACTACTTTAGTAACATAGATATTACAGAACAACTTTCTCACTAAATCAAGAGTAAACTAACGATTGTTTTTGAGCAAAGAACAACTCCAGTACTCAATTGAGCTGATCATTAATGGTGATAATCACTTTCTGTTATCCCAGTTCTGGGGAGTAGAAAAGAGTTCTTCTATATCAACGACTCTGTTGCATCCACCAGCCCTAGCTGTTGCAAAAATAGTTTTATTTTTTTAACAGCTAATCACCCCTTGTTGCTGCTCCTTTAGAGGCTATTGCACAAAACCTGAACCCTCTAATACATAAGGATTTAGCCATTGTTTCTTGTAGATAAACACGTCTATACTCACATCATCTGGACACAAGGAGTACCCCATGAACCAACGCTCCAAACGACAACCCAAACGACGGCCCAGACAACAACGGCGTTATCGCCTTATCAGCGGTAGCATGCTTATACTCCTAGGTTTCAGCCTTGGTATCGGCCTTCGCTTCCAAGCCAAAGCTGCCTCAGCCAAGAAAGACCTCTGCCAGGATATAATATCCAGCCAAGCCGTTCTCTCACGACAACAACTTACCCAATTGCTCACGATCCCCGAACGAGAAAATCGCCAGGCCATCGAAGCCATTGCAGAAGAGCCTTACTGCACACTAACCACCCTTGAGGTGAGGGCTGGGGTCATCGCTGAACGCACTGCCTATCCCCTGGCATTTGATCCCAATACCTGGTTGGTTGTGCTTTACGAAGAGGAGGAGTATGTCGGCTATGGCTTTAAACTTCAGCACTAAACACATACTAAAAATCACTGGTGGAGCACTGCTCACTCTGCTGACGGCCTGCCAGTCAGATCCCCCAACTCGCAACATTACCATTCAACAAACCTGGGAACTCCAGGTGGGTAATCAGGTAGGAGACTATCGCATTAGTAGCGGTCTTGGGGACGTTACTCTTGAATTGGATGATGATCCAGTGCGGCTACCCTTTGATGGCCAAGTCCAGCCTATGGATCCGCATTGCATTGCGATCACCAGCCCCGAGGTGCCCGCTTATCTGTTTCGACTCTGCGGCATCAATAGCCCCAAGTTAGGGCAAAACAACAAAGGTCACATCATTGGTCGGGCTCAGCAGCTAGTTTTTGCCGCTTTTAGAAAAGAACCTGATGGTACTTGGGCACTGATCGAACCGGCCACTGATCTGATTGAACAATTTCTGACGGAGTAATGCATCATGACCTATCGCTGGTCAGTTCACTGGTCAATTCCTATGGGTATTGTCTTACTGTGGGCCGCTCCGGCTCCAGCCAAAGATATTGCCCTGACATTTGATTCACCAAAGGCTCATCCTCCCCAACAAATCAAAAACACAGACAACAACAACGCAGTTAGTCTCAGCTTTGCGCCCAAGCCTCAAGGGGCACCAGTACCAGTTACCCAGGTTCTCCATACTTTAGACACGTTATTCCACGGCGGGAGCAACTCCTTAGTTGCTCGTGCTGTGGGCAGTGCTGAGGGCACCCGCACCCCCGACGGTGGCTATACCTCTGCTTACTACGGCCATATAGATCCTGGCAACCACAAGTGGAATCTGGGCAGCTTTTCTTATCAGCATGGAGCCAACTCCCCTGGCGAAGCCGATAACAAACAGCTCCAGCGCCTGTACAACCAGGCTATTGAGCTCCGGCAACAGGCTAGTGCACAACAGATCACTCTATCCCTTGCTGAGGAACTCAACGGCATCGATCTAGCTAATCAGGCCCCCTTAGCGGCTCTAGATCGAGGCTATATCAATTGGCTGGCAAAGCTCTACAGACGTGACAACACCAACATCAACCTGCAAACAATGAGTGCAACCGACCGCATTATCTGGGCCAGAACCCATGCATTTCTTGATCCCGATAGCGGTCACTGGAATGCCCCTGGTCTAGGTAACACCCTAAACTCCATCCGCTGGGACCAGGCTAGACGGCAACAGGCTGTGCAACAGGCAATTGAAATGAACTCAAGCAGGTGAGCCACAACATCGCTCACCCCTAACTCTAAATCAACAAACGTTCTGCTGAGGGATGGGAATGGTGAGGGATGGGGTGATGGGGGTGAAGGCTAGGATGTTGATTGGCTATTTCTGGGGTGAGGAGGCTTATGCGATTCTGGGGATATATTCGCTGGATGGCTTGTATATCAAACTATTGGGCACTGTTGTCTCCCCCTTGAGAAAAGGGGACTTCTTAATCTTGTGGAAGTTTAGGTGTAACTGAGCCGATTACAGACTGTTGCCAATCAGGTTAAATCCGGCCCATTCTCTGGGAGTACGATCCTGTTCAATTGCTTGTAACATAGCTTGACGTAGGGCTTGGGCATAAGAAAGATGAGGATTTTTGGTCACTTGTTGATAAAAATCTTGCATCAGGTCCGCTGTTGGGGCATCGGGAACTGCCCATAAAGAAACCATCACCTGCTCTGCTCCGGCTAGCAAAAGAGAACGGGATAACCCAACTACGCCATCGCCCGTAATCTCACCACGCCCAGTATCACAGGCGCTTAACACCACTAGCTCTGCTGATAAGGATAGGTTGGCAATTTCTGTTGCCGTTAGTAAGCCGTCCTGACCATCTCCGGCAGCTAACGCGATCGCACCGGGGACCGTAATCGATTCATCCTCACCAGCGTAATCCAGTAATCCATGGGTCGCTAAATGAATCCATCGGGCATTGGCCAATTGAGGAACTACGGTTGCTTCAGTTGCAGCCTCCCCTAGTAAGGGAGTGGTATTAAGGAGGGGTGCGATCGCAATCGCTTCCTTCTCGGCCCCTGGCAATGGGGCCAGCTCAAACCCTGGCACCTCTGGCATCGTTGGATCACCCACTACAACAGCGCCAGACCCACTGGCAGGTTGAATGAACCCTAAGGCTTGCAAAGAGGGCGCACTGAGTAGGGTATGGTGCTCAATAAGATAGCGATTATCATCATCCAGTAAGGCTGCAAACGGCACCAGCAACAAACTTTCCTGGGGAATAACCACAACTGGCTCAGTGGGGTCTGGGGGTAAATGCTGGACAATGGGAGCTATTAATATATCGTGGAGCTGGCGTAATGAGTTACCTTGTTGTTCCGGATCAAACGTAGAAACAACCTTAATGCCACCCCGACCCAGTACACCCAAGTCTGAACGAGCATCAGCCACCAAATCACCCAGGGCAGGATAGTCTGTCAGGTCAACCTGCTCAAACTGAATCTCTCCGGTGGGTTGTACCACCCAGATGAGGAGCTCCATAGGCTGATTTTGCAGTTGATTATCCCGTCGCTGGGGTGCAAAAATCTCTTGGTTATCAACAATGAGGGCATATTCTACTACCGTAATTTGCTGCTCTTGGGCAATTCGTTTAAGACCTGCCAGGGTGGGCTTTGGTTGGGCAGGTGTTGGGTTCTCTTTTGCCAGCTGTTCAACAAAGGAGCGGGCGCGCCCTTGTTCAGTCACTTCCAGGGCTAACTCAGGCTGGCCTTGGGCAACAAATACCTGCTGCAGGGTGCGATAGGTTAATACCTGGGTATCAAACAGCTGAATCCGACTTTGATCATCGGTCCCCAGGGTAGAGCGTTGGTCTTCCCACAAACGAATGGCTTGTTGTAGGTAGATAGCAGCTTCGTCCAGACGGTCATCAAGAAAGGCCACATTACCCAGATTATTGAGGGTTTGGGCAGTCCCTAACAGACTACCTGCCGCCTGTTCCGCCTGTAGCCGCTGTTGCAGCAGGTCGGTGGCTTGGCCATAGTTACCCAGGGTGGCATGGGCTAACCCCAGGGTGCCTAGAACATTGCCAATGAGGGTCGGATCACCCGTTGCTTGGGCTAGTGTTAGCGCCTGGGGCAAGGTTTCTAGAGCGATCTCGGGTTGTTTTAGCGCCAGCTGGGTTTCACCAACGTTGGCCCGTCCTATGGCTTGAAAATAGGGATCTTCTAATGCTTCTGCCAGGGTGACAACCTGTTGATGATACGTCAGGGCTTGGGGATAGTCTCCCTGGAAGAAGTAGGCGATGCCCAGACTTTGGGCAGCCTGTATTTGGAGGCTTGGATTTTGGGTTAACGTTGCCACCTCCTCCAACTCCTGTGCCGTATTCAACAGACGATCATAATTGCCTAGAACAGAATAGGTGACTGCCAGCAAACTCAGGGCCCTAGCCTGGTTCAGCGGGTCTGTTTGAGAAAGGGCCAAACTCTGCTGCAAATAGGTCTCAGCCACATCAAACTGCTCGGCCTGCACTGCGGCACTGCCTAGATTGCCGAATGCCTGGGCTGTGAGCGATGGATCACCTAGCTGTTGGGCGACATTGAGCTGTTGCTGGTAGTGGGTGATGGCAGCGGTATAGTCAGCGGCACTAAAGGCTACCAATCCTTGTTGACCATAGATCAAAGCCAGGGTTTGCCAGATCAACGATAGAGAAGCCGTGTCATTAATCTGTTGGTAGAGACTGAGGGCGGTTTGGAGAGAGTCAATAGCATCGTCTAAACGGTTTTCACCATAGGCGGTGACACCTGTCTGGAGTAAACCATCAGCTTGGTCTTTTAGCTCTTGAGAAGAAGCTGTTTGGGCGAGGGTTGATCGTACGCTATTTACAGCAGGTGTACTACTGGCAGTAACGCTGCTAGGGATAAATAGCAGCAGGCAGGATAGGAGCAGACAATAACGGTGGAGCATAGGGCACTGGCATTAATGCGGACACCTCTGGGGCAAACGTTATTTTTAGCTAGGCCGTCAAATTAAGTCTAACTAATTTAATATCAATCATTACCATAGATTGAGAGTCGCTTTAGATCGCAGTCTTTCCATTGATATATGGTCATTTTGTAACTGTTGTCAGCATCCTTCTGCTATCTGAATGAAATCTTAAAATTACAGCTCGTTCGAATAACCTGGGTGCATCGAGCGGTAACGATAGATGTAGTGCAAAGAGTGCATCAACGGATCACCACATTGCAATTGACTTCGTTTATCAGATTGATTTTAGACTAACCCATGAAGAAATTAGTGTTCTCTTCTATCGTTGGCATTGGTATTCTTTTTACCAGTGGATTGAACTGGCGACAGCTACAGTCTGCTAAGGCAGATGTAACGATTCGGCGTTCAGCCCCTACATTCACCCTTGACCCCAGCGAACTTGATCTTTCCACATCGGCGTTTGTGCCCGATAATCTGCCCATTTCTAATGAACCTGACGGCGGTCGTGGCATCATTGGCCCTGATGACCGTACTGAGGTGCGCCTACGCGCCTACCCTTGGACAGCCATTGGCCGTTTAGATGGCATGACCCAGGACGGTGGCCGCTACCATTGCACCGCCACCCTAATTGATGTCGATATTATTCTGACTAATTCTCACTGTGTCATTGACCCTGAAACCAGTCAATTTGCTGCTCGGCTAGTCTTTTCACCGAATGTTATCGATGGCACCGTTAGTTCCCCCCTAGACCGTACAGAGGTCATTGACGGGCTGCTCGGTACAGAATTTCAAGACCGTAGTGATCCCCCCCATGAGGATGATTGGGCCATTCTAAAACTCAATAAATCCCTTGGGGAACAGTTTGGGACTATTCCTTTAAAGGCGATCGATACCCAAACCCTTGTGCAAGGGACCTACCGTAATAACCTGATCATGGTGGGTTACTCCGGTGACTACCCTGCAGTACTTCCCGGTCTCACTGCCGCCGCCCATATTGGCTGTAGTATCACCGCTGAGGCGGAGGAAGTGATTTATCACATTTGTGATACCTATGGTGGTTCTTCAGGTGGCCCGCTTTTAGCTAAGGATGGTGAAGACTATAGCATTGTCGGTTTGAATGCCGCCGCTCAGCTAGATCGTGAGGAGCGTGGAGTCGTTAACTATGGTGTCAAAATCTCTCGTATTCTTGATCGCTTTCCTCAGCTAACAAGTCGATAAAAATAGCCAGCCATTTACTCGGTGCCACTCACTCGGTGCCACTCACTCGGTGCAATTTAATCTATATGGATCAAACCTATCGCCTTGTTGTTACCCATGTGCAGCAGATCTGTCTCTTTGATCTGACCTGGGGCGATGGCATGCAGCTTACCGCCCAGGTGCCCTATCCTGAAGAACTCACCCTATTACACCAACGCTGGCAGCGGGCTTACTACAATTTCTATCGTGCCTTGCAGAAGGCCGATGCAGTGGGTGAGTCATCGGCAATGCGGGGACGAACGGGGGCTGTGGGGCAAGTGCCTGTCGCCCAAACCGACTTGCGAAGTCAGCTGGGTCAGGCTGAAGTACGCCTATTGACGGTGTTTCAAAGTTGGCTGGAACGGCGTGAGTTAATTGGCATTCGTGAACAGTTGAATCGGCGTGGAGAGGGACTCCAACGTGGGGTTACGTTGTACATTACCTGTGCTGCTAAGGAGCTGCGACGATTGCCATGGGAGACCTGGGAGCTAGCCCGAGGTTTTGGTCAAGGGCCACCCATGCGGATTACACGGCTGCCTGCCAATATTTCTGTGGCGGCAAACCCACCGAAGAAGCAACGGCGTAAAGCACGTGCTCTGGTGATCATTGGTGATGATTCGGGACTGGATTTTAAGCAGGATTTAGATGCTATTGATCGGTTGAAAACACTGGTAACTATTCAAAAAATTGGCTGGCAGCTGGGGCAGAAAACAAATACTCTGATTGATCAGGTGCGAGATGTAATTCGTGACCCAGAGGGGTGGGATATGCTGTTCTTCTTTGGCCATAGCAATGAAATGGCTGAACTCGGGGGAGAGATTGCGATCGCACCCAAAACCACAATCTCCATGCGCGACCTGGAATCTGATCTCACGGAAGCTAAACGCAACGGCCTCCAGTTTGCCCTGTTTAACTCCTGCAAAGGCTTAGACATCGCTGATCGGCTAGTGGCGCTGGGGCTAAACCAGGTAGCCATCATGCGAGAGCCGATCCACAATGAAGTCGCTCAATACTTTCTATTACAGTTTTTACAACAGTTATCCCAATATGCCGATGTGCATACAGCTCTACAGGAAGCAACAAAGGCACTGAAAGCTGAAAAGACAATGGCCTATCCATCGGCCTATTTAGTGCCCTCTTTATTTAGCCACCGGGGTGCGCAGCTATTTCGACTCCAGCCAGTGGGTTGGCAAGCTAAGCTAACAGAACTATGGCCCAGTCGAAAACAGGGGATGGCGCTGGGTGCGATCGCAATTCTCTCATTGCTGCCGCCGGTGCGAGATAGGCTGATGGCGGGTCGCCTATGGACCCAGGCAGTTGCTCGTCAGATAACAACTCAACCTCTCCAGGCAGATGTTTCTCCCCCCGTGCTGTTGGTCCATGTGGATGAAACATCCATTGCCAAAGGGATTCCTGACGGTGATGCCAACCCCATCAATCGAGCCTACTTAGCTAAGCTACTAGACCGGATTGTTGAGTTAGATAGTCAGATTATTGGTATTGATTATCTGTTAGATCGGCGTCAGGATGAGAATAATGCCCGCTTGACAAAAACCCTGGAGAAAGCAGTCAATGAGGGTAACTGGCTAGTGCTGGCCAGTGATTTGCTAGATAAGCAAGAGATTGGCCCTTCAGAAGGGTTGGCTCATCCGGCATGGAGCATGCAGGGGTTGACTAAGGCTCCGGCTTCCTGGCACCTAAAAGCACTACAAATCGGTCAAGATTGCCACAGCCGTTGTCCTTTCAGTTACCTTCTGGCAATTACCCATGCAGCAAGGGAGACCCCAGCTGGCAAAAGCCTGACCCCCTCCTTAGACAGAACCAACAATCTGCGTAAAGAATTATTTGAGACGCTTGTAAAAGACAATAATTCTCAAGTCTTATATCAGCTATTGAACTATCGCCTGTCACCGATTTTAAGTCTGTCTCGGTGGATAGAACAACGCTGGTTCCATCCTATTTTAGATTTTTCAATGCCGCTCAGTCATATTTATGATCGCATACCAGCCCATGCGTTATTAGAAGAGGATATACAAGATTTATCTGCTCAATATGACTGGCAAAACCAAATTGTATTAATCGGTTCTGGTGGCTACAACGAGGCGGGTATAGGCTCTGAAAGTGACTATGTGCCGAATCCACCAGCCATTCAATTTTGGCGAGACCAAACCCAGGACTTGAGCAGTCGATTCACAGGGGTAGAAGCTCATTCGTATATGATTCATCATTTTTTAAATCAGCACTGGATGATACCGATTCCTGTTTTGTGGATGGTAGGAATTGGCACCATTGTAGGTGCGATGTCTGCTCTAGCTATGCAACGGGATCAGCAGTTACGACGCTATCGCTGGCTAGGGCTCATAGGTTTCAGTGTCGGATATGGGCTATTCGGGATTGTCGTGTATGGTGCAGCCTCGATTGTTTTGCCCTGGCTACTGCCTACGGCCACTGTGTGGGTATATCACATACCCGGTTTGCAACGTTGTAATCAGGAGAAAAATCTATGACGATTCACTTCAAGACCATGGAGCGCATGGGGTTGGTTAGTGTTGTTACCCTATGCCTGGGGTTGGGATCAAATGCTAGCGCCCAAAACTCCTCTAGCGATTTACGCAGCCGCTTAACTAATATTTGGAGCCGTATTGTTAGGGATGATGAGGACAGGGAAAGAAGTTTGGTGTCACGGGGACCGCTATGTGTGCTCTCACCCACCCATCTGGGTGCAAATACTCCTGAGATCTGGCATGATCAGCCTGTGATTGTTTGGCAACCTGGGGCAGTGGCTAAAGTCTCTCTAGCGGTTGACTCAAAGAGTCCTTTTTGGGAATACACACCATCTGCTGATGAAACCCATGTCATTTATGATGGTGACCCCTTAGAACCCGGAGAAACCTATACGTTAGGAATATATGCCATTGAGAACGCAGATCCTACCTTAATTCCTAACTTTCAAATGGTCTCAGATGAGACACGGACATTAATTAGCAATGACTTGGAGAGTTTTTCTAGCCCGAATGAGTCAACGGTGTCTAATGCTGAGTGGACTGCGATTCAGCAGACTGAGTATTTTGTGGAGCATAATTTTCCCTACGATGCAATTCAAGCTCTCTTTAGTGTAAGTGAGCCCTCTGCTGAGCTGTTGGGAATCCAAGAAAAGATGATTGAGAAGGTGTGCACCTCTTCTCAAGATTAGGGCACGCTTATATTCAACAGAGCGGTGCGCACTAACCAGTATTATCTGATTAGTGCGCACCTGATTTTTCTAACGCTTTTTCTTAAACCCAAGTAATCCCAACCCAAAGAACAAAATTATCATCACCATCCCTGGTTCAGGCACACTGACTACCTTGTCAGATGGGTCTGTTGGATGATGCGGAGGGCGACTACGAGCAGATGTCGGAGGTATATCCCTACCTTCAGGCAAGAACTCTTTGCCTAAACGTGGTTGGGGAGACAGGTCTGGCGGTAGCTCCTCTGGGTCAAAACTGATAACGGGTGTTTCAGGCGTTGTTTCCACCTCATCCTCAGGAAACTGAAAATTAAACTCAGGCTCGTCAGGTTTCTTTTCTGACTCTACTACTGCTGGATAAGGCTGTTGCCGTAAGACTGGAGTCTTTGGCAACATCTTAGGTGTGGGAAGCTGTATTGGGTTATCTGGAACTGTTGGTACAATTGGCTCCGGGGGCTGTCTCGGAGCATCAGGTACAGTGGCATCTATGGGTATTGGCTCAGGTCCTTCTGGTAGTGGACCGGGTCCTTTAATGGAGGGCCGATCTGGATTAGTCAGAATGATCGGGCGTTCAGGACTGTTGCGAAAATAAGGTGACACTGTCACCTGGGGGGTAACCTCCAGACTGGGGGCAACGTCAAAGTTCGTATTGAGTTCAGGATGAAACTCAATTGTAGGCGAGACGGTAATCTCTGGGTTAAGTTCAGGATTGAAGTTCAGTTCAGGAGAAAAAATCATCCTAGGATCAACCATGACCGGAGTTGTTACCGTGATGTCAGGATCTACAGATACCGTAGGCAGTTCAATATTAATGTTAGGAATCTGGCTATCGGGACGAAAATCAGGAACAGGTTTATCCAGAGGCTGAGACTCATCGGGTAGGTGAAAGATATTGGTATTGAACCAATTGTTAAACATGTCAAAGACATAGGTATTGCCGGACAGCAAAATGAAACTTAAACTGCCAGCGGCGGATAGTGCGATCGCAGGTAACCCATATTGGAGTAGCTGCCGCAGCACGATTTGAGCTTTGGGCATGGGAGTCTCCTCATTGAAGAATCAGGGACTGAATAGCTGCTACGAGCCACTCAGCAAGGGTTACTTCTTCGTTGTTAAAGCTTATTCACACTTGAGAACATTGTGGATCAGTGAAGTGGATCAGTGAATAAGTCCCTTCAGCTCAGAAGTAACGACGGAGAGTGGATTGAGGATTGACTGAATGCTAAAGCAATTACTTCCCTGGATTCTGATGGCAACGGGTGCGTTTACAGGGGTAACCCAACCAGCGGCAATGGCAAATAATCAGCCCATACTTGCCCAAAATCCAACGCTCACTGCGGATCAAGCGGATCAAGAAGAACAGCTATCCTACACCTTCTATGGCCAACAAGTTCCCCTGGTGGAACGTTCAGATCAAATTGCGGTGGAGTTGAAGCCTGTTCCCTCCTTTACCCGTGACCTTAATGAACCGGCCTATTTACGGCTACAGCGAGACCTGACAGCGGCCACTAGCTTTAGTCGAGAGGCACATAAAGCGGATGTCACCGTGAAACCCCTGGGGGAACGCTATGCCCTGGTGGAACTGCCCCATGGGCTGGATGAACAATGGGCACAGCGGCTGAATCAAGCCTATGTGCAGGCCACCCTACCGGTGCTGAGTCGGGAGAATATGACTGAATCCATTGTGGTCACCCAGGAAATAGTGGTGAGTTTTGAACCGGGCATTGCTGATGAAACGGTCCGCCGTTTGTTGGCCCAATATGGTGTAGACGTATTGCGATCGCTACGATTTAGTGAAGGACGCTACCTGGTGCGGGCCAATAATGTGTCAGGCACAGCAGTGCTGGCAGCAGCCAACCAGCTAAGGACTTTACCCAACGTTCAATCGGCCACGCCAAATTTTGTTCAGTCCATCCCGTTTGATGTATCCACATTGGATATTCTCTCTATGGGCGACCCCCAACGCACCAATGGTCCAGAAAATGTATCTAATGTATCTGCGGCCCATGAGACGTCCCCATTTCCTAACTCATTGTTGCCATTGCAGTGGCATTTAAACAGTCGGGCTGTGCGGCCTCGCCCCTACCCACGGGTAGACGTGCGGGCAGTTGAGGCTTGGGAGACCACCCAGGGAGAAAATGTGGTGGTAGCCGTTATCGATAGCCTGATCCAGTGGGACCATCCTGATCTGGTGGACCGAGTGTATACGGTACCAGAGACTATAGCAGACCGGCTGCCAGACGAAGAATATGGTTGGGATTTCTCAAATAAAGAAATAACCTGTGCAGGGAGTGAAAACTGTGCTCTAGGAGATGCCGATACCCGCATTAATGAAGAGGAGTTGGCCTATCTGAGACCCCATTTTCAGCGCACATTTACATTAGGGGCTGCGGATCTGTTGGCAGCCTATCCAAACCTGGCGCAACAGATTGCTAGGGTCATGCCCACCGCCTCAGAAAAACAACAGGCAGACGTTCTGCGGCGGATTATTCAGTTAGAGATTGGCAATGAGTTTCATGGTACCTGGTCAGCTGGGATAATTGCGGCAAATCCTGCGGACCGTCAGGGAGTAGTCGGTGTTGCCCCTGAGGCACAGTTTTTGCCAGTGCGCGTATTTGGCCTGGGGGGAGAGATTACTGTAGCGGCACTGATTGAGGCCATGGGTTATGCAGCAGCAAGAGATGTGGATGTGATTAACCTGAGCCTGGGGGGGTTGTTACCGGACCAGGAGCTTAGCGATCAAATATTTCAGATACTGGATGCACATCCAGCCATGGTGATTGTCGCTTCGGCGGGAAATAGCCAGCTGGATGGAGTATCTTTTCCGGCAGCGTTGCCAGGCGTAATTTCGGTGGGGGCAACAAATGTGCGGGGGAACCGCAGCTATTACAGCAGCTATGGAGCGGGACTGGATGTGGTAGCCCCCGGTGGTGAGACAAACCGTGAGCAGGCGGGCGGTATTTTGACGGTTGGGGGTACCTGGGTGCCTGGTTTTTGGCAGGGTATGGAGCCACCACAGACGAGTTGGGGCTTGACGTTAGATCCGTTGGGACAATATGTGCAGGTACAGGGGACGTCGTTTTCGGCCCCGGTGGTGAGTGGGGTACTGGCGTTGATGCGCTCGGTGGATGGGGCGCAGCAGTTGAGTCGAGATGAGCTGGGGGCAATTTTGGGGCAGACGGCGAATTATGGGCCGTTGGCACTGAGTCAGGCGGATCAGAATCGGTATCGGCTACAGGCGGCAGCTGGATTTGGTACAGCAGTCGATTTTCCATTTGTGCGACCTTCGGGCATTAGTGGCCCGGTGGAGGCCATTGCACCGGAAGTGTATTTCTTTGGGCAGGGGCTGGTGGATGCTGTGGAAGCAGTTGAGACCGTGATGGAGGTGGTTGAGAAGAAAAGTTAATAGTTGGTTGAGTTTTTGGGTGGGTGGGGGTCATAGTGAGAATAGATAGGCACTGCCACCGGTGTTGTTCAACAAGCACTTTAAAGTTAGCTCCTAAAGCGATGATCAAACTGTTTGGCCTTTCATTGACTCTAGTGTTGTCGGCATTGATGACAGAGATAGGGAAGGCTGCCCAAACAACGAGTGAGCCCGCGATTCTGTCAATGGATAGGATAGACAAAAGACAACTGCCAGTAAAAAGGTCATCTTTTTGGAACACTGGTGGCAATCTAGGCACCGTCTATAGGGAGCATCTCCAGGAGACTTATTGGTTAAACGCAACTGTTGGCACCAAGCAAGAGGCTAGAAAAACAGAAGCAGACCAGCTATTCAATGAGTCATTAAGACTATGGAAAATCAGTCGCTGGCAAGAGGCGCTTGAGAAATTAAAACAAGCCCTGATAGTGTACCAAGAAATTGGCGATCGCCAAGGAGAAGGGAGAGCACTGACAGGAATTGGTGCAATTGCTAATAACTTAGGCCAGTATCCCCAAGCATTGGACTACTTGGAGCAGGCCCTTGTCATCATCCGTGAGACCAGCGACCGTGCGAGCGAAGGGGGAACGCTCAACAATATTGGCTTCACTTACGATAACTTAGGCCAGTATCCCCAAGCATTGGACTATTATGAACAGGCCCTCGTCATCTTACGCGAGATCGACGACCGTGCGGGCGAAGGGGGGACGCTCAACAATATTGGTGGTGTTTACCGTAGCCTAGGCCAGTATCCCCAAGCATTGGACTATTATGAACAGGCCCTCGTCATCTTACGCGAGATCGACGACCGTGCGGGCGAAGGGGGGGCGCTCAGAAATATTGGTAGTATTTATCATAACCTAGGCCAGTATCCCCAAGCATTGACTTACTATGAACAAGCCCTCGTCATCCAACGCGAGATCGGAGACCGAGCAGGCAAAGGTACGACGCTCAACAATATCGGTCTCACTTACGACAACCTAGGCCAGTATTCCCAAGCGTTGGACTATTATGAACAGGCCCTGGCAATCGTACGCGAGATTGGAAGCCGGGCAGGCGAAGGTATAACACTCAACAATATCGGCCTCACTTATAACAAGCTAGGCCAGTATCCTCAAGCATTGGACTACTATGAACAGGCCCTGGTGATTCTACACGAGATTAGGGATCGAGCAGGCGAAGGGGGGACGCTCAGCAATATTGGTGGCGTTTACAACAACCTAGGCCAGTATCCCCAAGCACTGGACTACCACGAACAAGCTCTGGTAATCCAACGCGAGATTGGGAACCGGGCAGGCGAAGGCGCGACGCTCAGAAGTATTGGTGTTGTTTACCAGAGTCTAGGCCAGTATCCCCAAGCACTGGACTACTATGAGCAGGCTCTGGTGATCAGTTACGAGATTGGGGACCGAGCAGGCGAAGGCGCGACGCTCAACAATATTGGTGGTGTTTACCGTAGCCTAGGCCAGTATCCCCAAGCGCTGGACTACCATAAACAGGCCCTGGTAATCTTACGAGAGATTGGGGACCAGGCAGGCGAAGGCAGAACGCTCAGCAATATTGGTGGTGTTTACCGTAGCCTAGGCCAGTATCCCCAAGCGCTGGACTACCATGAACAGGCCCTGGTAATCTTACGAGAGATTGGAGACCAAGCAGGCGAAGGCAGAACGCTCAACAATATTGGTGGTGTTTACCGTAGCCTAGGCCAGTATCCCCAAGCGCTGGACTACCATAAACAGGCCCTGGTAATCCAACGCGAGATTGGAGACCAAGCAGGTGAAGGCGCGACACTCAACAGTATTGGTGGCGTTTACATCAACCTAGGTCAGTATCCCCAGGCGTTAGACTACTTTGAGCAGGCCCTGGTGGTTAAACGCGAGATTGGGGATCAAGCAGGCGAAGGCACAACACTCAACAATATTGGTGGTATTTACGACAACTTAGGTCAGTATTCCCAAGCGTTAGACTACTTTGAGCAAGCCCTGGTAATTCTACGCGAGATTGGGGACCGCGCAGGGGAAAGCTTGACGCTGAACAATATTGGTGGTGTTTACAACAACCTAGACCAGTACTCCCAGGCGTTAGACTACTTTGAGCAGTCTCTGATGAGACTACACGAGATTGGGGACCGGGCAGGCGAAGGCACAACACTCAACAATATTGGTGGTGTTTACATCAACCTAGGTCAGTATCCCCAAGCGTTAGACTACCTTGAGCAGGCCCTGGTAATCCGGCGTGAGATTGGGGACCGGGCAGGCGAAGGCACAACACTCAACAATATTGGTGGTATTTACTACAACTTAGATCAGTATCCCCAAGCGTTAGACTACCTTGAGCAGGCCCTGGTAATCCAACGTGAGATTGGGGACCGCGCAGGCGAAGGCATAACACTCAACAATATTGGCAGACTGCTGGAGGCGACTAAGGAAGCTGAGTTAGCAATTATTTTTCTTAAACAGTCAGTCAATATCTATGAAAATATTCGTGATGATCACCAAACATTAACCCAGGAACAACAGCAGTCTTATACAGATACGATTGCCCATACCTACCGAAGACTTGCGGATCTCCTTCTTCAAGAAAATCGCGTTCTAGAAGCCCAAGCTGTGCTTGATCTTCTGCGAACACAAGAGCTAGAAGACTATTTTCAGGATGTGCGTAGTCATGATGATGCCCCTAGAGATGTTGACTATTGGCAACCAGAAGAAGAGATCCTTACCCTTTATAAAGAGGTTCTTCTGGCCAAAGAGGACTTAGCTCGACTCAAAGCCAAAGCAGATACTGAGGGCTATGACTCATTAACTCCCAACGAATTGGAACTGTTTGATCAACTTAGCGCCCGTGAAGGCGAGCTGTTGGAGAACTTCACTGAGTTTCTAGAATATCCAGCCGTTAAAGACGCCATCGCCCTGCTACGCACCTCAATAGAAGGCCAAAACATTGAACTGGCTAGCCTACTCTCCCTCCAAAACAACATTGCCAACCTGCCCAATGCCGTCCTACTGTATCCACTCATCCTAGAAGACCGCCTAGAACTCATCCTGGTTCCCCCAGATGCCCCACCCATCCATCGTCCGGTGGAAGTCAACGCTAAGGATATCAATGATGCCATCCTCAATTACCGTACCCTGCTCCGTAGCCCCCATGGTTCCACCCAACAGGCAAAAGCAGCTGCGCAAAAACTCTACAACTGGCTAATTAAAGATATCGAAGAAGACCTGGCCCTACTCGATAATGGCACCAGCACCCAAACCATTGTCTATTCTCCAGATGGAGCCCTGCGCTATATTCCCCTCGTCGCCCTGCACGATGGCAACCAATGGCTTGCCGAGCGATTCTCAGTCACCCACATTACCACCGATTCCATTAGTGACTTTGACACCCCACCCCAGACTGAGCACACTATTCTGGCTGCTGCCTGTGCCGACTGTAGTTTTAGCCCCACTGTTGGCGGTGAGCAATACACCTTTAGCGACCTTTCGTTTACCCGCACCGAGGTCAACAACCTGGCAGCCCAAATACCCAACACCGATGTTCTCCTCGATGCTGACTTTAGCAAAACCGACACCAAACGCCGCATTGAATTAGTTGGCTACAATATTATTCACCTGGCCACCCACGGTGCCTTTGTCTCCAGCAGTCCCGATGAGTCGTTTATTCTCTTTGGCGATGGCAATGTGGCCACGCTACGAGAGATGCGCAGTTGGCCCCTACGCAACGCGGATCTGGTGGTACTGAGTGCCTGTGAGACAGGACTGGGCGGACAGGATTTAGACAGTGGGATTGAGGTATTGGGGCTGGGCTACCAGATTCAGCGAGCCGGGGCAAAAGCAGCAATGGCATCGCTATGGCGCGTAGACGATGGCGGCACCCAGGCCCTGATGAATGCCTTTTACCTGGCCCTCAGTGAAGGATTACCTAAAGCCGAAGCGCTGCGACGGGCACAGTTAGCCCTGATAAAAGATGATCTCTCGGTAATTTCAGGAGAATCCAGAGCGGCAATTAATATTGTCGATTTCGACACAGGGGAACCGATTAGTCTGAATGCAAGTTCAGACCATCCCTATTATTGGGCACCGTTTATTTTGATCGGCAATGGTTTGTAGATAGTGCATGGATTTGGAGCTGCACCAGTTTGGCTCCACCTAAACAGACGACTTCAAACATTGACAATCTGCTATCCAAAAAAGACTTCAACCTGACAGGTAAAGCCTGGCAAAATAGGCGATTTCAAACTATCTTGCGAAAATAGTGTATTCATGAGTTTCAACAAACCATCTTCTCTCCGATACACTTCCAACTGCTGAGCGCGCCAATCTAAAATCCAATATTCTTGAACACCGCGTTCACTGTAGAGCTTCACCTTGGTTTCTCGATCTCGCTCTTGATTTTGTTTGCCAGCTGATAACACTTCAACCATAAGTTCTGGTGCAATGGTCAAATGGCCTTCATCATCTAACCCTACCGATAGACGCTCATAGCTAATCCATACGACATCTGGAATTACATTATCTGCATCCTCAAAAATGACACCGGGTGTGGGTACAGCTTCACCAAGATTACTAGTATCCGACCAAGTGTTGAGGACCCTGACTACATTGCTAATGACCTTTTGATGTTTCCAGTGAGGCGCGCGGGTCATAAGCAAGCGTCCATCAATTATTTCATAGCGGTTGCTACTATCTGGTAATCGCTTTAAGTCTTCGGTAGTCCAACGAACTCGATTAATAGATTGAGTCATGGCAGGCACTAGGCTAGGGAGCCGATGGTTCTAGCCCCATGATACTAAAGTGCTTACTTAAACGGTAAATTGTGGGTATTGGGAGTGCGATCGCACTTAAGTGAAATTACCTCTCCGTTAGCTGAGCCTGCTTCTAGGCCTTCAAACAAAACCAAACGGAGGTAGCGTTAATGTTTCACCATCCGATGAACTAATATCCACAGTAAACAGCTCATCTAAATTACCAATTGCCTGGATATATAAAAACGTAGTCATCGCCCCCGGCTGCACCTTACTAGTAGACATGACCGATGTTTGATCGCTTACCTGAAGCTCTGTGCCAATGGGTAATGGCTCATTGGCATCTGCACCAAATAACACAAATAGACTACTCCATTCATTTGTTTCTGCCAGTTCCCAGATGAACGTATAAAAGTAACAAATGACATTACCCACTCTGACAGACTGACAAGCTCCAACTGCGTCAGTGGGCACACCCACACTTCGGTCCTGCAACTCCCTAAGAATGTCTGATATTTTACCTAGAGGATCTTCAGCATCTCTAAAGTCCCTGAGCTCATAGCCACATTCTAAAGACGGGATAAACTGCCACGCTAGCTGTTCGGCCACAGTATCTAACTGCCCCTGTAGCCATTTCCCCGTATTGATAACCGTAGTCACAGTCTCATGCAGCTGAGTAGTAATTTTCTCTTTTACGCTAGATGTGACCGTGTCAGGTTTGATAATAGCCTCTGGCTTTAAACAGCTGAGATACCACAACAGTTTTTCAGGAGGCACTGTAAACTCGCTTACCGGCACCCCATACTCCTCAGCCTCGCACTGTCGCTCAACATAAGCCTCTAGCTGATGAGACAGTAACGCTGTCCTCACGCGCACCTGCGCCACTTCTTCGTGCACCTCTACTAACACATACAAATGGGCTGTGTGCTTCTCACTCAAGGCACTGGCTGGAATCACCACCTGATCATCCTTAAGCGTGCCCATGGGTAAAATATATAGCCGAAAATCTCCCACCTGAATAGTCGCATCTGTACCCGGCGCGACAGTCTGTGAATAGCTAATTGGTAGCCCACTATTCCCTTGATTTAGCCATTGTTCAAAGCCTGTAATGGCCAGGGCCCTTAAAAAGCTATGCCATTGTTCATCTGCATCTGCAATATCACGACAAACACGCTGAGCCCATTGAGTAGACGTATTAGTTAGCATAATCGTTTCTGTTGCTACAGGGTGAAAACCTTTGAAAGGATCTGGGTTTGAAGGTTGAATACTCATGGCTTATCATCGGGCTGCAATGGTAGGAATGTGTAAATCTTAGGAAGGCAAATCAGGGGGCAGTGGTAGTGTGTCAACAACTGCGCAGAGTTGTCGGGCAAATACACTATTGGCTGTGCGATTTTTCGGTATCTGTGCTTCCGAGGCCGCTTCTGCCATCACCGCATCCGCCTCTTCGTTTAGGATTTGCTCTAGCTTGTCAGCAATGTTATCTAACTGATCAGGCGAAAGATGTTTTAGGGCGTTTTTTTGTACACGTTCCTTAAGTTGGTTAAGCCAATAAATACAGACTTCAGTGCGAAATTTTTTAAGATTCAGTAGCCGTGTGACCTTAACCTGACTGTTTAACCCCAGTGTTTTGGCAATCTCTCCCATGGGCCGTCCCTCGCAGTGAAACAGCTCCAATGCTTGACGATATACTCTGCCCTGGGGGGGTCTACGCTTTTGGTAATGGACCGTGTAGGCCGTCACCGTTACTTTAATGGCCTCGCCTAGAGTATTGAGAAAATCTTGACGATAGTTCTTGGCAAATTCATCTTGGATCTCCTGAAAATCATCAGAGACTGGGACCGCTGGTTCGGTGTATTCATTGGCATCAAGAGATTGGCTAGGTAGGCTGCCTCCCCGTGCAGCAACACGGGACTGGCGTAGCTGTTCTGCCAGGTCATGAAGCTGTGATAGAACGACATTTGGCGGTTGGCTAAGATCTATCCGCTGCAACTGTTCATCGGTAGGAGCGCTACATCGTTGCCCACGGCTAGTTCTCTGGGTAATGCGGTCCCTCCGATACACCCGATGGTAAGCTCCTAGCAACTGGGCAGCGATGTCTAACTCTGATGGACTCAGATGCGGTAAAAACCGAGGCAATTGGGTCGCCTTTGTATCATTCAGAATCGCCCAGGGGGTGGCTCGGTACAGTCCCTGACTAAGCAAAAAGTTATTTAATTCACGGTGATTTTTGGTGAGGCGACTGGCCCAGGTACTAAGGGCCCCCCGGTTTGGATCATAGCTAGCCAAGATCTTCATCGTAAACGATTGGTATGTGGCGGGCACTTTACCATCGTCATCTAACACCAACGGCCACAGGTCAGTTGCTTGAAAGCCATAGGTTGCACCAAAACTACGGGCTAGCTGGATGCAGATGTAAACAATTTGGTGAGATAACCAGCAGCGCAGACATAGCTGCGCCATGGACGCTTCATTAGGATGCGCCTGGCAAATGCGCCATAGCGTATCCTGACAAATGCGATCTGATAGCTCCTCAGCCGCGATTTCATCTTCAAAGCGAGCTTTGAACCATTGCTGAGCTTGGGGACAGTCTCGGTGTTCCAGCTGCCCTGCGGCGGTGAGGGTTGTTATTTGCCAATAGCGAAAGGGAGGTTCCATAGTGCTTGGATACGGACAGTGCCCTGGGGTTAGTCTAGATTGATTTTGGCCATGGTCAGAGAAATCTAAGGATTACCTGCAAAATTTCGATTTCGAGGCATTATAGAGATAGAGCATCGTTCTCATAGGTGGGGGTTCGTTAACCTGTCGCCGTTGGGTATCGCTGGGTTAAGCAGACTTATTCACTCAGCTGGAATATTAACTGCAGCTGGAACTTTAAGCCAGAACTCGGCGAGGCAGGGCATCAGGTGTCAGTGAGATTCTGGATAAAGAGAAGCACTGTTCAACAACACGTCCCAAAAGACTTGCTTCAATGTTTTAATCCCCAACTATTGCTGTGCTAATTCTCTCCACTGATTTCGTAACTCCTGCGCCCGGGTATTTTGCGGATTAATCACCAGTACCTGATCCATCGCCTCAACGGCCTGTCCGTAACGTCCTAAATCTGCCAGGGCCAGCGCCTTGTTATACCAGGGACCCTCCGCCTGTGGATTGAGGGCAATTGCCTGATCATAAGAAGCAATCGCCTCTTCATACCGCTTGAGCCCGGCCAAGCTATTTCCCCGATAGAACCAGATGCGGGCATTATTTGCTGCCAATGCCACTGCCCGATCCAGGGCTGTCAATGCCTCACCTGGTCGCTCTAGCTTGAGCAATAAACGACCTACCCATAACCATGCCCCGGTCAGGTCTGGTTTGAGTTCAGTGGCCTGCTGAAAGTCCGCCAGCGCATCCCCATATTGCTCAGCGTTATTCAACGCAATGCCCCGATGGTAATACGCCCACGCATAGTTTGGATCTATCGTAAGCGCCTGCTGATAAGCGGCTAGCGCCTCTTGCAGGCGATCTGTTTCATCCAGCGCATTGCCTAACCAGACCCATGCGTAGGTTAAATTAGGGTTGAGTGCCGTTACCTGCCGATAGGCTGTTCCTGCCTCTGCATAACGTCGCAGACCGTAGAGGGCTTCTCCCTTACCCAACCAACCTTGAAATTGATTAGGTTCCATCGCAATTGCTGTCTCAAATGAGGTCAGTGCGGCTTCGTAGCTACGCGATTTTAGTTGTTCTAGCCCTGTGTCGATTAAATCACTGTAGGACTGTCCCTGAGATAGCTGGATTGTCTCTTGGGGATAGATGTCAATGTGAGGTTCAATGGCTGCCAGTGCTGTAGTAGACAACAAGATGGGAAGAACAGTACCTAAACCAATGGCAGATAAAAGTTTCATGGTGATGACTCCGAATAAATGATTAGTATTGTTGATCCTCAATGGGGCTCAACTCTTGAAACGTGAGTGTTTTTGAGGCTGATTCGCCATTAATGCTTGCTAAACTGGGTGTTTCTTGGCGGTGTGCACTTATTCATGGTTTATGTGGCACATGGAGAAACGGAAAGCTGAAATTTTGTAGAGAACCTATTGAGCTTCTCCCGTCGGCATCAATGCAGCCCAGTTCTTCACTCCAGGTAGTATGACAGCAGCCTGGTTAACCTTTTTGGACCTTCTTCTGAGCGTATAGTTTAAGAAAATATAATTGCTGTAGTTATGGTCACCCATGCATTGGCATTGATTGCCTTAACGTTCTTGACATCGCTGAACCGTTTGCCGTCGCAAGTAATCTTTGCCGATAGCCATCAGTCACCAGCCTCGGTTGAGGTGACAGCTGAGGCTAACCGTTTACGGGATCGTGGTGTTGCGTCGTTTCAAGCAGAGCAATGGCAAGCGGCTATCGATGACTGGAAGCAGGCTTTAGGGCTGTATCAAGCCATGGATAACCAGGGGAGTGCATCTAAGTTATTGATTAATATTGGGCTCGCCTATCGTAAACAAAATAATTACTCTGAAGCTCTGCGCTACTTTGAACAAGGCCTCAGTGTCAACCGAGAACTGAATAATCAGGATGGAGAGACAGCGGCATTGACCCACATGGGTGTGGTTTATGATCTGCTGAGTCAGTATAGTCTGGCGTTACAGTTTCACCGACAAAGTTTGGAGCTTGCCCGACGTATTGATAGCCCCATCCGAGAGTTTAGGGCGTTGGGAAATTTAGGGATAGTTTATAAAAAACTCGGTGACTATGGGGCTGCCCTTGATGCCTATGAACAGAGTCTGTTGCTGGTACGTGATGCGGATGACCCGGTAAATGAAGCGCGAGTGTTAAACAATATTGGTCAGGTGCATCGCTATCTGAAGAATTACGACAGTGCCTTGCAGGCCTTTGCACAAAGCTTGAGCTTAAAACGCCAGCTTGGCGACCCACAGGGTGAAGCCACGACCCTGGGCAACATAGGGATTGTTTACGCTTTACAGGAAAACTATTCGCAAGCCCTGGAATATTATCAGCAAAGCCTTGAATTATCTCAAACATCTAGGTTTGCTGTTGGCAAACTCAGGGTCCTCAATAATTTGGGCGAACTTTATCAGTTGATGGGAGATTACGACACAGCATTACTTTATTATCAGCGTAGTCTTGCGATCGCAACCCAACTCAATCTCCGTCCAGCCCAGGGGACGATCCTCAGTAATCTTGGTTTACTCTACCGGGCTAATCAACAACCCAGTGTCGCAATTCTCTTTCTGAAACAAGCCATTAATCAATACGAAGCGATCCGCGCCGATAATCAGTCGCTGGCAGTGGACCTGCAAACCTCCTATGTCGATACGATTGCCGATACCTACCGGCAGTTAGCGGACCTACTTTTACAGCAAAATCGAGTGCTTGAAGCTCAACGCATCTTGGATTTGCTGAAGGTGCAAGAGGTGCAAGACTATTTTAACAATGTGCGAGGCAATGCCCGTACGGCCAGTGGCATTGAATTTTATCAAGCTGAGCAAGAGATTTTAGATCAATATGAGCGGTTGCAAACATCCGCCATTGAAATTGGTCAGGAGATTAGCCAATTAGAGGAAGCAACCATTCAAGGGACATTAACCCCAGCGGAGCAACCGCGACTTGATCAACTGCTTGAGGTCCAGGATCAGCTATTCCTTCAGTTCAATGAATTCACGCGCAGTGATGATATACAAGGAAGTCTACAGCAAATGGCTACAGACGAAAGCAGCTTCTCGATTCAAGAAATTAGCAGCCTTGGAGATAATCTAGAACAGCTTAATGCTGTTTTGATCTATCCACTGGTCCTAGAGGACCGCATTGAGTTGATTATTACCACTGCAAATGCTCCACCATTACGGCGAACAGTGAAGCATGTCAGCCGGGCTGAGCTCAATAGTGCGATCGCAACATTTCGATCTGTTCTACAACAACCCACACAAGATGCCAAAGGGTCTGCATATCAACTATATCGTTGGCTGATTGAACCTTTGGAAGAAGACTTATCCAGGGCAAATGCAAAAACGATTCTTTACGCACCAGACGGCCCCTTACGCTATGTTCCCCTGGCGGCACTCTACGATTCAGCGAATGCCAGCGACGGCCAATGGTTAGCAGAGCGCTTTCAAATCAACAACATTACAGCCACATCCCTACAAAACCTCAATACACAGCCATTAACCGCGCCTCGTATCCTGGCAGCGGCCTTTGCAGATGAAACAGTGACCCACACCGTCAATGTCGGAAACCAGACCCTTAAGTTTTCGGGCTTACCCTTTGCTGGCATAGAAGTGTCCATTCTTGCTCGTACCCTATCCAATATTCAAACCTACATTGACAATGACTTTAGTCTGGCGTCACTGCGGTCCAGGCTAAATACCTTCAATATTCTGCATTTTGCTACTCACGCCTCACTTGTCCCCAAAGATGCAGGGGAGTCATTTATTTTGTTTGGCAACGGCGATCGTCCCACTATTCGAGATATTGAAACCTGGCGACTGACCAGGGTTGATTTAGTGGTGCTGAGTGCCTGTGAGACGGGTCTGGGTGGGTTTGACAATAACGGTGAGCAGGTGCTGGGATTAGGCTATCAGTTTCAACGACAGGGAGCACGTGCTGTAGTTGCCTCTCTTTGGCAAGTAGACGATGGCGGCACCCAGACATTGATGAATGCCTTTTATCTTGCCATTAATGCAGGCTACTCAAAAACCGAAGCCCTACAAAAGGCTCAGCTAGCACTTATTAACAACGATCTGTCTAGCATCACAGGAGAACCGAGAGCCGCTATTAATATACTGGATACCGTTACTGGTAACCCTATCAGGTTACAGGCTAGCCCAGACCATCCCTACTACTGGGCTCCCTTTATTTTGATTGGTAACGGTCTTTAAGCAGTATCTAGGGCAGATGAGTGATGGGTCGATGAGTGGATGATTAGTTAATGGCAAGTGTCTATGCGCACTTCTCCTCTAGGAAAAATCCACTCGTATATTTAAATTCGCTTTTACCCGACGGCCACCATCGATAATAAAGAGAATTTCAGCAAACCCACCAGGGCCTGGCTCTTTGACTGTATATAAACGCGTAACTGAGCCAAACCGAGTTTCATAGCTGGTAATACTACTAGGTCCTAAATATTCACCAGTATTCGGATCTACATCACCGTCCCAGGTGCCCCAGTCTTCAAACCGATTACGAGTGGGTACTAGGGCACCATCTAACTCCAGCGCATCTAAATGTTCGTCGCCGCCCAGCACCTGCATACCGCGATCAACTCCAGCCGTCGTGGATCCCGTAAAGGCAATGGGGCTCACAAAATTATTCACAACTTGGATTGTGCCAAAGCCAGGATTAGGCCCTAGACGTTCATTGCGCTGTCTACCCCAAAGCGGGTTATCCACGTTACCTAAACGTTTAGAGAAAGGAGTTGCGCTATCTGTATAGCTGCGATTCGTAAACTCTTGCTGAACAGATTGTACAACCTCTGCAACAACCGAATTGGTCTCTGGGGGGAGGTTGGCCGTTTCTCCTTGGGCAATATTAACCTCACGAAAGGTTCTAAACACAGCATCAGCCCGACCATCTTGACTTAGCCGATAGTTAAGAGAATAAGCATTGGCCGGTTTAGGAAAAAAGAAACTGGAAGTCTTGGCAAAGGAAAGACTTCCCAGGGTACTGGTTACAATAAATTTGCGTCGGTTGAAGCTCATAGAGATGGCTGGCACTTAGGACAATAGGTTGACGCCAAGGGAGACAACGACGTTTAGAAGAGATCAAAAATATCGTTTACCGTATCTACAGCATCTTCAACTCCATTGAGCACATCATTGGTTTGATCAATCACGCTGCTGGGGTTATTGGGGGGAGTATGTCCTTCAGGACGATTGCTGTCTGAGGCTGTGGGATTTGTTTGAGGCTCGCCCGTGTTGATGACGTATCCTCCTGGGGCTGGGCTGCCTGTGGAGGGACTACTATGGATGGTATTATTTGTAGCACCATACAGCTTGGCTTCTAGAAAGTGAAGATTACAGCTGCTGTTCTGGCCGCTAGAGCCTGCCCGATGACACACAATTTCGATAGCAAAGTCTTCACCATTGCCTAGGGACAACGGAGTATTAATCAAACTACCTGGAATAATATTGTCATAGGAATAGACAACATTACCACTTTGATAAACATTGACTGTAGCTAATGTCTCCTTAGCGACATCATCGTCAGGCACCCCCATCTGTAACGATAGTAAGGGAAATATGCGTGAGTCAGTCAAACAAGTAATCGCAGCCCTGTAGGTAGCACGAATCGACATGTAAAACTGTGACTCATAGGGGCGTCGGTTGACTGACACAATAGACGAGCCCGTCCGTAGCCGATCATACTGTGAGCGTGAACTAGTATGGGTACACTGTGCTCCGTCCAATAGGGGCATGTCCACATTAGAATCCTCTCGACCTCGGGGGTCAGGTCTAGATTGCCCTAGAACCGGTAGGCTCGACATTAACAGCCCTGTCAACGACAAGGAAAATAATACAGTGGCTTTTGCTTTTGAGGTCATATGAGACATGGCGAGCTAGTAGGGACATCCTGAATGATGTTTGTATCATCAAACGTATCTGCTGCTTGTATATTTACACTGAGAAATAGCACTTCATGTGTTAAAAATTTATCCTGGTTGGATAAACAGTAAAGCTTACTTAAAGGCAATGTACTAGATAACTTTTACGATTGCTGGATATCACGGATCAACGTTTTCTTACATCTTGTGGCAACAGTATCCTATCAACGCTATTCCACCACTTCAAAAACCGCAGAAAATGCTGCTAGTCGCTGGGTATCAGAACTCTGGCGACCGCGTACAAGTACGGTGCTGCGTGCATTACGGTTTAAGTCACCCAATAAACTATCCAAAATCTCTACGGGAGCATCATCCCCTTCGTTAGAACCACGGGTTTGACCTTCGCCAAAAACAAGTGGATTACCGGAGCGGATACCTCGTCCACGGGCAATTTCTCTAAGGCCCCTCAGCGCATCCCGCAACTGGTCGGTACTGGCCAGGACCAACAGCTCAAAATGGCCAGCCGGTCCACCCACTTCAAACTCGAAATTGCTGCCTGGACTGGGGGCAATGAGTCGCTGACCGGGTTGCACCAGCGTCGCGGTTTCCGCTGTATTCCAATCCACAGGATGTAGCACAACGAGCTGACCTTTGCTATCGATAATGAGAATACTAATATAGAGATTTCTAGACTCATTATTGGTGACAGCAATCTCTATGCGAGTTCCCACCTCAACTTTTTGGATGCCTGTGTCGACGGTCTGGGCAATCAAGCCTGCTTCTTGAGCGGCGCGGCTGCCCCGACTGAGCAAAGTACCCCCAGTCGCGACTGGGGTAACGTCCACTTCTACATTGACATCCGAGGTCTCTCCATTAGCAATCGACTTGAGAATCCGCCCTGCCAGCAGCATCTTCATACGAGGTCGTAAACGAGCAACAGCGTTGACAACCGACTCATCGACCCGGCCAAAGGATTCAGGAACGGGCGTTAAACCTTCTGTAAATAAGCCGATACTACCGACAGGCGAGACCATGGTGATGCCCTCAGTGGTGGCTCTAGTTTTGATACTATCTGTCAATCTACCCAGTAGATAGTCAATGGGTTGAGTTTGGTCCACATCAACCACCGTGATGCGGTTAACGGCAGCCAGCGTTTCTCTAGCAACAGCAGCGTCCTCCGCCAGGCTAGTATCTATACCCACTCGTAGGGAAAGATCTGCCGGAATCCCCCGCACCTGTTCTCTCATCAAGATGCCGCGATCGCGTCCGCTGCGACCCATTGTTTCCAGAGTCCCATAGCCTTCCAGGCCAGCCCGGCCTGTTTGGGTTACCGCACCGATCGGATTCCCCTCGGTATCGATCAGATTAAAAACGGCCCCTGTGGTAAAGGCTTCGATGCTCTGCGGAGAGACACCCCCTAGCCAAAACGTGATGTTGTTGCCGTCGATTTGTCGCACAACGGCCTCCGCCGCGGGGTGAGGAGCCTTAAGAAATAAAGGTGGCTGCTGTTCAAAATTGCTGTTGGGGGCAACCTCAAAGATGGGTTCTTGCTCTAGCCCTGCACTTTTAGCCACATCTTGGGTACTACGGGATAGGTTAACAAATACATTGTCGACCGATTGATCGCCCACCTGCTGCCATAAATAGCGCGTTAGTAGATAGCTAAACGCACCTGCATTAAAATCTCCAAAGGGCGCATCGGCGGCTAGCTGGTTAATGCGGGCTGATCCTAGGGCCATGCCTTTGGCAATGCCTGACTGGCGTAATTCTTGAAGTTTTTGTGACGATAGATTATTGAGCCCTTGCCACCTCTCTTGGTAAGCCAGTTCAGTATCCGAGGGTTCTATGTCACCACTCAACAATCGGTCGGTGACTGAACGAATGACTAGATTGCCCCTGGTGCCACCCCCAGCATGACAGCTATCTAAAATCAGGCTAACATTGTTGGTCTTGAGGGCATAGGTGAGCAAGAATAGAGTTTTGCCCATAATGTCATTGACCTGTTTATTATCGTGAGAAACACCAGCGCGTGCATCAATTGGAACAATAGTGCCATTGCGATTGTTAAAGCCTGGAATTCCATTTTCTTCTTTGACCAGCGCTCCATGGCCAGAGTAATGAAAGACAACAACATCGCCTTCGTTGGCCTGGTTGATCAGATGCTCTTCAAATGCAGTTAGTATATTTTCCCGCGTGGGTGGTGCGGCGACACGAGTGCTCAGGATGCCGTCAATCGGGTCGCTAATGATTTTTATGTCGTCGGGTTGAAAGCCAAAGCGATGGACCAGTAACTCGTACTGCATTTCGACATCTGTGAGGCATCCACGTAGACGACCTACCGATCTGGGATAATTATTGATCCCTACCAGCAGAGCCAGCTTGCGAGATGTGTCCTGAGCCAGTGCTTTGCCGTAGCGATCGCACTGTCGCAAAAAGTGTGTTTGACTAAGACCAATGGATGCCAGGGTAGATCCGGCAAGCTGTAGAAAATGACGGCGCTTAAACTGAGGCATGACAGGGGCTCTAACGTCTTATACATCGTCGCTATTTCTGGTGCCTTTGCGCTTATTCACTCAAATATTTTAAGAAATAGACAGAAAGTGCCTCATATTATGTAATTGTTTTTTCTGGCTATAAACAAGAAGATTATTCTACGGACTGATGCCCCTCAAGTCTCTTCACGTCTCAAAACAAGACCTACTGCGGCAAACTCTTCATTACCTACAAGCTGGCCTTCTATGCGTTTTATGACCTTAAAGCCTTCAGCAAGATACAGTTCCAGTGCAGGTGTATTGCCTTCAAGCAATTCAATTGCCATAGTTGGTGCTGAGTTTGCAACAGCATGTTGGACTAACGCACGACCCACACCTTTTCTATAAAATTTAGGATCAACGTAAAGCCAGGTAAGTTCTTCATTCGTATAGGCAACAAACCCTTGGATAACATTATCGACCTCTGCAACAAAGAGTTGACCATCAAAAAGGCCCTCCTCCTTGGCTGTTTGCCCAAGGGTCAGGAACGCATCCATACCAACAGTTAATGTCAGTTCATCGACACGTGATGCATCATGGATTTCGCACAGCCTGGACCAATCTGTAACTTCATAAGAACGTATGTTGATCATTATCGGTAATCGCCAGCAGCTATAGTTGCAACTACTGTTGATCGTGAGTGGGTCGTGTTGCAACTGCGGCGGGATGAGATACGGATGCCAGCGCGAAAAACATGCAACGGAATTTTATTTGCCACCTGATTGTTGATCTTAGTACCCACAGGGGTACTTTTCTTGCGCCTGTGAACCATCTCCACTGAGACCCGATGAAACTCCAGCACCAACGATGCACAACAGTCTTCTAACAAAAAATACTCATAACCCAAATCATTAGCCCTTTATTTTCCATTGGGCAATAGAATAAAGACATTGTCGATGCTGAGGATCAACCCACGACTAACCTTTCTCAGGTTGCTAGTAAAACAGCTATCCGCACTGGATGTAAGCTGATTGCCCAGGACAATAACACTCTTACCACTGCATAACAAATTCACCGCTAAAACCCATACCCACCCTTGTTTTTTAACCTATGACCCAGACCATCCCTTCATCTCAACAATCGCCAGTCCAAATTATCGGGGCTGGTCCCGGTGCTCTAGACCTAATTACCGTTCGCGGTCAGAATCTCCTAGCGACAGCAGATACGGTCTTCTACACTGGGTCGCTGGTACCTGAACAGATGCTGCAATGGTGTCAGTCAACGGTGGAAACCATCGATACCCGATCCCATACCTTAGAAACCTGGTTGCCAATGCTCCAAGAACGGGTGATCAAAGGCCAGCGTGTGGTGCGATTGCAAGATGGCGATCCGTGTCTCTATGGGGCACTCCATGAGCTGATGGCGTTTTTGCTTAAGCACCAGATAACGTTTGAAATTGTGCCGGGGGTCAGTGCATTTCAGCTAGCAGCAGCACGTTTGGCGGTGGAGCTAACGGTACCTCAATTAGTGCAGAGCATTATCCTTACCCGAGTGCAGGGCCGTACCAATGTGCCAGGCGATGAGGACCTGGCCTCCCTGGCCGCGCACCGGGCTTCTCTGTGTCTTTACCTCAGCGCTCGCCATGCCGCTGCCGCCCAGGATAAGCTAATGACCCATTATCTACCAGAAACCCCTGTTGCCCTTTGCTATCGCCTGGGCTGGCCCGATGAAGAGATTTTTGTAGGGCGTTTGGATACCATGGCAACCATGACTCAGGAATCAGGCCACGATCGCACCGTGATGTACCTGATTAGCCCGGCCTTGGCTGCCCAAGAAGCGCGATCGCAACTCTATAATCCAGGCCACAGCCACCTCTTCCGTCCCCATTTATCCAGGGTGTGACCATTTGGCTAATCGGCGGCACCAGTGAAAGTCGAGCCATTGCCCAGCGACTCACTCAGCAAGGGATTTCGTGGTTGGTGACCGTCGTTTCCCCTACGGCAGGGCAGCTGTATCAGGGGCTGCCTGGTCAGATACAGCCAGGGGCATTGGATTGGGCCAGTATACAAACCTTGGTTCGGCAGCACCGCATTCGTGCCATTGTCGATGCCTCCCATCCCTTTGCCACCGAAATTTCTAAACAGGCCATGGCCCTCGGCTTGCCCTACCTGCGGTTTGAACGCCAGGCCTGTTCTCTAGAGCCACCTGCGGAGTCCGTGCCTGATTTAGAGACCCTTTTGCAACCTCAATATCTGGACAATCGTCGTGTGCTCCTTACCCTGGGTATCAAAGCACTACATCGGTTTCAGCCCTGGCAACAGCGGTCTTACCTCTGGGCCAGAATTCTGCCAACGGCTCAAGCTCAGGCCATCCAGATTGGGTTTGAACCAAAACAGCTGATTTGCGATCGCTCCCCCACCGATGCCCTAGCAGAACAAACCCTATGGCAGCGTCTGGGAGTGGATACAGTGGTCACCAAAGCCAGCGGTGGTCCAGGAGGAGTCCCTGTAAAACTAGCCGCAGCCAAAGCCCTGGGAGTGAGGCTGTTAGTGATTGCTCGGCCAGCATTAGTTTATCCCCAACAAACCTATAATTTAGATGAGATCATTGAATTTTGTTGCTATGCATGATCCCGTAGGGGTAGTGCCTTGTGCCTACCTCGCGATCCCCCACACGATTAGCCAGGATAATTAAATAATTCTGTAGGGGTAATGCCTTGTGCTTACCCCGTAATGCCTTGTGCTTACCCCGTAATGCCTTGTGCTTACCCCGTAATGCCTTGTGCTTACCCCGCAACACCATACGCGATCAGCCAAGATCTCATACATACGAATTCTGGTTGGTGGCATAGGTTATCCCAGGGCAGGCACGAGACCTGCCCCTACGAGATATCTATAAGGAGATTCTATGGCCCGAGCCGGGTATACACTGCCAGTTTTTGCTGTTGCTGCCGCTAAAGCTGCTCTCATCCATCTGCTTGTTCAGTCTGGAGAGTTTGGAAAGGAAGAACAGGTTTCTAAGGCCCTACTATCTGACAAGGAACACGAGATACAAGTAACCCTTGATTTGGCTCCAGGTGAGGCTGAAGTTACCATCCAGCAAGTGGCCAACATCGACTCCACCACGGCCCTTGGCATTTGTCTTAGCGACCCCGGCGATAATCTTGACCTGACCCGTGATACCCCCATCTGGGCCTGGGTAAATCTAGAAGAAATTGGTGCAGATGCTGAAGACAATCTGATCTTGGAAGCGGGTGAAGGCATCGGTCACACTGCCGCCGGAGAACCTGCTTTCTATACCTATGCTCGTAAACTGTTTGATGTGAATGTTCGCCCTCTCATTCCAACTCAGTATCAGGCCAGGGTGCGGATTATTTTGCCAGAAGGGCGTCGGTTGGCCCAACGGACCTCCAATGAAGCTTTTGGCATTTTGGAAGGACTCGCCCTTGCGGGCACCAGCGGTATCTCTCAACCTCACTCGTCCACTGACCAGTTAGCAGAGTATCGAGCTAGCTTGCAAAAGGCCGTTCAGACGACACCGCATTTGGTGTTTTGTATTGGTCACAATGGTCAGCATACGGCCCACCAGTTGGGGATTGGTGCACAACATATTGTGCAGACGGGTAACTGGATGGGACCAATGCTGGCGGAAGCAGGGTTACGGGGTGCAAAATCTGTGCTGCTGCTGGGTTATCACGGCAAGTTGGTTAAGTTGGCAGGGGGGATTTTCAACACGTCGAGTCATGTGGCGGATGGCAAACTACCGATACTGGCAGCGGCAATTGCACAAGTGGAGGAGACTCCGGAAACGACGGATCGTTTGGCGGTAATTCGTTCAGTGTTGGCATCTCCTACGGCGGCAGCAGCCCATGAACTTTTGATAGAAGTGGGTTTAGCTGATTCGGTATTTGGGTTGTTGGCAAGGCAAATTAGCGATCGCGCTCAAGCGTATATTCAGAAGTATGCCAATGTGCAGGTGGAGGTGGGGACGGTGTTGTGCGATCGCAAAGGCCACATCATTGCCCAGGATACACAATTAAATTCCTATCTCTCGGATGATCTTTGAAAATAATGGACAACCCTGTAGGGGTGGTGCCTAGTGCCCACCCTGGACAATCTGGCGCAATCAACCAGAATCATATACAACAAATTCCGCTGGATGATATAGGTTTTCCCAGGGCAGGTACAAGACCTGCCCCTACCGGGATTGTCGCCTATTTTTCAATGTTTTTTGGAATTTGCCTATCTCTCAGATGATCTGTGAAAAAGAATGGATAACCTTGTAGGGGTGGTGCCTAGTGCCCACCCTGGACAATCTGGCGCAATCAACCAGGATTTATATTTAACGAAATGTTGCTAAATGGCATACGTTGTCCCAGGGCAGGCACAAGACCTGCCCCTACAAGGGTTGTCGTCTGCTTTTCAATGTTTGACGAAATCTTGCTGCATGGCATAGGTTATCCCAGGGCAGGCACAAGACCTGCCCCTACAAGGGTTGTCATCTATTGTTTGATTAAAAATTGTTCACTCCTGGGATAAATAGGCCAGGGCATTAACGATGGCAGCAGCCACTGGAGACCCTCCCTTTCGTCCTCGCACCTGAATCTGGGGCACATGCACCTCTGCTAGAGCCTGTTTGGCTTCTTCAACGGCAACAAAGCCTACAGGTACCCCTATTACTAGGGCTGGTTTTACTCGTCCTTTACGAATTTGTTCCACTAGGGCAAGTAGGGCTGTAGGGGCATTACCGACAACAAAAATGCCAGTGGAGTATTCTTGTGTCAGGGTCAACATGCCCGCTGCCGTGCGGGTGGTGACGGCGGCACTAGGCATAAAATCCTCTGGAACATAATCCAGAGCACAGGCAATAGAAGAATGCCCTATGCCCTTGAGAACACCTGTGATGCCCATTTGCACCATGCGTACATCGACAATTACGGGTTGCCGTTGCTGAAGTACCGCTATCCCTGCTGCCACTGCACCATCGCTGAACTCAAACAAGTTTAGAAGTTCAAAATCAGCGGTGGAATGGATGGCCCGGCGGATAATGGCATATTCCTCAGGGGGCCAATTGTGATGGTCAATTTCTCGGTCGATGATGGCAAAGCTTTCGGCGGTGATCGGGTGCATAGGTAAAGGACGAAGGCGGAAGGATGAGGAATTTGGGTTCGTTGTAGGGACCGTTGCATGCAACGTCCCCGCGTGGTTAAGGTTGTAAGGCCTGGGCAAGGGCGGTTAATAATTGATCGTTCTCTCCAGGAAGACGAACAGCAATGCGAAAATAATTCTCCCCGAGTTCTGGAAAGCTAAGGCAGTCGCGAATCAGAATTTTGTGAGATTTAAGTAAATCCTTTTGTAATTGAGTGCAAGGAACCTCTGTTTTGACCAGGAGAAAATTAGCGGCACCGACTAAGGGGGTAAGTCCAGGGAATTTTTGGAGCCCTGCAATAAGGGCATCGCGGGCAGGGGGCAACCAGTCCCAGGTTTGTTGCTGGAATGAATGGTCTTGGAGGGCTGCGATCGCAGCCACTTCCGCCAATGTATTCACAGGCCATGGATCCCGCCACTGCTGCCAGCGGTTTAGATAGTCAGGCTGGCCCAAAGCATAGCCCAGCCGTAGACCCGGCAGACTGTAGAATTTGGTTAGCGATCGCAACACAATCAAGTTAGGAAAGTCCGGCACCAGATCCAATACACTTTGCTGCTGCTCCGGCGGCAAAAAGTCCATAAAGGCTTCATCCACCACCACCAGGGCAAATTGATCAAGATAAGGGATTAAATCTTTTCGCAGTGTGAGGGTACCCGTAGGATTATGGGGATTGTTCAACAATAAGCCGCAGTTAGTCGATGCTGTTATGCTTGCCTGGGGGGGCACTGCTGCTAGATCCATGGGCACAGGAACAATCCTGGCGTTAAAAGCCTTGAGACTCCGTTGATAATCGGCAAATGCGGGTGTGACCAGATAAGTGGCATCTAACTGGGCCAGTTCTCGCCCCATCCAGGTTAATAGTTCTGCGGCTCCATTACCGGGCAAGATCCAGTCCATGGGCAAATGGTGAAAGTTACTGAGGGCTGACCGCAGTTGAGGGTATCTGGGGTCAGGGTAGGCCGTTAGGTGCTGCAACTGCTCCGCCAGTATTGTCAAGACGGATGGGGGCGGTCCCAAAGGGTTAATGCTGGCAGAAAAATCTAAAATCTCTTCCGGTGTGCAATTGGCAAGCTGAGCTGCCCAATTACGATTACCACCATGGGTAGGACGTACAATCATTAATTGAAGTACCCCTTATTGTGAGGTGCCAATAAAAAAATGATAATCACTGAATAGTTAATCAGGTTTGACCTGCTCTAAAAAAGCAAGCATTTCATCGTAACAGTCCTCACCCTTATTCTGGTTTTCTGGTGCGGTCACAACGATTCTTAACACCTCAATTAAAGACTCCTGGGCCGATGTCAGCATTAACTCCTGAAATGCCGCTAAGTTATCCTGCTGCTGTGCCTGCACCAATGCCTCGATGTATACCAGCCGTTGATCGTTACGAATCACGATTACCGGATATCCCAGCCGTAGTAACAACAAATTCATTAATAGCCGTCCCGTGCGACCATTGCCATCTCGAAACGGATGAATTCCCACAAAGCGACAGTGCGCTGCTGACGCATACTGGATCGGGTGCAATTGCTTCGCTGGCTCTGAGTTTAGCCACTCAACAAACTCTGTCATCAGCTCTGGCAACAGATAGTGTGGTGGATAGGCATAGTCAGTACCAGCGGCCTTGACATCTAACTGCCGATAGCGGCCTGCTTCCGCACGGTCAATAACGCTAAACAACAAACTATGAATCTGCCGAATTTCCCATTCTCCAATAGTTGTATCTTTTTGTGCTAACGACTCTACATAGTCAATGGCATCCTGATGACCCACCACTTCCAAATGCTCGCGTAAGGTTTTCCCACCCACCGTAATTCCTGTTTCTAAAACGAGTTGCGTTTCACTTTGGGTGAGGGTATTGCCTTCAATGGCGTTGGAATTGTAAGTAAACCTGACGTCAAACAGTTGTTTGAGTTCAGTCACTATCGCAGACGGTAAGGGGCGAAAGCCATCGAGCCAGCCCTTGAGCTTATCCACCTGGGCATATTTTTCAGCCAGCGTCATACTGTCTAAGTCCCCCAGCATTTGCTGGATCAGCGTACCCACATCCCAAATTTTTCGCGCCTTTAAGGCAACAATAAATTCACTATAGCGAGTAGCATGATCGCAGAATGACATATGCTCAATTGTCGATCCGTTTGCAACACAGCCTACTCTAAATATCGGCTTATTAGGGGCAAGTTAAATGTCTACTTACAAGCAGTAAAAAATATTCATGGATAAATCCTCACTTAGAAAACTGCTCATTGGCGAATTCACTTGGAAACGATTAGTGCGCTCAATTCTACTTATTTATACATTAGTGGTGAGCATTTGTAGCAAGCCTTAGTGTCCTTTCAACAGCTGTTAGAAAATCAAGAGAATCCCTAAAGCTCCTAACCCTAACCAGAGCAAAAAACAAAATCGATTTAATCGTAAACACACTCGAACCACATCGGGCGTAATCTCACGGTCTGGGTCGCCCATCAAGGGTTTGACCTTAACCACGCCTTTATAGACGTTTTTACCCCCCACCTGCACCCCCAAGCTGGCGGCATAGGCACATTCACTCCAGCCGGAGTTAGGGCTGGGGTCAGCGGCGGCATCTCTCTGGCAAAGACCCATCACGGTTCGAGGTTTTCTCGACAGTAAAGCCAGGGTAACCACCGTTAGCCGACAGGGAAGCCAAGTTAAGGCATCTTCGAACTTAGCGCTGCACCAACCGATGTCGGTGTATGGGGCGGCCCGATAGCCCACCATGGAGTCCAGGGTGCTGGCGGCCTTATAGGCTAGGGCCAGGGAAGCACCACCCAGGGGGGTGGCAGCTCCGACTAGGGCATAGAACAAAGGCCCCATAATACCATCAACGCTATTCTCGGCAACAGTTTCAAACACCGCTCTAAGGATTTCAGGTCTCTCCAGATCGTGGGTATCGCGACCGACATAGCGGCTCAGACGCTGACGAGCCTCGGCTAAATCGTTCTGTAGCAACGGCGCGAGCACATCTTCTGCTGCATCTCGCAGGCTGCGTCCGGCAAAACAGGAAGCGACTAAGATTATTTCTAAACTTAGGCCAAGCCAGGGATTGAACCACCGTGCGATCGCAACCAGTCCCCAGCCCACCATCGCACTCCCCCCAACCAAAAGAACGCTCAGCAACACCCCCAGCCCCTTCAGCACCGTTGCCGACTGCGTCGCCTTAAACGCCAGGTTGGTATACCGCTGAATTACCCAACCCATCGCCTGCACCGGGTGAGGCCAGTGCCACGGGTCCCCCACTAGAAAATCCAGCCCTGCCGCCCCCATCAGCACAATGGCCGCATAACCATCCACAAATTCAGTCATAGTAGTCATTCACCCCTTCACCCCATCCACTCCATGAAATCACTCTCCGTCCTCGGCACCTCCTCCAATGCTGGCAAAAGCTGGATCGTCACCGCCCTCGGAGCCTGGCTGCGGCGGCAGGGGGTCAATGTGGTGCCCTTTAAGGCACAGAATATGTCCAATAATTCCTACGTCACCCTGGAGGGGGGGAAATTGGGCGGGCCCAAGCGGCCCAGGCGGCGGCCTGTGGAGTGCGTCCGGTGGCGGAGCACAATCCGGTGTTGCTCAAACCCTCCGGCAATGGCACCTCTCAGCTGGTACTGCTGGGGCAGCCGAAGCAGCATATTCGGGCGGGGGACTATTACCAGCACATTGAGGATATCTGGCAGGTGGTGGCGCAAACCCTGGACTCTTGGCGCGATCGCTGCGATGTTTTGCTGTTAGAAGGAGCGGGCAGCCCGGTGGAGCTGAACCTGATGCATCGAGACATTGTCAACCTGCGGCCCATTCAATACCTGCAGGGGCGCTGGCTATTGGTGGGAGACATTGAGCGGGGGGGCATTTTCTCCCAAATTATTGGCACCCACACCTTGATACCGGAACCGGCAAAATCCCTGGGGTTAGGGTTTATCGTTAACAAGTTTCGCGGCGACCTCAGCTTATTTGATACAGCAGGAGAACATTTTGCTAAGCACCTACCGGATTTTCCTTACCTGGGCACGTTGCCCTACCGGGGTCATCTGCAGCCAGAAAGTGAAGACAGTCTATGTAAAGAAGCAGAAGAATTTGGCAGTGGTGCAAAATTCGCCTGGATTCGGTTTCCTCGGGTGTCGAATTCCCAGGATAGTCAACCCTGGCAGTTGGATACGGGGATTCGCACCTGTTGGGTAACCACACCAGAAGACCTGAAGGATGCCCAGGCCATTATTCTCCCCGGTAGCAAAAACACGCTGCAGGATCTGGAGTGGCTACGAAAGACGGGATTAGCGATCGCGATTCAACAGGCAGCTCAACGGGGTATTCCCATTGTGGGTATCTGTGGCGGTTATCAGATGCTGGGGCAGTCTCTCTCGGACCCCCATGGCTATGCGGGGCTAGCAGGGGAGGTGCCAGGGTTGGGGCTGTTGCCCATTGCGACTGAGTTTATTGCTGAAAAAGAGGTGCGGCAGGTGAGTGCGATCTCAACCCATAACAACACAACAGACACCTGGCAAGCCTACGAAATCCACATGGGCCAAACCCAGATAGTGACCTCCCATATTCCAGCTTCACCCTTGCTAAAGATTGAAGTGCAAGGGACACAGCGACCCGAGGGCAATCACTGCGTCCACACCTGGGAGACAACCCAAAGTCACGTATGGGGCACCTACCTCCACGGATTGTTTGAATCCACCTCTATGCGCCAGGCTTTAGCCCAACTGGCACATGTGCAAGACTATCGACCTGGCACCATATCTTGGCAACAACAACAATTTAAGCTCTACGATCAGATGGCCGACACTCTGGAGGAATACTGCGATATGGCCCTCATTCGCGATTGGGTTGATCTGGTCTGATGAAGCTAATACAAGATATATGTCCGAATATGTCCGATAGTGATGAGCGGCACTATGGGCAAAACCGTTGAGATATACAGACCACTCCTGATTTGCTAAGCTTAATAAGCGTGATATCCCTGAAATATGCCGACCATCTTGAGAGTAGGGCCTTATCGGCTCTACTTTTATAGCCATGAACCTAATGAACCACCTCATATTCATATTGATCGTGATAGTTCATCAGCCAAGTTCTGGATCGAGTCTGTCAAGCTAGCATCTAACATTGGATTTAGTCCAAAGGAGTTACGCAAAATACAGGCCATTGTTGAGGCAAATCAAGAAAAATTATTGGAGGCTTGGCATGGGTACTTCGGCAATTCAGGTGGATGAGCGGGTAAAAGCAGTTCAATTTACAGAAGAGACAATTAGCGTTGATCTCATGGATGGACGAACAATTGTCGTCCCACTGGTGTGGTATCCAAGATTATTAAAGGCAACTTCAGAACAACGAGAGAAATGGGAGCTTTGTGGAGGTGGCTATGGTCTACATTGGGAAGAGATTGATGAAGATCTAAGTACATCAGGAATGTTGCGTGGTGCACCTGCGCCAGCCAGGTAAGGTTCCCTGACACCAGATCATATTTATTTTATCTGAACATTGTTTATCACAGAATCTCCGTTTTTATACCTAACTTCGGATACAGATACGTTCCATCCATAAATCTTCCGGGTAGCCTATCGTAGGCTTAGTCACCATAGGCTGGGCGCTAATCATCAGTTGAATTACAGATGAAATTGCTGAGATTGTTCTACCCAGTGGTTTTTGGAGTATAAAATTGCCATGGCAAGCGATACTTTATATGGGGTCCACTTATTATTTACAGATGGCCCTTCCCACCTTAATGACAATTCATCTCGGGCTGAAACCTTTAAGAACTACATTGATGAAGCCATTCGACTAGGCTCGGATGTGGTTCGATTTCCAGGGGATTGGCATGAGCTAGAACCTGTAGAAGGTCAATGGAATAACAACTACATCAATGATGTCCGTGATGCTATTCAGTATGCTGAGGACAATGGGGTCCAGGTTGTTATGTTATTTGCCCAAACCCCTGAATGGGCGCGCCCCAACCCTAACGATGACATTTGGCATCCGCCAGCAGATGTGAATGATTTTGCGAATGCGGTTGCTTACTTCTACAATCAATTGGCTAGTGTCCGCGACAATATTACGGCTTGGGAAATTTGGAATGAACCCAATGTGTTTGAGTTTTGGGGTAGCGCTGATCCCGCCACAGATCTCCGGGACGTCAACGGCCAAACGGCCTATGCTCTGATCGATACAGGGTTTGCCAGTGATTATGCCCCATTATTGAATGCCGCCTACACTGCTCTTCACAATGCTGCTAACGCTGCCAATACAAATGTCACCGTATTGGGTGGTTCGGTAGCGGGCACCGATTTTCAGTATGTCCAGGCGTTACTCGATGCCGGGGCCATGTTTGATGGTCTGGCGGTGCATCCCTACACCCGTCCTAATGATTCCACTGGGATTCCCTGGGCACCGGATACAACCTTTGCACCCACTGCTCAGCCCACCCTGGATCAGCTATGGTCGTTTCAATATGGCATGGAACAATTGCGGAATTTGGTTGCTCAGCCCCTCTGGATTACGGAATTTGGCTGGCGGATTGGTAATGGCTGGGGAGATGTGTCGTCTGAGCTGCGGGTCGACTATATGGAAACAGCCCTTGAGTTAATTCAGGGATGGAATGATGTGGAAGTTGCGATCGCATACCGTCCGTTTGACGATCCAGCCAGTTCTGGGAATACAAATCGATATGGTTTGTTGAATGACGATGGTTTAATTCGTCCAACTGGCAGAGTGTTGCAGGAGTATGCAGGGTTAACTATTCATGGGACTCCCAGTAATGATGAACAATTGTTTGGTGCCCAAGGCCAGGATGAGCTTTTTGGTCATGCAGGCGATGATATTCTCTGGGGGTTTGGTGGCGATGATTTTTATGTTGGTGGTGCTGGCAACGATCAATTTGTCTTCACGGCTGGCAACGACTTTGTCAAAGATTTTGAGGTAGGTGCTGATACTGTAGTGCTCTCAGAGTCTTTGGGAATTTCTTCTTTCAGTGAAGTTCAGCCCTTACTACAACAATGGGGAAATAATGCCGCCATTGTGATTGATGCAAACACCTCAATCGTACTGGAAAATATCGATATCAATCATCTCAGTGCCAGCTCTTTCCACTTTGATGATCCTGATTTACAAGTTTACGGCACACCAGATAATGATTTGCTGTTGGGCGCGTTAGGCCAGGATGCCCTCTTTGGCGGTGCCGGTGATGACATTCTTTGGGGGCAGGAAGATAATGATTTCTATGTCGGTAATGCTGGTGACGATCAGTTTGTTATTACGGCTGGCAATGACTTCGTTAAAGACTTTGAACTCGCTGCTGATCGGCTGATATTACTAGATTTGGGAGTTTCTACCTTCAGTGAGGTTCAACCTTTGCTGCAACAGTGGGGGAGTAATGCCGCCATTGTGATTGATGCAAACACCTCAGTCGTGTTGGAAAATGTCACCACTGGTGATTTGACCGCTACCCATTTTGGCTTTCTCGATCCTAGTTTACCCGTCTAGAAAGAACGTTTATTTTGCACTACTGGGCACTAAAAAATGTGCCTTGCAAGATATACATCCGGATAACATCTCGATATTTTCCACCTGTAAACACTTCTTGGATCAAGCGACCTTCTTCAGTAAATCCTGACTGATTATAGAGATAAATTGCTTTTTCATTTTCCACTGCAACAAGAAGATATACTTTATTGAGGTTGAGAATCGAGAAAGCATAATCTAAGGCTTGGGCAATCAGAGATCTCGCAAATCCTTTGCCTTGATAACCCGGTGAAATAATGATTGCGAACTCTGATGTTCTATGGATGTAGTCAATTTCCAGGAGTTCTACAAGCCCTATGGAATTGCCGTCGCTATCTTCAGCAATGAAACGTCTTTCTGTATTGTCGTGAATATGCTTTTTGTATAAGTCTTCCAATTCATCAAATGATTCATACGGCTCCTCAAACCAGTAGGCCATTATATTTCGATTATTGTTTAATTTATGAATAAATTCTAGGTCTGTTTTCTCTAGAGCACGTAATGTTAATTGTTCAGGCATGGTTTTCCATAACTTAACGGTAGGTCTATCTAACCATGGTTAATTGAACAGTTAGGATACTTTTCATGGCCCTATGCATTTGAATATAACGTTGCTCATCATCCGCTGTAGATAACCTGTGCATCATGCAGCTCATGTTTTTGGTTCGTCCTTCTTTCCCAGCACCTTGGTCACCAAGATTCCCATGCAGACGGCAGGAAACAGCAACAATAATCCCTGATAGAGCACCCGCCCGCCATGCAGAGGGAACAGGCCTGTCGAGCCGGCGACACAGAGGAGAACGACCAACGATGTATAGGTTATTGCGATCGCGTCATACACGTTGTGGCGAATATACCGACCGATCCCGGCTTGAAGGTCCCGAAAGAACTCTTTGGTTGATGCGATGGTGTACGAGAAATAGAAAACAAACCAAATCCCTGTGAGAATTCCCAGTCGAAGCAGGAGATGAACGTAAGCAAACCGTCCTTCCTTCGGTGTGTCGAGGCCGGTTACCATCATAACGCTGTTGATAACAGTGACGATCAAAAACGCGTCAGAAACTCCCGCGACGGCGTTCTTCTCGGAGAAGAAGCGCTTGAGCGCACTTATCACTTTTGGAGCACGAAACGGCATGTGCATTCACCCTATTATCGACTCAAATGCTTGAACAGTGAGCATTTCTTCCAGTTTTCCTTTAACCTCTTCCAGCTTTTCAGCCTGAGAGAAGTTCAAGCTAGCATGAGGCCAGGATCAAGCGAAACGCATACAATTATGATTGTCTTTTTAACTTGATGAGAGGCAGCTGCACGGCCCCAGCTTCTTGATTGAGAACAAGATTCTGAAGATACGAGCACCCTCCTATAACTATACATATATCTAGCTATAACTATACATGTATCTAGAAACTTTCTGGACAACACCCTTTAGACCACAGGGCAAACGCATATTCAATGAGCGAGGATTCCTAATAGAATAATCGTTATCCTATCCAGCTTTGAGACGTTTGCCCTTCGTGCCAGCTTTGGTTAAAGCGTTCTACCCCACCGTCAAAACTCAGCAAATAATAGCGTTGTTCAAGACTGGGAGGGTTAAGCTCTTTAGCTCAATGTCCTTAAGGATATTGAGCTTTTCTATAGCTTTGAAATAATCAGCCTTGTCATACGTTCAGTGTGCCCATGATTCTCTCTCGTAACCATAGAGACCTACGAGGCTGAACTTATTAATGACGCAATTGTTCGTAATGCCTGATCCACCCCTTGTTCTGCCAGGTCCGATAAGGGATGACCCATGGTAAAGTCGCAGGCAGGCACTTCAACCCACCAAGCTTTTGGGAAATGGCCATAGACAGATTGGGTCAATGCCAACAAGGAGCAGGGACTACAGGAATGACCAAAACCAGGCAGTGCAGAACCCGTAGTTTCGGTGCCACGGGCATCCAATGGTTTAACTTGAACCGTGTCAGTATTTGTTAATTTACAAGCATCAACAAAAATAGCAACACTTGCCCTGGCAAGCTTACTAGAGAGTTCTGGCGTGAGTTGTTTAACTGAATAAGCTTCGAGATTAGGTGTTTTTAACCCTTGAAGTTGAGCAACGACTTTCTGACCAATGGCATCATCGCCTTTGTCAGGATTACCATAGCCAATCACAACAAAAACAGGACTAACCTCAGAGGAAAAACCGTCAATAACATTGGCCATGGTACCTTCCTCTACTCATTTACCGATGTCTTACCTACCTACATTCTAGTAGCAAATTGATCTACCTGCTAGACGATACTGATGTCGTTTTATTATGTCCTCTACCAGGCGTAATTGCCTGGTAGAGGACAAGGGAGCAGAACTATAGTGTGATGAGGCGTTATTGATGGTCTACGATGACGTCCTCAGTCTTGTGTTCATGACGTTTGGTTGCATTCGGCTCATGGACGACCAAGACCGAACAGGGAGCATGATGCATGACATAATTACTCACACTGCCCAATAGCATCTCACCCAAGCCTTTACGGCCATGGCTGCCGACCATCACCAACTCAGCTGACCACTCTTTTGCATGGTCACAAATGGCACGACCAACATCGCTATTGACCAGCTTAAAATCACTCCGAACACCGGCCTGTGTTGCTTGGTCAACAAAGTGACGCAACCGCTCGGTTGCCGCCGCTTCATAGTCACGATAGCTTTTGAGATACACCTCCCAAAGACTCTCGTGCCCCCCTAACGAGAAAGCTGTCAGCCCAGTCTGTTCGGGGAGGGGTAAATGCCCACCCCCATCAGGGGTTAAGACACTGAAAAACAGAAGTTCAGCCCCAGTCGCCTGGGCAAGGGTCAGCGATTGTTGGCCGAGCTCATGGCAGGTATCGCCATGATCGAGAGCAACCAGAATTTTAGTGAACATCCCACAACCTCCCCATCAAAATAGATCGAATAGACCAACAATTATCCATCGTCGTCATGCCCCCCCTACACAGACAGCTCCCTAGGTCATGGTCTCCGCCTCCATGGCCGCAATCGCTAAGGTGGTCTTTAAGACAGAGTCTGGATTGAGACTAATGGAATCAATCCCCTGCTGCACCAAAAACTGAGCAAATTCAGGATAGTCACTCGGCGCTTGGCCACAGATGCCAATCTTGCGCTGATTCGCCTTCGCCTTCGCAATCACCTGACGCACCATCGCCTTGACCCCAGCACTGCGTTCGTCAAAAAGATGGGCCACCAGGGCAGAATCCCGGTCGAGGCCCAGGGTCAGCTGCGTGAGGTCGTTCGACCCAATGGAGAAGCCATCAAAGATCTGGCTAAACTCATCCGCCAAAATCACATTGTTGGGAATCTCACACATCACATACACCTGTAACCCCTGTTCCCCTCGCACTAACCCATAGCGGGCCATTTCAGTGAGCACCTGCTGCCCTTCTTCGGGGGTCCGACAGAAGGGCACCATGGGAATCAAATTGGTCAAGCCCATGTCTCGACGCACCCGCTGTAAGGCCTGGCATTCCAAGCCAAACGCTTCCCGATAGCGCGGGTCGGTGTAACGAGAGGCCCCCCGCCAACCAATCATCGGGTTCTCTTCGGTCGGTTCAAACGACGCGCCGCCCAACAGATTCGCATATTCATTACTCTTGAGATCGGAGAGCCGAATCACCACAGGCTTGGGATAAAACGCCGCGGCAATCATCCCTAATCCATGGGCCAACTGTTCCACAAAGTAGTCGGGCTTATGGGCATAGAGCGCGGTCAGCTGCTCAATCTCATGTTTGATGGGGCCGACGGCTAACTGGTCAAAGTTGAGTAAGGCCAGGGGATGCACTTTAATGTGGTTGGCAATGATAAACTCCATGCGCGCCAACCCCACCCCATCACACGGAATTTTCGCAAAATGAAACGCTTCTTCGGGATTCCCCACATTCATGAGAATTTGGGTCCGCGTCCGGGGGATGTCATCAATCGCCGTTTCTTCGACCGTAAAGGGCAGGTGTCCCCCATAGACTTTACCCACTTCGCCAGCGGCGCACGTCACCGTCACGCTCACTCCGGTGGCTAGACGCTCGGTCGCGTTGCCACACCCCACTATCGCCGGAATGCCCAACTCCCGGGCAATAATGGCCGCATGGCAGGTGCGACCCCCTTGGTCGGTGACAATCGCACTCGCCCGTTTCATAATCGGTTCCCAATCCGGGTCTGTTCGCTGGGTAATCAGCACATCCCCCGGTTGAAACTCAGCCATGTTTTGCACCGATTGGATCACCCGCGCGGACCCCTGACCAATCATTTCACCCACCGCTTGACCCGTCACTAAGGGCGTCAGGTCGGTGGTATCAGCCTGGAGAACATAATTACGCAGAATCGAGGCTGACGTTTGAGATTGAACCGTTTCCGGGCGCGCCTGCACAATAAACAACTCTCCCGTGAGACCGTCTTTCGCCCACTCAATATCCATCGGCGTGTAGGTGCCCCGCACCTGGGTATAGTGGTCTTCGATGATGCACGCCCACCGCACTAGGGTTAAAATCTCATCATCACTAATCGCATAGCGCTGACGCTCCACCTCCGACACCGGGACATTCTTCGTCAGCTTGCTACCGCCCACGTCGTACACCATTTTGATCTCTTTACTGCCCAGGCGCTTTTTCAATATGGGACGATATCCCTCCCGAAGGGTCGGCTTAAACACTAAATATTCATCGGGGTTCACCGCCCCCTGCACCACATTCTCGCCCAACCCATAGGCGGCGGTGACGAGTGCCGCGTTCTTAAAGCCGGTTTCGGTGTCGATGGAGAACATCACACCCGAGGTCGCCAAGTCCGAGCGCACCATCCGCTGCACACCCACCGACAGGGCCACCGTAAAGTGGTCAAAGCCCTTGATGGTGCGATAGGAGATCGCCCGATCCGTAAAGAGCGAGGCAAAACATTTATGGCACGCCTCCAGCACGCCCTTGACACCATGCACATTCAGGTAGGTTTCCTGTTGGCCGGCAAAACTCGCATCCGGCAGGTCTTCAGCGGTGGCACTCGAGCGGACCGCCACATCCAGCGCTGGATTCCCACTGTCAGCACAGAGGGTCAAGTACGCCTTGGCAATGGCCGCTTCGAGCTCCGGCGGAAAGGGCGTGTCGAGGATTAACGAACGGACGGTTCGACCACAGTGGCGCAGGGCCGTGACATCGTCGATATCTAGATCGCTTAGGTGCGCTCTCAACGCCTCGTCCAGACCGGCCTGCTGTATAAAATAGCGATACGCATCGGCGGTGGTGGCAAACCCAGTGGGCACCTGCACCCCTTGGGGCGTCAGCTGTTGAATCATCTCGCCCAAGGATGCATTTTTTCCCCCCACACAGGGAACATCATCAATCGTAATCCGCTCAAATTCAAGGATAAAGGCGGATTGAGTCGGCGTCGGGGCCAAATTTGCAGGGGTCGTTTGCACCATAAAAACAGAATCCAAAATAACAATCACTAGAAACGGGGGTGACCGTTTCCAATCTGGGTATAAGTCAAGACTTTGAGGAATCTATGAGGATGCCCACCCACGTATCGTTTCATTAACTCCAGACCAGGGGGCAGTCCCTTTTTTGGCATCCATGCAACAATTAAAGCAGGGTAGATGAGAGTCGTCGTCTGCTCGATGGAGTTCTCGTTCAACAGGGTGCAACAGCCTGGCTGTTGACCTAGGAGGAGACTATGAAACGACACTATTTAGCCACACTCCCCCTCAGAATGGGTTCGTAAATTATTGTAAAGGAGTGAATGTTCTTCCTTTCGTCCCTGTATAACCAGCAGTGTTGTTAGCACTGGAGGAAGGGATGAATTGTCTTCCGTATCCCTCAGATTTAAGCGATGATGAGTGGGACTTGGTTGAGCCATTAATTCCCGTCCATCAGGGTGTCGGTCATCCTCGAGAAGTGAACTTACGAGAGATCGTGAATGCCATTTTGTATTGGGTCGATAACGGTATCAAATGGCGTGCGATGCCCTATGATCTGCCGAACTGGTCAACTGTCTATGATTATTATCGTCGTTGGGTCAAGATAGGCTTATGGGACCAGATTAATGAACGCTTGGTAAAGCTAGTAAGACTCGCAGAGGGACGAGCTGAGCAACCGAGCTTGATCAGCATTGACAGTCAATCTGTGAGGACCTCAGAGAAAAAAGGACCTGAACAAGGAATTGATGGTCATAAGTGTGTCAAGGGACGTAAGCGTCATATCGTTGTTGACATCTTAGGCATGGTGTTAAATTGTTTTGTGAGTGCCGCCAATATGGCGGATATTAAAGCAGCCGTTGCAGTGTTAGGTCCTGTATTAGAGACCTATGTGAGGCTTGAGAAAGTGTTGGCTGACCAAGCATATAAGGGAGCTTTAGGAGAGATTATAAAACACGTTCATCACTGCATTCTAGAGGTGACAAAAAAACTAGGAGAGGGGTTTATCCCGGCTCCTTATCGATGGGTCGTTGAGCGAACCCATCGGTGGGCATAAGCGCAATCCCCCGAACGGTATGGGCATCTAAATAATTCACCACTTCAACAGTGCCACTCCCACCGATAATCACCTGGGTATGTAAGGCCGGTAAGGTACCTGGAAAATACAGATCGACTACACTGCCTCGCACAGCAATCACTCTTCCCGACACTGCTCCAGTCACGATAGACCTCATTGCTGATGAGTCTCTGAGATATCCCCATCAAAGGGTTATACCCCTGTCTTAGGATCACCATCTTTAATGTATGAAGAAAGTTTGGGGATATTATGAGGAAATAAGACATCTGTTACTTGAATTTACCCGATCCCTCAGCTCGCAGCAGTGTAGACGTTGAAGTAACAACACTGCAGTTAATATTGGAAAAGATAGGTTCTGTTGATGTGCTCAAGGTAGACGTTGAGGGCTCGGAACATAGCATTTTAATGCCCTTTGGCGACTTACTAAAATCATCGGTTAAATATTTAATTGTTGAAGCTGGCGGTTCTCCCCGAGGAGATGGTATGACCTTACTAAAATTTCTGAAACATTTGGGGTTTTCCTGTGATTTTCAGGGTGACGCTTCGCTGATGCTAATTCGAGCTAAAAACAAACACTTACTGGGCGATTAATACCCACCATATTTTAGAACGATTTCCGATCTTGTAGAGTGCTCTCTTCACTGTACTCCTACATACCCTATCAATAGATTCTTGGGAACGCAACATGCCTATACATTCCTTGCAGTAAGCGGTCACAATGGGAAATGGTATGACAAAGTTTATGATAGTGCGAATTACTAGTTGTCTAAACCATCTACCCATACAGGCCCGTTATGACCATGGAAGCCTCGTCCTCTTCTAATAGCACGATTAAGCTTGAAGCCAGCTGGAAAGCGGTATTAGAAGATGTGTTTGCCACTCCCTACATGCAGGATCTAAAAAAATTCTTAAAGGCAGAAAAAGCCGCTGGCAAGGTTATTTACCCCCGTGGCGCACTGATGTTCAATGCAATGGATAGCACACCATTTGACCAAGTCAAAGTTGTGATTCTTGGACAGGACCCATATCATGGCCCCGGTCAGGCCCACGGATTGAGCTTTTCTGTCCCGGAGGGCATTGCGCCGCCGCCTTCTCTGGTTAATATCTTTAAAGAAATTGAGCAAGATCTGGGCATTAAACCTCCTAATCACGGCTGCCTACAAAGCTGGGCAGATCAAGGCGTGTTACTGCTTAACAGCGTCCTCACAGTGGAACAACATAAAGCCGCCTCCCATCGGGGAAAAGGCTGGGAGCAATTTACAGATGCCATTATCACTAACCTAAATCAGCAACGAAAAAATCTCGTGTTTCTGCTGTGGGGTAGCTATGCACAACAGAAAGGAAAATTTATTGATCGTGAACGGCATTTAGTGCTAACCTCACCTCACCCTTCGCCGCTCTCGGCACACCGGGGTTTCTTTGGCAATCGGCACTTTTCAAAAGCCAATGAATATTTGCAAAAAAATGGCATTGCACCTATTTCATGGTCGCTATAGTCGTTTTTTACCGATTTCTAGACTTTGTAACCCCTGGGGGTAACCATGCGACCCTGATGCAAAAACGTGCGGGTATTGCCGATTAACACCACGGTGAGCATATCGATGGTGGTCACATCCACCTCTTTCAGGGTAAGACAGCGGACGGATTCTCCTGAACGGTAGAGAGAACGTGCGATCGCAACCGGAGTATCATCCGAACGATGCCGTCGCAAAATCTCTAACGCAATTTCAATGCCCCGCGTGCGAGTCTTCGAGCGCGGATTATAGAGCGCCACCACAAAATCCCCTTGGGCTGCCGCCGCTAATCTCTTTTCAATCACCTCCCACGGCACTAGCAAATCAGACAGGGAAATGGCACAAAAGTCATGCATCAGGGGAGCCCCCACCCGGGCTGCCACTGCCTGGAGTGCCGTAATTCCTGGGAAGGCTGAAACACCGGGTGTGTTGCCATCCCAGCCTCGCTGCACCAGGCATTCCATCACCAGGCCCCCCATGCCATAAATGCCGCAGTCGCCGGAGGACACCATGCCTACGGTTAAGCCTTGGTGGGCCAGGGCAACGGCTCGCTCTGCCCGCTGTACTTCCTGGGTGATTTTGCTAGTCTCAATCACCTGATTAGGATGGAATAGGGGCCGCAACAGGTCTAAATAAAGGCCATAGCCAATTACCACATCACAGTCCAACAGAGCGGCCCGGGCCGCTGCGGTGAGCTGGGCTAAAGAGCCAGGACCTGAGCCAATCAGATACAGGTGACCCGGCCGGGGATTGTATGGCTGGTCAGCGCGGGCTACGGCAATGGTGCAGGCCCCCTGCTGCTCACCTTTAAAGACTTGTTTTGTTATCACCAGTTCCTGACTATGGGCGGCCAGCAGGGCAGCGGCTTCAGCGACAGACGGTGTCCCCACCGCCTGGGTAACGACATCTGAGGGATTGGGAACCGCTGGTTCTTGTAGTTGAGCAGCGCTGAATAAGTGCAGGGGCCACTGATGCCGTTCTGTCAGGGTTTGAAAGGCGACTTCGTCTTGCTTGAGGTCAATGGAGGCGATGCCGGCGATGGATTGCCAGGCCAGGTTGCGATCGCGCAACACCTGCCTAATACTCGCCTCAATTAACTCTGTCGATGTCCCTCGCTCACAGCCCAGCCCTAGCCATAATGTACGAGGATGCCAGCACACTTGAAGAGATTTTGCTGGGTTGTGCCCTTCTGAATCCTGACTAGGGGGTAGCTGATCCGAAATCCACAGTTGCGGAGAGGCTGGTAATTGAGTATTTGAAGCCGCAGTCTGCTGATCTGCAAAATAAAAAGAAGAATCGTCAGGTAACATCTGTCGCCATAGAGTCTCACCACAGGTTTGATGCACTGCGATCGCCTCTCGTTGCGCCAGCGCTGACGCCACCTTTGTCCAATCTCCCCCTCCACGCTGCCAACCATAGGGCTTACCCAACAGATCTACAGCCGGTAGCTGTTGTCCTTCAGAGGCTGACGTAATTACCGGTGCAGCTCTCAGTAGGGCCGCACATTGTCGTGTGAGCGCATCAGCTCCCCCCTGGTGTCCCCCGCTAACGCTAACCACAAACGTACCACTGTCATCAATGGCCACCACCCCCGGATCCTGGTGTTTGTTTTGGAGTAGTGGGGCAATCAGTCGCACCACTGCCCCCACGGGCAAGAAAAAGACTAGCTGTGTGGCTCGGTCCCAACAAGCTGCCACCACAGGGATTAGGGAGCCACTATAACAATGAACGACACCAAATTCTAAGTCAGTAAACCCAGCTAAAAATGGATGCTCCTGTAGGGGCAATCCCTTGTGGTGGCCCTGCGATATTGGGGGCTGACAATCAGGATGTTGTATAACACGATCAGCAGTATCCATCGAAGTTAGGGTATCTTCCCTGGTCCAAAGTTCCAGGGGCTGTAGACCATCCCAAAGCTGAAGAGCTTGATGACAGCCTGCCAGTGTGGGAGCAATGATCACAACCTTGGATTCAGGCATGAGAAAAGACTTAGAAGCGATAGTCATGGCGGCGCACAATCAAAATGGAAAAGTAGGGTGGTTTATGGTCAGCCAGGTCCACCAGGCTAGGATACCGTTTCTCCTCCGGTGAACCCACCCGTTCCACCAGACTGGCGTGGTCTAGAAGGTCTGCTTCTTTCAGGATTTGCCATACCTGACCAAACACCGATGCCACTTTCATCAACACCACAACTTCAGCCCATTCCAGGGCATGGGTCAGTTCGGACACGTCATACAGGGCAGGAAGAATGGCAATTTTCTCCGCGCCCAAAGAGAGGGGCATGTTGAGGGCGGCCATGGCGGCTAGGGGAGAACACACCCCCGGTACAGTGGTAATTTCTACGTCAGGGGCTAAGCGTTGCACCGACTGGGCTACATAGCTAAAGGTACTATATAGGCTGGCATCTCCCTCGGTGATAAATACCACATCCTGGCCCTGGGTTAACAAGGGTACTAGTTTCTCTCCTGCTGTAGTCCAGGCTTGCTGTAGCTGCACCGGATCGCGCACAAAGGGCAGGTCCAAGGGCAAAATCGTTTGCTCGGGCCGCAGGTGAGATTTGACAATGTTGTAGGCCATGCCGGGCTCTCCAGACCGGTTCTGGGGACAGGCCACCACATCCACGGTCTGTAAAATCCGCAATCCTTTCAGGGTGAGCCATTCGTCATTCCCTGGACCAACGCTCACGCCCCACAACTTGCCCCAGGCAGAAGATTTTGTCAGTAAATCACTAGATATCATTGCCTTCTCCTTGATCCGAGCCTGCATCGGGTTGAGGGAATGGTCGAGAGGCTTGCAACAAAATCACAGGGTTTAAAGGAACAAAACGGGTGGCGGTGGCCAGGGTGGCTGAGCGGGCAATGTTGACTTGCAATAGCTGTACAATCCAGCCCTTATCTTGTAGCTGTTGCTTGGCTAGCATACAGGTTTCGAGGGTGGCAAAGTTGGCGACAATGAAACCGTTCGGGCGGATGCGATCGCAACACACCGCCAAAATTTCCGACATTGCTTTTCCTCCCCCACCAATCATGATTCGATCCGGGTCTGGCAAAGAGTTTAGCGCCGCTGGCGCAACACCTCGGATAGGAGAAATGTGAGGCGTACCAAAGCGACGACAGTTTTTTTCGATTAAGGTCAGCCCAGCAGCCGTTTTCTCAATAGCATAGATGTGGGCATCGGGTATTAGCCGCGCAATCTCAATGGAGATGGACCCAGTACCGGCTCCTACATCCCATACCGTGATATCTGGCTGTAATCGCAGCAGGGAGAGGGACAAAGCACGGACTTCCTGCTTTGTAATCAAACCAGGCTGATCGGGAAAGGTGTGAAAGTCTTTATCGGCAATGCCGAAGAGGGGCTGAGGCAGGGCTTGTGTCAGAGGCTGTGCTTCTAGGACAACAACATTAGGGCTCGGGAACGAACTGTCTATTGCTGCTTCTATAGAAATTGATTGGATAGTCTCCTCAGTAGCTCCGAGCTGGCTACATACGGTCATGTGATACTGCGCAGGGGGGCGTATATCTTGAATAAGCCGGGCAATTTCTCCTGGCGTATGGACAAAATCGGTCAGAACTGCGAGGGGAGATTTGCCTTGTTTGAGGGCCTGCTCCAGGTGATCGGGCTGGCGACCGTGGACACTGACGATGGTGGCCGACTGCCAGGGAATCCCCAGACGGTTAAAGGCTAATTGGATGGAACTTACCTGGGGATAAAATCGGAGATATTGCCGGTCGAATCGTTGTGTTAGGAGGCGGCCTAGACCATAGAAAAGTGGATCGCCGCTGGCTAGAACTACAACGGATTGTTGTGGGAGGATGTCGGCTATTTGGTCGATCCAGGCGACAATATTGTTGCTGAGGGGCAGCTTGCGAGCTGGATGCTCGGCTACAGTTTGCAGATGGGCTTTGCTGCCTGCAATAATCTCAGCTTTTTCCAGACAGGCTAGGGATTCAGGGCTCAGACTTTGCAGACCGTCTAACCCTAAACCGATAACATGCAGTAAGTTTTGAGGACAAGATTGTTTCACGCTGAAGAGCTTTTAAACAAAAGAGAATCGCATGGCTTGGGATAACCTGAACAATCGACCTCGCCGTAACCTCAAACTTAGTGCGATTAGGAATATCCTAGTATGAGGGTTGTAGGGCGGCATCCCGCCATGCCCAGGGGGTGTGGGGAACTCGGAGGGACCCCACGCAGTTGGTTTTGCCGTTAGCCAACCACTCAAGATATCTCGGTTGATAAAGTTGACTAATTGCAAGAAGTGCTGCTCAGGGCTTTCCTCCCTGAAACCCTCCTATTCGTGGGGGCCTAAACTCCCCCACACCCCCCGACAGGGTAATCGCTAACAGCAATCATGCAGGTGTGGGTTGGGTTACGGCGGGGTCGATTGTATATATCCTGAGCTGCTGCCTGCCAAAAACGTAGCGCAGAAAAACAGAATCATGGACTTAGTGTTAATGCTCTTTTAGGGTACCTGCCAGGCCCGCTCATGGTAATCCTCCACTTCAGGATAGAGATCAGGAATGCCGTGGTATAGGGCCTGTCCTTCGGGGTGGTCGTGGCTATGGCTGTGCCCGTGGTTATGACTGTGGCCGTGGTTATGACTGTGGCCATGGTCGTGGCTGTGCCCGTGATCATTATGGTGATGCCCATGTCCCTGGGCGCTGATTGCCTGGCGAAACTTGCAGGTGTAGCAGTTCATGGAGACCTGACCGGCTTGGGCTTCTTGTTCGCGATCGCGAATTAGCTCAAACAAAATCGGATCGGCACCAATCACTGATAGGCTCTGCACTTCTATGTCAGGGTGAGTCGCCTGCTCTTGGGCAACAATGGTCTGAATCCGCTTTGCCAGTACCCCATCAAACAATAGGTGGGGAATTATAATAATTCGCTTAGGATTCCAGGCTCGGGCGCGCTCAAAGCCTCGTTCCATTCGAGGATGGGTAATGCCGGTAAAACAAACTTCCAGGTCGTGGTAGCCGCTGCCCTCCCACAGCATCCGGGCCAGCTTATACACATCTCCATTGGCGTCAGGGTCCGACGCGCCGCGACCGACAAACAGCAGTACGGTTTGTTCACGGGGTACGGTGCTTTCTTTATCTGCCTGTTCCAGCCGTTTTTGCCACAGGTCTAACCAGCGTAGGGATACACCAAAATGGCGACCATAGTTGAGCTTCAGTTGAGGGTGACGCTGGATAGCCCGATCCAGTTCATTGGTTACATCAAACTTGCTGTGGCGTGCGGCAAACAGCAGTACCGGCAGTACGGTTAGCTCGTGATAGCCCTGCTCAACACAGCTATCAATGCCTGCCTGGATCAGGGGATCCGTCAGCTCCAGAAAACAGGGAACCACGGGACGGCTAGGGTCATAGGTTTGAAACTTATGGGCAAAATCAAGAAATGCCTGACGCCCATTAGCATCACGAGTGCCATGGCCCAAAAGTAAAAGAGGGTTAGATTGACTCATGTGGTTATCATGGCCTCTGGGCAATCCAGAGAGATAGAGGTCAGGGATTAACGTTAACATTTGTCGGCAGCCGAAGAAACATGGAATCCCCCCATGCCGATTTGCCTGATGCACATCTTTATTTTTTGGAAAACCATAAACTCTCACCGTCTTCCAGGATTAAATGCTCCATGGGGAAGTGGCATGTTACGAGAAATGTTATGTAACTAAAGGTCCTTTAGCGTTTCCAAATAGTTTTTATAGAATGCCGATTCCCACCCTTGTCATTGCTGGAACCCACAGTGGTGTGGGTAAGACGTCTATTGCCATTGGTCTCATGCGGGCGTTTACCAATCAGGGTCTGCAGGTACAGCCTTTTAAGGTAGGACCCGATTTTATTGATCCCAGCCACCATCAGCGGGCGACGGGGCGGGTGTCCCATAATCTGGATGGCTGGATGCTGAGTCAGGCTCAGAATCGTCAGATTTTTGATCAGGCTTGTGGGGGAGCTGATCTGGCCATCGTGGAAGGGGTGATGGGGCTGTTTGACGGCTACGGTGCAGAGTCTGAAGCAGGAAGTACGGCTGAAATGGCCAAATGGTTAGGGGCATCGATACTTCTGGTGATTAACGCTCGCTCCTTGGCCCGCAGTGCCGCAGCCCTGATTTCAGGCTATAGCAACTTTGATCCAGACCTGGCGGTGGCGGGGGTGATCTGCAACCAAATCGGCAGTGCGTCACACCTTGAGCGTATTTGTTCTGCGGTAAATCAAACTGTCCAGGTACCTATTCTGGGGGGGATTCCTCGCACTGAACCAGTGAGGATTCCTGAACGCCATTTAGGACTATGGCGGGCGACAGAGGAAGAATTAGCTGAAACTGACTATCTGGCCAGTCTGGCAAAGCTGGTAACCGACAATCTGGATTTGGCAGAGTTAGTCAATATTGCCAACTCTCGCTCAAACCAACTCGTAGCATCCAGTCACCTGGAGATGAAAACTGATGCTCAACAATGCTTGTCCCACTCTCCTAAGGTCCGTATTGGGATTGCCCAGGATCAGGCATTTTGTTTTTACTATGGGGTCAATCTGAGTCTGCTGGAACAGGCAGGGGCAGAACTGATTCCTTTTTCTCCCCTAAAGGATTCTTTGCCTGAGAATTTGGATGGTCTTTATATCGGTGGGGGATACCCTGAGCTATATGCTGAGCAACTGTCTGGGAATAAGAGTATGCGGGATGCGATCGCAAACTTTTGCCGGTCAGGACGTCTGGTCTATGCAGAATGCGGTGGCTTGATGTATCTTTCCCAGGGATTGTTGGGCGCTAAAAAACAGCGCTATCCCTTTGTCGGTATTCTTCCGTTTTGGACAACAATGGGACAACGGGTGAAGCTGGGCTATCGCCAGGTAGACATGGTGGGACCCTACGGTGGCTTCCCTAAACAGGGCACCATTCGCGGTCATCGGTTTCACTATTCAGACATTGTGGATGCTCAAGGTAATCTGCTGGAAATCACCCCGACGTCCCCTTCGACTTCGCTCAGGGGACAATTTTCACTCAGGGGACAATTGGAGTTTAATTACAAACTGCAAGGATGGAAAAACCATCAACCTTGGGAGGGCTATCAGGTCTATAATGTCCTCGCCAGTTACGTTCATTTACACTTTGGCAGCAATCCCACCTTTGCCCAACAGTTTGTTAAATGTTGTCGGCCATAGTCTTTAGAACTACCCCGACAACATTAGTATCAGCTAACGTCCTTGAGCCTAGCGATGCGGCAAGAGCTCTCGATTAAAAGGACACCCGTGATCGTCGCAACCCTAGAACATTATGGCTTTGTCTCTAATGCTGAGCCAAATGCCAAATCTGCTCTAACGCCACCGCTGCTCCTAGGGCAATCCGATATTCCACCACAGACGACAACATCGTTTCACCCGGATTAATTTCTACCGTGGGAATACCCTTCAACTGTGCTCTAACCAGAGGTTCAGCAATATACGGAAAAAGCCCCGACGTTCCTACCGCAAAGACAAGATCCCAGGCCATGTCCTGAAACTGGTAAAGCGCTTGGATGCCCCGTTCGGGCAAAGTTTCACCGAACAGGACAACGGCAGGACGAATAATCCCCTGGCAGGCTGGACAGATGGGGGGCAGAGGCACCTCTTGGCCATAGTCCGCCAGGAAGTCCTGGGCTGTGGTGACATAATCACACTTGATGCAATAAAGCTCTGAAGCACGACCGTGAATTTCCACCAGGTTTTGACTGCCTGCCGAGCGGTGAAACCCATCAATATTCTGGGTTAAGACCCAAGTGTTAGGCTTATGGTGCTCAATTTCTGCAATCACCTCATGTCCACGGTTGTGGCAAGTATTGTGCAATGCCGCACCAAGTTGCCAGAGATATTTCCAGGTAATGTCGGGCTGCACCTGAAACATGGAGCCACTCAGGGCTTCTTCGATCGAAAAGCCTTCTGCTGTCGTTTGTCCTTCGTATAGCCCACCCACACCCCGGTAGGTGGGCAAACCCGAATCAGCAGAGAGGCCTGCCCCCGTAATAAACAGAATCTGCTCGGCTTGACTCAAATGCTCGGCAACGTCCTCAAGAATAGTAGTCATAGTCTGGGTATAGCAATCGGTAAGGGTATTGGAACATTTAGGTTAACCTGAATGTTCCAATACCCTGATTGCTTAAGGGGGATATTCAAACCATTCGACGGCTCAAAGAGATATCACGCAGTTTAACTTCGCTTTACTTCGATGAACTTCGCCTGACATCTGGCCCATTGGATTTGCTTCAGTCAGCTACACCACACTCATGGGAAATTCATTGAAACTATTGCCAAACTGGCTCCATAGACAGATGAGGGTTTATGCAGGTAGTGGCTATGTCCAAGTTTCGTCGACAACTTCGCAGGGAAGCAGAACAGTGGTGGCAAGAAGGTGTCATCACCGTAGATATCTACGAGCAACTGTCGGAGCGTTATAAATTTGGTGAGATTGAACCAGACGCCCAAAATCAGTTTGTAGCTATTTTGTTAGGCCTTGGTGGCATCTTGTTGGGGTTGGGGCTAATCACCTTTGTGGCTGCCAACTGGCAAGTTTGGTCCCGAGCATTTCGAGTGTGCTTGTTGATGGTGCTGTTTGTTGGAATCAATGCAGCAGGGTTTTATTTATGGCGACGCCCCTCTCGCCAAAAAGGGTTACAGCGGTTGGGTCACGGTCTTTTATTAACAGGGGCACTATCGCTGGGTGCAAATATGGCCCTGATGTCGCAAATGTTTCACCAAAGTGGACAGGCCTATGAGCTTTACTTTTTCTGGGGAATAGGGGTGACCTTGATGGCCTACAGCCTCAGGCTCACATCCTTAGGTGTAATGGCTTGGGGACTTATGGCGATTAGCTATGGTTCATGGGCTGTTTCGACTTTCTGGCTAACAAACTCTAGCTGGCTAGAGTTCCCCATGAGAATGATGCCGCTGATAGTCTGTGGATTGTTCGTGCCATTGGCCTATTGGTGTCGGTCACGGGTGGTGTTTGTTCTGGCTGGATTGGGTTTTGCGAGCGCATTTCCCCTAGCCCTATTTCCCGATGATGTCACCAATGGACTGTTGGCCATTTCACTGCTGCTGGCTTTGGTGCGTGAATAAAGAAGTTGCGGAGCCGTAGGTGCCGGTAAAGTGTAGTTACCACACAAACACGGTACCGATGAAACGCACCTACAAACTCCGCAACTGGTCTGAGTATAACGCTGCTCTGGTAAAGCGAGGAAGTCTGACGTTATGGCTCAGTGATGAGGTGATTGCCGAGTGGAAAAACACTCAAAAGACTGGTAAACCAGGGGCATCGAAAGACTATAGCGATTTAGCCATCCAAACACTCTTGACCTTCAAAGTGCTCTATGGACTGGCCTTACGTCAAACCATTGGCTTTGCAGGGTCTATCTTTGAACTGATGGATGTATCGGTAGACTTACCGGTGCATACAACATTGTCACGTCGTCAACAGACATTACCGATTGATTTACCGATTCAGCCGACCTCTGGCAGTCGTCATGTGGTGGTTGATAGTACGGGCATTAAAGTGTACGGAGACGGGGAATGGAAAACCCGGCAGCATGGGGTGAGCAAACGTCGCACTTGGCTCAAACTCCATTTGGGTGTCGATGAGCAAACCGGAGAGATTCTGGCTGCCGTAGTGACTTCGAACGCCATCACTGATGGCGAGATACTCCCGGACATCCTCGACCAAATTCCCGATGAGATTGACCAAGTGAGTGCCGATGGGGCGTATGACCGCACCTACTGCTATGACGCCATTGATGAGCGTGATGCAACGGCAGCGATTCCCCCTCGCAAAGATGCCAAAATTTGGTTTCATGGCAATCGCAAACAGGCCCCGCATCCACGAGATGAAAACTTACGAGCGATTCGCAAACAGGGACGGTCTACCTGGAAAGAAGAGATAAACTATCATCGACGGTCTTTGAGTGAAACCATGATGTATCGACTCAAAACTATGTTCACAGGTGAGGTGTCTGCACGAGGGATTGAAAATCAAACGACAGAATTACTGTTGGAATGTTCTATTCTCAATCAGTTCACCCACTTAGGAATGCCCGATAGCTATCCTATTGAAGCCTAAGATCGATATCCTAGAGGACCGATCTGTCTACCAAAATATTCACGCACCAAAGCCCTGCTGCTGCCAGTCGCCTGCCTATGGAGCTATGACCGAGACGTGTGGAGATTTACTCCCCGCTCCATCAATACCCGACCAGATCCGTTTCAAGCGGTGTCGCGCAGCCTGGCTATTACGGTGCTGAGTCTCACACTCTATATCTTCTCATTTAAGGCTACCTGGGCCAGCCCACACCTATTTCAAGATGATACGTTGACCGAGCTGTCCTGGTGGTTTGTGAACATCGTAGTATTTAGCGTTTTTGCGGGGCTAGGATGGCTGCGACTGCGACACCAGCTGAGACATGGGAATCTCTGGCAAGAACAGTCGATCAATACCGTTACAATCGCCCTGATACTCATCCTATCTACCGGAATCGTAATTACCCACATCTCCCTGGGGGATATCAACATCGTTGCAACTATTGTCGTTAACATTATGTTGTTCTTACTGGCGCTGGCCCTGTTGCGGGATAGTTTAGCCTTAGGCGTACGCCGCACCTTTTGGGGTGGAATGGTGTTGTTAGTGTTAGGACTACTCAGTCGCTTATTTGAGTACAACACTGACTTAATGTTGAAGGCCGTTGTATTAGTACTCTGCGGCATCGGCATAATTGTTGCAGGGTTATGGTTTGAGCATCGACTTAAGCATTCATCAGCACGCCTCAGTCAAGCTTAAACCTGATTTTTGCAAACGACACGTCTATCAGTTTTTTAGGTACTGTCCTATGCCATCTTCGTCATCTCAACATCCCGACATTAAAACTCTGGTTAAGCCTGATGGTAAGCCAGTGCCCATCCAATCGTTGCCAAGACGTAGACTACCCGGTTGGCGATTGTGGGCTCCCCTACTGATGCAGGCCGCGATAATTGTCGCAGTGCCTGCTCAGGATGTCTATACCTCTGCCACAGGCACATCTGTTACGCTACAAACTGCCCCTGTCGATCCCTACGATTTTTTGAGAGGGTATTACCAAACCCTGCGTTATGACATTTCCCAACGTGAGACGTTGCACACACTTCCGGGTGGCGAGAAGTTTTTTGAGGACTATGACTATCAGCCTCAGGCCTTTTTTGTTGTCTTGGAAGCTCCCAAAACAGAGACTTCGCCTCCAACTCCCTGGCAACCCATTCGCGTCAGTGAAACACGACCTGACGATCTAGACACTAATCAGATTGTTCTAAAAGGTCAATACGCTAACAATCGAATCACCTACGGTCTGGAGCGTTACTACATGCCAGAGGATCAAAGAGTAGATATCAATGCACATATTAATGATACTCAATGGCGAGATCAAGAAGCTTTTGTGGTGGACATTAAAATCGATAGCCATGGCAATGCGGTGTTAGTAGGACTATGGGTAAATAGCACTAACTATCGTTTTTAATGTAAGGAGATATCTTTGGGTTAGTCCCATTGGTGTTGTCGAGCTTCATCGACGATCCCTTGGGCCTCTTCGAGGGGAATATCATAGCGAGTGCTCAAGAGTTGGGGCATGCGATCGCAGGCACGATTGGGATTCACATCTGGTTGCTTGGAATAAGCAGGCAATGCAACATTACATAAAAAAGGTGAAGGTTTCACCTCGAGTTGAAGCGGTTCAAGATTTAGAACTTCTCGTAAATTTATAAAAAATAGCAAGGCCCCGCTGAGGTTAGCATCGCTGAGGTTGGCATCGCTGAGTAGGGTACAGTTGAGGTTGGCCCCGCTGAGGTTGGCATATCTCAGGTCAGCCCCGCTGAGGTCGGAATATCTCAGGTCAGCCCCGCTGAGATTGGCATACCTAAGGTTGGCCCCGCTGAGGTTAGCCCCACTGAGGTCAGCACTGATAAGGTCAGCCCCACTGAGGTTAGCGCCGCTGAGGTCGGCCCCGCTGAGGTTAGCGCCGTTGAGGTTGGCCCCGCTGAGGTCGGCATATCTGAGGTCGGCATATCTGAGGTTGGCCCCGCTGAGGTTGGCACTGATAAGGTCGGCGCTGATGAGGTCGGCCCCGCTCAGGTCGGTCCCGCTCAGGTCGATTGCCTCTGCATTTCTGTTAGCAATGCGGAAACGAAGAAACAGGAAAACCCCACCGGCAACCATTGCGAGCGTCCCAATCCCCCTGATGAGGGTTTGACGATGTGGGTGAGCAAGGGTGACTCTTTCGTTGTGGGATAGGCGACCGTCATCTGGCTGAGGTTGACGAACGGGGAGTAACCAAAGCCACCACACTAACCAGAGAAAGACTGGAGTGGCGATCGCTCCCATCACCCACCCCTTGTTGATGCTTATCTTTGGCGGCCACTGCTTGAATCGCTCTCGCATGCTTGGGACTCCCTCAATGTTGAGCCCATTATCACTCCCCTCATTCGGGAACGCCCTAAATATTTATGCGCGCTTAACCACCCCATTTACGCCAAGGCGTATTCTGCCTGCTTTGTGCTTTTGCAACCAATGCGGGTTTGAGCCATGGTCCATGGACTTTTGAACTAAGTCGATGGGCCATGGCTCACCATCAGGCCTATGCAGTTCCTGCCATAGCTTGAGTAACGGTCTCTTTATCCAGCTCAGAGCCAATGACCACTAGCCGAGTCTGACGAGATTCATCCGCTTGCCAGGGGCGATCATAAAAGTGATCAAAACGCTGGCCTACACCTTGCAAAACTAGTCGCATCGCTTTGTTTGGGACAGAGACAAAGCCTTTAATGCGATAAATCTCTTGCTGCTTCACCAATGATTGCAAACGTTGCACCAAAACAGCAGGTTCAAACGCCTTATCTAGCTCAACATAAACGGACTCCAGATGATCGTCATGCTCATGCTCTTCTTCATGATCATGATGGCTGTGACGACTATCCAAGTCATCTTCAACAGCGGCATTAAAGCCCAGCAAAATATCTGGGCTAATCTCACCCTGCTGACAAGGAACAACCTTAACACCCGTGGGTGCCTTCTGTTGGAGCCATCGTTGTACCTTAAGACGGTTATCCTCCGACATCACATCGGTCTTAGTCAGTAGCACCATATCAGCACAGGCTAGCTGATCCTCAAACAGTTCCTCAATGGGTGTCTCATGGTCTAATGAGTCATCTGCCTGTCGTTGGGATTCTAGGGCCTCTAGATCGCCAACAATTTGACCCTTGGCAAGGGCATTGCCATCCACCACCGTCACCACACCATCCACGGTTGCGCCAGTCCGAATTTCAGGCCAACGAAATGCCTGCACTAAAGGCTTCGGCAGCGCTAACCCTGAGGTTTCAATGACAATACAGTCAATGTCTTCTCGTCGCTTTAGAAGAGTTTGCATGGTAGGCAAAAACTCTTCTTGCACAGTGCAGCATAGACACCCATTAGCAAGCTCTAGAATTTTAGTATCAGGGGTCTCATCTTCATCACAGACCTGGCAGGATTTTAGAATTTCTCCATCAATGCCAACTTCTCCAAACTCGTTGACCAATACAGCGATGCGTCGTCCCTGGTTGTTTTGCAATAGATGACGCACCAGCGTAGTTTTACCGGAACCTAGAAAGCCGGTGACTACGGTAACAGGAATTTTATGCATTGGTTTTTCCTAACGACTAAAGATTCAAGATTTTGTGCAAATTTGGTTTGGTAGAGGTGCACATTGGTGCACCCGTCAGGATGCAGACAACTGATTCTGATCCTGCATTGGACGTACAGCAGTGGGTTCCTACAGAGGAACTATTTATTTCTAAAAAAGCTCTTTCCTAAATTCTCTCCAAGCAAATTGAAGTCAAGTATGAAAGAAAGCTAAAAATAACAAACAGGATAGTTTGAGATGTCTAGTCGATCTTTTACCTTTCCTTTTGGAGCTACCATGTACGCATAAGTTGCAGAGTGGGCAAATTCAAGACCATGTCTACCTTTTGGGACATTATCTTCCAGATACATACACAGTACCCTTTAAGAGGGTTCACAGTAGATCAGCGTAGGTTAAGCGAGCAAAACATAATCCATCATCAGTGTGGACAGAAACGTACCGCCCACACCGCAAATAATAAAACCAGCAAATCGCAGCGCTGAACTTTCGGGTGACTGTTGGAATAGGCGACTACCCATCCCATAGGCAGCTGTTGCGATCGCAAGCTGAATCAATGCAAATCCTAGCAAATAAGCCATCAAAGGACCCATTTCAGCACCAAAAATGGATTCTCCGTAAGCAAATCCATGGAACAACCCAGAAATGGCAGCTAAACCAGTGATAATTGTGCTATTTGGCCGCTTTTTTAGGGCTAGTAGTACACCAAAGACAAGCACTGAGGCAGAAATTACCAGCTCAGGAAGCGGCAAATCAATGCTCACCAAATGAATTCCTGTACCCAAAAGAGAGGCTAAAACAAAGGCAACAGGAATAATTAAGTTGCGACCAATGGCTGCTGCTAACAACCCTGAGGCAATGACAAACACTAGATGGTCTAATCCAATGACCGGATGACCAATACCGGATAAAAATCCTTCAATGAAATTACCGGGTGTCTTTCCACCTAACGGATGGTGAGCTAGGGCAGGCAACCCATTGAGGAGAAGTGCTGTGATCGCAACAAGCGCAATCTTGCCTGAACGACAAAGATCCTTAACCTTGAAACCCTTCAAGGCGACTAAAGCATATAAACCCATCTGTACCTCGCAGATCAATAAAACGGCAGGTTGACCATCGGCGGGCATTCTGACTGGGAGGTATAAAACTTCCTTCACAGCTGCGGGACAGTGGCAGATTTTCACTGCGCTTTCCCCCTTTCCTCTAGCGGCTGTTCCCCACTAGAACCGATGCTAAGCAGATTAAATCTACCACCTTCGCCTTCGCTTTGGATATCAAAATTGCATAGGATTAACTATTTAGGATTGGCATAGAACGTTGTTTCTTGGCCTTTCTGTTAGAACTATACCCATACCCTGTTGTAGGTCCTATGCCATTTGCCACGTCATCTCTTCCCCTGCCCGTAACGGCACAAGTTCAGACTCAGTCAGAGGCACTTGATCAGGGATGCGCCACGTTGTTTTGACCAAGGTAATTTGCTGCGTATTGCGGGGTAGTTGGTAAAAGTCTGGTCCATGGAAGCTGGCGAACGCTTCTAGTTTATCGAGGGCGTCAACGCTCTCAAACGCTTCTGCATACAACTCCATAGCATGCAAGGCCGAATAGCAACCGGCACAGCCACAGGATGTTTCCTTATTGTTGCGATCATGGGGGGCACTATCGGTACCCAGAAAAAACTTAGGATTACCCGAAGTGGCCGCTTGCAAAATTGCCCGACGATGCTGCTCATGTTTCAAAATTGGCAGGCAATAAAAGTGGGGGCGAATTCCCCCTTGGAAGAGCGCATTACGGTTAAACAATAAATGCTGCGGTGTGATGGTTGCAGCCACATGGTTATGGGCCAGAACAAATTGCACAGCATCTGAGGTGGTAATGTGCTCAAGCACGATACGCAGGTTGGGAAATCGCTGCTTAAGTGGGAGCAACTGTTGCTCGATAAATATCTTCTCACGATCAAAAACATCGACCCCTTTATCGGTCACTTCCCCGTGTAACAATAGGGGCATGTCCACCTGCTGCATGGCAGCAAAGACGCGATCGCACTTACGAATATCCGTCACACCAAAGTCTGAATTGGTTGTTGCACCGGCTGGATAGTATTTAACCGCTTTAACAAACTGGGAGGCTTTGGCCGCAATGATCTCTTTGGGGTCTGTATTGTCAGTCAGGTAGAGGGTCATCAGCGGCTCAAATTGTTTGCCAGCTGGAATGGCTGCGATAATGCGATCTCGATAGGCTGCCGCATCCGCTACCGAGCGCACGGGGGGCTTCAAATTCGGCATAATGATGGCGCGGGAAAACTGACGCACCGTATGGGGCAAAACCGCTTTCAGCATCACACCGTCCCGCACATGCAGATGCCAGTCGTCGGGTCGAGTTATGGTAAGCTTTTGCATCTTTTAATCATTAAACAAGTAGCAACGTGATTATAGTGTCCATCCACTATGGAAAGCCATCTAATACTCAATCCCTATCTGGGCTGGAATACCTGCACTGATGGGGTGCTTGATGCGATTCATTTCTGTCACCAAATCAGCAACATCAATTAATTCCTGGGGCGCATAGCGTCCGGTACTGGCCACATGACAATGGTTAGGACGAGCCTGAATGCCTGCCATTACAGGTGTCAGATCTAGCCGAGCTTTTTTGAGCGCAATGTGTAATTCATCCAGAACAACCAGGGAAATATCGGGGTCCGCAATGAGCTTGGTTGCCGTTTGCCAGGCCTGCTCCGCCATCCGCTGGTCTTGATCCGGGTCCTGGGTTTCCCAGGTGAACCCCCCACCCAGGGTATCGATACTGATGGGAAAACCCTGTTCCTTGAGCTTTTCCAACATGATGCGATCGCCATCGGGAAACGCACTGTCGTTTTTAATAAACTGCACCACAGCCACCCTCATATCATGGGCTAAATGGCGATAAACCAGGTTCATGGCACTACTGGTTTTACCTTTACCTAATCCTGTAAACAAAAGATACAGTCCTTTTTCATTCCCTGCGCGGTTGGCACGGGACTGATCTTTAGCGGCTTTTATCTTCTGTAGACGGGCTTGCTCTTCTGACGTATTTTGTGGGGTGTTCTGTGGGTTGGTCATAGTGTTTCCTCAATGTGAGCTTCGGCATCTAATACAATGGCCCTCAGCTGTTCTAGCATTTCGGGTGAAACCTGTTGCCATAATCCTCGCTGGTGGGCTTCTAACAACCGTTCTGACATATCCCGTAACGCCCAGGGATTATGGGTCTGGATAAAGCGTTGAACGTTGTCGTCTAGAATGTACGTCTCGGCAACGCCAGCATACATAAAATCAGCCACCGCGTGGGTTGTTGCATCATAGGCAAAGAGATAATCCACCGTGGCAGCCATCTCAAAAGCGCCTTTATAGCCATGGCGCATCACCCCGGCAATCCATTTAGGATTGACAACGCGGGAACGGTAAACTCGGCTGATCTCCTCGGGCAAAGAGCGAATTCGCGGCTGTTGGGGGCGGGAGTGATCACCAAAATAGGCTGTGGGATTTTTGCCCTGGGTGGCGCGCACGGCAGCGACTAGGCCCCCCTGAAACTGATAATAATCGTCAGAGTCCAATAGATCATGTTCTCGATTATCTTGATTGTGCAACACAATTTGCAGCTGCCCTAGCCGTTGTTGAAAGACATCGGGAACGGAGGTGGAGCGCAATTTGCCGTTACCCGGCTGTTGTTGCTCCGAAGACTCTCCTGTGCTGGGTCGCCCATAGGCATAGCAACTCCAGTTAATATAGGCCTGAGCCAGGTCGCGATCGCTACTCCAGTTTTGTGCCTCAATCAGTCCCTGAAGTCCGGCACCATAGGCCCCTGGCTTAGACCCAAACACCCGGTACTGGGCACGAATATCGGCATCCTCAGCACTAAACCCCAGGGACTGCCAATGGTCGGCTTCTTGCTTTACCTGGGTAGCCAGGGGATTCATGCCAGACGGTTCATCCAGCGCTGCCACCGCTGCCACCGCTGAGTTAAACAAATCAATCAGGTTAGGAAAGGCATCGCGGAAGAATCCCGAAATGCGCAGGGTAACATCTACGCGGGGGCGTTGCAGCACCGATAGGGGCAGAATTTCAAAATCCACCACCCGACGACCCACCCCATCCCAAACGGGGCGCACTCCCAGGAGAGCCAGGGCCTCAGCCATGTCATCTCCGCCCGTGCGCATGGTGGCCGTGCCCCACATGGACAGACCCAGGGTTTTGGGATAGTCTCCCTGCTCTTGGGTGTAGCGCTCCACCAGGTTCTCTGCGGCTCGACGACCCACATCCCAGGCACTTTCCGTCGGCAGTCCCCGAATATCAACGCTGTAAAAATTCCGCCCGGTGGGCAGCACATCCGCCCGTCCCCGCGTCGGTGCACCAGAGGAACCGCTGGGCACATAGCCTCCATTTAAGCCGTGGAGCAGGTGGGTGATTTCCTCGGAGGTTTGGGTGAGTTTGGGCCAGAGCCACTGGCGGATCCAGGTAAGTTCTGCAGTTGTTTTAGGACCGCAGACGAAATTCTCTTCCTTAGCCAGCAATTGTTCCACTAAGCAAGCCGCCTGGTGTTCTAGTACTTCAACGGCATCACCAACGGTGTAGAGAGTTGCCAACCGCTCAGGCTGCAACAAAGTATCTGGTATCTCCAGATCTTTGATAACAGTGCCTAAATCTGCGGTGAGGGGGTCAAAATGCAGATCCCAGCCCCAGTCGTCTGCGATCGCACGGGTTAACCCCTGACGACCGGGACCGGGCTGCCGGGCAATGGCCACCATCAAATCCCGCAGCTGCCTGCCATCGGGGCACAGACCTAAAATATGCAACCCATCACGGATTTGAGCTTCCTTGAGATCACACAGGTACCCGTCTGTTTGGGTAATAAATTCGCTAAAGGCATTTGAATCTAACGATTGATCATTGCGCCGCGATCCAGGTTGCTTTTCTTGGGAGAGTTGCAGCTGTGGCAAGATGGGAGCCAGACCTGGCAACAAACTGAGATCCTGTTGTAGATTTGCTTGGGTGACCAGGGAACAGATGCGATCGCGAATTACCGGAAGTCTTTTTGGATCTAACGACTCCGCATCATAATACTCATCAATCAGCGCCTCCAAGCGATGCAGCGAGCCATAGAGTTCAGCCCGAGTCAAAGGTGGCGTCAGGTGATCCAAAATCACCGCCTGCGCCCGACGTTTTGCCTGGGTGCCTTCCCCCGGATCGTTGACAATAAAGGGATATAAATGGGGCATTGGCCCCAGGGCCACTTCTGGATAACAGGTTTCAGACAGGGCCAAACTCTTGCCCGGCAGCCATTCCAAATTGCCATGTTTGCCCACATGGACAACAGCTTGGGCTCCCCACTGGCAACGCAGCCAAGCATAAAATGCAAGATACCGATGGGTGGGTTCTAAATCTGGCGCATGGTAGTTCAGCGACGGATCATCGTCATAGCCCCGAGAGGGTTGAATGCCGATAAAAATGTTACCCAGTTGAATGCCGGCAATGGGAATATCCACGTCAGGGTCCACCGCTCCCCAGCGGTCAATGACACCCTGTTGCACAGCCGCAGGCAGCATTTGAAAATACTCTTGATAATCTTTTGCTGAGAGAGTTTGATGCACAGGGCGCATGCCTTGCCCTTCAGGATCATTGGTAATGCCCTGGGTAAGCCAGTCGATCAAATCTGCACCGGTGGCCGATAAAATTTCTTCTGGGGGAATAGTGCCGGGGGTAACGGTATAGCCTGCTGACGTTAGCGATCGCAAAATCTCCAAACAGCTAGCGGGAGTATCCAGCCCCACCCCATTGGCCAAACGACCATCTTTGTTGGGGTAGTTGGCCAGAATTAGTGCCACCTTGCGCTGCTGGGGTGCCGTGCGCCGCAGCGTTACCCAATTAGCTGCCAGGTCAGCAACAAACTCAATACGATCAGCCTTCGGCTCATAGGCCATCACCGTCGTCTCCAGCTGAGGATGATCCGTCTGCACCGCCTTAAACGACACCGCCCGACTAATGATGCGGCCATCCACCTCCGGTAGCGCCACATTCATCGCAATATCTCGGGGTGACAATCCTCGCCACTGTTGTTGCCACTGGTCTTCACTGCCACCGCTGAGCATCACCTGAAGCACCGGCACATCTAACTTTTGCCAAAAGTCCACCTGGGGAGACTCAGCATTTAACTTAGCAAGAGAGAATCCAGTGGTATTCAAAATCAAATCAATACTACGATTCTCAGTGAGTTCAGTTAGCAGCTGAGCCTGAATATCTGGATTGCGGAGAGAGGGCAGAAAAAGCGGCAGCGGATTTAACCCACGGCATTGCAAGGCTTCGCAAAGAGTATCAATGACGCGGGTATTGCCAGACAGATAATGAGCCCGATAGAAAAAAATCGCCACCGTCGGCTGGGGCTTAAGATATTTTCTCGAAGAAACTATATCGGTTGAAGTCCCCCCGAGCACCCCAATTCTGGGAGAAATAACGACATTTTTGTCTGTTTCTTCCCTCTCCCACTCTCCCATTCTCCTACTCTTCCATGCATATTCCCCCCACTGCGGCACGGACTTCGGTGCAGGTGGCTCATAGGGATATTCCAAACAGGTTCGAGCCAAATACTGTAGCCCGTAAGTCAGATTTTCCGCTCCCCCTTCCACAAAGTAGTGCCAGAGTGTATCCGCTACGATTAGGGGCACCGTACCCAAACTGCTCAGGGCCGGATCGGGGCGATCGTCACCGGGTAATACCACCAGGCTAATGCCCTGGAACTCTGCAACTTCCCGCAGGCGTTCTAGACCATAGCTCCAGTAGCTGCGTCCCCCCAACAGCCGCACTACAATGACCTGGGCTTTACTCAATACATCATCTACATAAGTATCAATGCTCAGTTCTTGTTGTAGCTGCAGCAGGCTAGCGACTCGAAATTCAGGAAAGTCTTTAGGAAGTCTCGGCAGGCTAGCAGCCAGGGTTTGGATTTCTGTATCGGCAGCGGTGAGGATTACGATGGGGGCTGGGGTTTGTTCCAGAATGATGACTCCGTCTGTATCTGGGCTCCATCCTCCCGGTGTTGCGGCAATGCGATGCATGCGGTCATAGGTGGGTATCGGCTATGGATCTTAGCACTTCCCATCACCATCCTGATCCCGTCCATTGTGCAGACAGCCTGCACGCATATGCTCAGCAGAACAGCTTAAACCCCGCAATTAACAGCTTGGCAGTTCAGCACATTGATATTGTAGGTAAACCGTCCTGGTCTGTAGACGTCAAAGTTAATAAACGCAGTGTTACCAAATGTCACGTCCCTGGCGAAAACTTACCGATTACCAATCCTCCCAAGTTCCTCAAAATTCTTACCTATATTGCGGGGGTAAGGAAAAGAACTCTACGAGGTACTTACAAATGCTATCTCAAATAGAAACGGTAGCGCCACCCAGGACAGTACTTAGTATACGTAATACTACCGTACGTTATGGCTCTGCCTTGGGTGTTTACGACGTTTCTTTCGATATTCCAGAACATCAGATTACGGCTTTGATTGGTCCATCCGGGTGTGGGAAGAGTACCTTAATTCGTTGTTTGAATCGCCTCAATGATTTGATTCCAGGAGCACGTACCCAGGGAGATATCTTATTTTATGGTCAAAATATTTATAATTCGACGATGGAGGTAGATATCCTGCGTCGAAATGTTGGCATGGTGTTTCAAAAGCCCAATCCATTTGATCATTCTATCTATGAGAATATTGCCTTTGGTGCACGCATCAATGGTTATACCGGTGATCTAAATGAGCTAGTCGAGCTCTCTCTGATGCGGGTGGGGCTTTGGGATGAGGTAAAAGATAGGCTGTATTGTAGCGGTTATGATCTTTCAGGAGGACAACAGCAGCGGCTTTGTATAGCCCGCTCCATTGCGGTTGAGCCTAAGGTGTTATTGATGGATGAGCCTTGTTCTGCTCTAGATCCGCTGGCAACTCACCTGATTGAAGATCTAATGCAAGAGTTGCGGGAACATTACACCATTGTGATTGTCACCCATAACATGCAGCAGGCATCTCGTGTGTCTGACATGGCGGCATTTTTTAATACGAAGACTGATCCGAAAGGTCTTCGCTATGGTTATCTGGTGGAATATAATACTACCGAGACAATTTTTCAACAACCCCATGAGACATTGACCCGAGACTATGTGAGTGGTCGCTTTGGCTAGGCGAAGAGAAGGACGATAAACCATAGCGAACATTAAACTAGCGACGGGGAGATAGGGGGCAATGGCTGCCAAGTTTCTGCCATCGGATACTAGAGGCCTTTAATTACTGCTTTTTGCGAATATTCTTCAATCTTTTTTAAAGCAGTGTGATGGGCTTTGGTGTGGGTGGGCACCTGATGTAAATAGTTCAAGGCTTGCTCAAAGTTTTCAATAGCAGCTTGTTTATAGGCTGCGCGCAACAGGGTTTGGGCCATGATTTCTTGCTTCTCGCTGTATTCAGCTTGAGACTGGCTAAAGCTGGGACGAACATCAAATTCGCCGGGAGTCTCTGGCACAGGAATGGGGACTGAGTCACGGTTAGTTTGAGCAACCTCTATATCATCAGTAATAACCTTGGATGAAGTATCTGGTGCTGCGGTGACGTCTTGATTGAGATAGTTCCAATTTTGGTAGAGAATAACGCCACCCACTGATGTGGTCATTGCCAAGACAGCTGGTGTCCACTTAAAGTGAGATATTTTTGAACCAGGTGACTCTTTAGGCAGCTCAGGAGCCATCAGCAGTGTTTCTTTTGAGCCTTCAATAACAGTAGGGTTGGCATGGGCTATGGTTGCCTCAACGATAGTCGGTTGGGATAAATCTTCTATGGAGACTGTCTCTAGTGCCATAGAGGCTAGGACTAAGGTCTCTGTGTTCACCAGTTCTGGATGAACAAACGTTGAGTCACGGGATAGTACGTTTAACTCTGACTCGATAGAAAGTAAGGCTACCTGCGATTTGACAACTGGCAACGTGTCGGGACTTGATTTAAACTGGAGTAAAGCATTAGCTGATGGTTCTTTACTTGGCAGAGAGGCTGGGAGTGATCGCTGATCTAGCATCCCATCATAGTCTAGGAGCCTACGCTCCATTTGACTGAGTTGATAATGGTTTGGCTGTCGCTGCCAGGAATCTCCTAAGGTCAAGGGAGCTTGTGGAAGTTTGTTTTCTTGCTCTCTTCGTTGTTGTTCTATGGGTGCTGGTCGTTGTTGCTGGTCGTCTAATTGAACGTTATCTAGAGCAAACAGTGCGATCTGAGCATTCATATAGCGCTGGTCTGGGATGCTATTAACCATGCGCTTAAGGATAGTTACCAACGGCTGATAAGGTAGACTACTAAGCAGTTGATGGAGCTGCGTTTCAGAAGTCCAAGACTGGCGACCAAGAAGAAACTGCAACCCTAACATTCCTAGCGCATAGATATCGCTGCTGGGTTGATGACAGCCTTGCCATTGTTCGGGAGCGGCGTAGGCAGGATGTTCTAATAGTCCTAAAATGTTACTTCTGAGGCCCACCTTATGCCGTCTCAGGGTTTGGTGATAGCGTCCTTGGGTACCGGTAAAATCCGTCAATATCAGCTGTCCATCAGGTCGACGGATCACATTATTGGGGTGAAGATTGCCATGAACAGCACCTTCTTGATGACATTGGACCAGCGTTTTCAAAATTGACCGCAGCAGGTTAATGACCTGATTGCCATTCCAGCCTATCTGATTTGGAATTTCCCAAGTCAGCGGTTGTCCAGGAATATATTGACGAATGAGATAGCTGTAACTGTCTACTTGAAACCCACCTAGCAGTTGAGCTGCCGCTGAGATGCTGGGTGTTGGCTGAAACAATTCTAAAATCGGTTCGTCATTGTTATTTATCGGTAACACGCGTACAAGACAATAACACCCTTCAGGTTCGCGGTTATCTCTGGCGACGTAGGTGACGACATCTTGGAACGTGCTGAGTTGCTCAATTAGAGCATAGCCTCGGAAGGTTAAATGTTGGAGAACATGTTCCTCACGAACGGATTCACATTTGAGGCAATTGTCCACGGTCATAGGACTACCAGTTGAGCTAATAACGTTATATCGGTAGATTTGTGACCCTACCTACTTTCGATAGTTAGGAATTTAAATTAGCAACAGGGATAATACCCATTGCTCGTAGATGGTCCTGGCTTTCCTGACGATTGAAAAGTTAAGCAATAACTGCCTCCATTTCAGAGTTGTTTGGATATACCAATACCAGTGCATAGGCTAGTAGTTCTTCATCTACTAGCTGGTAGATCAGGGTTATATCTGGTTAAATAAAATTCTTATGGTCAAATGCATGATTGACATTGGTAAAAATGTCTTACTGTCTCCGGCTATGGCCGCTTAGAATTTGCGATCGCACTTCCCAAACAGATCCACCACCCAGTCCTGAGACCGTGTTTAGCTGAGAAAAACCGTGTTTAGCCGAGAATTACCGTGCGTAGCCGAGAATTACCAAAATAATATCATCGGCCCGCAAAACCGCCATGACTATCAGACTTTGCTATTGTCAGATGCTTAGGCTAAGAGACGTCTAAGCATGGGATGTTCTATCAACACTGGCTCTTCCGGTAGAAAACGGGAAGGATAATTAGATTTTTTGCCTAATGCCTTCATCTTACCGATGGGCAAAGGGGGTTGAAGTTTTTCTAAATCTTTGAGTAACCAAAAAACGGCCCAGGTGGGTTTGTCAGTGGCGGTTGTTTCTGGGCGATGTATCGCTTTGCCAGGATAGCGACCTCGACGAGAATGAACCTGTTTAATGTAAGTTGCCCTCCAGGTCGCCTGGGAATTTAAAGTGGGATTATCTGCATGGGATGCATAAATATAAACGTCGGCCATGCGATCTTTACGCAATGCATCTGCTTGCCCAAAAACTTCAAAGGCATTGCTGCCTAAGGCTACCATGGGTTGTGTCTCAATCGCATCATCGTCCAGCTGGCGAGTAATCGCATCAAGCCCCGAGACCAAATGATGTTCTGGCACAGGGGCCAAAATAGCAAACGTTTTAGTATTAGTTTTTTCCATAGACTGTGTTCATTGATGCCAGCTGTTTAATGTAACAAGTTCTGAGGTACTTAGGTTAGATCGGGGCATAGAAAATAAATTTACCCTTCATACCTTGTTACCAATAAACACCCACCCAATAGGCTTACAGCCGTTAGTAAATATCATCTCCTGGCTTGATCACCCCATCCACATTTGATAGTGGTCAAACTTACGCCACACACGCCACACACACCACACAGTACTAGTAGGCAGGAAATAGCCGATGACCCCGAAATTACAGAAAATGGGCCATCAGACTAAAGGTATTGAATTCATTACACGGTCAAACGTTGGGCATGGGCATCACGGTTACACCATCGTTGCATTCATAAGCTCAGACGATTTTAACGGAGTGTACTACCTGGTATTGTTTGACGGGTTTCAGCTTTATAGTTTGATTGGCCTCGGTTGCAGAACTACCAGCACTGATAATTTCATCTTTCTCTTTAACGGTAACCTTATATATGCCAGTGCCAGAGGATGTCTCATAGCTAACGCTCATATTGACCCAGGTTGCACCTTTGGTCCAGCGGTCTAACCAGAGCTGCAACAATTTAATAGGAATGATTTTCAAGATCGGATAGGCAAGTTTTTTAATTCCCGTCAGTCCCTTACTGGTGGTTTTAACAGTTCTCGGGCAGTTAAACCAGTCCCATCCTTCTTGTTGCCAGACCGCTCGCTCAGCCATCTGCTCAAACTTGTTAACGCCTGCCCAGCCCCGATAGCATAATGCAAGCTGGCGTTGATCGCCGCTGCGCTGCATCAGATGTGTTAGGAGACCCGACTCTAAGTGCCCCCAAAACTGTCCTGTGGGTAGGTCAATTAATGTGGGGGCAAACTGATGACCACCAAAGTGAGTGCTTTGCCATACCCGAACATGGGACTGACCAAAGTGTTTGCGTAACTGGCGATATATGGGAGTGCCAAATCGGCCACAGGCCAGATCAACCTGGGTGTGGGTGCACACTAGCATCTCTCGTATATGTTGAGTCTCTTGTTGGTAGGTGGCAAAAGACTTGACCGGATTTTTTTTGCCCAATAGGCGATTTAAGAGGCCCAGAACCAGCTCAATGGTGAGATCTTCGGGGACCAGGTATTCTTCTTTCAGGTACTTGGCAAACTGTTTTGCGGGACGCGAGTAATACAGAACGCGGGTAAAGCCGGGGGCAGAATAGTCGGGATCGGGTGCGATCGCAATCGGTCTCACTATTACTCCCCGTCTAAAAATCAGCTTTTTGATCAGCGGAAATATCTGACTGATAGCTGGATTATCTGTAGCCATTGTGATGGGCCAGGGCTGAGGAACTTCCACAATTAGCCAGTAATCTATCTGAGGGGCTGAACCAATGGGATCTTCGCCATTGGCCTTAGAGACCTGGGAGCAATAGCGACAGTCAGCAAGACTTTCCGGCAGATTATCTAGAATGTGCATAGCTCCTTTATAGGATTTATTCCTAATAAATCTAATCTATGCACATCTTAACGCCTGGCAGGATTTATTGAAATATTGTTCTCTTTTAGGCTATGCCTTGTACCAATACTTTGCGCCCTATGGAAATCCGCACCATGGGAATCCACAGTCGTATTTCAGACCAGACTCTGACGTCATGGATAGCTGGGTAAAGAGATTCATCAGGAGAGATTTAGAACATTATGAAAATGGACAAAACCCTTTTTGTCTAAAACCCTACGGTGTACACATAAGTCCTGGATACTAGCGTTCGCGGTTGCATCACCCCCTCTAACTTCCCCTTGGTAAGGGGGAGGACTGGAGTTTCCCCCTTACCAAGGCAGGGCTGTTTCATTGTCTGGACAGAAAATCTGAAGGCATTGAAAGCTCATTTGAGGAAAAGCATGCTCTACTTGGAGGTGGGCCAAACAGCAATGCGATAACCTGATTAATCGACCCCGCCGTAACCCCTACTTTAATGCAATTGAGGACAACTCAGTAGGCTGGGTCCTAGGGCGGCCTCCCGGCCCTAGCCATGGGGGTTTGGGGAACTCGGAGGGACCCCAAGCAACCGGTTTTGGTTCCCTCCGATCATATGTCGATTCAGTATGAACGAAGTAATAAGCCTTACAGATTTTCTCTGGTGAACATGAAACAACCCTGCCCTTACCAAGGGGGGATTAAGGGGGTAAGGCAGGATTTTGAACCATCTTCCGAGATATGTGTACACGGTAGGTCTAAAACCAATATCTGGTTTTAATAACCCTGGTTAAACAAAAGGATGACGTCGGGATACTCCCTTGGGAATGCCCCGCTAGGATTGTTTATTTAAAGTCTCTCTTGTTCAGGGCAAGACGTTGATAATTATCTTCTCTAACTGGGACTTTCTTGATTTATGCGTATCTGCCCAAGCTGATCTTTAAATGATTGAGCAGAGAGGTTTTTTCCGTTTGAATAAAAAAGTGTTTGCCTGGTAACACATGGCGGGTGAATTTGGCCTGGGTCTGTGACTTCCATGTTATTGAGCACCGCTGGTGGAGTGCCCTGAAGCCGGGTGAGTTTCTCTCGAAAGGCCTGTTCCGGCAGATTGTGCACCGGCTCTTCCGGGTCGGGCAGTTGCGGCGCACGATGACCTGACACATAGAGATGGCTGGGCATCGGCAGATTGTGGCGGCGGCAATAGCGGACCAGCTCAAAGCTGATCAAGGCCCCCATGCTGTGGCCGAAAAACACAAAGGGGCGATCTCAAAGGGGCAAAATCACCTGGGAGATCGCCTCCAGAACTAGATCCCAATTGTCAAAGGGCTGTTCAGTCAGGCGCATCCCGTGCCCCGGCAGTTCGAGGGCACACACTTCAACATTCTCTGGTAGAGACTGGCTCCACGGTTGGAAGATGCGGGCACTGCCACCGACATAGGGCAGACAAAAACAGCGCAGGGACGCATTGAGATTGGGGGTGCCTCGACGGAGCCAGCGGTTAGTATCAGGGGTGGTGATCATAGCGGGGATTTATAGAAACTACCTTAGGGTTTGCAATTTGGGAAATTGGTGGAGCAGTTTATCCACCTGGGATTCGGGCAGCTGATCGATCTGGTCTAGCAACTGCTGGATGTCTGAGCTTTCAAACCTGGGTAGGGGTGCGATCGCATCCACCACCAGCTGATTCTCGCTCTGATACTAGACAATCGCCCGAGCCAGACCAGCCATCGTCAATGCCGATGGGACGAATCCCTAAAAATGACTCCCAAATCTCTACCACCTGCTGTTCTAAGGGAGAGCCGCCTGATAGTCACCAGCCAGGGCCGCACGCTCGGTTAGCCTCGTTGCTGGCGCTAGCTGTTGCTGGCGCGCCGTCAGGTCCCCTTTGGAGGCAATTATCTGGGGCACGGTGAATACGCAAACAGCCGCTGCCACGTTCTCAAGAGATTATAAAGTGATAGCAGACTGTACCTCTCCCTGGGCGTTATTTTTTATCGAAGAGAGAGGTTCTTCTGATCGCACCAGTTTGGTCATCAGGAGTTAAGTCAACTTTGTCACTTCTAATCCACGGGCAGCTGCAGGTCGTTGGCGGCAGCGTTCGTACCATGACATCACGTTAGGAAAGTCCTGCTGTAGCTGGAACACCTCAACTGCGCCATACCCCCAATCGAGCGCACCCACCCAAGGGAACGTTGCTATATCAGCAATGGTATAGCCCTCTTTTAGAAGATAATCTTGTCCCTGCAGCTGTGTCTCTAAAACGCCCAACAAACGCTTAACTTCTGTTTGATAGCGATTAATGCCATAGGGAATCTTTTCCTTAGCGTACTTATAAAAGTGACCAAACTGACCAAACATCGGCCCCACGCCGCCTACTTGAAAAAACAACCACTGCAAACACTCACTACGAGCGGCTGGATCAGTGGGCAAATATTGGCCTGACTTTTCTGCCAGATAGATCAGTATTGCACCTGACTCGAATACTGATATCGACTCGCCCCCAGGCCCGTTGGGATCAACAATGGCGGGAATTTTTGAGTTGGGGTTAATTGCTACAAATTCATCGGTAAACTGATCGCCTGCCATAATATCGACCCGATGAGCCTCATAGGGCAGGGCCATTTCTTCGAGAGCAATGGCTACTTTCTGGCCATTGGGGGTTCCCAGTGAATAAAGTTGAATTCGATCGGGGTATTGAATGGGCCACTTTGAAGTCATAATTAAGTCTCCTAGGTTATCTCAGTTTAGAATTAGCTCCACTTAATCGAACAGCCCATGCTAGGATGCTGGACCGTTGGACCAGCGCCAGTTGCTGCCACTAATGTCATGGCTGCCAGCAGCTCAGGCTTGCGGTTAGTCGGATCGCCCATGCGAGCATCGTCTAACCGACCACGATATTGCAGGGTGCCATCAGCATTAAAGCCAAAGAAATCAGGTGTACAAACCGCACCGTAGGCTTTACCCACAGACTGGTCTTCATCGACTAAGTAAGGAAACGTAAACCCATGCTGTTGGGCAAATTTTTTCATATTGGCAGGGCTGTCGGCAGATACATAGCGGTAGTCGTTCGACATCACCGCCACCACGTTCACTCCATTGGCTTGGAGTAATTTGGCATCAGCAACAAATCGGTCAATCACCGCCTGCACATAGGGACAGTGATTACAAATAAAGGCAACCAGCAAGCCTTTGTCGCCCATCAGACTTTCGAGAGAATAGGTTTTTCCATCTGGATCTGAGAGGGTAAAGTCTGGGGCCTGCTGGCCTGCTTGACAAGCCGGGGTGTTGAGTAACATGGGTAATGTTCTGTTGAAAGATTGTTGAGTGTTTTTTCTGATAGAAGCGTTATGTCGAATGGGGGTTAGTGCAGATAGGCTAGGCTTCGTTGGGCCATCGCCTATCTTTTAGGCATTGCATTAACCCAGCCGCTCTAAGGCAACATTTCAGCAAACTGTTTTTCAATGGCCTTGAGTCCTTCAGTCACTCCTGAGAGAACTTGTGCAGCTGTGTCATCGGGATAAATATCTTCGATGCCGTTTTCTAGTCCGTGCAATAGAGCATCGGCGACCTGGCTAGTGGGTGCTTTGTCCAAAGGTAGCTCTTCTGCCATTCTGGTGTCGATGGGACCGGGGTAGAGACCGACAACAAGCGTGCCTTGGGCCGCTAGCTGAGCCCGAGTACCCTGGGTCAGTGAATGTAGGGCAGCTTTTGCGGCGCTATAGGTGGCAACAGAAGGAACATTTACATAGGACGCGAGGGAGCAGAGATTGACCAGTGCACCGCCGCCATTGCGTTTCAAAATGGGTGAAAAGGCGCGGGTCATGGCCAATGTGCCGAAGTAAGTCACATTCATTTCCCACTGGGCGGTTTCAATGCTGTTATCGATGAACAGGTCACCGCCCCCCAGCACGCCTGCATTATTGATGAGCAAATTGACATCTTGAGCCTGCTGCGAAATGGCAGCTATCTGCTCAGCATTGGTCACATCTAGAGTTAGGGGAACAATCCGAGCTGGGTCGATGGCAACAACGTCAGCCAGGGAGTCAACATTACGCGCTGTTGCGTAAATCTTTTGTGCTCCAGCCGTGTGTAGAGCTTCAACAAACGCTCGACCAATGCCTCTGTTGGCACCGGTTACTAAAGCGATCGCACTTTTAATTTGAATAGGCTGAACTGCCATGGATTGATTCTCCGAATAAATAGGATGTTTTGAAACAGTGTTTAGACCACTTGGTACAAACTATCACAAAAAAATAGTTTGTACCACCCATTCCAGAAAAAAGTTTTTATCGAGGCGACTCGGAGTCTAGGTAATGAGTCGCTGTGCCTGGGCTGCAATTGATCTCAAGGCGCTTTCTTCAAAGACTCCGCGACCCAAGACTCTAATGCCGGTGATCAGAGCAACTAAGGTTCTAGCGGTTGCCTGGGGATCGATGGATTCGGGCAGCTCAGATCGGGCCTGACCCAGTTCAATTTGGCGTTGCAAAAAAGCTTCAACGGCCTGTAGGCCAGTCTTTACGATGGTTTTAATCTCTTTGTCATGGGTTGGTAACTCTAGGGATGTATTCACCAGTAAGCACCCTTTTTGGTCCGGGTCGTTCAGGGCTTCTTGGATCACGCCTTCAAATAAGGTTTGGATGACTTGACGGGGATCTTCGATTTCTTCAAGCTTGCTTAGGGTGGCTCTGCTGTTCTCACGGTCGTATTTACGCAGTGCTTTAACGAATAGATCACGCTTGCCACCAAAAGCGTTATAAAGGCTGCTGCGCTTGATTCCTGTCGCTTCAAGCAGGTCTGCAATTGAGGTGTCTACATACCCTTTGGTCCAAAACACCTGCATGGCTTTGTCAACGACATCTTGGATTTCAAATGTTTTTTCCCACGGCATGAGCTGACACGGTTAGAGGATGGTGGGATCCTAACACTTTGGACCGATCGATACAATTTGGCAGGATTGGGCATACTATCCCTTACTGGCTGTGCGGTAGCTTAGGCGTGTCACTGGTTTTATCCATCACTGCTGAATTAAGTATTCGCTCAGGCTGCATCGACACCTGTGCGGTGAACTCGTGGCGCGAACAATAACTTTAGCTAATGCTAGTCCTATCTTTATTGAGCTGTGCCGGACAGCAGCTAGCCAAAAATATTGCCACGGTCGAAAGCTTCATCAGATAAGGTAATGCTTGTTTTAGGCAGTTGAGCTACCCATCTACGAAAATCCTCGGCGCGTTCTACAGGCGTTGCACGTTGCCAAAATGGCATTGACTGTGCGATCTGCTGAGCCTGGTTATCGTCAGAGGATTAGTTGCTGCGCACAGCAACTTGGAGTTATCTATATCTAGTTATATTAGGCTGATCTTCAAGTGATTGAGGAGAGAGGCTTGTTCCGTTTGAATAAAAAAGTGTTTGCCTGGTAACACATGGCGGGTGAATTTAGCCTGGGTCTGTGCTCTCCAAGCCCGCAGGCGGCCCCGTTGGGTGGTGGGATCTTGGGTGCCGCCAAAGGCGGTAATGGGACAGGGCAGGGGCGGCTCTTGAACATAACTGTAGGTTTCACACAGGGTGAAATCAGCCCGCAGCACCGGCAACAGCATCGCCATAAACTCTTTGTTATTGAGCACCGCTGGTGGAGTGCCCTGCAGTCGGGTGAGTTTCTCTCGAAAGGCCTGTTCAGGCAGATTGTGCACCGGCTCTTCCGGGTCGGGTAGCTGGGGCGCACGATGACCTGACACATAAAGATGGCTAGGCATCGGCAGATTGTGGCGACGACAATAGCGGGCTAGCTCAAAGCTGATCAAGGCTCCCATGCTGTGGCCAAAGAACACAAAGGGGCGATCGCAAAGGGGCAAAATCACCTGGGAGATGGCCTCCAAAACCGCGTCCCAATTGTCAAAAGGCTGTTCGGTGAGTCGGGTGCCGTGCCCCGGCAGTTCTAGGGCACACACCTCAACACTGTCGGGCAAGGACTGGCTCCACGGTTGGAAGATGCGGGCACTGCCACCAACATAGGGCAGACAAAAACAGCGTAGGGACGCATTGGGATTGGGGGTACCGCGTCGGAGCCAGCGGTTGGTATCAGGGGTGGTGATCATAGCGGGGATATGTAGAAACTAGGTTAGGGCCTGCAATTGGGAAAATTGGTGGAGCAGTTCATCCACCTTGGATTCGGGCAGCTGATCGATTTGGTCTAGCAGCTGCTGGATGTCTGAGCTTTCAAACCTGGGTAGGGGTGCGATCTCATCCACCACCGGCTGATTCTCACTTTGGTGTTGAACAATCGCTTCGGCCAGACCAGCCACCGTTGGGTTATCAAACAAGCAGCGCAGGGGAATATCCACCTGAAACTGCTGACGCAGGTGCACCATAATCTGGGTGGCCAGCAGGGAATGCCCCCCCAGTTCAAAGAAGCTATCGTCAATGCCGATGGGCCGAATGCCTAAAAATGACTCCCAAATCTCCACCACCTGCTGTTCTAAGGGGGTGGTGGCCGCCTGATAGTCACCAGCTAGATCCGGGCGATCATACTGGGGACGGTTGGCATCGTCGGTGGTCGTCGCTGGCGCTGGCTGCCACTGCTGTTGGCGTGCCTTGAGGTCCCCCGTGGAGACAATCATTTGGGGCACGGTGGCATAGGCAAACAGCCGCTGCCAAACGGCGCTGCCCTCCGCCGGGGTGAGGGCAAAATCGGCCATGGTTTGCCCCAGCTCTGGATGCTCGTCCGGTTGAAACCGCCAGCCATCCCAGTTAATGCTCATCCAGGGCAAGGAGTCGCCTTGGGACTGCTGCTGGGCAAAGGCATCCATAAAGTAATTGGCGGCGCTGTAGCTGGCAAAGCCTAACCCGCCTAAAACTGAGGCCAGCGATGAGCAAAGCAGTCCAAAGTCTAACGATTTACCCTCCAGGGCCGTCGCCAGGTTTTGTAAGCCGGTAACCTTGGCCTGAAATTGCTGCTCAAGTTCAGCGCTACCCGTTTCTGCAATCATGCGAAAGGCCTGCTCACCAACGGCACCGGCGGCGTGAATGACGCCGTTGAGGGGGCCGAAGTGGGCTTCGGTTTTTGCGATCGCACCCTCCAACTGTGCCGCATCAGCCACATCAGCAGCAAGGATCAGCACCTCCACACCCGCAGCCTCCATGGCCTGAATCTGGCGAAGTTTGTCGCAGATCGGATCGGTGGGCACATTCTCTAAATAAGCGGGCCACTGAGCGCGATCCGGCAGGCTGCGTCGACTCAGCAGGGCCACCTTGGCCTGCCAGGGGGCCAGGGATGCGGCCAGGGTCAGACCCACATTCCCCAGACCGCCGGTAATGAAATAAACACCCCGTTGGCGCAGCAGCGCTGGCTCTGCCTCCGGTAGAGGCATGGGGACAAAGCGCTGTACCCACCGCATTCCGTGGCGATAGGCCACCGTCGGTTCTTCAACAGCCCCAGCGACCAGCTCTGCCAGCAGTACTTTTAGATCCTTGGGGTTATCGCCATCCACCGGCCAATCCACCAAGCGGCTGGTGATTTGCCGATATTCCTGGGGAATCACGGTGCAGGGGCCAAGGATAGTGGCATGGGCCGGGGACAGGGGTTCGGTGCCATTGACGTTCAAAATATTGGCGGCCAGCACCGTTAGCCGCAGATCATGGTGCCAACCGCACTGGGCTAAGGCCTGGGTCAAATACAGCAGGCTCTGGCAGCCCTGGGTCTGAATCTCGTCAAAGTCGGTGCCTGAGGTCAGACTCCAACCGTGCAGAATTTCGGTGGGGCGGTGGTCCCCCAAGGCATTGAGCAGGGCTCGATAGTCTTCAGGGCGGTGAGGGTTGATCGTAAAGGTGTGCTGATCTAAGTGACTAAAGCTGTCGCCAGGGTGTACCGTGACGGCGGCATGGGCCAAGGATAACCCCTGGGCAATGGCCTGGTTACGGGCGGTGTCATCCACAAACAACAGCCAGGCAGCCTCGGACGTGGTGTGGGCCACCGCCGGTCTTAGGTGAGAACGCTGCCACTCCGGTAGATAAAACCAGTCAGCCACATCGGGCTTTTTCTGTAGGACGGGCTGGGGGGCTGCGGCTAAGGGCTGCGCCTCAACCCAGTAGCGCTGACGCTCAAAGGGATAGGTGGGCAAGGGGATCCGCCGTCGCTGCTCATGGGCATAAAAGCCTTGCCAGTTAATGGCCACATTGGCGAGCCACAGCTGCCCCACCGCCGATAGCAAACAGGCGAGATCCGGCTGAGAATCTCTGGGGTGCCCCAGGGATGGAATGATCGATGGGGTTTTCAGGTCATGCTGGCGAGCCAGGGTGGTTAACGTCTGGCCTGGTCCCACTTCTAGCAGCAGCGACCGATCATTGTTGAGGGTTTCCAAACCAGGGCGAAACTGCACCGGCTGCCGCAGATGCTGCACCCAGTAGTCTGGATCGGTGGCTTGCTCGGGGGTAATCCAGGTGCCCGTCAGGTTGGAAACCCACAGTTTTTTGGGGGGATTGAGGGCAAGTTGGCTCAGCTGTTGACGAAACGGTTCTAAAACACCGGCCATCAGCGGTGAATGGAAGGCATGGGAGGTTTTGAGCAACCGGCAAGGAATTTCCTGGGCCTCTAGCTGCTGCTGATAGAGGGCGATGGCCTCAATTGGCCCAGCCACGACACATAGCTCGGGGGCATTGTCCGCTGCCAACACCAGATCCGTCGGTAGCTGGGCCTCAATCTGTCTGGCGGGCTGGGCCACACTCAGCATGGCTCCCTCTGGCTGCTGGGCCATTAACCGTCCGCGCAGGGCGACTAACGGTAGCATGGTGTCTAAATCCGCCACCCCCGCCAGACAGGCGGCGACATATTCCCCGAGACTATGACCGATAAACGCCTTGGGGGTAACGCCCCACTCTTGCCACAGCTGGGCCAGGGCATATTCCATCAGAAAGAGTGCGGGCTGGGCGATGTCGGTGCGGCGCATCAGCTCCGTTGCCTCAGCCATCTGGCCATCGTCTGGGTAGAGGATCTGCCGAATATCTAGACCCAGGTGGGGCTGCAGCAGTTCGGCTCCGCGATCAATTACCTGGCGGAAACGGGGCTCCGTTTCGTAGAGCTGTTGCCCCATGCCCACATGCTGGGCTCCCTGGCCTGGTAGCAGAAATACCACCTGGGGGACGGTGTCAGGGGCAGTGTTGGATTTTAATCGCTGGGAGGTGGCTCCGTTGAGAACGGTGAGGGCATCGGTGCGATCGCAACACACCATCATCCGCCGATGCGCAAAGGCCTGCCGCCCCACCTGGAGAGTATGGGCCGCATCGGCCAAATCCACTTGTTCTAACGCCGGGCCCAACTGCTGAGTCGCTGCGTCCAGAGCGGTCTCGGTTTTAGCCGACCACAGCAACAGCTGCCAAGGACGGGAGGCACTAGTGGCCGCCACCGGAGGCGCTTCCTCCACAATCACATGGGCGTTGGTGCCCCCCATGCCAAAGGAACTCACCCCTGCTCGCCTGGGGCTATTGGACTGCTCGGGCCAGGGCCGTAGATGATCGTTGACGTAAAACGGACTGTGGTCAAAGTCAATCTGGGGGTTAGCCGATTCAAAATGCAAACTGGGGGGAATCTGCCGCTGCTTTAGCGACAGCAAGGTTTTAATCAACCCCGCTGCCCCTGCCGCTGCATCCAGGTGGCCAATATTTGTTTTCACCGACCCCAGGGCGCAGTAGCCCTGCTGCGCCGTTTGAAATGCCTGGGTTAGGGCCGCCACTTCGATGGGGTCACCCAAAATCGTTCCCGTCCCGTGGGCCTCGATATATTGAATGCTCTCCGGCTCCACCTCCGCCACCTGCTGGGCTGTCCGAATTACCGTCGCCTGCCCTTCAATGCGGGGAGCTGTGTAGCTCATTTTGGCGGAGCCGTCGTTGTTGATGGCGGACCCCTTAATCACGCCATGGATCGTATCGCGATCCGCCAGGGCATCCTCCAGCCGCTTGAGCACCAGCATCCCGACCCCGCTGCCGCCCACCGTGCCCTTGGCACTGGCATCAAAGGCGCGGCAGTGACCATCCGGGGAGGAAATTCCCCCCTCCTGATAGACATATCCCCCCTTTAGGGGCATCCGAATCGAAACACCGCCCGCCAGGGCCAGATCGCATTCGCCGCTAAGCAGGGCCTGGTTCGCCAGGTGAACCGCCACCAGCGCTGTAGAACAAGCCGTTTGCACATTCACACTCGGCCCCTGCAAATTCATCAAATAGGAGGTCCGCGTCGTCAGAAACTCCCGACCATTGCCCAGCACCAGGGGAAACTGGCCCACGGTCTGCATCAGATGGGGGTTGCTGTAGAGATTAAATAAATAGCTGCTGAGGGTGGCTCCGCCGTATATGCCGATGGCTCCCCCAAACCGTTGCGGGTCGTATCCAGCGGTTTCTAGGGCGGTCCAGGCGGTTTCTAAAAATACCCGTTGTTGAGGGTCAAGGATTTCGGCATCGCGGGGACTGAGGCCAAAGAACCCGGCATCAAACACATCGGCATTTTCAAGAATGGCGCGGGCTTTGACATAGTTAGGCTGCTTTACCGTTGCCGTCTCAATGCCGGCATCCAGCAGTTCCTCCTCCGAAAAGAAGGAGACCGATTCCACGCCGTTTTGTAAGTTGTGCCAAAAATCAGCCAGGGTGGGGGCACCGGGAAAGCGACCGGCCATGCCAATAACGGCGGTTTCTAAGCCCGTGTAGTGAGTCGTCATGGTGAGTCTGAAATAAGGGGGATCAACTTAAGTCAAGAAATTTCGGCTAGGGCGGAAGGCGGAAGTAAGAAGTAAGAAGTAAAAGGGAGACCATTCCGAATTCCGAACTCCGAATTCCTTAGGAAACCGTCTCGCTTTGTGTTGTTACCTGAAATAAGCACTGGAACTATCGAGATTTCGTGGTTTGGCGGCGCTGCCGTTGTTGCTGCAGACGGGATTTTCCTTGCTGCCGCTGGGGGGCAGCTGCTGGCGTCGGCTCAGCTGGAGTCTGGGTGCTAAGGAATTCAGCAAAGTCATGCACCGTGGGATACCGGAACAGATCCATTAGCTCAAACGATGTCTTTAGCTCTGTCTGCAGCCGGTGATGTAGCTGCATCAGTCCCAGGGAATCTCCCCCCAGGTCAAAGAAGCTGTCATGGATGCCTACGGTGTCCAGATGCAGCAAATCCTGCCAGATGCGCACAATGGTTTGTTCCTGCTCCGATTGGGGTCCGGCATAGGCCACGGGCAGGGATGGGCGCTCGCCACTGGGGGCGGGCAGCTGCCGCCGGTCGAGTTTGCCGTTGGGGGTGAGGGGAAATGCGGGCAGGGTCACCATGGCGGCTGGCACCATGTAGTCCGGCAGTTTGCCCTTGAGCCACTGGCGCAGTTCTCCTTCGCTGAGGGGCTGATCGCGATAGACTGTGTAGGCCACTAGTCGTGGCTGAGCTGGTGGGTCATGGCGCAGTATGACCGTCGCTTCCCGGATTGCCGGATGCTGGTTGATTGCTGCCTCAATTTCCCCTAGCTCAATGCGAAAACCGCGCAGCTTCACCTGATTGTCCAAGCGGCCCAGATAATCGAGATCGCCGTCGGAGCGCCACCGCACCTGATCGCCGGTCCGATACATATTGCCTAGATGCGGATCAAACGGATTTTCTAAAAAGCGCTCTGCCGTTAGCTCTGGGCGATTTAGATAACCCAGGGACACTCCGGCTCCCGCCACATAAAGCTCCCCTGGCACCCCCACCGGCACCAGCTGTCGGTGCCGGTCGAGTACATAGAGGGCTAAATCAGGAATGGGACCGCCAATCATACTGGTGGAGGCAAAGGTATCCTGTTGGCTGAGGGGACGGTAGGTGACATGCACCGTTGTTTCGGTGATGCCGTACATGTTCACTAGCTGGGGGGTGCGATCGCCATGGCGTTCAAACCAGGGCCGGAGGCTGGGTAGATCCAGGGCTTCCCCACCAAAAATCACCCATTTGAGCGCTAAGGGGGCCTGGACCACTTCGTCTATGGCCATGAGCTGACGGAACGCCGTTGATGTCTGGTTCAGCACCGTCACCCCGGTTTGCTGCAAATACTGGTAAAACGCCTGGGGTGACCGGCTGATCTCATAGGGCACGATCACCAGCTGGCCGCCATGGAGTAAGGCTCCCCACGTTTCCCAAACCGCGAAGTCAAAGGCAAAGGAATGGAATAACGGCCAAATATCCTCATGGGAAAACTGAAACCACTGCTGCGTGGCCGTAAATAGGCGCACCACTTCGCCATGGCGCACCATCACCCCTTTGGGCTGTCCGGTGGAGCCGGAGGTGTAGATCACGTAGGCCAGCTGCCCTGGCTGAGGGGTGGGCAGCGTTAGCTGGCTGGACTGCTGGTTAATCACCTCAGCATCGCGGTCCAGGCAGACGCTGGTTTCAGGGGTTAACCCTAGCCGTTCGGTTTCCGTTGCTAGGGTCACCACCACCGTCGGCTCCGCGTTGGCCAAAACCCAGCGCAGCCGCTCGGTGGGATAGCTGGGGTCCAACGGCACATAGGCCCCTCCCGCTTTAAGAATACCGAGGGCGGCGACGATTAAATCTAAACTCCGGGGCAGACATAGCGCCACTCGGGTCTCGGCGGTCACCCCCTGCTGGGCAAGATAGTGGGCCAGCTGGGTGGAACGTCGATCCAGGTCTTGATAGGTGAGGGTGCGATCGCCGTCTAAGAGGGCCACGGCATCGGGGCGCTGCTCCACATGGGTGATAAAACGCTCAATCAGCCCTGGCTGCTTGGGAAAACTCCCCTGGGCCTGGCCCCAGCTGAGTAGCTGTAAACGCTCAGCCTCTGTCATCCAAGGCAGCTCTCCGAGGGCTGCGGTGCCATGGTCAGGGATGGCCTTAAGCAGGCAGGCCAGCTGCCCCAGTAGCCGCTCGATACTATCGGCCTCAAACTGCTGCGGGTCGTATAGCCCCTGCAGTTCCAGTCCCCCCGGAGCCGCCGTCGGATCCGTCAGGGCGACGATGGTTAAGGGGTAGTGGGTACGCTCGGTGGTGTAGATATCGCTGATTTTAGCCTGCTGGTTGGTGGCCGCCGCCTGGGAAACCGCCTGTAGCTCTGGGTCCACCGGGTAGTTTTCAAACACCACAATACTGTCAAACAAAGCGGTGCCAGGGGGCATCTCGCTCCAGCGCTGCACCTGGGTGAGCGGGCTATATTCGTACTGCCGCAGGCTGGCCTGCTGCGCCTGAATAGACTGCAGCCAGGGCACTAAGGGCTGATCAATATCCACCGATACGCGGGCGGGCAGCGTGTTGATAAATAGCCCCACCATGGCCTCAGCCCCTGGTAAATCTGGGGGACGTCCGGCGGAGGTCACCCCAAACACCACATCGGTTTCGTCGCTATAGCGGCTGAGTAAAAGGCCCCAGGCCCCCTGCACCAACGTATTTAAGGTGAGCTGATGTTGGCGGACAAAGGTTTTGAGCGTCTGTGTCAGTTCAGGGCTAATCAGGTGGGTGGCATTGGCGATGTCTGAGGTGCCCGCCGACTGCTTGAGGGTGCGGGGAATGCCCAGGGGTGTGGGGGCGATGAATCCCTGGAGATGCGATCGCCAAAAGTTTTCTGCCTGAGCTAAATCTTGCCGCTGGAGCCAGGCCACATAATCCCGGTAGGGCGGTGCCGGTGTGAGGGCGGGTGCCTGGTGCTGCCGTAGGGCCTCGTATCGAGTCAGTACAGCCTTCAGCACTAAGCTGGTAGACCAGCCATCCAGCAGCAGGTGATGCTTACTCCAAATGCAGTGATAGGTGGTGTCGGCCCAGCGGATTAATGTCAGCCGCATCAGGGGGGCCTGGGAAAGGGTAAATCCCTGCTGTCGATCCTGCTGGATCCAGGTCTCTAGCTCTTGCTGTTGCTCAGCGGTGGACCGGTCTCGCCAATCCAGCTGAGTCAATGGCAGCGCCACTTTTTGACGAACAAGCTGGATTGGCTTTTCCAAGCCTTCCCAAACAAAGGCCGTGCGCAGAATGGAATGCTGCTTTAGGGTTTGTTCCCAGGCCTGACAAAAGGTATCGATGGCCAGATCGCCCTGGAGGGTAAAGCCAAACTGGGTGCAGTACATGCCCTCATTGGGGGCCATTAAACTGTGGAATAAAATACCCTGCTGGGTGGGGGTCAGTTCGTACAGGTCTTCGAGATTATCTACTTTTTGCATGGTTTAACCCTCCCCACTGGTTTGCAACTGAGCTAGCACCTGATCGAGGGCCGTCTGACTCAGGTTGGCTTGGGGAAAATCAGAGGGGGTATAGCCGCCAGCCTCATTAGAGGTGCAGTGGGCAATCAGCGCTTTCAAGGCGGCCATGGTTTGCTCGGCTACCTGGGCAATGGTTTCCCGCCGATGGCACTGATCGCTGTAGGTCCAGGCCAGCTGCAGTTGGCCGGACAACACCCGGCCATTAATCTCAATCACGTGGCGTCGCAGTGTCTTAGGGTCTCGGCTGTGACCCTCGGATTCTGGAGCCAAACCAAACAAACTGGCCTCGGGCAGGCTGCTGTCAAACTGGCCCAGGTAGTTGAAGACTAAGTCAGGCTCTGGGTGATTTTGGCCTGCGGTACTGAGATATCGGCCAACGCCGTAATCCAGAGGCCTGCCGGGGCTACGCAGCTGTTCTTTGATGGCCATCAGTGCCGCTCCAGGATTGGGGTCCGTAGGCAGCGTCAGCTGCACTGGGAAGATGGCGGTAAACCAGCCCACGGTGCGGGAGAGATCCAGCTGGCCGTCAAAATCATCGCGGCCATGGTTCTCTAGCTCAATCATTAGGGACGATTGCTGGGTCCATGGGGCCATCCCTTGCAGCAATGCCGTTAGCAGTACGTCATTGATCTGGCTCTGGTAGGCCTTGGGCACCTCCCGTAGCAGCGCCTCGGTTTCGGTGACATCCAGACTGAGGGCCAGTGTGCGTGCAGAGGCCACTGTGTTGTTGCCGTCGGTAAAGTCCAGGGGTAGAGTGGCCGTGTTTGGAGCGAGCTGGGTCTGTTGCAGGTCCGCTGATTGACTGTAGGTGATCAGGTGTTCGCCCCACTGTTGGAAGGAGGTGGTTTTGGGGGGCAGTGCGATCGCAACTCCACTTTGCAGCTGGCCATAAACCGTCTGTAAATCCTCCAGCAGCACCCGCCAAGATACACCGTCGATCACTAGATGGTGCACCACCACTAATAATCGGGCCGAGCGGGCAGGGCCGAAGTCAAACCAGGCGGCCCCCATCAGCGGTCCATCGGTAATATTTAATGAAGTTTGCAAGGCGTCGGCGTGGGTCACAATCTGGGTTTCCACGTCAGCATCAGCGCAGCCTGTCTGATCGATCCGCTGCAGCGAAAGCTGCCTGTGGTCTCCATGCACCGCCTGCCAGCGATTGTCTTGACGCTGGAACCGTAACCGCAGGGCATCGTGATGCTGGCTCAGATGATTGAGCGCTTGCTCCAGTAAATCTGGGTTGAGAGACTCTCGTGCCTCCAGCAAGAGGGCCTGGTTCCAGTGGTTGCGATTATCAACTGCCTGCTCAAAGAAGCGATGTTGAATCGGGGTGAGGGGGGCCACACCGCTCATGGGGCCTTGCTCCGCCTTGGCCGCTGTGGCGGTGCCCGCGACGGCGGCTAGGCCCGCAATGGTTTGATGATCAAAGAGTTGGCGGGGGGTGAGCTGTAGACCGGCCTGGTTGGCCCTGGCAATCACCTGAATGCTCAGAATGGAGTCCCCACCCAATTCAAAAAAGTTGTCGTGGATGCCGATAGTCTCCGTCCGCAACAGGTCTTGCCAGATGGCCACCAGTTGTTTTTCAGCATCGCTGCTGGGAGCCGTCTGCTCAACCGCCGAACCACGATTGGGGGCAGGCAATGCCTGGCGGTCAATTTTACCGTTGGCGGTGAGGGGAAAACTCCGTAATGGCACCACCGCTGCTGGCACCATGTAGTCAGGCAGTTTTGTCGCTAGATATGTTCGCAGGTCTTCTACAGACGTGGTCGGGGCAATCGCATAGGCCACCAGTTGGGGCGTCTCGGTCTCTTTGCGTAACAGAACGATCGCCTGTTGCACAGCCAGATGCTGTTGCAGTACGGCGGCTATTTCTCCCAGTTCAATGCGAAAGCCCCGCAGCTTAATTTGATCATCAATGCGACCCAAAAATTCTAGCTGGCCACTGGGTAAGTGACGCGCCCGATCGCCGGTGCGATAGAGCCGTCCCGGTGCAAAGGGATTGGTGATATATCGCTCTGTAGTTAGGTCGGGGCGATTGAGATAGCCTCGACTAACAGCCGCACCACCCACATAAATCTCACCGGGAATACCCACCGGCACTGGCTGATGGTGAGGGTCCAAAACATAAACCTGGATGTTGGGCAGCGGCTGACCTAGGGGCAGGGTGGTGGCTGGCTCGAAGTGCTCGGGCACAGTATAGGTCAGCACCCCAACGGTGGTTTCAGTGGGGCCGTAGTGATTTAACAGTTTAAGCTGGGGCCGATAACGGCGTATCTCTGCGACCAGGGATCCTGGGGCGGCTTCTCCACCCAGTACTAAACAGTGATGGGGCAGCCAGACGGCGGCAGATTCATCACTGAGCAAGGCCCCGAGATGGGACGGCACAATTTTTAAACAATCGAGGGGATATTGACGACAGTAGTCGGCAAGGGCACTAGGCTGTAGGGCTCGATCATCATCAATCAGGTGTAAACAGCCGCCGGTACACAGGGCTGCAAACAACACGGTATTACCTAAATCTGCGGCCACACTGGACACTAGACCATAGTGGGCATCGGCCTCTAGACCCAACTGGGGTAATATACCCTGCACATAGTTGAGGATGTGGCGATGTTCAACGGCCACCCCCTTAGGTTGTCCTGTTGAACCAGAGGTGTAAATCACGTAGGCCAGATGTTCGGGAGCTGTCTGGTGAAGCAAGTTCTCGGTATCTGTTTTATCCCAGGGGGTATCTAGACAATGGGTGGGAACAGTCTCGGGCATGCGATCGCACCATTCTGACCAAGTCAATACCTGTACTACAGCTGCATCTTGGCAAATAGTTTGGAATCGTTCGGTGGGCAGATGGGGGTCTAGGGGCAGGTATGCGCCTCCAGCTTTGAGAATACCCAGAATGGCAACAACCCAGTCGAGACAACGGGGGAGGGCCACCGCCACCACACTCTCCGACGTTACCCCTTGCTGCTGTAACATTTTGGCCAACTGGTTAGCCCGACTATTAAGCTGGCCATAGGTTAAACAATCTGCTTCAAACCGCACAGCCGGATGATTAGGCGTTTGCACTGCCTGGGCCTCAAACCACTGATGTAGGCTGGTATAGCCGCAGGGCTGGCTGGTGGCTTGATTAAAGTCCACCAGTAAGGCTTGTCGCTCCGGTGCACTGAGTAACGGCAGCTGCGAAATTGTCATCTCCGGTGCAGCTATTGCTGCTATCATCAGGGTTTGCCAGTGGTTCTGAATCTGTTGAATAGCCCATAACTCTAAACGGCTAGCGTCGTAGAGCCAGTCTAGGGTGAGGGTGTTTGCTGCGGACCGACACACTAGCTTTAACATGGAGGGTTCTAGCAGAGCGTTGGCTGCCATAACCTTCACAGGAGAGAGAGTTTCTAGAGAGAACTCGTCTGGGGAAGCTGACTGCATACCAAAGCTCATGGGAAACCAGCCAGCTTCATCCTGCACGTTTTCCCAGGCAAAACAATCCTGCCAGGGTTTAATTTCTTCTAGTTTCTGATGAACGTGAGCGACAAGCGTGGCAAAACTTTGGTTGGGCTGCAGGTCTACCTGTAGCGGCAGATCGCGGGTTAATGGGCCACAGGCCGTTTGCAGCTCTTCATAATGCTGACGGGCATCACAGCTATAACCCAAGGTGAATGTCGATTGTTCAGTGAGTCGCGCGATTAAAATCTGCCAGAGTGTCAGACACACCTCATCTACTGTCACTCCCTGCTGATCTGCCCAGAGATACAGGGTTTGGGTTTGCTCCACCGGCAACACAACAGAATGGACCTGGAGGTGAACGGTGTCAGCCACAGTAGAGTCCGCTGACCGCTCCAAAGGTAGTCGTTGTATTACCTGTTCCAAATTGCTTGAGCGTCGCCAGTAGCTACGTCCGGCGGCGGTATCTTCCCCTGCCAACAGATCGGTCTGCCACTCGGCTAGATCAGCGTATTGCAGTGGGGGCTCCTGATTGATCTGCGAGGTTTCTCCAGGGGTTTCTCCATAGAACTGCTGGAATTCGTTGGCTAACAGTGACAGGGTGGCACCATCGGCACACAGCGCTGGCAAATTAAATAGCAACTCATCGTACTCCCCTCGCTGAATCCAGTGCACTTGAAACAGGGGGCCTTTCACCCAGTCAAACGACTGCGCCAACAGGGTTTGCACCTGGGCTTCTACGACCTCAGTCGACAGGGTTGCATCATTATGCTGCGTCAGTACCGACTGACTCGACAGGGTTTCTGCAATTACCTGTAGTGGCATTGTCATCCCCGGCAGGGTGGAAAAGGTCGTACGCAGAATTTCATGTCGATCAATCAGCTGTTGTAGGGCTGTAGAAAGCTTTGCGGCAGCATAGGGCTGGGGCGATCGCAACCGTAGCGAAGCGCGAAAGGGCTGTCCAGGATAGCGTTGCTGTAGTCGCCATAAACGTTGCTGCTGGGGAGAAAGACGATAACCTGCAATTTCAGACGGAGGGGGGGCTTGGGTAATTTGCATAGGATCTACGCTGATGGTTAGAGAAAGATATTAGGAAACAAAAAACGAACAGTTAGTCAGCGACCCCTGCAAGGTTTTGGTGAGGTTGGGCCATGCCCACCAACACCTTGCGAGGGCCACTATAGGGAGTACGTCCGTGGGCCGCCAACATGTTGTCGAGCAGCAACACATCCCCTTGTTGCCAGGGAAACATCACCGTATGGGCCTGGTAGGCCGCGCGAATAATGGCGACATCGGCCTCATCCAGGGCCGAACCATCGCCGTAGTATGCGTTGCGTGGTAAATCTGCTTCGGCGATATCAGCTAACAACCCTTCACGCACCGCTGGCTCCAGGTTAGAAATATGAAATAAATGGGCTTGATTAAACCAAACCCAGTCTCCGGTGTGGGGATGACGGGCCACCGCATGACAGATCTGCTGGGTGCGGAGACGGTTGCCGTTGCCCCAACTCCAGGTCATGCCGTTGGCCTGACAAAACGCTTCCACCGCCGCCGGATCGTCCGTTTGAAATACGGTTTGCCAGGGCAAATCGAGGGAGCCACCATAGTTACGCACATAGAGGATTTGTTGTTCTTGCCAGCGCGATCGCAAATCTGTTGGCAGGGCCTGATAGACCTGACGGCTGTCGGCAATGGGCGTCATCCCCCCCGAGACAGCAGGCTGGACACAGAGAAACGCAATTTTGAGGGGCCACTGACGGCTATAGGCCATTTCGTTGTGCAACGGAATGGTCTGGCTGGCCGGATATTCTGTTGAGGTATACACCTTGCCACTCACCTGAGTGCGTGGCGTAGAGCGGTAGGCGTAGTCCAACAGATTGTCACTGAGCACGTTCAAAAACTGTTCTAACCCCAGGGTATCTGCGCTGTCAAAACCACGAAATAACAGTCCACCATGGTGATGGAGTTTAGTCTCAATCCAATCTCGCTGGGTCTCAGCCCAGGCAGCCAAGTTGAGGGAACCCTGGGTGGGTCGCACCACCAGCGGTAGCCGCCGGTCGGCAGCCAAGGTCTGAGCTGTAATTAAAGATTCCGAAGAGACCTGAACCGAGCGGCGACGAATGCCAGTCAACCGCTGACGAGAAGAAAAAGTCATAGGGCTAGGAAGTAAAGGATTGACGGCGGGTGCCTCTAAGCTTTTGCCGCTGGGTCGATAACAGCGCTCGTTTTTGTTCCAGCATTTTTTGCTGCTGTCGCTGTTGTAAATGTTGGACCAGGTCTGCAATTGACTGGTCGGGATCGCGGGCAATGTCGGTCAGGAGATCTTCATAGCCACGGGCTAGCCGAGCCACTGTAGCCGATTCAAAGAGATCGGTGCTGTACTCCAATGCCCCCTGTAATCCCTGGGGACTTTTCCATAGACCTAGCTTCAGGTCATGCTTAGCGGTGCCCAAGTCAATCTCAATCGGTTCTAGGGTCAGCCCCGGAAACGACACCGTGGTGACTGGATCGTCCTGGAGATAAAACCAAACCTGATATAGCGGTGTTTGACTTAGATCCCGTTCGGGTTGAAGTTCATCCACCAGTTTTTCAAAGGGTAAATCCTGATGGGCATAGGCATTGACTGCCTGGTCGCGCACTCGCTGTAGCCATTGACAAAAGGACAGCTTGTCGTCGATTTCGGCACCCAGTACCAGCGTATTGGTAAAAAAGCCAATCAGGTTAGCCACTTCCGGGCGATCTCGGTTAGCAATGGGGGTACCCACTCGAATTGTGGCCTGCTGGGCATAGTCATATAGCAATACCTGAAAGGCGGCCAGGGTGGTCATAAACAGAGTGGCATTTGTCTGCTGGCTCAGCGTTTGCAGCTGGGCTGTGAGTTCTGGCGATATCCCTAGGGAATGTCGGTGGCCGCGGTGGCTGCGCACGGCAGGGCGGGGAAAGTCGGTGGGTAGGCTGGGCAACACCGGCGGAGAGAGTTGAGTCCGCCAGTAGTGAAACTGTTTTTCTAAAATGTCTCCCTGCAAAAACTGTCGCTGCCAGACGGCAAAATCAGCATATTGAATGGGCATAGGGGAGAGCTGAGCCTGTTGCCCCCGTTGATGGGCATTGTACAGAATGGCTAACTCCCGGATTAACACTTCCATGGACCAGCCGTCAGAAATAATGTGGTGCAGCGTGAGCAGTAGTACGTGGGTCTCGGTCTCTAATTGGATCAGATGAGAGCGCACCAATCCATCTTGCTCTAAATCAAAGGGCTGTTGCACCAGCTTAAGCGCCTGGGATTGAATGGCCGCTGCTTGGTCCGCTGATGGTAAATCTCGCCAGTCTAACTGGGTCAACGAGACAGCCCCCGTGGGCTGAATGCGCTGATAGGGTTGACCATCCACCAGCACAAAACGCGTCCTTAAGGATTCATGACGCTGCACCAAATCCTGCCAGGCGTGCTGTAATGCGGCTACATCCAAGTCACCCCGCAGCCGCACCGTGGCCATCATTGTGTAGGCCGGATTACCCGGTTGCAGCTGGTCCAGAAACCACAGCCGCTGTTGGGCAAAAGATAGCGGGAACGTATTGGGATGTTGAAGGTGAGATCGCAACAGGACTGCCAACTGCGATCGCTTTTCCCCATTGGATAGCTGGGCAATTGCTGGCCGAAGGGTAGAAACCATAACGAAGCCATAACTTTTAAAAGAACAGTTCTCGATAATATCGAGGCAAAAAAACATAAATCAGATATGTGGACAGAGCCAATAAACTCGAAAGCCCTCTAACCTGATTTCACCAAAAAACTTTCAATGCACTTTCTAAAAAGAATGTTCGCAAACAGACACCAATAAATTATAAGATCTGAAGCGAAACAACTTTGTGACGTGAGTCCTCAACCGATTCGAATATTTCCACCAAGTAAATAGAAAACCATGCAATAGCAGGCTAGTCTTAAACAAGAATCTTTGTCAATAGAATTATCTTACACGCCATCTGCTATGAATCTTATTTCACTGTTGTTGCGCACATCTCCTATGGCAATGGTCATAGCTATCGTGGCTGGGGGGGTAAGTGGTGGTGGCAGTGCTCGTCTAGTGGCCCTGGTTAACGAAGTTATAGCGGGTCGTCAAGCAACAACGGCATCCTTTTTTTTGGGCTTTTTAGGGCTACTGGCCATTGTTTTGGTGGCCGGCTATCTATCACAGCTACTCTTGATTCGCCTGGGTCAGGGGGCTCTGCTGCACCTGCGGCTGATGCTAGCCCGCCAGCTGCTAGACTGCCCGTTACGTCAGCTCGAAGATCTAGGCAGCCATCGTCTATTTGCCTCGCTCACAGCAGATGTTGAAACCATTGCCTCGGCATTCACAGTGGTGCCTTTTCTCTGTATCGACTTAGCCATCGTGGGCGGTTCTCTGCTGTATTTGGGCTGGCTATCGGTACCGTTGCTACTAATTATGGTTGCATTTTTGCTCTTAGCAACCGTCACTTATCAGCTGATTGCCCGACGCGCTCGACGCTTTTTGGTCAAGGCCCGTAACGAACAAGACCGATTATTCAAACACCTGCGCGGCCTGATTCACGGCATGAAAGAACTCAAACTGCACCAGCAGCGACGACAGGTTTTTCTAACCGATGAATTGCAACAGACAGCCACCACATATCGCCGTTTTACCGTCTGGGGCATGGGCATCTTTGCCGGAGCCGCTAGCTGGGGGCAGCTAATTTTCTTTGCCGTTATTAGCGTCTTTTTGTTTGTTATCCCCCAGTTCAGCGCCCTGGATATGACGCTGTTCTCTAGCTACGTGTTGACCGTTATTTATCTCAACGGTCCCCTCGAAAATTTAATGCGACGCCTGCCAATTCTGAGCCGAGCCAGTGTGGCCCTAGACAAAGTAGAGTCCTTTGGTTTTATGCTTAACCAGTTTCCAGAACTTCCTAGTATAGAGTCCCTATCTCCATCGTGGCAGCATCTGGAACTGAAAAACGTAGTCCATCACTATGACCGGGGAGCCGATACGACTCCATTCACCGTAGGCCCCATCAACCTGGCATTCAAACGACCAGAAGTGGTGTTTCTCATTGGTGGCAATGGCAGTGGTAAATCCACACTGGCAAAGCTGATTACGGGTCTATATCCTCCGAGTTCAGGCCAGATTATCCTGGATGGCAACCGGATTACTGATGCCAATCGAGAAGCCTACCGACAACAGTTTTCCGCGATTTTCGCTGATTTTTATCTGTTTGACCGCCTCCTGGCCCTGGACAACCCCCAACAGATTGAACAAGCCAACGCCTATTTGCAGGCCTTGCAGCTCGCTCACAAAGTTCACATCCAGGATGGCAAGCTGTCCGACATCGATCTCTCCCAGGGGCAACGCAAACGCCTGGCACTCCTGACCACCTATCTAGAAGATCGGCCCGTGTACCTGTTTGATGAATGGGCTGCCGATCAGGACCCCCATTTTAAGACCGTGTTCTATACCCAAATTTTGCCTGAACTCAAGCGCCAACAAAAGCTAGTCTTAGCCATTACCCACGATGATAAATATTTTCATCTAGCTGATCGTATACTCAAGTTAGAGAGCGGTCAGTTAGCCGATAGTTCAATGGCAAAAGTCCTTTCATAAAAGGGTTATGGTAAATTCATCCAGGAACGGAAGATAGTTTAATTATTGCAATACTTTCTCATTTAAACTATCTTGACTTTTTATGGGTCTAGACCGACTTAGGAGTTAAAGCAAAACCAATGTTGGAGGAGATGCGCTATATCAAAAGGCTGCTACCAGCCATCATCGCGTTGGTGCTAGTTGTTGCCTGTGGTGGGTCATCCCCCACAACTCAGCTGGTCATCCCAGAGCAGGGACACGCTGTCGAAACCGCATTAGGTGAGGTGATTGTTCCCCAATCACCCCAGCGGGTGGTAGTGCTGTCTCAGAATGCGCTTGATAACAGTCTGGCCCTGGGGATTAAGCCCATTGCCTCTACCTATTCAGGATTTCCCCAGCGCTCCAACTACGGCAATTTTGCCAGCTATTTGGCAGATAAAAGCGACGGAATTGTCAATATCGGCCATTCATCTCAACCTAATTTTGAAGCTATCCTGGAGCTAAAGCCAGACCTGATTTTGAGTAATGTAGAGGACCACCGTACCTTCTATAATACGCTCTCCCAAATTGCCCCAACGGTACTGGTTGAGACCCGCGCCGATGCCATTACCACCTATGCTACGGCCTTGGGTAAACCAGAACAGGGGCAAGCACTGATTCAAGATTTTCAGGCTAGGGTTCAAGACTTTCGGCAACAGATGGGTGATCGCCTGGAAACCACTGAAGTTTCCGTGCTACGATTTCGCCCCGATCAGGTGCGCTTATATATGCGGAATTCATTTTGTGGCTACATTTTAGAGCAGGTGGGGCTGCCTCGCCCACCGTCTCAGGCCAAGGCAAAATTTTACGAAACGGTTAGCCTCGAAGCCATTCCCGCTATGGATGGGGATGTTATTTTTTACTTTCAAGACAATCCTCAAAACTCCATGGCTCAAAAGGTCACTCGCCATCCCCTCTGGCAACAGCTTGGGGCAGTACAACAAGAGAAAGTATATCCAGTATCCTTTGATACTTGGTTTTTGGGAAATGGGATTTTGGCAGCTAACGCGTTGTTAGATGATTTGTTCAAATACTTAGTTGATACCCCAGTGTGATGTCATCCCAATCCATTACCACTTGCCCCGACATCGATCTCTGTGCTGTGTTTTCTAAGCACAGCGGTGAAGATCCGATCGGATCAGCCCCGGAGTGCGATCGCTACCTCATTGTTGAGGTGCCCATGCCCTGGGGACGTAATGTGCTACAGAGTAAAAATTTTCCAGCAGCCTTACTACCACTGCTATTACAAGCAGCGGCCCGCAGCACCAAGGGGCGTTGTCTAGCAATTGCTCCAGAGCCACGCTACCATCGGCCAGGCTACCGCCGCATTATTTACTTTCAGCGCCCTGCAGAACAGTTTTCTGTCTACGATAAGCAAGAGTTTTGGCTACCTGAGCATCTTGTGGTGCCACTGGTCAACGCCCTATCTACACCGGCCAAACTTAAAGCTTTTGAGGCCTATCGCCAGCCAGCTACAACGCGAGACTTTCTAGTTTGCGCCCATGCCGAGTTAGATATCTGCTGTGGTCGCTTTAGCCGACCCATTTATGAAAGGCTTAATACCTATGCTCAAAAAGATACCGTCCGTATCTGGCGCACCAGCCATATCAGCAGCCATAGACTGGCCCCCACCCTAATTGACTTTCCCGAAGGCCGCTATTGGGGACATTTAGAACCCGATACATCTCACCATTTGGCACAACGCAACAGATCTGTGACCGATTTAAGATCCTACTACCGAGGCTGGGCTGGGCTGCCACCCCTGGCCCAGATCGTAGAGCGAGAGATTTTTATGGAGAGAGGCTGGGACTGGTGTACCTACCGTCAGTCAGGCTGGGTATCTGCCATAGATGAGGCCCGTTCTCAGGTGCAAATTGACTTTACTAGCCCGGATGGAGAAACAGGCTGTTACCGCGCCACCGTAACAGTCAATGGCACCGTGATGACGTTACACAATTCGGGCAAAGGTGATTTCAGTCCAGTTAAGCAATACAAAATTAGCAACTTAGAACAACTGTAATGCCCGTCTACCCTGTATTTAGCCATGTCACCATTGACGCGTACTGACGGCGACTTTTGATCAGGATTCTGACCTTGGCGTAGTTTGGAAACACCAACGTACGCCAAGGCCAAAACCAATTTTCAGTAAGCGTTAGGAGTTTAGCTAATGCTGTTAAACCCTTGTTGTTACCATTCCATCAAATACATAAGACGTATGGTTCGGCCTCGACCTCCGACATAGTTACGATCGTCAAACCCCGACAAAAATTGAGCTGTAGCTGGATAGTATTGGATGTCAAAGATATTCTCAACACCCAGTTGCAACCTGCCTGAGCCAATATCCACACTACTGATAAAGTCAATCGTGGTATAGCTCTCAATCGATAAGGGCTCAATGCCTTCATCAGCGGCTCGACTACGACCGCCTACGATCAAGGCCTGTAGACGATTAGTCCAGCCAGGTAGGGTTTCATTTTCCACATAAGCGGTAAATTTAATCGGAGAAATTTCGCCACTATTCAAGGGGTCAAAATCATCATCTCGATCCACATCATTTTCACCTTCAGACCAACCAACCGTACCGCCAATGCCCCAGGTGTCTGCTGGTTGCCAATCCACTGTGGCTTCTACACCATATATCCGCTGAGGGGCACGCTGAATAGTCAGCAAACCATCTTCGTTGGGCACCAGACTTGAACCCAGGTCTGATGTGTTGTAAAAACCGCTGAGGCTCGTTTGAATCGATGGCCAATTACCGCGCACACCAATTTCATATTCAGTAACTTTGATCGGTTGAGTAATATCCAAATCGTCCTCAATACTAGTAAAGCCAGGGGGGGGCAAGCGTAAGACTCGACTAAACTCAGGCACACTGAAGCTCTGGGCAAAGCTGGCAAAGAGTGAAACCTCGTCAACAGGCTGATAAACCGTACTAGCGTTAAAAACAACGTCATCAAAGTTGCGATTGCCACCTTCAATATTGCGACTGCCAGTGACTGAAAAATAGTCATCCACGTCAAGGTTGATATTTTCATAACGCACCCCACCCCGCAGCAGCCACGATTCACTGGGCTCCCAATCAAGCTGAGTGAAAAGACCCAGACTATTCACCCGATAAGGGGGGGTAAAGTCAAATTCTTGGAGCGGGGTTAGTCGCTGCTCATTGTCAAATGTTGTTGCATCAAACTGGGCCGTAATCTGTTGATTTTTCTGATTTTCATAGTCTGCACCCCACAGTAGGTTAAGGGTTTCATTCCTGGTTAAAGGGGTTTCAACCTGTAGTCGCCCGCCCCAGCGTTCGGCCTCAAGACGTGATTGAAACAGAAAGGGAAAGAAATCGATGCCGAGACGACCATCAGCAAATTCACCACGGGCGAGCGTATTTTGGTAATACAATTGTCCTCGCAATTCGCTACCCCATAGATCATCATGGGAATAGCTCAAGTTTGTGACCAGGCTCCGATCTGTTGGATTATTTTCTCGTTCAAAACCAGGGATCTTCAAGGCCCGAGCAGTTTGTCGACCAGGAATAAGGAGGGTTTCGGGACTAGCAATAAACTCCGTATCTCGCTGGGAATTAAAGTAGTTAATTGTGAAATCGAATTGCTCTTGGTCGCTGGGCTCATAGTTAAATTTGCCCAACAGGTTGTAGCTGGTGGTATCGCTCAGACTCGACTCTGAAACGTTACGATTACCGTCAGCATCGAAAAAGCTACCGGTTTCGTCACGGGATAGGATCAATCTATAGGCGGAGCGTTCAAATCCTTCTGAAATATTGATAGCAAAATTAGTGCCAAAGCCATCGTCCTCTAGGTCACCTAATGATGCGCTACCGCCAACCCGAGTTTCCAGAATCGCTTGACCATCTTCGGGACGACGGGTGATGATGTTGATGACGCCACCGGTACTTTGGCCACCAAAAATGGCGCTGGGGCCACGAATCACCTCGACTCGCTCAATGGCAGAGGGGTCAATACTACGCAGTTCTTGGCGATTAACCCGAAAGTTAGTGGACAGCGGGACACCGTCAATTAAGATGGCAGCTTCTCGACCTCGAAGGGTTTGCCCACGGGTGGTGCGTAACTGGTTCGGGGGGCCAAATCCTGGCACTAAATTGCCTAACGTATCAGCAAGATCGTTGGAGAGAATAGACTGTTGTTCGATTTGTTCTCGCTCAATGACGGTGATGGAACGTCCGATGTCGTCTATGGACTCTTCGGTACGGGTGGCCGTAACAACTAAGCGCAGGGGAGCTGCGTCTTCCAGTCCCTCTGCCGATTCATCAGTGGGTCCAGGGGGATCGCCAGAGGGATCGGTGGTTACGGGCTCGCCATCGGGGGACGCTGGGTCAGTGACGACGGTGCTGACGGCGAAAATTAGACCTCCAGGCTGCTGATCAATTTCAACGGCTGGGGCAGTATCTTGCCCGACAATCGTTACCTGAATACGGTTGGTGGCCAGGGATTTAACCGTAATTGATTCGATCCCCGTAGCCGGATTGTCTTGCTGAAAGGTATCCCCCTCGGAGGTTTGAAGTTGGGCGTCAACAACATCGACAACAATTGTGTTGTCGCCACTGCGATTGATAAAGGTTTGTAGGGGGGCCTCAGTGGGAGATTCAAGGGTGAGTGACAACCCTGTGTCAGTTTGGGTCAGCTGTACAGCAGTAATTATGGACGTCTGTGCATAGACAGGTTGCGCGATCGCAACCGTAATCGCACTTGCGATCCCAAGCGTACAGGTTCCTAAAGACAATTTCATCATCATTCCTCACACACAAATAATGGGGCCCTAAGCCAAGTAACTGGGGCCTAAACTCGCGGGTCTCAGACATCGCTGTTGCCACGCTAAAGCTAAATATTGTCAATTAAGAGACCAAAAAATGGATTTTTAATGAGAATATTATCAAAAACCTAAAGGGCAAAACACTCCCTTGTCAAGCTCATCATGGACGTCAAGAAAATAATTAAAACCATTGATTTGCATAGAGTAACTGCATTGACTATCTAACTTCTTGCGAATGAGAGCTGAGTCATCTATACTCACTATTGCGAAATGGTATCAATTAATAAGTTTGAGTTTTAATCTCATTCGCAAATGTATTGCCTCCGCAATTCGCAAATGTATTGCCTCCGGCACTCCGGTTCGCTCCCGTTTACCTCAACCTGTTGGGTCCGTCTACCTCATCTATTAGCCCTACTCCATGCCCCATCTGACCTTTAACTGTCTCCAGGGTGTTAGCCCAGGTTTGACCTGGGTTGATCTCCTTAGGGAGAGAGCGGCACAACAGCCCTCTCGAATTGCCTTCCAAATGTGGAATGACGGTGTAGTGTCGTCTGAACAATTAACCTATGGCGATTTAGACTGCCGCAGTCGAGCGATCGCCGCCCAGATGCAGCGATTAAATCTCCAGGGAGAGCGCGTACTCCTGCTCTGTCCCCCTGGATTAGACTATGTTTTGGCATTTTGTGCCTGTTTGTATGCGGGTGCGATCGCTGTGCCGATACAGCCACCTCGCCCCAAGCAGTCCCTAGAGCGATTTCAAGGTGTTGCTGCTGATACGCAAGCTGCGCTGATTTTGACAACGTCTGCTCAGCAGTTCCAACCTAGACCCCTGTCGAACATTCCCACGCTTCAGCTAGATTCTGTTCTTGCTACAGCGGCAACAGCCTGGCAGTCCCCCAACATTGATCCTGAAGCAATCGCCTTCTTGCAATACACTTCGGGCTCTACCGCTGCACCGAAGGGGGTAAAAATTAGCCATCGTAATCTCATCCATAACGTTGCTGCCATTAGCCATAAGTTTGAGTTAAACAACCGTAGCGAGGGAGTGTGCTGGCTACCGCCGTATCACGATATGGGACTGATCGGCGGCATTCTCACATCTCTATACCAAGGATTGACCACCACACTGATGTCGCCCGTGGACTTTTTACAACGTCCCCTGCGCTGGTTACAGGCTATTTCCCGCACCCAAGCAACCATCAGTGGCGGTCCCAATTTTGCCTATGACCGTTGTGTAGAACGGTTCAAGCCAGAACAATGCGTGGGACTGGACTTAAGTCATTGGTCAGTGGCCTTTACGGGGGCGGAACCAATCCGGATGGCCACCCTTGAGCGCTTTGCTGCAACATTTGCCGATTATGGGTTTTGCCCTGAGGCATTCTATCCCTGCTATGGCATGGCCGAGGCGACGTTAATGATCACCGGTGGCGATCGCACCAGTGCCCCCAAACAATTAACCGTAGATGAGAAAAAACTAGCGGACCATCGCATTCAGCCTGCCGACCAGGGACGCTTGCTAGTGGGCTGTGGACAGGTGATTGACTCAGGTCAGCTGATAATTGTTAATCCCCAAACCCTGACGCGGTGCCAACCCAACGAAGTTGGAGAAATTTGGGTGACTAGCCCCAGCGTCGCCCAGGGCTATTGGCAGCAGCCACAGCTAAGCCAAGAAACCTTTCATGCCCACCTGGCTGACCCTGGGGCTGGACCGTTCCTACGCACAGGGGATTTGGGCTGTCTGCAAAATGGAGAGCTGTTTGTGACCGGGAGGATAAAGGAAGTCATGATTATCCACGGTCGCAATCACTATGCCAGCGATGTGGAAGCCACCGTGGCTGCTAGCCATCCGGCTTTTCGGACCACATGGGGAGCCGCGTTTACCGTGGATCGACATGAACAAACTCAGTTGGTTGTTGTACAAGAAGTCGGACGGGTGTGGCTGCGGCGATTAGAGCCTAAGCCCATCATCCGAGCCATTAAGCAAACCGTGAGCCAGGTTCATGGCCTGCGGGTGGAAACCATCGTGCTCGTTAAGCCTGGAAGTATTCCTAAAACCTCCAGCGGCAAGATTCAACGTTCTCGCTGTCGTTCACAATTTTTGGCTGGGCAGCTGCATCCCATTCCCATGGCCCAACCTGCAAACACTCGTTAATTGTGAGCAACTGTGAGCAAGGCTTCTCCTATGAATTCATCCGTTAACCCGCAACCATCTGTTATGGACCAACCAACGATAGCAAACATTGAGGCTTGGCTGTCTGAGAGACTGGCAGAGTCTCTGGGCACCACAATTGAGGGCATTGATCCAGATGCGCCTTTTGACAGCTATGGACTCGATTCTACCGAAGTAATTGGGCTGTCAGGAGAACTTGAGGAGTGGTTGCAGCGACAGGTTTCACCCACATTGCTTTACGACTATCCCACGATTGCCACCCTGGCTGAACACTTAGGAGACCTGTCCTTAGAAACTGAGGGGCAAGAGAGCTAGTACTTTATGGCGTAAGTTTGTCCACCATCCAATGTGGATGAGTCGATGGGTGGATGGGTGGATGCAAGGGTGCCAAATTTTTGCCATCGGGTACTAGGTCTTTGGCATTCCTGGCGAGAACAGTCTGTTTAAGAGCGACATTTGGCCAAGCCGATGCCATGGATGATGGCTCTGGCCAGGCAGCAGTGAACCAATGACCATTTGTTAATCTGCACTGAGAGGCATTCTAAACGATGAACCCAATTGCGATTGTCGGTTTGGCCTGCCGGTTTCCGGGGGGCGACAATGCCGATAACTTTTGGCAGTTCCTGTGCCAGGGAGGTGATGCCATGACGTCAGCTGCACCCAGAGAACTGCCAGGGCTAGCCACCACCGGATGGGGGGGGTTCCTGTCCCATATCGATCAGTTTGATGCAGCGTTTTTTGGGATTTCCCCCCGTGAAGCGGCCTATCTCGATCCCCAACAGCGGCTGTTATTGGAAGTTTGTTGGGAGAGTTTAGAGCAGGCGGCTATTGCACCTCAATCCTTAGCGGGCAGCCGTACAGGGGTATTTGTTGGCATTAGTCACAGTGACTATGGTTATCTTTTGGGTCAACACCACAGCCCAGAGAGCGACGTGAGCCCCTACAGTGCCACTGGGACGGCGCTTTGTGTGGCCGCTAATAGAATCTCCTATGCCCTCAATTTAAAGGGGCCTAGTCTAGCCGTTGATACTGCCTGTTCATCGTCGCTGGTGGCCGTACACCTGGCAGGGCAAAGCCTGGCGGCTGGCGGCTGTGACTTAGCGCTGGTAGGGGGTGTGAATTTAATTCTCAGACCCGAGGTGACGGAGGTGTTTCAACAGGCCGGGATGATGGCCGTTGATGGCCACTGCAAGACGTTTGATGCTGCCGCCGATGGCTATGTGCGCTCAGAAGGGTGTGGCGTTGTGGTGTTGAAGCGACTGGCTGATGCTGAACAGGCGGGAGATCGGATCTTAGCGGTGGTACAGGGTTCAGCCGTTAATCAGGATGGGCTGAGTAACGGTCTAACCGCCCCCAACGGCCCTGCCCAACAGGCGGTTATTCGTCAGGCATTGACCCAGGCCCAGGTGCCTGCCGCCCATGTTAGCTACGTTGAAACCCATGGTACGGGGACACCCCTGGGGGATCCGATTGAAGTGAATGCGCTAAAAACGGTGCTAATGGCGGGTCGTTCCTCCCAACAGCCCTGTGCCCTAGGGGCGCTAAAGGCCAACGTCGGTCACATGGAAGCGGCGGCTGGCATTGCGAGTCTGATTAAGGTGGTACTAGCACTACAGCATCGCTACATTCCGGCCCATGGGCATTTACATCAACTCAATCCCCGCATCGACCTGACGGACACGCCGTTGTTTATTCCTCAGCAAGGTTGCCAGTGGCCGTCATCGGTTGGTGTGGATCGACCGATAGCGGGGGTGAGTGCCTTTAGCTTTGGGGGGACCAATGCCCATGTAATTGTGTCTGCGGCATCCAGCTCCCCGACGCCTGCCTCGACTTCTGTTGCTGCTCCCGCCTGGCACAGCCTGATGCTAACGGCTAAATCGGAGCCTGCTTTGACCGCCCTGGCGGGCCGCTATGCGGAGTTTTTGCAGGCCCATCCTGGGGTGAATCTGGCAGATGTCTGTTGGACAGCCCATATGGGGCGTTCTATCTTTTCTCATCGGGCGATAGTGGTGGCGGATTCGTTAGAGGGGATGAGATCGCACCTCACTGATATGGCCCAGGGTAAGCATTCGACCGCTGTGGCTATGGCAAAAGCTCCCCGTCGTCCCCAGCGAGACATTGCATTTTTGTTTACGGGGCAGGGGGCACAGTATGTCGGCATGGGACGACAACTCTATGACACACAGCCCGTGTTTCGACGCATCTTAGATGAGTGCGATGCTGCCTTGCAATCTGAGCTAGACCCGTCGCTCCTGACAGTATTGTTTGCGGAAACAGAAGAGCAGGCAAACAGACTGCACCAAACAGCGTATACCCAGCCCGCCCTATTCGCTTTGGAATATGCCCTTAGTGAACTGTGGCGGAGCTGGGGGATTGTCCCCACGGTTGTTCTAGGCCATAGCCTGGGAGAATATGCTGCTGCCTGTGCGGCGGGGTGCTTAAGCTGGACAGATGGGCTGCGGCTTGTGACCCTGCGTTCTCGTCTGATGCAACAGTTGCCGCTAGATGGCACCATGGCCGCTGTATTTGCTGCACCTGAACAACTACAGCCCTTAATGGAGACCTTAGATGGGGTGGAAATTGCTGTCATCAACGGACCCGACAACACCGTCATCTCTGGTAACAAAACGGCTGTGGACTCCGTCTTAAAAATTCTTGCTGATCAGGGAATTCGTACCCGCCCCCTACCTGTTTCTCACGCCTTTCATTCGACGTTAATGGAGCCAATGCTCGCGGAATTCGCAACATTTGCCCAAAACCTGACCTATGCATCCCCAAAAATCCCGCTAATTTCTAATTTGACGGGCCAGCCGTTAACAGCGGCCCCAGATGCCGATTACTGGTGTCAACAGCTGCGCCGACCGGTTCAGTTTGCCACTGGTTTAAAGACCTTGCTGGCCCAACGCCCTAATCTATGGCTTGAAATTGGGCCACAGCCCACGCTGCTAGGAATCGCACAGCGCAGTTTTTCTGGAGCTACCAAACCTTGGCTGCCCTCCCTGGTGCCGAAGCAAGATGACGAATGCGTGATGCTAAAAACCCTTAGTCAACTAGCTGTTCGAGGGTTTATCGTCGATTGGGCCGCTATCAATCAAACCCAGGGGCAGCGGATTGCCCTACCCACCTATCCTTTTCAACGCCAGTCCTATTGGTTTATGCCGACATCTCCCATACCACCTACCCCCACGGACACCGCCAAGGTCCTAGTACCGTCCAACCCCGTTGCCCAGGTACAGACAGAATTAAAAACGCTGGTGGCCAAGCTGCTAAAGATCTCGCCAGACGCTGTTGATTCGCAAGCGCCATTCCTGGAAATGGGCGCTGATTCTATCGTGCTGATTGAAGCTGTTCAGGCGATTGAAGCCCGATTTGGTGTAACGGTCACCATTCGGCAATTCTTTGAAGATCTACAGACTCTAGAGGCATTATCTAACTTTATTGCTCAGCAAACGGCAGATGGGACCAACCGTAGTTCCGCTCATAGTCCCAACCGTAGTACTGGGACGCCCGCAGCGACCGACTCTCCCCCACTCAACAACAGAGAACCACTCACTGTAACAACAGCGTTTTCAGACATGTCTGTGGGGACGAGTCCTGTGGTTGCTACCACGGGCTTAGAGCAGATTGTGTCACAACAGATGCAGCTAATGACACAACAGATTGAGCTGCTGCGTCATGCCCAGCAAGGCACCCAACTGCCAGCCACGGTCTCTCCAGCCACGGCCTCTCCAGCCACGGTCTCTCCAGCCACGGTCTCTCCGCCACGGCCCCCGCAACAACTGGCCCCGCAGCCTATCTCCTCTCCACCCCCCACAATAGCCCCCGCAGCTCATCAGTCCCTGACTGAATCACAGCAGCGTTATCTCCACACATTTATTCAGCGTTATACCCAGCGTACGGCTGAGTCAAAACGTCGTAAGCAGACTAGCCACCCCTATTTAGCCGATAGTCGTGCCTGTGCCGGATTTCGACCCTCCATTAAAGAGATGCTCTATCCCATTGTGGGTACCCGAGCTGAAGGGGCTCGACTGTGGGACGTGGATGGCAACGAATACATCGACATCACCATGGGGTTTGGAGTCTATCTATTTGGTCACCGCCCCGACTTTGTTCAGCAAGCGATCACAACCCAGTTGCAGCGCGGCATTCAAATCGGTCCCCAGGCAGAATTAGCGGGAGATGTGGCCAAACTCATCCATGACCTAACGGGCATGGAACGGGTCACCTTTACCCAGTCCGGCTCAGAGGCCGTGATGACGGCTCTACGGTTAGCCCGCACGGCCACGCAACGCCGTCTCATTGTCAGATTTGAGAACGCTTACCACGGTCACTTTGACGGAGTCCTGGCTAGATCAGCAGAAGATCATGCTGGCGTGCCCATCGCTCCCGGCACGCCCCCCGGCATGGTGGCGGATGTGCTGGTGCTACCCTACGGTGATCCTAGTGCACTTCAGGTGATTCAAAACCGGGCCTCTGAACTCGCCGCCGTCTTAGTAGAACCCGTGCAAAGCCGTCGCCCCGATTTACAACCACGAGACTTTCTGCAAGATCTACGTCGCATCACCCAGGACCATGGGGTGGCGCTCATCTTTGATGAGATTATTACGGGCTTTCGCATTCATCCCGGTGGAGCCCAAACCTGGTTTGGCGTGGAGGCCGACTTGGCCACCTATGGCAAAGTGTTGGGCGGCGGCATACCCATTGGCGTTGTTGCCGGTAAGGCCCAATACATGGACGGCATTGACGGTGGTCTCTGGCACTATGGCGATGACTCTTATCCAGGTGTGGAGCGTACTTTTTTTGCCGGAACATTTTGCAAACCCCCCCTGGCGATGGCCGCCGCTAAAGCTGTTCTGCTACACCTTCAGCAGCAGGGAGCAGACCTACAAAAACAGCTGAACCAGCGCACTGAGATATTTGCCCAGCGGCTAAATACATTCTTTAGCCAGGCCGAAGTGCCGATCGAGATCGTGCAGTTTGGTTCACTCTTTCGGTTTGCCTTTACTGGCAATTATGATTTGTTGTTTTATCACCTGATTGAGCAGGGAATTTATGTCTGGGAAGGACGTAACTGTTTTCTCTCCACCGCCCACACAGAGGCCGACATTGAACAAATCATCCAGGCGGTCCAAACAGCGGTGGCCCAAATGCAAAAGGGAGGCTTGCTGCCGGGAAAGTCATTGACGGCAGCTCAGGTACTGCCATTGACCGAAAGCCAGCAAGAGATTTGGCTATTAACGCAGCTCAATCCTGATGCCTCCCTTGCCTATACAGAATGTGTCTGGTTAGAGTTGCGGGGGCCATTGCATGAGTCGGCGCTACGCCAGAGCCTGCAACAGCTGATTGACCGCCATGACGCGCTACGAACTGGAATTGTCTCCACCGGCACAACCCAGCAAGTAGTCCCCAGTCTGACATTCACCTTGCCGTTCATTGACTTGAGTGCCCTCAGCTCCGAGAAAAAGACTCTCGAAGTTCAGCATTGGCTACAGCGAGAACAACACCACGTTTTTGACCTCACCCAGCCGCCCCTACTGCGCATGCAGGCTCTGAAATTGGCGGAACAACACCATGGTTTGGTACTTACCGTCCATCACATTGTCGTAGATGGCTGGTCCACTCAGATTTTACTCGAAGAGCTGAGTCAGCTATATAACATGGCCGTTGGGGATAACATTCAACCACTGCCGTCCCCAGGTTCCTATCGAGACTATGTCCAACAAGTCAGCCAGGCCGCCGATGCGGCCTACTGGCAACAGCAACCCCTGCCCCAATGGCAGCTATTGACCGACAGCGAGTCGATGGGGTCACCCGATTACCACAGCACCTCCCAATCATGGCAGCTATCTGCTGAGCGCTATCGACAGTTTCAAGTTTGGAGCCAGAAACACGGTTGCACTCCCTTTATGACATTGTTGGCGGCCTTTTGTTTACTGCTACATCGCTGGAGTCAAACAACAGAATTAGCGGTGGGTATTTCTGTGGCTGGCCAGGGACAACCCGGCTGGTCGCGGCTAGTGGCTCACTGTGTGAATGTGTTGCCAGTGTATAGCCAGCTTCGCCCGGAGCAATCACTGACCGATTATCTGCATACAATTCGGACGACATTGTTAGAGTGCTACGACCATACCGACTATTCTTTAAGCCAGTGGGCGCGCTGGGCAAAAAACAACCGAGCAGAAACATCGGCTAGATCCGCCGATCCGCTACAGCCAATTGTGCCCGCGTTCTTTAACCTAGACCCATCGTTAACCACTCCTGATTTTCAAGGATTGGCCGTAGAAGCAGTGCCCCCATCCCCAGTGTATGGACGGTGGAACCTGACTTGGCACCTGAGCGAGGCTGAAAACGGCCTTCATTTAACAACGGTCTACCGCAGTGCTCTGTTTGAAGACACAACTATCGCCGGTTGGATAGCGGCCTATGACAGGCTATTAAACCTGATGATGGAATCTCCGCAAGCAACGCTGGAAGAGATCCATCAGACGTTGGACGATTTTTTAACAACCCAGACTCAGCGCCTACAGACAACGCTCGTCCAGCAAAACCGTCTAAAACTGGAAGCCACACGCCGTTCTCAAGGGATCAAAAGGATGAATTGAGCCGGCTGAGCCCATAGATGGCCTAATACGTCTATGACAACAGAATCCTCTGAAGGCTAAAACAATTTCATTTTACTAGTCTCTGCCGTGGCTTGCATCGTGGCAGAGGCTATATTGTTTTCAAAAATGAAACTAAGTATCAATAGTGATTTCGTAATGAGCATACACTATGAAAGCTTTTATATCTTGAATTTGCAGCCTTTTTATATAAATTTTCAACATATTAGCTTGATTTCAGTATAAAAAACTACTTTCGGCATGGCTGTATTTAATGAAAATGAATATCATTAAATAGAAGGTTTCATAAAAAGGGGCAGTACCCTCTGTCATAGTGAACATGCAGACAGCAACATTAACTCGATCTAAATCTTTAATTGGTACAGCTGTTCCAGCTAATACCTTTATCCTGCTTGAGGTGCCGCCACCGTGGGATAAGCCAGCCTTGTTGTCGTCAGGGGTGCCTGAGTCCTTAAGGAAGGTGGTTAGGTCGTTATTGGTTGCCAAGTCTGATGTGCGTGTGCACCTGATTGCTAATGAAGAGTCTGGGCAGCAACAGCGGCGGCGCATTTTAATTTTTCGGCGTGCTTGTTTGCCAACTGACAGTGGCCTCCAAACCGAACAGGTGAATACTTTAGTGAAAGACTATGGCTGTTGGGACATTCAAGTTGAATCACCTGATGATATGGCCATAGCCATTGATGATTTCTTTCAGCAGAAATGCCGACCCCTAAAGCTTTCATCACAGCGACACTTGATGGTGTGTACCCATGCAAGCCACAATGAGTGCTGCGGTATGTATGGTTATCCATTTTATCGAGATGCGATTGCAACTGTTCAGCAACTTGGCCTGAGTGACGACGTTAAACTGTGGCAAGTTAGTCACATTGGTGGGCATCGATTTGCTCCTACACTCATTGATTTTCCCCAAGGACGTTATTACGGCAATCTGAATCAACAATCTCTGATGTGTCTGCTGAAACAATCAGGCAATATGGCACCCTTGTTATCCACCTATAGAGGTTGGAGCCTTCTACCTAAACCGCTTCAGCGTTTAGAAGCAGAGCTTTGGCGACATCATGGTTGGTCTTGGATGCAGAGCCAGGTATTTGGCCAGATTTTAAAACAATCGACAGCCTATGTATTGGCTGAGTTGACTGTTAAGTTGCCTGGTCAAAACCTGTTGCGCTACATAGCTGAAGTTCAAAATAATCAATTAAACTGTTATCCACTGGGTTCGTTGGTTGGGAGCGATATGCCCAGTTTCTCGATACGGCTTGAGTAATTGCCCCCACAACTAGGGGTACTTTCAACTGTTCTACCACCTGATGCTAGGAACTACCACTGGCAAGATAACTGCCCACGAGCTTTTGTCGAAAACAAAGTACATAAGGCTGTATAGCTTGCTAAGCCTAGCTTACTAAGTGGCACGAGAGTTTTGCCTCCGGCTAAATCTGATCGAGAAATACTATATCGTCTGATAGTGAAGACCTATGGCGAACTTGAATGGATTCCACTACAACAATATAGTAGGTGTTTAGTGGGATAGTTATGACTATCTTCACACATATCAAAGCATCAACAGATACGGGGAAGTTGCTCACCACTGAGAAAGTCGAGAATCCGCTGGGATCCAACAGCATTTTTTATTGTGACCAATGCCCTTTGATCATCTACGACTTGTCCAATAATTTGAGCGTGTGAATGGTACTGTTGCAGGCATTTCCATACATCTGATGCCACACTTGCTGGTACAAAAGCAACAAAACGGCCTTCATTAGCGATATACAGTGGATCAAGTCCCAGAATTTCACATGCACCTTGGACCTGCTCTTCCACCGGAATCGCTATACTCTCTAGTTCAATGTTCACATGGGCAGCCAATGCAATTTCATTCAGGGCACTGGCTAACCCACCCCGAGTTAGATCCCGTAAACAGTGGATTGGCCAATGTTGCAGCAATTCAAGAACAGGTTTCACTAAGGGAGCGGAATCACTCTTTATGGTCGTTTCAAACGTCAGCCCTTCTCGGGCAGACAAAATAGCAATGCCATGACGGCCAACATCTCCACTGAGAATGATCACATCGCCTACTTGAACAGAAGAGGGACCGATCAAACCGTCGTGCTGAAGCACACCAATCCCAGATGTGTTGATAAATATCCCATCTCCCTTGCCCCGATCAACGACCTTGGTATCGCCGGTAACAATCTGTACGTGGGACTGTTGCATGGCTGCTTGGATTGACTGCACCACTTGCCACAGGGTTTCCATCGGCAGCCCCTCTTCTAGAATAAAACTAAGACTGAGATAGTGCGGTCTTGCGCCGGCCATAGCCAGATCATTGACCGTGCCATAAACAGCCAGGGAACCAATATCACCCCCTGGAAAAAACAGCGGGGTGACCACATAGGAATCGGTAGTAAATGCCAACCGGTTACCGGCCATGGTTAAACTAGCGGCATCATGCTGCCAGTCTGGGTCCGGCTGGAATGTAGCTAGCAACATAGTCTCAATGAGCTGGTGCATGAGACGTCCGCCGCCGCCATGGGCCAGAAGGACTTGAGGATATTGATGAATGGGAATGGGACAGGCAGCATGCATAACATTATCTGGGTTTAACTTGACGCCCTGCCTGGAGTTGCCCATTGAGGTGCAGGACAATGTGTTCTTCAGGCTGTAAACTGCCTGTTATCTCAGCGGCCATAGTACTGCACTGAAACACAAATCCCACTGACTGACGGCGAAACCATGCCAGGGTTTGCTCATTAAACTCCCACATGATAAACATTAGCTTAAAAATGTGAAGAAGTTGTGAGCAGACGCCCATCAGGCCATAATATAGAATTGTATTCTTCTCTTATCTTCCCTCTTTTCTACTAAAATCCACATACCACTCCATTCTTCCTCATGAGTTCCTCAAACTATTCTTTTACAGTGTAGTTGAGGACTTAGCTCAGCTGCCCAAGTTCTCTTCATCCCCTAGCCAGCCATAGGAGGAAGCAGTATGTGGACCATATTTTTTAGTGCCGCTGCAATTTTGCTCATAGCTATAAGAGTCTTTCTCACAGCCGATAAACAATTTGAAGTCATCTCTGCTGGGCTTACCGCCACGGCCTGTGTGATGATTTTGATTGGAGTTGCTCCTCCGGCACTTCAGATCGCCTTGCTAGTAGCTATTTTCCTGATTGAAAACTGGGTTTTGGATCACCAACCCAAAGCCAGTTAACTATCTACCGCAATACCCATTAGTTTCTTCGAGGAAATTATCGACTGACTTCATTGTGGATACGGTAACAAGCCCATCCATTACCCATGAGTTGACGAGGTGAGGATTAACGAATATTCACAATACCTATTGAAAATTATCGATTCCAGAACTTGTTGAGCATGCGATCGCATTCATCTCATTGAGCTAGCTACCCTGAGACTGGGGAATATCTCAAAAGTCTCAGGGTATTTTTTTTCAGGATGGAATTGTCATTACTGGACAAGACGCATGGTGCAAAACATAGTTGCTAATACTACCCAAGAACAATTCATCTAGTTTAGAACGATCAGGTTGCCGAATAACAATCAGATCAGCCTCCCAATTATCGGCCATATGACAAATAACATGACCAGTGTTACCGACATTTTGTGAAAACTCAGCCTTTACTCCAGCAGTTTGAGCCTTTTCTGCTAAAGCTTTGAGCATTGCCAACCCTTGATTTTCGACATCTTCCCACCGTTGTTGATAGCCCTGCATCAGCTCATCTGTAATCACTGGATACCGATACAAGGTTGGATTAGGAAGTGCTGGAGTACTCCTCATCTCAGGAGAGATCACATGGAGCAACATCAAACCTGCCTGATTTTGTTGCGCTAGAACAAGAGCCTGATCAAAAACACCTTGATCGGTCATAGTTGTCTGAATTGGTGCAAGTATCTTAGAAAACATAGAGCCTCGATCTAAGTGGATAATGTAGAGGGGAACATTACTATTTTTATCTATCTCTACAAAAATATCTTTAGTTGTTAATCCAAATTATTTTTTGTAATCAAGCAACGTGCTTGAAACAACAAAAGCTATCACTAAACCCCATTACCCCATCACTCATCCACCCATCGACAGCCCCAACCTGAGTCTTTTTTTGTGCAGTCCCCCAATACCATGCTCACAAGTTCCTCAAATAAAATCTTTATATTAAAGACATACGACAGATGCCACCAAACTTTTAGCTGCTGTAGCAGCTGTGTAGATACGATTGCTCAATGCTATGCCAGAACATTCCTCGCCACCTCGCTCAACTCCACCACAAAAGAATTCATCTGGATTCAAATCACCCCTAATTAATCTAGGATGGCTGGTGGTTGGGCTGTTGATCATGATGTTCACAGTTACCCGCATGCCACAACGATCTAAGGAAGTAGCCTACAGTGAGTTTCTCAACCAGGTTGAAAGTGGCCAGGTCGCTAAGGTACACATTAGTGAGCACCAGATTCAATACACTCTCAAAACATCGGCTGATCAAGAACCAGCAGACACTGAGACTGTATCGAAAACATCCGTGACCACCCCCTTACCCGATGATCCCGATCTCTCCCGTATTCTACGCAGGCATGGTGTTGAAATTACAGCCACAGCCGCCAATGAAAACAACTGGTTGGTCGGACTTTGGCTCCTTGGATTTCCCCTATTATTGTTATGGATATTATGGGGAGTCTTTGCCAATAGAATGCAAGAAGGGCCTGCTGCTCTCAATGTTGGTAAGAGTAAAGCTCGTATTTATGCCCAAGGTAGTACCCATGTCACATTTGATGATGTAGCTGGTGTAGATGAAGCGAAAGAAGAACTACAAGAAATTGTTGAGTTTTTAAAAGATGCCCAAAAATATACTCGGTTGGGAGCCAAAATCCCTAAGGGTGTTTTGCTAGTTGGCCCACCAGGAACTGGTAAAACCCTATTAGCCCGAGCCATTGCTGGCGAGGCAGAGGTGCCCTTTTTTAGCATTTCAGCCTCGGAATTTATTGAAATGTTTGTCGGTGTGGGGGCCTCTCGAGTAAGAGACCTGTTTGAACAAGCCAAAAAACAGGCTCCTTGCATTGTTTTTATCGACGAACTAGATGCACTAGGCAAATCACGTACCGCGAATAATCCCTTTTCTAGTAACGATGAACGGGAACAAACCCTGAACCAGCTTTTGGCAGAAATGGATGGATTCGAGCCAAATACAGGTGTGATTTTATTAGCGGCAACTAACCGTCCAGAGGTATTAGATCCGGCACTGCTTAGATCTGGCCGATTTGACCGACGTGTGGTGGTCGATCGCCCTGATCGTCAGGGTCGAGAAGCTATTTTGCAGGTCCATGCCAGAACAGTTCACCTATCGGATGATGTAAAACTAGCCAAACTAGCAGCCCGCACTCCTGGCTTTGCTGGGGCTGACCTGGCCAACTTAGTGAATGAAGCCGCACTCCTGGCCGCCAGGAAAAATCAAGAAGCGGTGATGATGGCTGACTTTAATGAAGCCATTGAACGGATGTTAACAGGGCTAGAAAAGAAATCACGGATCCTAAATGATTTAGAAAAACGGACCGTCGCCTATCATGAGGCAGGTCATGCCATCATTGGAACCTTAATGCCAGGCTCTGGTCATGTAGAAAAAATCTCCATTGTACCTAGAGGAGTCGCTGCATTAGGCTACACGCTTCAGTTACCAGAAGATGATCGGTTCTTGATGATGGAAGATGAGCTGCGGGGGCGACTCATGACGTTGTTGGGCGGGCGTGCCGCTGAAGAGTTGATCTTTGATAGAGTATCCACTGGTGCAAGTGATGACATTCAAAAAGCAACTGACCTGGCAGAACGCTGCATCACCCTCTATGGCATGAGTAAAACTCTCGGACCGGTAGCGATAGAGCGTAACCAGGCTCAGTTTTTAGATGGCTTTGCCCAACCTCGCCGTCCCATTAGCCCCCACCTGTCAGAAACCATTGATCAAGAGATCAAAGAACTCATTGACCAAGCGTATCAAATGGCCCTTGAAATTTTAGTTAGAAATCAAGGTGTTTTAGAAAGTATTGCCCAAAAACTGCTGCAAACAGAAACTCTAGAGGGCGATACATTAGAAACACTGTTATCAGAGCTTCGGCCATCAACAGCGCTGCAATCTTGGCTAAATCCAGGACATCAGAGGCTACAGGCAAATAACTTACGAGGAGATTGGCAATATGAAACACCCTATTAGCTCAGATCATCACCATCCTAGCTTTACCCAAACTGTCACAAAGCTATTCGTTATTCTAGGACTCACCCTCTTGCTGATGCTCCTATGGTCTGCGCCTGTCGCCTTAGCAAAGGTGCAGTTTTTGAAAGAAGCCGATCAATGGGTTTATCATTCACAACAGTCACTCACGGATACAATCGGCAATCAGTGGGATGCAACAGTACTAAAACCCATGGAACAGGATAATGCAGGCGTTTATTTATGGTTAACAACTCAAGCAAACAGTGTTTATCTTGATGCTGGCCAGCCACTAGTCGTAGAGACCAATTTAGGGCAAAAATTGAGTGCCCCTAATCTTACCCAGCAACATTTTATGGGTACATTACCTGCCCCAAATGTCGGTCAATACGATATCCTTACATTGTTTGCATCTATTCAGGATGCAGAATCTCTACAGCTACAGTTACCTACAAAAACAGAGAGTCCAGTAAGGCTCTCGATTCCTGCTGATGTATTGGAGGAATGGTTAAATGTAGGAACATGCAAAGGCTTAATTTGTGGGCACCTGTAAAGCGGGCAGCTATCAGTACTTTATGACTGCGGGATGGCTTCCAATTCTGATTGTGTGTGCGAAGTTAATCCAGGGTGAAGAGCCTTAGGGGCAAGCCATCAAGTAGCATCAACTGATACCCTGGAACACCAACTAGAACATCCATGACAAAATGGATAATATTCAGAATGGTATACACCAGCGTCATACCAAGTTGAGAAACTTATGAGGCTGAACGGTAACGATAGTAAGCTGCACAGGCCCCTTCGGAAGAGACCATCGGAGCACCGAGGGGATGCTCTGGGCAGCACTTGGTCCCAAAGGCAGAGCACTCATGGGGCTTTTTGAAACCTTGTAGGATGAGACCGCTGATGCAGGTATTTTCAGAGGGAGAGGGGGAGAGGGGGAGAGGGGGGATGGTCAATCGGTCGGCAAACCGCAATTGAGCATCCAGGTAATCGTAAGATTTACGTAATCCCAAGCCACTTTGATCAAGACTGCCCAGACCGCGCCAAACCCGATAAACTACTTGAAACACCTGGTCCATGAGCTGTTGTGCAGGTTGATTACCCTGGATTTGAACAGACCGGGTATATTGATTCTCAACCTGCGCATTACCAGCTTCTAGCTGCTTTAGGCAGAGATAAATCCCCTGCAAAATATCGACGGGTTCAAAGCCAGTTACCACAATGGGGACGTGGTACTTTGCTGCAATCTCGTGATATGCCCCATAGCCTGTTACCGTACACACATGACCTGCTGCTAAAAACCCCTGTACCTGACAATCTGGTGATGACAAAATCGCCTCCATAGCCGGAGGAACGAGCACATGGGCTATCAACACTGAAAAATTCTCAACCTGTTGCTGATGCGCCTGGTAGACTGCCATGGCCGTTGCTGGAGCCGTAGTCTCAAAGCCAACGGCAAAAAACACCACCTGTCGGTCTGGATGCTTACGGGCTAGTGCTAACGCATCCATCGGGGAATATACCATGCGCACATCCCCACCCTGGGCCTTGACACTTAACAAATCTGTAGAGGTACCGGGGACCCGCAGCATATCACCGTAGGAGCAAAAGATAATCTCGGGCTGAGCAGCCAGTACCAAGGCCTGATCGATAATTGCCATGTCGGTCACACAGACAGGACAGCCAGGACCATGGATTAAGGTGATATCTGGTGGTAACAGCTGATCGAGACCGTATTTGACGATGGTGTGGGTTTGACCACCGCAAATCTCCATCAGGGTCCAGGGTTGGGTAATTAGAGATGCAATGGCATCCCCATAATCCTGTACTATCAAGCCATCTCGATACTCGTCAACATACTTCATCCAGAGACTATCCGATGACACGGGTCTAGAATATTAATCTTTTTAGTCACGGTTCCCACAAATATCAAAGAACCATATGAATCAGGGAGCCAGATGAATGGAGTGTGGCTGAGGTCGATAACTCTGGAGCGATTTAATATACTGAGCCCGCTCAAACGCACTGGGATCGGGGCAATTTATCTGGCTCATGCTACCTTTTAGCTGGCTAAGAGAAGCATACTCATGGTCCTGTAACCACTGACGTAAGGCCTGTTCAACGGTACTAAGGTGATCAATGCCATAACTTAACAACGCACTTACCATCATGGTCACATCGGCCCCTGCCATTAACAGTTTGATGGCATCCTGGGCATGGTGAATGCCGCCTGTTGCGGCAAAATCGATAGGCATAATACCATAGAGAATAGCGATCCATCGCAAGGGTAGACGTAAATCTTGTGAGGTACTCAGCAGAACATGGGGATACACTTCCAGGGTGTCGATATCGATGTCAGGTTGATAGAATCGATTGAATAGAACTAAACCATTTACCCCTGTATGGGAGAGACGATGGGCAAAATTAGCCAGGTTTGTAAAATATGGACTGAGTTTGACCGCAACCGGTAGATCAACACTGTGGGTCACCGAATGCACTATATCTAGATAGGTTTGTTCAACCTGAGAAGACGTTAAGCTTATATCTGTCGGCACAGCATAGAGATTGAGTTCTAAAGCATCGGCACCAGCAGACTCAATTTGTTTAGCATAGTTAGCCCAACCATCATTTGTCGTACCGTTCAAGCTGGCAATAATGGGAATATCCACTCGCTGTTTAGCCGCCTGAATATGCTCTAGATAAGCTTCAGCACTGACATGAAACAAAGGCCGCTGAGGAAAGTAGCTAAGCGCCTCTCCATAGCTTTCAGTTCCCTGGGTCAAATAGTAATCTAGTTCGAGGCGATCTCTATGTAACTGTTCTTCAAACAACGAATGAAGAACAATTGCCCCGGCACCCGCGTCTTCCATCTGGCGAAGATTGTCCAGATTTTCGGTTAAGGGACCACAGGCACCGACGACCAGAGGAGAACGGAGGGAGAGACCAAGATAAGTGGTAGAAATATCCATAGTATTTATCATTGACTAGGTAACTGAGAAGATATTTTTTGCACATAGCTCAAGCCAGACGTAATCGCTGAAAAATTTAGGTAGCAACAGCCATGTACGGCACAAACCATCGGTGTGTGATACTAAACGTTGAGGCCCCACAGCAAATACACAGGCTTAATTACACTGGGATCTTGACTGACCCATAGAGCCCACAGTAGAGCGATTACAGCCAACAGCCACCACTTCAAAGGTTTCCATCCCAAGGAGTTACGACTTACGTGAATGTCAGTCATGGTTTTTCTTCTCCTAACGCAGCTAAATACTGATATAGTTGCCACCGAGTTTGTACATCCTGTTGTGCCTGCTGCAACAGGTCTTTGGCTACCTGAGGCTGGCTATGCACCAACATCTTGAACCGATTTTCAGCGTACATGGACTGTTCTAACGGTAGCTTCGGCGCACGACTATCTACGATTAGGGGATTTTTGCCAGCTGAGCGACGGCGAGGATCGTAGCGGTAGAGCAGCCAGCGACCGGAATCAACAACTGCTTTTTGATGGCTCATGGCAGCGGACATATTAATTCCGTGGGCAATGCAGTGGGCATAGGCAATGATCATAGACGGCCCATCATAGGATTCGGCCTCCAGGAAGGCTTTAAGGGTATGTTCATCACGCGCGCCCATGGCTACACTAGCGACATAAGCATTACCGTAGGTCATAGCCATTAGACCCAGGTCTTTCTTAGGTGTTGTTTTACCACCTGCTGCAAACTTGGCAACAGCGCCTCTAGGGGTAGCTTTAGATTGTTGTCCACCGGTGTTGGAATAGACTTCTGTGTCGAGAACAAGGATATTGACGTTGCGATCGCAACTCAACACATGGTCCAACCCACCATAGCCAATATCATAGGCCCAGCCATCACCCCCTACAATCCAGACACTCTTTTTCACCAGATAGTCTATCAGGGGCAACAACCGTTGAATTTTATCCTTCAGCTCTATCGAAATCTCCTGTACTATCAATTTCTCCAACAAGCCTTTAAGCTGAGCTACACGCTCTCGTTGCTCGACAATATCAGCCTCATCTGTTTGCTGGGCTTGCAGAATCTGTTTGGCCAATTGTTCCAGATGAGAAAAGCCAACTTCCACAACCATCTCTGCATCGACCTGCTGTAATAGTTCAGCTGCGTAGGTAGTCTGTTTATCAATGGACACCCGGAATCCTAAGCCAAATTCAGCATTGTCTTCAAACAATGAATTTGACCAAGCTGGCCCCCGTCCATCTGCATTATGGCTCCAGGGAGTAGTGGGCAAATTGCCTCCATAAATAGAGGAACAGCCAGTGGCATTGGCCACCAGTAAGCGGTCGCCAAAGAGCTGAGTTAACAACTTCAGATAGGGTGTTTCACCACAACCGGCACAGGCTCCAGAAAACTCAAACAAGGGCTGCTGCATTTGCTGCTGACTGATCTTGTGCAGATTCAGCTGCTGCCGATCCGGGTTCGGTAGATTCTTAAAGAACTCCCAGTTAGGTTTCTCCTGCCGCCGTAGATCAACAATATTTCGACCATTTCCATTGACTGATGTTTCTTGGTAGACGGGGGTCATATTGATCGCTTTAAGTCGAGGAATTGACTTATTTTTAGCCGGGCACACATCGACACAGATACCGCACCCCGTACAGTCTTCCGCCGCCACCTGGAGGGTAAATTCTTGCCCCGACCACTCGCGAGCGGTGGCATGCTTAAAGGTTTTCGGGACTCCATCCAATGCCTCTGGTTTATAAACCTTGCTACGGATGACGCCATGGGGACAAGCCATCACACATTTGCCACACTGGACACAGATATCTGGATCCCAGACAGGAATTGTCTGGGCAATATTGCGTTTCTCCCATTGAGCAGTGCCCGTTGGATAGGTACCATCACAGGGTAAGGCACTGACAGGAAGAGTATCTCCCTGGCGTTGCATCATTTTACCGAGAACGTTTTTTACAAAGGCAGGTGCTGCCTCTGCCACAGGAGACTTTAAAGGAGGAATCTTGCCAACTTGTATTTCTGCTGGCAAAGGAATCTTATACAAATATTGCAGCGTTTGATCCACGGCCTCCAGGTTCATCAATACGACTTTTTCACCTTTTTTGCCATAGGTTTTCGCAATAGAGGTCCGAATAGCATCCAGTGCCTCTGGGGTGGGCAAAATCTTAGATAGGGCAAAGAAGCAGGTTTGCATCACCGTATTGATCCGGCCTCCCAACCCAACGGATCGAGCGACTGCATAGGCATTAATGACATATACCTCAAGGTGTTTTTGAAGAATCTGGGTCTGAATCCGTTCGGGTAGCTTATCCCACACCTGATCTAGGACATACGGCGAATTTAACAACAACGTAGCCCCTGACATAGCAGGCCCTAAAATATCCAGATGCTCTAAGAGCATCCATTGGTGACAGGCAATAAAATTAGCCTGGTCAATTAGATAAGGGGCATGGATAGCATCAGGACCGAAGCGCAGGTGAGAGATGGTGACCGAACCCGACTTTTTCGAATCGTAGACAAAGTAGCCTTGGGCATGGTTATCAGTTGTCTCACCAATAATCTTGATGGTATTTTTATTAGCACCCACCGTACCATCTGAACCTAGACCGTAGAAAACAGCACGGAGAGTCTGCTCTGGCTCGATGGAAAATGTGGCATCATAGGCCCAACTGGTATGGGTCACATCATCATCAATACCAATGGCAAAGTGATTTTGAGGCTCTTTCTGACTATGTTGAAACCCATCCAGTAAAAGATGATCAAAAACAGCTTTGACCATTGCTGGGGTAAATTCTTTTGACGAGAGTCCATACCGTCCCCCCACAATCACCGGCAACTGATGGTCTACTGTGGTGAAATGTGATTCTATCAGGGCTGAAAGGACGTCTAAATAGAGAGGTTCACCCGCTCCCCCTGGCTCCTTAGTGCGATCTAAGACAGCAATCGCCTTGACGGTTTTGGGTACAACTGCCGCAAATCGTTGGACATCAAAGGGGCGATAGAGTCGGACTTTAACCACACCGACATTTTCTCCCATCTCATTAAGGGCATCTACAGTCGCCTGAGCTGTTTCACAGCCAGATCCCATTAACACCATCACTCTCTCTGCATTAGGATCACCATAATATTGGAATGGCTGATACTGTCGCCCCGTGAGTTGGGCAAATCTATCCATTGCCTGTTCGACAATATCCACACAACGGGGATAGTAAAGGTTTACGGCTTCCCGTGCCTGGAAGAACACATCAGGATTCTGGGCCGTACCTCGCATCACCGGATGGTCAGGACTCAGAGCCCGTTGACGGTGTTGAGTAATTGACTCATTATCGATCAGAGAACGTAAACTCTCCTGGGAAAGAAGATCTATCTTTTGAATCTCGTGGGAGGTGCGAAACCCATCAAAAAAGTGGATAAAGGGAATACGACTGGCGAAGGAGGCCATTGTTGCGATCGCAGCCATATCCTGTGCCTCTTGCACCGACGCAGAACACAGCATGCCAAACCCAGTACTGCGAGCCGCCATCACATCACTATGGTCCCCAAAAATGGACAGGGCCTGAGCCGCTACCGACCGCGCTGCGACATGAATAACACAGGGCGTCAGTTCACCCGCAATCTTGTAGAGATTTGGCAGCATTAACAGCAATCCCTGGGAAGCCGTAAACGTAGTTGTTAACGCCCCTGTCTGCAATGAACCATGCACCGCCCCTGCTACACCGCCTTCACTTTGCATTTCCACAATGGCAGGCACCGTTCCCCAAAGATTAGGCTTGTTGCTAGCTGCCCAGACATCCGCCCATTCACCCATAGGTGATGCCGGGGTGATTGGGTAAATTGCAATCACTTCATTGAGGGCATAGGCCACCCGTGCGACGGCTTCGTTGCCATCTAAGGTGGCAAACCGAGGTTGAACAGGTACAGAGGTTTGCATCATGGTTTCTCAACGCTGTGTTGGCGGCCTCACCAGGACATGAATACCGTATCTACAGTATTTAGATTAAGAAAATAGTTTGAGGAACTTGTGAAGACCAATCATTTTTATTTTTCGGTAAAAATTATGCCACAAGCGTCATCCCATTGGGCTCAATTGTTATCGTAAGTGTCAATCAAACCAGACACTTTGGGGCCATCAACAGATGGAGAAAGCAAACATTGAGACAGTTAAGCGAGAGTTTGCTAAGGCAGGCAAAACTGTATAGTCATCTGCATTAGGCGCTTACGCTGACATAATTACCCCATTTCCCGTTACGGGCTGGTGACGGTGACCATTATTTGCCGAGTCTAGAGAGTTGGAGATCAGGGCATGTTGGAGGATTTGTTGGATGCGATCGCACCCAACAAACTCCATCTCCTGCTTAACATGGTCTGGCACATCCATCAGATCTTTTTCATTTTGCCGTGGCAACAGTACTCGACGAATACCCACCCGGTGGGCCGCCAATACCTTCTCTCGAATACCGCCAACGGGTAGCACATCACCACTTAGATCAATCTCCCCAGTCATGGCCATATCCGTACGAACCGGTTGATTTAGCAGTAGCGAGGCAATTGCCGTCAGCATCGTTACCCCTGCAGAGGGACCATCTTTGGGAATCGCCCCTGCCGGCACATGTAAATGTAATCCATTACTCTTTAGCTGAGATAGCTCAATGCCCAACTCCTTCGCATGGGCCCAAATATAGGAGCGAGCGATCTGCACAGACTCTTCCATCACATCGCCTAACTGTCCGGTTAAGGTGACTTCCCTCAGCTCAGGCAATAACACCGCCTCGACAAAAAGGACATCACCGCCCGCCAGGGTCCAGGCCAACCCTGTTGCCACCCCTGGCTGCGGTCGTTGTCGTCGATTATCCCGTAGATAGCGCGGCGGACCTAATAAGGTCTCCAACTGTTCAGGGTGGATATTGACAGACGTAGCTGCTCCAGTCGCATACTTCACTGCTATTTTGCGACAAAGGCTGCCCAGTTGCTGCTCCAGACGACGAACACCGGCTTCGCGGGTGTAGTCGTCGATGATCTGGCGTAGGGCTACCTCCGGTAAAATAATCGCATCTTTGGGCAACCCAGCTTTTTCTAGCTGTCGTGGTAGTAAGTAGGTTTGTGCAATCGCCAGCTTATCGCGATCGGAATAACCTGAGAGCTCTACAAGCTCCAACCGATCTAGCAAGGGTGGAGACACCTTTGAGAGATCGTTGGCCGTGGCAATAAAAATCACCTGGGACAGATCAAAGTCCACATCCAAGTACAAGTCATGGAAGCAATAGTTTTGCTGTGGATCCAAAATTTCCAACAATACCGACGCCGGATCGCCCCGGTAATCCATACCCACCTTATCCAGCTCATCTAGCATAATCACCGGGTTCTTCACACCAGCCCGATGGATTGCCTGAATAATCCGTCCCGGCATCGCCCCGATATAGGTACGACGGTGCCCCCGCAATTCTGCCTCATCTCGTAGACCACCTAGACTAATACGTTCAAAAGGACGCCCCAATGCCCGAGCAATTGATCGTCCCAGGCTAGTTTTACCCACACCTGGCGGCCCAACAAAACAAACAACCGTACCAACAGCGTAACGCTCCGCCTGCTCTCTCATCGACCCATCAGTATCAGAGGGCTGCTGCCGATGTTTGAGTTTGAAGGTGGCTAAATGCTCAATAATTCGTTCTTTTACCTTCTCTAGACCATAATGGTCTGCATCTAGAACAGTATGAGCATTTTGCAAATCTAAATTATCTTCGACGGTCTTCTGCCAGGGCATTTCTAGCAACCAATCCAGATAGGTGCGAATAACCCCACCCTCCGCAGAACTACTACCGATCCGTTCGAGGCGCGCCAGCTCTCGCTTGATTTGTTTTTCAGCCACTGCTGGTAAGGCTATCGCGTCAAGAGTTTTACGTAGTTCAGCAATTTCTTCCTGATCGGGGTTACCCTGTCCCAACTCCTCTTGAATTTTCTTTAATTGCTGCCGCAGGAAAAACTCTCGCTGCTGCTCATCAATTTCCTTTTTGGTTTCCCCCAAAATTTGACTACGGAGCCGTTGTTCCTCGACATGTTTTTGTAAGTTACCTAACACCTGCCTTAATAGCGTCTCTAAGTCATTTTCAGCCAATGCTGCCTGGGTTTCAGCCACATCTTGCTGCATTAGGATAACTGATTGATAAGCAATTTGGGCCGCATCGTCATTACGGCTCAAAACAGCTAACAATTCGTCAGGAAAATTAGGATTAAGAGATGCGGCCTCTTCCCAAAGAGACTTGATGGCATCAACTAAGGCATTGATCTTTGTAACCTCTCCCCCATCGGCTACAGCAGCTTCTACGGTCAACGCAGGTAACCTGCAAAACTCTACTTCAAATCCTTGCTTGGTTACGTGTAATTTCTCTAGCTGTATACGCTCTAATCCCTCAATCAGCAACTGAATAGGACCAATGGGCAGCCGTGCCATTCGCCGCACCACACCGAGGGTAGCAACAGAATATAGATCCGATATTTTTTTTGCTTCTGCCTCTGCATCACGAGCCTTAGCTAATCTCTCTAGACACTCTGGACGCATAGCTGCAATCACCATCTGCTTGCTCTCTGTAGCTACCGCTGTTTCTACAGAGGCAATAGAATGGGGGCGTCCTGCCACTATTGGCAGAGTAATACTGGGCAATAGCACAGTATCCCGCACTGGCAGTAGAAAACCAGATTCGAAGTGAGTCAATTTTTGAGCAGAATGGGGTAGCCACAGCATGGTTATTATCTCCCCCTATTGTGATGGATAATTGCTCGACAACATAGAAACTTTTTTTCGTTTGGGAGCAACTGTTTTTTGTTATCAGGTGTTATAGAATCAATCTCTATCAGCTCTGCCAATGGAGATTGTAATTGCCTTTGGTCCATCTCTAGTATAAAGCGAATGGGATGACGATCTTGTGAGTTAAACCGTACTTACTAATCAATAAAAATCAGGAATTCATGAGTATATCCTGCCGGTTTCCCATATTCGCCACCTCATAAAGTTCTCACGTTTCATGTCTACCCTATAGACGTACTTAGTGACAGAAAGTCAATTCGTATCAGATAACCCCAGTGGCCCTGCTCAAGCCAGCAGCAATAGAAGAGAAGGAATTACCATAATGACCCAAATACCCAGTGTACAAATTTTTAAAAATATTCCTGAAGAAATAAGCGGCGTAAGCCTCAGACGAGATCCATCAACAGGAACCCATATTGCAGTGATACGATTTAAAACTTTAGCGTCTATAGAACATTTCTTGAGCTTTAGAAAAAGTTCAAGAAATGCGTTACACCTGATCGACACTGAGGGCGAAATCTTAATAATGCCCTCTGGTGTCAAGATGTTCTATGGAGACATAGATGGAGAAGAGCTCACAGGCGTTGAATGCAAACTTGAGATCGATCGAGACGATCATTGGGAACGGTTCATGCGATTTATGCATCGCTATGCAGAAGCCAATGGGTTAGCCTATGGAGAATCTGAATCAACCTAGATATCGCGTAGACAATTAGATAGATTGAAATCCCATCATTCGATAAGTTTCGATAAGTTTTGCGTCCTGCTCTCCGCACCACAGCTAAGCATATGTTCTACAGTAAGTAATATGCATGCCAGGGGGCAACTGCCCATGGTCAGCCCACGAAACAACATCATATTGCTGAGATAGAATATGATGCACGACGCTAATGCGGAGAGCAACCAAGCCAAACTCTGCCACCATAGGACGCAACATCAATGGCTGTGGTGGAAACAGCAGTCTCGGTATCACTACAATCAACAAACCCAGCAGCAATGCTAGATCTATCAGGGGTTCTCGTGGCTGCCCATGGGGTCTCACCAGCACTCTCGTCTTGACGTGAGGCTCGTGGTGAGGCCTATGGCCAAATCGCAGGTCCCACAAGTACCTGTGAGGGCCTACCAGGACTTTCGTCTTAAAGTGGGGGGCATTATCTTTTCCGATAAAGTAGTGTCATCTTTCCTGAGAATCTTAATCAAAAGAACAATGTCTAGGTCTGAGTTACCTCATTGGTACCTCACTGGTACATCTAAAGTACAAAGAAATTATGGGGAACCTATGAGTCCCTGTAGAATAGGGCAACTCCCATGACAGAACCCGCAACTGATATGATCATCATTGGGGCTGGCATTGCCGGATTAGCAGCTAGTTGCTACGCCCAGATGACTGGTTATCGCACCCAACTCTTTGAGCTACACAACCAGTCTGGCGGTTTCTGTAATTGTTTATAGCGCCCTATCGGCTAGAAAATCATTTAGTTGCTCTTATTTCACACTGCCATTAAGCTGAGCAGTCTTTCAAGTCTCCCCGTTGGGTCACCGCCATCCAAACCCTACAAGATGATTCACCTTGCATCAAAGCTCAGTCCTCTTTTGCTTGATCATTCACATCTGCTGATTCTTGTCGCTCAATAACAATCGTCAGGTGGGCTACCATAGCACCAATGATTCCCACAGCTGCAATCACAGGAAAAAAGGCAGCACTAATAACACCACCAAGGACTCCCACAGTCATGGGAATCTCAATCAGAGTATAACCTTCTTCATTTTTGATAATAATGCGGCGAATATTACCTTGGTGAATCAGTTCTTTCACCTTGGCAACAAGGGCATCACCAGAAATTTTAAGCTCTTCTACAACCACCCTCTCGGCAGACTTGCCTTCTGACTCAGTAACAGTGACCCCTTCAGAATTGGAAACATCAGATGCCGAAACATCCAACGTTTGAGTCACTTTTCCAGGATGAGTATTCATAACAAAGTCTTTTGACAGCTTACATTTATAAGCTAAACAAGATTTATGAGGAAGTTGTGAAGAACCTCAAGTCAATCAACCTGAGGTCAAGTAATCTGAATAATGCATATAAAACAGGGATTCACCCAAACAGAAATTTTTATCCAAAAGGTGTTTATTTTTCTTAAAGATTGAAAAACAAACACCTCAAAGTCTTATGATGTAGTTAAATCAGCTTCAAAGGGCTAAAAAGACAAAGGAGGGTATCTCCCCAAAAAGGGATAACTGGAAAAGGATATCTCTAAGCAAAACGGTTTTACTCTTCTTCTGCTTCTTGTAAATCAAAGCTGACCGTAGCCTGTAAGGAGACCAATCCTATATGCGATGGGTTATTCAAGGTAAAGATCTTAAAGTCACAGATGCCATAAATGACTATGTCCGTCAAAAAATTGGTAAAGCACTAGCACGTCATGAAGATATTGCAACCAAAGTTGACGTTAAGCTATCCGCCCCTCTTCAAATCAAAAAGCCATCCCAACAACGTGCTGAGGTGACGGTACATGCAAGTGGCACAGTTATTAGAGCCGCTGAAAAACATGAAAACCTCTATGCCAGCATTGACTTAGTAACCGATAAGCTGATTCGTCAACTACAGAAATATAAAACCAAAAAACAACGTCGAGCCCAGCCTCGGGAATCCCTTAGCAATGATCTAAATCAGTCACTTGAAACAACTGCTTTGGAATCGTCAGATCGCTCTCCAGAACTACCGCCTAAAGTAGTGCGCAACAAGTTTTTTATGATGCCTCCTATATCTGTCGAAGAGGCTCTGGATAACCTCCAACTCGTGGATCATGATTTCTATATGTTTCGCAATGCCCAGACTGATGAAATCAATGTTATCTATGAGCGGAACCATGGCGGCTATGGCGTCATTCAACCGCGCGAGCAGTCTGATAGTTAGCGAAGTGATATAGGTTGGGACATAGGCGTTTTTAGCGTTAACGCCTATGTCCATAAGTTTATACCTCATGGGAAAGACCAACAATATCATCAGACGATAGAGTCAGAACTACTGCCCATAGGAGCCGAAGTGTCAATGTATTCATGGTAACCTCTTTATCTCCCCATGCATGGGTAACCGCACTGCATTAGCGAGGGGAGTAATTGTCATATAACCACTCACCCCTAACCACTACACCAGGCCTCATACTCTCTATCCTTAAATGCCTCTGGATACTCTTCATCGTAATATTGCTCAGAGGCCGTCTTGTCAATGGATTCAGCTCGTTGACGTGCAGCTTCTGCTTGTAATGCATCGACCGCTAACCAAGCATTGAGGCAGGCCTTTGACGCTGGACCATTCTCTCGGCAAACATGACGTGCTTTCTCTGAGAGATCACAAATTTGATCCGCAAGCAAGGTTTCCTGAGGTTGTTCAATTGCGTTACTACGTTCCAAAATATCGGTAACAGACACAATTCCCAATAGTTCCGATTGAATGACGGGGGCACTGTGTAGATTCGTCTGGGTCAATAACCGGGCTGCATATTCCACACCTAAATCAGGATTTAAGACGATACAGGGTTTTGTCATCAGTTCATAGACTCTTATCCACCTAGCATCTCGGCCAAACGCGATCACTCTGCCAACAATATCTTCAACCGTGATTACACCATAGGCATCTAGTGCATGGCTGCGTTCCACAATTAACGCCTGAACCCCACGCTGACTCATCAGCTTAGCGGCTTCTGCTATGGTTGCAGAGTTACGAATAGTAACCACTTCGCGGGTCATAATATCGGCTACTCGCATCATTATAGATACCTCTACTAATTTACTGGCCAATCACATAGCTGTACGGGCGATGTCATCCGCGGACTATCATACAGGTACATGGATTGCATATTCAGTTTTGCGGTGTGAAAGATAATCCACTTCACCTGTTCTTCTCCCACACCCTCGCTATGGACTAACTCAGCCTGACTTAAGGATAAAAGCCCCTCTGGAGAGTCCCAAGTGAACTCTTCCTGAGAGATCTCTGGCCAGGGATTTCCTGTCCAACTAATCACTAGACCTTTACCCTGGAACCAGTCATCAATAACTGAGCCACGTAAACAGACAAACGCACTGCTGTGGGGATAACCATAGTAGCCATCAACAATTGTGCCCTGTTTATCAATATTTAGACAGGTTCCTGAACCATCACGCCAATCTTCAGGGGCAGGCTCAGTACAAAGCTGATAGGCCCCATCCGTGAGATTGGCCAATGGAGTTTCCATGGTAGGGGACTGCGACTCAACAGTGACAGGAGTGAGTAAGATAACACCCAATGTTAGAAGCCAGCCAAAGTTAATTAACCTAACTGGGCAACATCTACCAGCCATAGAGATGCCTCCAGCTATTTCTCTAGGTTGATCCTAGACAAAAATCTTGGTGAACTTATGAGGATATTTAATAAACCTTATGCATGTCCAAAATGGTTGTCTTGGCCATGTTTAGAATTCTATACTAGGAGAGTCAACCATATGCCCACACCATCTTTGCGGTTGTGAAGGAGACTTTTTATGGGCATGACTCTGTCCCGTACTAAAGTGACCTCCATGCCTATCTGCCCCAGCTAAAGAAAGTTCTAAACAGTGATTCCCTGATCTTTCCCTCGGGCGAGGCTTTACCCCTTTGTTGGTTTGATTCGGCATATCGTCAACATATGTCCATCCCTGATATAGCAGTACATACTTGATTAATCCGAGTTGGCACTGGCTGCAATCTGTTGAAGATAGGTCAGGGTTTGTTCTGCTTCTTCTAAATCAAGTTTGCTAATGGCAAATCCTACATGGACCACTACGTAGTCACCGGCCTGGGCTTCAGGTACATAGGCCAAGCTAACTTCTTTGACTACGCCTCCAAAACTAACTCGGCCCATGCGAGATAGATCCTCCCCTTTAATACTGATGATTTTTCCGGGTACGGCCAGACACATCGTTGTTCTCCTAAGGGTTAGACAGACATAGACAGATGACGTAATGCACCGATTATCTGCCCAACGGCAATCCCACCATCATTGGGCGGCACACGCTGATGCCAGTGGGGGGTGAATCCTGCAATTTGTAAATGTTGAATGGTCTGCTCACTGAGAAGTTTGTTTTGAAAGCAACCGCCGGTCAATATGATATTGGAGTTGTTGATGAGTTTTGCGATCGCAGTCACAATTTCCACCAACGTGCGGTGAAACTTGGCAGCCACCACCGTTGTCGCCACCCCCTGACCCTGATCATGAATGATTTTTCGCACCATCGGTCGCCAGTCAATAATGTAGGGTACAGTACTTGAAATTATAAAAGGATAGCCTCGCTGAACCATTGTTTCAGCGGCGGCAAACTCCAGGGCCAACGCCGCCTGGCCTTCAAAACTAACAACTCGATGTAAATTAAGCAGTGCCGCCACGCCATCAAAGAGTCGCCCCATGCTGGAGGCCATAGGCGTATTAATTTTGTTAGTCAGCATTTGCTGTAGAACAGTCCGTTGAGATGCTGAGAATTCTTGTACGGGAACTAAGTCATCGCGCTCAAATGCCACGTCGCCATAACAGCCATAAAGCAGACCCAAAGCAGACCTTCGAGGTTCTCGGCTACACAATTCCCCCCCAGGTAGAGGAAAGGGTAACAAATGGGCAACTCGTTCAAAACCAGACATCGTAATCTGGAGAAATTCTCCTCCCCAAACAGTTTGATCAGGACCATACCCCATACCATCCCAGGCAACGCCCAGGATCGGCGCACCTAGGGAATGCTCAGCCATACCCGCGAGAACATGGGCATAGTGATGCTGTACCGAGATCACGGGCACAGCCCATTGCTCAGCCAAAGTATGGGCCAGTCGCGTAGAGCCATAGTCCGGATGAAGATCACAGGCAATGGCCGTCGGCTGACAGGTATAGAGAGAAAGCATGTCAGTCACGGTGTGTTTCAACCGTTCCAGGGTTCGTGGGGCATCCAAATCACCAATATACTGACTCAGCACAATGTGATCGCCTGAAAACAGAGCAATTGCGTTTTTGAGGTGAGCACCCAAGGCTAAAATACGCGTGTCAGAAGCCACTAGACCAGACAGCGAAATCACCTGGGGTGCATAGCCTCGACCATGACGTAACACCTGGCATTTGTCGTGGATAAGTTGAACAACAGAGTCATCAACCGGACGTTGGATGGGACGATTGTGGACCAAGAAACCATCTGCCACGGGAGCTAGTCGCTGACAGGCATCTTGTTTAGCAATACAAATAGGCTCCCCGGAAAGATTTCCACTAGTGGCAACAACAGGAGAGGTCAACGTCTGAAGGAGAAGATGATGCAGCGGTGTGGTCGGCAGCATGACCCCCAGACGATCCATCTTGGGTGCAATATTGTTGGCTAGGGAAGAACTCTCTAATCGTTTTGGCAAAAGCACAATTGGAGCCTGGGCTGAGGACAACAATTTAGCAGCGTCTGCGGAGACCTTACAGTCCTGGTGAACCTGTTCTAAGGTAGGGTACATTAGGGCTAGCGGTTTATCAGGGCGTTCTTTACGCTGTCTGAGACGGTCCACAGCACCATGGTTTTGGGCATCCACTAGTAATTGAAATCCACCCAACCCTTTCAGCGCAACAATGTCACCCCGACGTAGCATGGCGATAGCCAAGTGTAGCGGGTTGCCAGACTGCTGTGGTCCTTTTTGTTGTTCTTTTATCCAAAACTCTAGATGCGGACCACAAACAGCACAGGCATTGGGCTGAGCGTGAAAACGGCGATTGTCAGGCTGGGTGTATTCAGCCTGACAATCTGCACACATGGTAAAGTTCGCCATCGTTGTGTGGCAGCGGTCATAGGGCAATATCCGGATAATGCTAAACCGAGGACCACAGTGGGTACAGTTGGTAAACGCATAGTGATGGCGACGATTATCAGGGGAAAGAATATCTTGCAAACACTCAGCACATGTGGCCAGGTCTGGCAAAATTTGGGTCTTAGTAGCCTTGCCCACAGCCTCAGAAGGCCAGATGTGAAACCCCCCTATTACCCCCTGCGCTGGTAGGTCCTGTTGCTCTAGTGCTCGAATCACTACATGGGGTGGCACGTCCTGTTGTAGCTCTTGAAAGAAAATCTGTAATGTCTTTTCAGGCCCCTCTATTTCAATCACGACGCCCTGGGAAGTATTTTTCACACCACCCGCCAGACCTAATGCTGTTGCCAGCTGATACACAAATGGCCGAAAGCCCACTCCCTGCACAGTCCCTCGCACAGTCAGGTGACTTCGACAAAGGGAAGGCGTTACCGGCATCATGACTGTTCCAACTTCATGTTTTTTATAGCTTATAGCCAATTTGTCGTAGAAATTGTTGGCGCTCAGCCACATCCTGCGACGCCTCTACTCCCTTGGGCGCAAAACCATCAATAACGCCCAAAATGCCACGTCCCTGGTCGCTGGTGGCGATCACCACCTGGACCGGATTGGCCGTAGCACAGTAAATGCGACAAACCTCTGGACACTGTTTAATAGCGTTCAGCACATTGACCGGAAATCCTTGCTGCATAACAATCACAAAACTGTGACCTGCGCCCATCACTTTAGCATTTTCAACTGCCACTGTCTGTAGCGACTCACTATTCCCAGCTGCGCGAATCAAACAGGGGCCGGACGCTTCGCAAAACGCTAGACCAAACTTGATCTGGGCAGAGGCATTGACCATGACTTCATAGAGATCCTCTACGGTTTTGATAAAATGGCTCTGCCCCAAAATTAAATTGCTATCGCTGGGCAAGGTTAAATCAACAAGTGTTAGTTCCATTGATAATTCCAAAGAGTGATGTATTTAGGGGGCGGTATGAAAATGCAGTCCCGGCTAAAGGTGATAGCAGAAATCTCACTTAACATGCATTCACAACAGGGTTTACCTTGTCATGGCATTGAAAGATGGCCTGTCCTATGTAAGCATAAAAACTGGCTAACCCTTCACCAGTGGTAGCAGAAAGTTCAAATACTAAAGCTTGGGGAGTAATCAGATGTAGATGGTGTAGTGCTTCATCACGATTAAAGCCTACAACTTTAGCTAGATCAATTTTGCTAATGATAACAGCGTGAGCGGACTTAAAAAGGGTGGGATATTTCAGTGGTTTATCTTCTCCCTCAGTCACAGACATCAACACCAGGCTCAGGTCTTCTCCTAAGTCATAGGCAGCAGGGCAAACCAGGTTACCTACATTTTCAATGATGAGTAAATTTAGGTCATCCAAACCCAGTTGTCGTGCGGCCCGACCAACACCTTCTGCTTCTAGATGGCAGAGATTTCCTGTGTTAATCTGTATAACTTTCTGACTGGTTTGACGCAGCCTTTTGGCATCACGATCAGTAGCCAGGTCACCGACAATCACACCTGGTTTCACCTTTCCATGTAGGCGGTCTAATGGATCAGCTCCCGCAATTAAGTCACGGTCGTTGAGGATACGCTGAATCAGCGTTGTCTTACCCGCCCCTGGAGACGACAACATATTGATCACCAGAAGATGCTGCCAAAATGCCCGATTATGCTCGGCATAATGATCGTTCTTCTCTAATACATTCTGATGTAACGACAAAATCTGCCGGTCATGCTGACAACCACAATGTCCACACATACTAAATGCACCTCCTTATGAAATTTCTAAGGACGTGAGTGCTAAGGTTTTACCTTGACGAATGTCCGTACTCAATTGATGACAGCGTGGACATGTATACACCCAGTCTGAGGGCTGAAATAGCTGTTGGCATGATGAGCAATAGCACTTCACGGGTATTGGTATAAGCTCTAGCTCGGCCTTTTCTGCCAGGGTACCGCCACTGACCACGTCAAATGCAAATGCCAGAGCATCTGGATCCACCCCTGACAATTCTCCTACCTGGAGTTGGATACGATGAATCTGTCGAGCACCCTGATCTTGCGCATGGTCTAAGGCCACAGATAAAGCAGCCTGTATCAGGCCAATTTCATGCATGGGGCTGGTTGTCGATAGGTGACTAAGAATTGCTCAATTGACCTCAAGGCGCGATCGCAACCTTGATGGGCTTTGGATGAAAGCTGACGTCCTAAACCACAGGATTCAATGGGAATTTGCAATAGCCAAGCCTGGGGATGATGGTTATACAGCCGCTGGGTGAGATTGAGTAACGCCAGCGGATCATAGCTGTGGGCTGCAAACGCCATGGACTCAGGTTGCTCGTCGTAGGCAACAATGGGATCAATCTGTACCGTTTGAATACCCTGATTACCACAGGCATCCACAAACATCACATAGTTTGTTTTCGCTAATTCAGCGGTCAGTTCTGGTGTCAGTTGGGGCACAGCCAAGGATTTAACAGCCGGCAAGTGCCATTCGGCCACCACCATCGCAACCCAAGGACCAACGGCGTCGTCTCCGCATAGTTCATTACCGTAACCAATGATTAAAAAGTCATATTCAAGCGTTGTTAATTTTTGAGTCGATGGCAGCATAGGACCAGCCTCGTGTGTGCTCTGCTTTTTCTTAAAGCTATTAAAAAGATATGAGGATCTTATGAAGTCTTAACGGTAACATTCAGCCAGCAGCTGCCCCTCTGCACTGATCAACTGGAGCTGCAGCGGCATTTTGCCAAAGGCATGGGTAGAACAGCTCAGGCACGGATCAAACGCACGAATACCCGCCTCTACACGATTTAGCATGGGTTCTGGAATCTGGGGACCGTGAATATAATGACGGGCAATCTGGGCAACCGTACGATTCATGGCCAAATTGTTCTGTCCCGTAGCAATAACTAGGTTGACGTAAGTTAATAAACCCGTGTCATCAATTTTATAATGATGAAACAAAGTACCCCGTGGAGCTTCCCCGACGCCGATAGCTTCATGTTGATTGACATCGGCTCTGGCTCTGAGATGATGGCTCTGTAGGTCTGGATCGTCCAGGGCAAGCTCAATTCGTTCAAGACAGGTGAGAATCTCAATCAGTCGCGCATAGTGATAGAAAAAAGAACTGTTACCCATATCGTACTGCCGGAAACGTTGCAGCTCAATTTCGGCCAGGGGCGTGCCGATGCGATCGCAAATATTCAACCTGGCCAGCGGCCCTACCCGATACAGGCCATTTTCTAAGCGACAATGTTGCGTCTGATCAGGATATCCCAAAGGTTTATAGTAAGGTGACTTTAAATAGGAATCTGGCTGCACCGCCTCACCGATGAAATCTCTGTAATTACTGGGATCTAGCTGATCCCCAAGAATGTTGCCACCGCTATCGACCACTCGCAAACAGCCATCATAGTGCTCCCAGGTACCATCAGCACCAACTAAGCCCATAAACAAACTGGGAAAATTACCAAAGATATGAACCTCTTCTTGAAAGTCTTCCAGTAGTTTCTTAAATAGGGTGAGCGTTTCTAAGATCGTTTTTTTAGCCTCAGATAACTGCTGACAAATTTGCTCCCGCCCAACCCGTGACAGACTGCTCCTAACACCTCCTGGGACAGCCCAAGCTGGATGAATCTTGCGTCCCCCCAGTTGTTCAATCACGGTTTGACCAAACTGACGTAGCCGCACTCCCCCCCGAGCTAGTGCAGGCTCAGTTGCCATGACCCCAAATACATTACGTTGAGCCGGATCACTCTCCCAGCCCAACAAGAGATCCGGACTGCTCAAGTGAAAAAAACTCAGAGCATGGGACTGAATAATCTGTCCCAAATTCATTAATCGCCGTAACTTCTCTGCCGCTGGGGGGATTTGCACTGCCAGTAGACGATCACCAGATTTAGCCGATGCTAACAAATGACTGACAGGACAAATGCCACAAATACGAGCCGTAATTCCTGGCATTTCCCAAAAAGGGCGACCCTCACAAAACTTCTCAAATCCACGAAACTCAGTTACATGAAATCGAGCATCTGCAACCTCTCCCTGATCATCCAGATAAATCGAGATCTTGGCATGCCCTTCAATCCGAGTAACCGGGTTAATGACAATTCGTTTGCTCACCGCACCGATAGTTCCTCAGGCTAACTACGAAATGACCGTCCACTCACTTCAACCTTTTGGATATACAGGCGTTCCAGGCAAAGTCTCTCCAGTATTTGCTTGAATTTCCTCCAGCACCTGCCAGGCAATATCACATTCTTGCTGGATCTGCGCATCTTGATCATCAATGACACGAGCATGCTGAAGAGCTTCATTGACACGTCGGGATAGATCATCCTTGGATAAGGCTCCTGGATTACCTTTCATTAAAATATCCGTCATTGAAACAATCCCTAAGAGCTGTTCATTTTCAATCACAGGAGCCCGATGAATCCCGGACTCGGAGAAAATTTTGGCAGCTTCTTGCAATGTTGCCTCCATCGGCATACAAATACAGGGGCGTCGCATGATTTGGTCAACACGCACAAAATGAGGTGATCGCCCCTTAGCAATTACGTTATAAACAATATCTCGTTCCGTCAAAATGCCATAGGGACCTTGCTCATAAAATTCTTCTACGATTAGCGATCGCACTCGCTTAGTCCGCATCAGCCAAATAGCATTTTCTACCGTAGCCGAACTGCGAATGACAACAACCGGCTTGGTCATAATATCTTTAACAAATAACATGATCGCCCTCCCTCAGCGGTGACTCCAATACAAACAGGTGCCCTACCCCTTATTTTTATGTCGAAAGTGTGAGGAACCTGTGAGGAAATCCCCTATTCAGGCATTTATTTCGTAGATAAGTAATGGGGTAATGGGGTGATGATTGAAGGGCAAGCGCTTTACTTCACCTAGCCAAATTTAATCAGTTCAGGACCTATCAAATGCGGTTGTTTCCCCTGTAGCAAATGCCCCAACACAGCTCGAATCCGTTTAGCATCCGGTGGACAGCCAGGTAAATAACAGTCCACCGATACCACCTGGTGAACAGGTATGACCTGGTTTAGCAAGGTGGGAACCAGATCTCCATAGGGCAATTGAGGTTGAACATCTGCCTCTAGATAAGCGCGGTTGAGAACAGAGTCGGCTGACTCCGATGCACCTAGGATGTTGCGGATGGCCGTGACATTGCCAGTGATCGCACAGTCACCAAAGGAGACGAGAAATTTGGTGCGATCGCGAACCTGATGGATCATGTCTAGATGGTCTTGGTTTGCGATCGCACCCTCCACCAATACCACATCCACACCGTCAGGATAGGTCTTAACATCCGCTAGGGGGCTGTAGACTAACTCCACCTGACTAGCCAGCTCAAATAGCCACTCGTCCAGGTCGAGAAACGACATATGACAGCCAGAACATCCCCCTAGCCAAACCGTTGCCAGTTTAAGTTTTGCCATGGTCTATAGACTCGCAATATATGTAGAAATTTTGAGGAACTTGGGAAGGCAGTCTGTTTATCTAATCCACTGTTGTTGCTGACGAGCCGTTGTAATAAAGCTAAGCTGGTCTCGATCATGCTGCATTTCCCCAACCGTTGAACCCCGATGAAATAAGGCTCCTGTCGGACAAGCATTCACACACTTACCACAGGAGGTACAGCTACTCGACTCTCCCCAAGGTTGGTTCAAATCGCTAATCACATGGGATGTATGGCCTCGCCCAGCCATATCCCACGTATGGGCCCCTTCCACCTCATCACAAACTCGGATACAGCGCGTACAGAGAACACAGCGATTGTGATCAATCCCAAAACGAGCATGGGAAATATCTACCTTACGGTCTGGAAACTGATAGGTAAGACCAACATGATCGATCCCCATTTCCACCGCTAAATCTTGCAATTCACAATTACCATTGGAGACACAGACCGCACAGACATGATTACCTTCAGCGAGCAGCAATTCCACAATGGTGCGTCGATAATGGTGTAGTCGCTCGGTATGCGTCTGCACCACCATAGCTTCCTGCACTGCTGTCGCACAGGCAGGTAAGAGCTTAGACGCTCCTTTCACTTCCACTAAACACAGGCGACAGGCTCCTACGGTAGATAATCCCTTTAAATAGCAAAGGGTAGGAATTGCGATCGCTGCATTTCTAGCAGCATCTAAGATAGTCTCTCCCCCACGGGCACTAATCAATTGATTATCAATGGTTAGAGTTTTAACAGACATTGGAGATTAGTGTGAAAATAAAGTGCTAGTAAACGTCAAATGGAAGCGATATTACTCTTAAGGAGATAAGATGTAGACCCTAGGGACGATACAATTCTGATTCCAGGTTATTTTAAAACGTTGAGAAACTTATGAAGTTTTTTGACCTCAGTGACTATTTTCTCACTCTTATTTATCTAAGTGTCAATGTGTAAACATCTTAGATAAAACATCAAACTACATAAGATAATAAGGATGTAGGATAAATCGTTCATCTCTTTGATGGTGATTTTTCTGATAGGGAAACACCAACAGAGACGGAAGTAGGGAGTCATCCCGAAGGAACGCGCCTCTCTTCTCTACACAGTCTAAGGAGGCGGCACTATGTTAAAGTATCGTGGTGTTTCTTATAATTACCAGCCTACAGAGTTGGGCACTCGCCCTACAGGTGATGTGGGGAAATATCGTGGCCAGGATATTCAATTTAAAACTGTTGAAAATCCTCCGCCTGCGTATCCCTTTGAGGCTAAGTTGGTTTATCGGGGTGTACCTTACACAGTTGGTGAAACAATTGCTGAATCAACACCCATAACCACTGTTGCTGACACAGCTCCTGTTGAATTTCTGTCGATTAAGGCTTGGATGCGTGGCCTTGTTATGAAACATCTGCGCAACATTCGTCGGCGTGAACACTCTATGCTGGTTCGAGCTGCTAAAGATGTCGGTCTACCGATGGAAAATGCTGCCGAATATGAAAGCCATATTCAAGGGAAAATTCCCCATGACTTTGCTGGTTATGACCGCAGTAAATCGGCCATGAGTTGAAAGGTCTGGCTCAGCCATGAGTCTCATGAGACATACCGTTTCTATCGCTAAACTGCCAGGCCCCCTTAAGGGTAAGTGGTAAAGCTCCTGAGTCCAATGTCCTTAAGGGCGTTGGACTTTTCTTGAGGGTTGAAATGATATGCCTGGTAAGGATTCAACACGACAGGTTTAACCTTTTAGCCTGATAAAAACAGTTTCAACTTATCTTTCTCCGGGAGAAGGAGGATGCTATGAGCTTGATACGTTTTAGTCGTTTGTTAGCTGCGACTGTGATTGGGTTGCTGGCATGTGTGTCACCTGTGAGTGCGGACTCCCGAGATAGCACTCTCCATATTCTTATATGGCTCCACTCACCAACTGATAACGGGGTTACTACCAACAATGCAGAAAAGCCAAATGTCCTTAAGAACAGTGGACTTTTCTGTATCGTTGGTAGTAATCTGTCTGGTCAACGCAACCGGTTTCAACTTAAACGTATTTTAGGAAATCGTAGAGTGGAATATTCTCCTCCCCCCTGGCCGCTAAATTCCAATACCCGAGCACCATCAGCTACCCTATAAATAGAGCCCTTACAGAAGGGAAAGAGAGCGAAAATGACATAGATCCTGGTGTACCAAGAATTTTCATGTAATAGTGCAATCTCATTATCACCAATGCTCAATGTTGTTTCAACGATATAGTCCTGATTATGGGCATAAATCGTTGCATCCAAAGGAAACTTCTGTTGAGCCTTGGGGTCCAAGCACCAATGGTGATGCTGCCACTGTAATTGGCCTTCCCTAGCCCAAAAGCGAAACGCTTGTTGAACACCCTCGATGGGAAAACTAAGGTCTAGATAACTTAAGTCTTGAGAATGATGATAGGTTTGCCAAACCCATTGAACACCAGTTTTTTCGTCTGACATAGCAGCAAAATCCCAGCCGCCTGCCCAAAATAGCCATCGCCCAAAGGAATTTTCGCGATAGCCATGGCCAACAATTTCAAAAGTTACTTTTTGCCTTAAGTCTCGAATATAGCCAGAGACTTGAGTTCGAGGCCAAATGACATCAACTGTCCATTGTTCCCATGGCAGGAGCCCCATATCTCGACCGGTAATGGGCGTAAATACTTCGCTGCCATGGGAAGAGTGATTTTGCCAATCTTCTTGTACGGCCAGCTGATACTCAATATCATGGGTGCGCCCTGCTATCTGTAGACTATTATTGGGTTTCACGTGGAAAGTAGCCTGGAGATTACTGACATCATCCTGGGCGGTGAGGGATTTGGTATCGGTGGAAAGTTGAGCCTGATCGAAATCGAAATGTAGGAAATTTGCGATTTTGTGACCATGAGTGAACATGCCTGCGATCGCAACACTCACACCACTCGGCAACAGTGTAAATCGTTTTAACCAACGTACTCTTTGCGCAGTTGGATCAGCTAACACATAGCCAATGGATCCAGTAAAGGTTCCTCCATGGTCATGGATCATAAAATAATCCCATTCCAGTCTTAAGCGACTGAAAATGCCAAACGCCTGCCGTGGGGGCTGCAAAATATGCCACCCTAACTGTTTGTCTGTACTAGGTGTTGTGGACATGAATTTTTCCCGTAACCATAGAGCCCTAAACAACTGAACCCACCTATGAAGCCATTGTTTGTAATGCCTAATGATCTCCCCCCTGTTCCGCCAGGTCTGATAAGGGATGGCCCATGGTAAAATCTCAGGCAGACACTTCAACACCCCCCACCGCCATCGCCGCCAAATATTCATCTCGGAAATATCGCAGCGTACTCAACACTGGATTTGGAGCCGCCTGTCCTAAACCACACAAACTCGTATGCTTCACCACATCACACAGCATCTCCAACTGCTCTAAATCTGCGGGTGTTGCTCGGTGTTCTTTAAACTTTGTCAACAACTGGTAAAGTTGTACCGTCCCAGCCCGACAGGGAATGCACTTCCCACAGGACTCATCCATGCAAAACTGCATAAAAAACTGAGCAACATCCACCATATGGGTATGCTCATCCATCACAATCATGCCGCCTGAGCCCATAATCGAACCCAGTTTTTTCAGCGATTCATAATCCACAGATGTGTCAAAAGCATCCGCAGGAATACAGCCACCGGAAGGCCCGCCGGTCTGCACAGCCTTCACCTGAGCCCCATCTGGGGCACCCTGTCCCATTTCTTCCAAAATCTCTTTGAGGGATATTCCCATGGGTACTTCAATCAGTCCTGCATTTTTCACCTTGCCCGTGAGAGAAAAGACTTTAGTCCCTTTACTCTGCTCAGTCCCAATAGAGGCAAACCAGGCCGCACCATTACGGATAATGGGAGCAACGTTAGCATAGGTCTCCACGTTATTAATTAATGTGGGACACCCCCATAATCCTGACTCAGCGGGGTAAGGGGGACGCGGTCGAGGAATTCCCCGTTTTCCTTCAATGGATGCCATTAAGGCAGTCTCTTCACCACAGACAAAGGCACCTGCACCCATGCGCAAATCAACGCGAAAATCAAAGGGAGAATCAAAAATCTGGCTGCCTAAAAGACCATGGCGCTTGGCCTGACGAATGGCAGTTTGTAGATGATTAATGGCCAGGGGATACTCTCCCCGCACATAGATATAGCCCTGGTTAGCACCGACGGCGTAGGCTGCGATCGCAAGTCCTTCCAACACCCGATGAGGATCACTCTCTAACACGCTGCGATCCATATAAGCCCCCGGATCACCCTCATCCGCATTACACACTACATACTTTTGCCCCGACGGCATTTTTGCCACTGTGGCCCACTTTAATCCGGTCGGATAACCTGCCCCACCTCGACCCCGTAGACCGCTGCGGGTAATCTCATCTACCACCTCGTCGGGTGACATCTCTCGCAAACAATGATAAAGCGCTTCATACCCAGATGCCGCAATATACCCCTCAATCTTTTCTGGATTAATGCGACCACTATTTTCTAAAACAATCCGATGCTGTCTGGTAAAAAATGGACTATCCATCGGCTGAGTTTTGAGATTGCTGCTTTCAGCGTGAGGCGATTGAGTGAGCAATGCCACAATAGCCGCAGACTGTTCTGGCGTCACCTGCCGATAGAGCACATCAGCTACGTCTTCAGATTCCACCCGTACCAATGGCCCCTGACTGCACAACCCCATGCAGCCCACACCCGACACCTGCACCTGAGCGGTTAAATTACTAGCAGCCACCGCCGTTTTCAGATGTTCTTTAACGACAGCACCATTAGCAGACAGACAGCCACCAACCGTGCAACAACAAATGCGACATTTTTTTGGAGCAGCTGATGCAGACTGCCGTAATTGCTCTAAAGTCATGACTTAGATGCAGATAAACAAGTATTCAGACGTGCCGTTACGCTTTCTACGGTTTGATGCCCTTCAAGCCGCTCATCAAAAACCACGGCAGGGGCAATGCCACAGGTACCCAAACAGCGAGCCGTCATCAACGACAGCTGCCCATCAGACGTTGTCTCTCCAGCTTTAATACCCGTAGTTTTTTCCAAAAAGCTGAGCAGCTGTGCCGCCTGTTTTACATAACAAGCTGTCCCCATACAGACAACACAGCTGTGTACGCCTTTTGGAGCTAACGAGAAGAAGTGATAAAAGGTAGCTACACCATACACCTGACTAGGAGGCAGTTTCAGTCGCTGAGCAATGTGCAGCAACAAATTGATATCTAAATAACCAAATAGCTCCTGAGCGCGATGCAACACCTCAATCAGCGCATCTGGACGATACTGATGCCGTTTCATGGTGGCTTCTAACAGGCGTAATCGCTTGTTAGAAGCTGAAGGAGCATGAATGGTGGAGTTAACAGTCATTGATGGTCTACGATGACGTCCTCAGTCTTGTGTTCATGACGTTTGGTTGTATTCGACCCATGGACAACCAGGACTGAACAGGGAGCATGATGCATGACATCATGACTCACACTCCCCGATAGCATCTCACCTCCCTATGCCCCCCTACACAGACAGCTCCCTAGGTCATGGTCTCCGCCTCCATGGCCGCAATCGCTAAGGTGGTCTTTAAGACAGAGTCTGGATTGAGACTAATGGAATCAATCCCCTGCTGCACCAAAAACTGAGCAAATTCAGGATAGTCACTCGGCGCTTGGCCACAGATGCCAATCTTGCGCTGATTCGCCTTCGCCTTCGCAATCACCTGACGCACCATCGCCTTGACCCCAGCACTGCGTTCGTCAAAAAGATGGGCCACCAGGGCAGAATCCCGGTCGAGGCCCAGGGTCAGCTGCGTGAGGTCGTTCGACCCAATGGAGAAGCCATCAAAGATCTGGCTAAACTCATCCGCCAAAATCACATTGTTGGGAATCTCACACATCACATACACCTGTAACCCCTGTTCCCCTCGCACTAACCCATAGCGGGCCATTTCAGTGAGCACCTGCTGCCCTTCTTCGGGGGTCCGACAGAAGGGCACCATGGGAATCAAATTGGTCAAGCCCATGTCTCGACGCACCCGCTGTAAGGCCTGGCATTCCAAGCCAAACGCTTCCCGATAGCGCGGGTCGGTGTAACGAGAGGCCCCCCGCCAACCAATCATCGGGTTCTCTTCGGTCGGTTCAAACGACGCGCCGCCCAACAGATTCGCATATTCATTACTCTTGAGATCGGAGAGCCGAATCACCACAGGCTTGGGATAAAACGCCGCGGCAATCATCCCTAATCCATGGGCCAACTGTTCCACAAAGTAGTCGGGCTTATGGGCATAGAGCGCGGTCAGCTGCTCAATCTCATGTTTGATGGGGCCGACGGCTAACTGGTCAAAGTTGAGTAAGGCCAGGGGATGCACTTTAATGTGGTTGGCAATGATAAACTCCATGCGCGCCAACCCCACCCCATCACACGGAATTTTCGCAAAATGAAACGCTTCTTCGGGATTCCCCACATTCATGAGAATTTGGGTCCGCGTCCGGGGGATGTCATCAATCGCCGTTTCTTCGACCGTAAAGGGCAGGTGTCCCCCATAGACTTTACCCACTTCGCCAGCGGCGCACGTCACCGTCACGCTCACTCCGGTGGCTAGACGCTCGGTCGCGTTGCCACACCCCACTATCGCCGGAATGCCCAACTCCCGGGCAATAATGGCCGCATGGCAGGTGCGACCCCCTTGGTCGGTGACAATCGCACTCGCCCGTTTCATAATCGGTTCCCAATCCGGGTCTGTTCGCTGGGTAATCAGCACATCCCCCGGTTGAAACTCAGCCATGTTTTGCACCGATTGGATCACCCGCGCGGACCCCTGACCAATCATTTCACCCACCGCTTGACCCGTCACTAAGGGCGTCAGGTCGGTGGTATCAGCCTGGAGAACATAATTACGCAGAATCGAGGCTGACGTTTGAGATTGAACCGTTTCCGGGCGCGCCTGCACAATAAACAACTCTCCCGTGAGACCGTCTTTCGCCCACTCAATATCCATCGGCGTGTAGGTGCCCCGCACCTGGGTATAGTGGTCTTCGATGATGCACGCCCACCGCACTAGGGTTAAAATCTCATCATCACTAATCGCATAGCGCTGACGCTCCACCTCCGACACCGGGACATTCTTCGTCAGCTTGCTACCGCCCACGTCGTACACCATTTTGATCTCTTTACTGCCCAGGCGCTTTTTCAATATGGGACGATATCCCTCCCGAAGGGTCGGCTTAAACACTAAATATTCATCGGGGTTCACCGCCCCCTGCACCACATTCTCGCCCAACCCATAGGCGGCGGTGACGAGTGCCGCGTTCTTAAAGCCGGTTTCGGTGTCGATGGAGAACATCACACCCGAGGTCGCCAAGTCCGAGCGCACCATCCGCTGCACACCCACCGACAGGGCCACCGTAAAGTGGTCAAAGCCCTTGATGGTGCGATAGGAGATCGCCCGATCCGTAAAGAGCGAGGCAAAACATTTATGGCACGCCTCCAGCACGCCCTTGACACCATGCACATTCAGGTAGGTTTCCTGTTGGCCGGCAAAACTCGCATCCGGCAGGTCTTCAGCGGTGGCACTCGAGCGGACCGCCACATCCAGCGCTGGATTCCCACTGTCAGCACAGAGGGTCAAGTACGCCTTGGCAATGGCCGCTTCGAGCTCCGGCGGAAAGGGCGTGTCGAGGATTAACGAACGGACGGTTCGACCACAGTGGCGCAGGGCCGTGACATCGTCGATATCTAGATCGCTTAGGTGCGCTCTCAACGCCTCGTCCAGACCGGCCTGCTGTATAAAATAGCGATACGCATCGGCGGTGGTGGCAAACCCAGTGGGCACCTGCACCCCTTGGGGCGTCAGCTGTTGAATCATCTCGCCCAAGGATGCATTTTTTCCCCCCACACAGGGAACATCATCAATCGTAATCCGCTCAAATTCAAGGATAAAGGCGGATTGAGTCGGCGTCGGGGCCAAATTTGCAGGGGTCGTTTGCACCATAAAAACAGAATCCAAAATAACAATCACTAGAAACGGGGGTGACCGTTTCCAATCTGGGTATAAGTCAAGACTTTGAGGAATCTATGAGGATGCCCACCCACGTATCGTTTCATTAACTCCAGACCAGGGGGCAGTCCCTTTTTTGGCATCCATGCAACAATTAAAGCAGGGTAGATGAAAGTCGTCGTCTGCTCGATGGAGTTCTCGTTCAACAGGGTGCAACAGCCTGGCTGTTGACCTAGGAGGAGACTATGAAACGACACTATTTAGCCACACTCCCACTCATGGCCCTTTTGATGGGCGCTCCCCCCAGTCGGGCAGAGGCACCGATTGAGTCAGGCTTGGAGGCACGGGTGGCCGCCAATGTACAACAACTGCTCATCACCAACCACTGTCAACGCTGTTATTTGGTGGGCGCGGACCTCAGTCAAACGCATTTGATTGGCGCGGACCTCCGAGGCGCAGACCTCCGAGGCGCGGACCTCTCCTGGAGTAACCTCGAAGGCGCGGACCTCACCAGGGCCAGCGTGACCCATGCCAATTTGACGGGGGCCTTTTTGACCAATGCCAGTCTGGTCAACGCCAACTTAGACCATGGGAATTTTGCACAGGCTCAGCTCTACTATGTGGATGTGACGGGGGCCTCTATGGAGAACCTCAACCTCGCCCAGGCGACGGTCGTGGGCACTCCCATCAGTATTGGGGGAGGCACGGTACCGGCTGAACCGGGCAACCACCTCCCGATCTTTGTCCCGGATGAGGCGCACCCCCTGGTGCCGCCCCAGAATCTCTGGCTTGTGCCACACCCTCATACCCCTGACATCTTAGATGTCCCCACACACATTATTCCCCATGCTTGAGGGGGTATGAGAGCCCTCCCTTATCCATACCCAGAACCGGCAGATGTTCCCGTAGAGAACTCAGCCGGTTACACCTTGGACGTGATTTATGCTCGAAATATTAGTCATAACAACGTTGGGGACGACGTCATTTCTCCCGTCAAGAAATAGTTCACTACGGCCACAGGACATCCCTTACCAATCGTTACTTAGGTATGCAGAGTTGGCAGCCCATCTGCATTTTCCAGATGGGCTGCCAACCCTTTACTGTAACCACAGTTCCACCTGCTATGGCCTACTGATTAGTCTCTGAAATATCTCCTTCAAAGGGCTGTACCCCCGTTTCAGGATAGTTATCATCACTGGGAGAGAAGAGTCGTTTAGCAGCATCAAATATCCAAACTGTAGATTGCTGAATAGACTGACCAACCGTGCTTACCATTCTTTGTAATGCGCTCATAATAAAGCTCCCTTAATGCAGATAAATTGATCTAGCAATGCTTTTCTTTGTAGGAATATTACAATTCCCAACAGTCTTCTAAAGACTAAACTCTATGGTTAGGCAAAACTGCTATGGCTCTAGAAGAATTATCCTGCTGCTTGTATCAAACAGCGATTGGTTCAGATAACGCCATAAAAGCATCCCTACATGCTCCAAGCGAGTTTTCTAGATGAACACTGGCTACCCCCCTCCCTGATTGTTTAATATCGAACACCTTTTAAGATACAGAGAAAGTTTGGGGATATTGTGAGGACAAATAATATGGTGCAATGAACACGCCGACAGCCCCCCTAGTACCTCCCCATTTACAACCAAGCGTTACGGCCCTCAGGCACTTGCAGCTAAATAACCACCACGTCCCATGCACCCATCTACCCACCCATAGTCCTAGCCTGGGACGGTTTTGTGGGCAATCTAGCACTCTGGTGGTATTTCCTTCAGCCTTTTAGAGCACGCCGTTAAAGGAGTATAGATTGCAACTCTATTGAAACGATATAGTTTAAATACGTCTAACACCAATACATCTTGTATTATGACTCATTACCAAGATGCTTTTATTTCCTATGGTCGGGCAGATAGCAAAGCCTTCGCTACCAAGCTAAATGACCAGCTGGTCGATCAAGGATTAGATGTTTGGTTTGATTTTGAGGATATTCCTCTAGGCGTAGACTATCAAAAACAGATTGACACCGGTATTGACCGGGCTGACAATTTTCTCTTTATCATTTCGCCTCATTCTGTTAATTCATCCTATTGTAGCTTAGAAATTGAGCGGGCCATATCGCGAGGGAAACGGATTATTCCGATCTTACACGTCGAAGAAATTAGCCGAGAAATTTGGCAACAGCGCAACCCCCAAGGTGCAGATGCAGATTGGGAAGGCTATAAGGCTGCTGGGAAACATTCTAGTTTTTTAAATATGCATGCTGCGATCGCAAAAATCAACTGGATTTACTATCGCGAAGGCATTGATGATCTTGACCAGTCCTTTCAAGGACTGTTAGCAATCTTACAAAAACAGAAAAAATATGTACGCCGCCACACCATCCTGTTAAAGCAAGCGCTTTATTGGGAATATCATCAAAAGCAATCTGGCTATTTGCTAATTGGAAAAGAACGGCAAACCGCAGAAGCCTGGCTCACTCAACCATTTAAAGATGAGCAGCCTCCTTGCCTACCAACAAATTTACATTGTGAGTTTATTACTGAGAGCACTAAAAACGCCCATAATCTGATGACTCAGGTGTTTTTAGCCCATGCCGAAGAAGACATTTCTTTTCGGGAACAACTGCGTCAGCGTTTAATACGGGAGAACATTACTGTTTGGACCAACAAAACCGATATTCTCACTGGCACAGACTTTAAACGAGCCCTCAAAGTCGGCATTGAAGAAACAGACAATATAATTTATATTCTTTCCCCCGCAGCCTTAGAGTCCACCTATTGTCAGCGAGAGATTGCCTATGCCCAGTTATTAAACAAACGGATTATTCCCCTGCTGGTTAAACCGTTGGATATGCAGCGGCTTCCTCCCCGCCAACGCTCCCTTCAGTTTATTAACTTTTCAGACAACACCAGCCTCGAACAGTATGAAGATGATATTGCCAAGCTATTACGAATTTTGCGCCATGGGGCCGACTACCACAGCGAGCATAAACAACTACTAGCAAAAGCTCTAAAGTGGAAACGCCAGCATCGCAATCCCAGCATTTTGTTAAGGGGCTACAATTTACGCCATGCTGAAACCTGGCTAAAAGTCGCTCAAGACCGTCCCCAACAAGGGCCTACAAAATTACAGACCACCTTTATTAAAGAAAGCTTACGCCAGCCTCCGGCCCAGTCACTAGACGTTTTTATCTCCTATTCCCGTAGCGATTCAGAATTTGCTCGTCGTCTCAATGATACCCTTCAAATTCAGGGTAAAACCACCTGGTTTGATCAAGAAAGTATTAGCTTTGGGGTAGACTTTCAGCAGGAGATTTATCGAGGCATTGCCTCAACGGATAATTTCTTGTTTGTGATTTCTCCACAGGCCGTAAACTCTCCCTACTGTGCTGATGAGGTCGCCTATGCAGCCAGCCTAAATAAGCGCTTTATTCCTCTATTGTATCAGTCTGTCGATACCCAACAGTTGCCTCCTGAGTTAGCTAAAATACATTGGATTGATTTTTCACCCCAAACCCACGACTTTTTAACTAGTTTTAGCCAACTAGTACGTACCCTGGATACCGACCGCAACCACGTGCAAAGCCATACAAAGTGGTGTCAACTGGCCATTGAGTGGGAACAGAAAGATCGCAGTGCCGATCTGTTGTTACGAGGCAGTGAATTAGTGATTGCTGAAGCCTGGCTACAGGAAGCCGAAATTGGCAAAAAACAGCCTCCTGCCACATCATTACAACAAGCATTTATCCATGCTAGCCGTGCCGCCCAGATGTCTGAAGAGGCTGCTGAACAGCAGCGCCAGATCCACCTACTTCAGCTACAAAAAGAGCGTACCCAAGAAGCAGAAACCCGGCTCGCTGAACAGAAAAAGTATGCCAAACGGCAACGGTGGTTTGTTGGAGTGCTGAGTGTTGCCTTAATCGTCGCCACTGGGTTAGGCGTGGTCGCCTTGATGTTGTTTGGTTGGGCTCGCGTGAGTGAACAACAGGCTAAGACCAGTGAGCAACAGGCTAAAGCCAATGAAGTAGAGGCCATCAGCCATACCTCAGAAGCACTATTTGTCTCCCATCACCAGCTGGAGGCCCTGCAAGCAGCTCTGCAAGCTGGAAGAGAGTTAGAAACAATGATCAATCCCACTGACCAACAGACTATTCCCGTCATTCGGGCATTGGGCTCGGTGCTCTATGGTATCCATGAAGCCAATCGGTTTTCAGGCCATGCCAACCTGGTCTCCGATATTAGCTACAGCCCCGATGGTAAACATTTGGCCTCAGTCTCCTGGGATCATACCCTACGGCTTTGGCGCTGGGATGGCAAACTTTTACGGGTGTTTAAGGGCCATAATGAAGCAATCTACAGCGTTGCGTTTAGCCCTGACGGTCAAACCCTAGCCTCTGCCAGTGGTGATCGCACTGTGAAGCTCTGGGATATCGAGGGGACCCTGCTCAAAACTCTCAGCGGCCACCGCAAGACTGTCCGGGCCGTTGAGTTTAGTCCCAACGGCCAGCTGCTTGGTTCCGCTAGTGATGATGGCGATATCCGCATTTGGAATCGGGATGGTACTCTGCGCCAGACGCTCACAGCGCACCATGGGGGCAGTCCAGTGCTGACACTGGTTTTTAGCCCTGATGGTCAAACCCTGGCTTCTGGCGGCGGAGATGGCACGATTAAGTTGTGGTCCGTCGAGGATAACCAACCAGCAAAACTGTTGTCCGGTCACCGCCAGGCAATCTCCAGTATTGTCTTTAGCCCCGATGGGGCAACCATTGCCTCTAGCAGTCGCGATCGCACTATTCGACTCTGGAATTCTGATGGGACTGCCCGGCAAGAACTCAAGGGGCATACGGCCTCAGTGGATAGTGTAGCCTTTAGCCATGATGGTGAACGGCTGGCATCGGGCAGTCGCGATCGCACTATCAAACTATGGAGTTTGACTGGCCAGTTATTAAAAACATTACAGGGCCACGAAAATGAAGTACAGACAGTCACCTTTAGTCCAAATCATCAACTAGCCTCAGCCAGTGCAGACAACACCATTCGCATTTGGCACACTCAGGAAGACCTGGTAACCGTCCTGGATGAACACAAAGAACCGATGCGGGATGTCAGCTTTAGCCCCGATGGGACCTTAATGGCCGTAGCTGAGGGGAAAAACGATATTAAGATCTGGCACTCTAACGGTACCCTGCTGCAAACTTTAAAAGGTCATAACAATATCGTGCATTCGGTGACCTTTAGTCCCGATGGCCAAACCCTGGTTTCCAGCAGTTACGATCAAACAGCAAAAGTTTGGCAGGTGGGCGCTAATCAACCGGCACACACATTGTCTGGTCATCAGGGACGCGTCTATGCCTCTAGCTTTAGCCCCGATGGTAAAACCTTGGCCACGGCTAGTCGCGACACCACCATTAAACTTTGGGATCTGGAAACTGGTAATCTGCTACAAACTCTTTCTGGTCATAGCGATCGGGTTTATGACGTCACCTTTAGCCCCGATGGCCAATGGTTAGCTTCCACAGGACGAGATACCCATGTTCACCTACGGCAACGACACATGGATGGTAGCTTCGCTAATGAGCCTGCTCGTGTGCTTACCTTAGATGAAGAAGACCGGGCCTGGAATAGAGCGATAGAGTTTAGTCCCGATGGCCAAACCCTGGCAGTGGCAGGCTACGACAAAGCGATTCGCCTGTGGAGTTTAGAGGGAGAATTATCACATACATTAACCGGTCACGGTGCCTGGGTGTATGGCATCAGCTTTAACTCCGATGGCACGTTACTTGCCTCCGCCAGTGGCGACAAAACAATTAAACTGTGGCATCTGGATGGCAAGTTACTATTAACCTTGGCAGGTCACAATGACTGGGTATTTAATGTTGCATTTCATCCCGAACACTCACAAATTGTTTCTGCCAGTGCAGATGGAAAAGTCATTCTCTGGAAATTACAGTTCGAGCTAGAGAACCTGATGAAACATGGTTGTGATTGGGCAAGGTTTTACTTGCACAACAATGTGGAGATGGATGAGAACGCTCGCCAACTGTGTAACGGTTAGGATGCTATTACCATAATCTTTCCGAGATAGGAAGAATGCTAGTAATAACAAGACTGAAAGAAACAATGGAGCTGATGTCGGAGAGCTTAACTCTAGCCTATGGAAACGTACATAGGATGGGGTTTATTGCTTTTAGTCATAGTTGTGTGAATAAAATCTTGTAAGCCAGCAATATCTCTAGCAAGCCCTTTTTCCCTACTTTGTCGATCCAGAATCCGAAATCGTTGAGAATTGATGCTGGCGTATGAATCAATAAATCGCCGATGGGATTTTTCCTTAATTGAGTTGATGGGAATTAGAATAGCGGCTTCGATCACATTGCCAAACTCAAGATTACAAACACTGCCAAAGTAACGAAGCTGATCGCTCGTCTTTAGATAACTATTGAGCAATGATGGCATTGACTGTCCTGTTTTCTTAAGTTGAACCCTAAGAGAATTGAGGGCAGTTTTATCAGAGCCCTCTGCCCATGAAAAATGGGGAAATGAACCATTAAGGGTAGCCGGGTCATGAATTCGACAATGGATCTTAGGGACAACCAACCTGTCTTGAGTCATCCCGTAACGTTGCATAAACGGCAATAATAGCGCTTGGACAGAGTAATAATGGGGTGATGCAATAGTCACTTTGCCAAAAAAATAGTCCATGTCAGGATACTCTCGTATCAAAGCACCCAACCCACACCAGACTGCAAATAGTCCTAGTCTGCGTCGTTGGGCACTACGATTAACAACTGAGCGCCCTAGTTCAATGGTCTTAGGCAAATATTGCTCTAGAAACCGTTGGGAAAAATCAAACAGTTTAGCTGTGGCCAGATCCAGCCTACCGTCCACATGCAGAGCATCACGGCAGAGAATGTAACGATGCATGGAGACAATTTCTTGAGCAACGGGATCCCATACCACGAGCTGACGATAGGGAACCGGTCCATAATCAAAGCAATCGATATCTTTCGGTTTTCCACTGCCACCTCCCTCCCGGCGAAATTCGACTTCTCGAATCCGGCCAATTTCGGTCATCACCCGAGGCGCATCATCCGCCGTTACCAGATAGATCTCTAACCCTTTATGGGTCCGAATCAGCTTGTCTAAAGTCAACTCAGAGGACAAGACCTGTTTGTCAATGGCGTTGGTGATGGAGGGCAGCATTGTCGATGTCGCATTCATTAGTAACACCTTTCAAGTTATAGCGATCAAAGAGGATACCATCCTTAGAAGATGTGCCACTTTACTGGTGAGACGCCAGAAGTCTAGTTGGTACGGATGACATTACCACTAGCTGCGTCCTCAACCACAGCAATCCATAGACTTAAGCCACTGATTAGCAAGGATAACAGTGAAAAATAACAACGTTAACGTTTGTATCAGAGAAGAGATTTTGAAGCACTACAGGAATATGCTGTACACATGAGTTGAAAAGCTCATAGCCACAACACAGGGAGGTCTAACGATAGATATTTCGATAGAATCATCAGAAGGCTCAAAGACAACACCCAAGCACATCACTGATATTTCTTCTTACTTGCACTAGAGAGCCCTGTTTATAGTCAGTTCGCCTGACATTAAATACCTCTAAAAAGTCTTGTTTATTTTAGAAGAGTTCCTCAGCTGAGTGTTCTGGGTGTTGTTGTATTTTAAACCTGCACTCAATCCATAGCTACAACATCCGGGGCTAACACAGGAATACACCGTTAATCCCTGACTCAATCCCTAATCCGCTTACACCGCAGTGATCGCCGACACAAACCAAGCAACCTTGATGGTTGTATAAGCAGACCATAGGCACATCGGATAAAGAGAATGACATGACCCATGGTTAGCTTACTGTGAATTCACAGACAACGCAAGTGAGTGCATAACGTCTTTCAACCCCTACATCTGAGTAGAAAGAGCACTATATTTCTTAACCCTTTATATCTAAATCGAAGCCCCCATGGGTCTTAGCACTTGTGGGATTTCTTATATAGCAGTTATCTCACCGACTAGTACAAGGTAACTGATTTACCCACCCTCATAACCCTTTGAACAATAAGCAGAAAGTTGATTAATCTTTAGGTTTTGGGAATCAACTGTAATGCTTTGACGCTGTCTTTGTAACGGATAAATTGAGTCTAGGCAGGAGGGAGTTTATTAATGAGGAATATGAGACTCTCCTAAAAGAGGATGTCGAGTATGTGCCACTGATATGCACTGCGGAATTTGTTAACCTGTTTATACAGGTTAAGACCTGAAGAAAATTGTAAGCCTACAATAAAACCACTGAGAATTACTTCACACCATGCGACTTGATGGATAAAGTCAAATTAAGGTGATACTCTACACAGATATCTTGATACTACATAGATATTCTTGTTTAACGAGCCATAGATGTCGAATTCCATGTCGACTCGAAATATGGCTCCATACGATGCTATCCAAGGAGACACTGTGGAACACGTTGGCATTGAAGCAATGAATGTTTTCGGAGGTACGGCCTACTTGGATGTAAGTAAATTGGCTGTGCATCGCAAACTGGATGTTGATCGTTTTGAGAACCTTCTGATGAAGGAAAAGACCGTAAGCTTGCCTTACGAGGATCCGATCAGTTTCGGAGTAAATGCAGCTAAACCGATTGTGGACGCGTTGAGTCCGGCTGAAAAAGATCGCATCGAACTGCTCATCACGTGTACGGAGTCGGGGATCGATTTTGGTAAATCGATCAGTACCTACATACACCATTATCTTGAACTCAATCGAAACTGTCGCCTGTTTGAACTCAAAAATGCCTGTTATTCCGGGGTTGCTGGCCTGCAAATGGCAGTCAATACAATTCTTTCTCAAACATCGCCCGGGGCAAAAGCCTTGGTAGTGGCAACAGATATCACCCGTTTTCTGGTTGCGGAGGGTGGTCAAGAGCTGACGCACGACTGGTCATTTGCCGAGCCTAGTAGCGGGGCTGGCTCAGTTGCCATGCTAGTCAGCGAAATGCCCTATATTTTCCAGGTCGATATCGGTGCCAATGGCTATTACGGGTTTGAGGTCATGGACACCTGTCGTCCGGTTCCCGACAGCGAAGCGGGTGATGCGGACCTATCGCTATTGTCCTATCTAGAGTGTTGTGAGAAGGCCTATCTGGAATACCAAAAACGCGTCAAAGATGTCGACTATACCAGCTCCTTTGGCTACCTCTCGTTTCACACCCCGTTTGGTGGCATGGTCAAAGGGGCTCACCGCAACATGATGCGCAAGATGGCCAAGGCTAAGCTACCGCAGATTGAGGAAGATTTCAGCCGTCGGGTTGCACCGGGTCTCACCTATTGTCAGCGGGTCGGCAACATTATGGGGGGAACAATGGCATTGTCCCTGGCCAGCACCATCGATTGCGCGAGTTTTGATTCACCGCAACGGATCGGATGTTTTTCCTATGGGTCTGGCTGTTGCTCTGAATTTTTTAGTGGAGTAGTGACCAGTGAGGGACAGCAACGTCTTCGTCGCATGGGGATTGAGGCGCAATTGAATCGGCGTTACGAGCTATCCATGGAGGAATACGACAAGATGCTGTTGGGTAATCACGCGGTTCGTTTTGGCACCCGCAACGCGACATTAGACCCCAACTTTATGCCTGCAGCAAGATCAGCAAGGAATGGGAAACCGCTGTTGTTTCTCAAAGCGATTCAAGAGTATCATCGTGAATATGAGTGGGTATCGTAATGGAGCAATACGATACCATACGCATCAGGTTTGACGGTCCAATTTGCATGCTGCAGATTAACCGTCCAGAAGCCAATAATACTATCAACGATCTACTGATAGCAGAATTCCAAGACGTGCTTCGGAGGTATCGAGACACAATTACCGTTCTGGTAATTGAGGGATTGCCTGAAGTGTTTTGTTTTGGGGCAGATTTCCAGGCAATCGAGCGTAGTCTAGCGGGTGGTGAAGCAAAGGGGCAGGATCCTGAACCTCTGTACAATGTCTGGTTAGATCTGGCCACTGGGCCTTATGTCAGCGTGGCCCATGTTCGGGGAAAAGCCAACGCAGGCGGTATGGGATTTGTTGCGGCCTGCGACATTGTTCTGGCCAATGAAACCGCCATATTCAGCTTGTCCGAACTGTTGTTCGGACTCATGCCTGCCTGTGTGCTGCCGTTTCTAAACCGTCGCATTGGCTTTCAAAAGGCTCATTACCTGACCCTGATGACCCAACCCATCTCCGTTCAAAAAGCTGAGGCTTGGGGGTTGGTGGACGCTTATGATGCCAACAGCGAGAACCTGCTGCGTAAGCATCTGCTCCGCCTGAGACGGCTTTCTAAAAAGGGCATCACCCGTTATAAGCGTTACATGGGCGATCTCGATGGCTCGCTCGCTCAGGCACGACCCCAGGCTTTGGCGGCCAATCTAGAGGTTTTCACCGACATGGACAATCTTGATAAAATTGCCCGCTATGTTACAACAGGGGTATTCCCATGGGAGGAATGAGCACGGTATCGGAATCAGTGGTCAATGTTAAGGAGGTGGAACCCTATATTGTCCAGGTGACCATGTGCGATCGCGTGCACAAGAATACCTTCACCCATCAAATGAGCCGTGAACTGATTCTTGCTTTCCAAAGCATCGCAACCAACAACACATTTAAGGCCGTTATCCTGACTGGCTTTGACAGTTATTTTGCCAGCGGTGGCACACAAGAGGATTTACTGACCCTCCAGGAAGGGAATGGAAAATTTTCAGACAACAACATTTATGGCCTCGCCCTCGATTGCCAGATCCCGGTAATTTCAGCTATGCAGGGGCATGGCATTGGCGGCGGATTTGTGATGGGTTTATTTGCCGACTTTGTGATCTTAAGCAGGGAGAGTATTTACACAACCAATTTTATGAAGTACGGATTCACGCCAGGCATGGGGGCCACTATGATCGTTCCCCATAAGTTAGGACCAGTCCTGGGGCCAGAAATGTTGCTTCAAGCCCGTCGCTACCGGGGGGCAGAGTTAAAAGAGCGAGGCGCTGTTTTTCCTGTTTATCCAAGAACCGAGGTCATGAAGCAGGCATTGGACGTAGCTCGGGACCTAGCTCGGATACCGCGTGTTTCCCTGATCACCCTGAAGGATCATCTTGTGCAGCAATTGCGGAAGGATTTACCCCGGTTCATTGAACAAGAAGTAACCATGCATGGCATCACCTTCCATCAGCAAGAAGTAAGAGATAACATTCGGTCTTTATTCGGCAAATAACATCACCTGACCCATGAATGATCTGCTCACCTTATTTAAACGCAAGCTGAATACTCAAGCGCCTACATCCCCTGATAACAGACCAACCATTGCCCGACCGCTCGGCAAAATGGAATACTCCGCCTGGATCTTTGACCAAGCGAGCCCATTTAACATAGGTGCGGCTGTGGATATTCATGGCAATGTGACTGAGGATGCTTTAGCGCAGGTGCTTCGTTGGTGCCAAATACGGTATCCGATGCTTCGCAGCATCCTACGCCAGGAACATCAGAAACTATACTTTGCCTGTTATGAGCCAGCAGAAGCACCGGTAATCCCCATCGAAATGTGTTCAAGCACCGAGGAGAATCGAGATCGGATTGCCACCGAAGAATTGCGCCGACCATTTGACGGCTATCATGAGTTAATGATCCGGGTAAAACTCGTAAGATTTTCCGAGGATTACTGCTCCGTATTCGTAACCTTTCAGCATTTAATCGGCGACGGCTTTTCCCATGCAAACCTGTTGGTGGACATTGTCAATTTACTTGGCACAGTCTCCTCCGGTGAAAGCTTACCATCACCGGAACCGCTTCCCTTCCCGCCGATGCTGGAAGATGGCATGGCCTCCCGTTTCAAGGGAATTAAAGGTCTGTTGCAACTGGTAAGCTGTCAATCCAAGGTAATGGGGCAACTCAATCAGCTGGGCGACATGCCAGCACCGTTGCGCAACGACGCAGATGTGCCGTTTGCTGAGCGACGGCCCATCGTCGAGACCTTCACGTTTAATGCTGCTGAAACAGCATCCCTAATTGCATATGCCAAGCAAGAACAGGTCACCCTTTACGCGCTGCTCATCGCCATCACCATGGATGTCATTCACCCGCTCCTGGCCGAGAGCCCAAAGCAAAAAGATACAACCGAGCGGGTCATCACCATGCCCATGCCCATCAATCTACGTCCTTTCCTGTCCATTCCCAAAAATGACTTTGGCTTGTTCTCCTCTACCGTGGATGTGGTTCGCAAACTAACGGATAAAAAAAATATCCCCGAGATGGCCAAGGATATTAGACGCGAAATCAAATCCGCCATGAAGAAAGATTCTCCCCGGTTGTTTGTGATGCCAACGGTTGCGGCCATCATGGACTGGAAACTATTTTTCCCAAAAGGAAGCAAAGGTGTTGATCGAGCGGCTCGGTTCATTGTCAGCATGGCTAAGTACAGTTCCACCAGCTTGACGTTCCTAAATCTAACAAGAATGTCGACTAAGACTGGCAATTTTACGGTCACCAATGCCCGTGGTTACGTAGCTCCGTCGATCCTTGGCACTGCTCTTTTCAGCGCTGTCTTGTTCAAAGACTTACTAAATATTCACCTGAGTTACAACGAGAAACAATTCAGTGGAGAGGATGCTGCCCTATTGAAGCACCGATTTAAGACAACGGCACTGGCCGTGGCACAGGGAAGCAACACCATGGCTCAAAGCAAGCCTTAATGAGCTTGGACAACTGATGACTAAAACCAGCGAGCCCCCATCAGACTGCTATAGGGTTGATACGGCTGGAAAGCCCCAGTGACGAACCAGACGTATCGGTTGGCTACTGCGAAGGGCTGTCGTCACAATGTAATTTGGTGAGGGTAACCATTGCTCAAAAAACCAGTCACCAGCTTGGTTAAGCAGTCGAGGACCTCCTTCTCGTAGTTCAAATGCAATGCGTTCAAATGGCATTGACAGACCAAGTCCGAGAGCTTTTGAATAGGCCTCTTTGAGTGTCCAATACCGACTAAAAAGCAGAGGTCGCTCAGAGTCTGACACCGTCAACAAGCTAGCCAACTCGGCAGGGGCAAGCACATTTGCAGCCAAGTGTTCCAAACAATTAAAGCGCTCGACTGACTCCACATCCACACCACAATCTAACTCGCGCGCTACGATAACAGCCACCATGCCACGTGTATGTGAAATATTGAAGCGCAAGGGTGGAAAGCCATACCCTGTAGCAATTTCCGGTCGACCGTAGGGGGTGGATTCGAAAACCCAATTCTGCGGTGCCACGTCCAGTTCAAATGATGAGAGGGCATGTCGGGCAAGGCCATGGGCCGCACGATAAGCATCCCGATCCAGATCGAACTGGAACCGTCGCATTTGCTCAATTTCTGCTGGCACGAGTGCAGCTTCGCAGCGCAGAATATCGACTCCACTAAGCTGAGAGACATCGACTACCCAAATCTTTGCAAGATTGTTAGTCAATGATCTCATTGCAGAGCCGATTTCAATCGATATGGCAACTCTCGATTCATCTAATCGTCAAGCCAGTCATGAAGACTATCAATAGCTGATTTCGGCATGAATCTCTTGGCCTGCCTTTCATTCTCTTTGTGGGCCTCAGAATTCTCAACTACATGCTTCCAAGCAGCCTTTTGGGCTTTGTGGTTATTAGTCAAAATATCCACGAGAGAGCTGTGCTTCTTATTACTCTCCGATTCTTCATGCAGCTCGCTTAATTTCTCGAAATAAACAGCAGCAGCTTTAGAAAAGACTTTGATCTCGTCCGTCAGGCCACCGAGAAGCTTATCGGTGGCAGGCTTATCATCGTCGTTATCGGATGCATCAATGACTTCAACATCATTATTTTTCTGGTCAGACATGATAATTACTTCCTATTTGACTAGTGTGTTTAAGTTGACCGTTATCTAAGGTGGTATCACCTATCGTTGAAAACTGATTGTGCCATGGGGCATCTGCCCCCTACTTCACCATTGCGATGACGATTTGAGTATCGTCTTCGACTTTTCCCTCTGCTTCCAACCCCTTCAATATATCTGAGATTTTATCCATGATGGGGCCATCAAAGTTTTCCCTTAGTTGGGTAATATGTGAGCGAGGCTTTTTCCCGAGCTTTACCAAAATTGGCTTCGTCGCGGCTAGACTCACTTCGGGAATCGCGCCAGGTAAAACTCCAGTCTCAAGGAAAACCAAGGCGCGCTGCTGGAAACTAAACGAGTTTTCATAGCCAATAACCTCAGCATAGCCCGTGCCGTTGGCAAATTGGCCACTGGTATCTGTGAAATCTACAGGCATCTCACTGGCAAGGCTCCAATCCTCTGCATTAAATGTAGCGTCATCTGACCATGCCGTCACATTACCTGCCAGGGCATGAGCCCAGGTATGATCCTTAACATTAGTTAGGGTCCAACCATTAGGGATGAGCGCATTTGGGGGATAGGGGCCGGACGCATTCGTAATCGTTGGCAATACTTGAAAATTCGTGATTTTCATCTCTCCGACGAGTGGAGGTTTCTCAGGGTTACTAAGAATGGTTACGTCTAACTTACCCTCTTTGATCGATGTATAGTAGCTAGATGTGGAGATTATAGGTAGTTGCGGCGAGAGGCCTATCGGATTTGGTCCAACATTTAAACCGATGGTCATTAGAGTATCTTTGTTGGCCAGGTTCAAATACATCCAACACCAACCGAGAAAAGGCTGGCCATCGTCAACAAAGGGGATACTGTCATAACCAGGAGTTTGCTGAGGCGGATTTTCCAAACTGCCATTCAGGTTTTGATGATCAATCCAACCTAAGCCAGACTCTACCTGATACGTTTTGCCCTCCACCATGACCGTACCAGACACCTTGATCTGGGGCCAACCATACTCAAAGCCAGGAGCGGGTAATTCGGTGAATCCGCAACCATTAACACCGCGAAGGAAAAAAGCGGTCTCAGGGGTAAGCTCATCCTGACAGTCTGCCACCAGGTCCAAACGCATACGGTCTCCATCGTTCACCTGCGCTCGCAGCGGCAGAACATTCTTCGAGCCGGAGAAAGAATCTGGACCACACACAAAGCGAAAATTCTCACCAGGTTTGCTGTAAGCTATATGCCCGCCTTTAAGAGGCCACTGAAGGTTTCGATTTCGCCGAATGAGTCGTCCCTTGCCATTGTCTGTTTTCATAACCACAGTCACCTTAGAGGCGCAAATAAGGGATTCCTCATCGCTCCACTTCGCCTCCGTTTGAGCCGTAGTACCGACAATGCGATTCTTTTGCAGCCAAATCATTACACCAATGCGCTGCGATTCACCATTCGGGCCTTTGGTATTCAGATCACAGCTCAAATAATGCCACTCGGGCCCCATTTTTGGATGTAAATGGTGATCCTTCGGAAAACTGAGGGGCTGCTCAGGCCCAGCTGTCTCCATATCAAAGCTGGCACCTCTGCCGAGAAGTCGTTGAATAATCAGCGCTGTTTGCGATGGATATGAAGATTCATCCAATCCACGAGCAGCCCTTTGAAGGACCTCATAGTTTGGGATTTGAACGGCTTCACCAGTTGCTGGATCCGTAATCTTGTTAACGGCAGTGTTAACAGATTCCAAGTATTTCAATATAGTCCCGGAGACCGGTTTTGACTGGGTAATGTTCACGATATCTCTAGCGAGCTGACAGATGCACTAAGTTGATAACCGATTCGAACAAGTTCGCCACAATAACCTGGCGAGTCATTGAGATCAAGTAAGAAATAACACTTTTGAGAAGGAATCCTGCGTTGTCTTCTTCTATTTCTTTAATACTTTATGGCCTATAACAGGTACCACGATACAGTGAATGGCTAAGAATAACAATTTTTAATCATAATAATCTCTGACATTTAGGCACACCTTGCAGCTGACTGAAAGTATCTTTCTTCAGGTGAGTAAGTCTCATATTTTCTTATTACTACCAAATCTAAAAACTGTATAATTCCCTGTAAACAAAGATGTTCATGGAATGGCAGGCCTGACGGTTGTCGAGATTACAATCTAAGGATATATCTTGAATCTAAACACCTGAACGTGTTACATCTCACCAAAAATCCGGATTATCAGGAGCATGAATTATGGCCGATGTAGTGGTTGTAGGCTTTGGCTTCAGTGCGATTCCATTGATCCGCGAACTGATCTCCACAGGTATAGACTTTAGGATAATCTCGGCCGATGGCAACAGCGTCTGGGACCGTCTTAATAAGAGTGGAAGATTAGACTTTGATCTAGTTTCCAGTTACTTAACAAGCTTTTACTCGTTTGACCTCGTAGATGAATTCCAAAGGGATCATTACCCTTGTGCTACTCAGTATTATGAAATGCATCAGAAGTGGCAGAAGCACTACGGAGAAAGAGTTATCCGAGACATTGTGACCAGGGTCGATAACTTTGCCGATCACAGCGTTGTATATACCCAGAGTGGCACTACGATTAACGCACGGCATGTGGTCTTCGCAACTGGGTTTAGTCGAGCCATCTTTTCACACCTCACCACCACCGATTACAACGCGCCAAATAAGACGTTTGTGTTTGACACAATGGGAGATTCTGCCAACCTGATGATTTCCCATTTAATTCCCCATGATGCGAAGGTGATCATTCGCACGAATGGGTTTCACCCACGGGATAAGGTCGTGCCAGCGTTTGAAACGACCCACACCTTAGATCAGCTGGAGTTTCAAAATTTTCGCTACTTCTCCAATCGTCATTACGCTGCCATCGTTTACGGTGCAACCGCTGGTACTGGAATTCCTATTTTGATCGGCGATCAATTTCCAGTCAGCCTACGGGACGATAGTTGGAACACCAGCGAGTCACGTCCAGCCAGTGGTGCCGTTGCCATAAAATACTGGCCCATTGATGAATATTGCCGCAATTTTAGCGACAATTTGCCCGATGCATTTTCAAAGGGCTATTTTTTGAATGACATTTGCATGTGGTTGCATACGGGCCGAGCCATTGTTGTCCCCAAAGATACCCCAATCGATTTTGAAAAGAAAACGATTACCTACGCTGGGATTGAAAGAGCTTTCGATCATTACATCAAGGGCGATACGGAAGCACCAAGGCTGCCCACCATTATGGTTGACGGAGCAGACCCCTATCAATATCAATATCGCGATAACTTTATGGGAGTGATCCCAAAGACGCTGAACAATATCTACATGCTTGGCTATACGCGACCATACAGTGGGGGGTTAGCGAATATTATAGAAATGCAGGGATTGTTTATTCACAAGCTTGTTACTCAACCGGGTTTTCACTATCACATCCATCGCAATTTAGATGCTCGCATCACAAGCTATAACAAGCATTATTTTGGTGATAGCGAGCCTCGTCGGCATGACCATCTGGTTTACTACGGCTTTTACAACGATGATGTGGCGAGATTGCTTGGTATTGATTACAAACCTCAAGATTGCAAATCGATACAGGACTTGATGTTCTACTATGCCTTCCCAAACAATGCGTTCAAGTACCGCCTGAGGGGAGAGTATGCGGTGACAGGTGTCGATAGATTAATTGGGAAAGTAAATCGGCAGTTCAAGAATTTCATCGTCAGCTTTGCCTATCTGTTGCAATGTAGCATCAAAGAACCTGACAAACGTCCGGCATGGCTGCACACCGTCAAACGGCACTTCTTTAATGACATGCGACATAAGGAACCTTATCGACCCTTTCTTGAGGAGTATATTCAGGCTTATCGCCAGTTCAAGCAGGTACATATTGAGCCGATTGAAGATCCACAATGGAATGCCCTGGTAGCTAATGCCTGCCAGACCAGAGACGAGGCGATGTCACAAATCTCGTCCCCGTTGAATCATCAGATGGATGAAGATATTGCAGGGGAAATTCAACTGATTCAGTCATGGCTCGATAACAATCAAGAATTGGGCCAATTGAGATTTGACCCAACGCGCGCCTCAATTTTTGCCTCTATGGTGGAGCCACCAGACTACGAGATGTCATTTTTAGATTAAAAGAGAGATGCAGCCTTTATTTTTTAGACACTCGCTGTAAATACTGCAAATAGTAACTGTTCCACCGACACCGTTGGCTGAGCGAAGCGTCTCCTTCGGAGTTAGGCCAACACTCCTAGCCAGCATCCCCTTCGACTTCGCTCAGGGGACGCTTACCTACCAATAACCCTAAAGCTTTCGACTTCGCTCAGGGGACGCTTACCTACCAATAACCCTAAAGCTGTAGGTCTAATCTCTGTAGTAATTCGGGCGAGGGTTGGAAATCTAGAACCCGAAACTCCGGTTCGTTTATCATCTTCACCAGCAGGTTTTGCATGGCTTCACCAAACAATTCGATGGTGTGAGACGACAACAGGGTTTTGTCGTACAAAAGCTGTAGAGTTAATTGTCCTGCCGTTTTCACTAGACATACGACCAAGGGGCCAACAGGGTCACGCTCCTCCAGCGGCATGTCAATCATTCGCTCGGCAAAGTCCGTTACCTGACAGAGGGCGTCTCGATCATTGCTGTCGATGGAGATACCACTCCACTTTCCTGAGCTACCCAACTGACCAATCACATCCATGAAATCAAACCGCTTGTGCATCTGGAGTTCCAAGGATGCCTGGCTATAGCATGCAAAGACATCACGGAGCGTCATGGTTGATTGGATATCCAGCGTTAAGGGTGCCGATGATGAAAAGTCTCCGAAAACATTCTCAAACTCGTAGCGATCGCGCAAATTGTAAACCATTTGCACTACCATATTTTGCCCCGTCAGGCGGTACATGAGCACGCCAACCGCACAGGCGACCATTTGTGTCAGGGTGACCCTGAATCGTCGGGCACCGTCCAAGAGGTCTATCGAAGTATCGATGGTTAAGACACCAGCTTTCGGGGATACGCTTTCTAAATACTCCGCCCGGTCCCGCAACATTGGCCCATGAGCTTGTCTGTTCAGGTAGTCCTGCCAAAATTGCGTATTCTCGGCATTAGCCGACTCAAATAGAGAGAGCGAAAAGTGCGCATATTCAGCTCGCAGTGTGGGAGGTGTCCAATCTGCTCCTTCCACCAGAGCTCGATACCGCTGATACAGTTCCTGCTGAAGGAAGAATAACGTGAATCCATCGGCATGAAAATGATGCGTTTGGAAATAGATTGCCCCCAAATCCTTCCCGTTATGTACCACAAACAGGTCTAGCAAGGTTGTCTGAGCAGCATCAAACCCTGCACCAATCTGCTCTAGCTGAAATGTCTCTAGAGCGTCAAGGAAGGTTGCTTGATCTTCGACATCAGGCCAAAGCTCTTCCTGACAGTCGACTTCGTTTCTCTCGTACACAACTTGAACCCATTGCTCGCCTGCGCGTCGAATGCCAGTGCGTAAAATGGCATGATGTTGCGTCATCTCGCTGAAAGCCCGGTGGAGCAATTCCATATTGACAGGACTATCGATCCAAAATGCCTGGCCAATATTGAGAGCGGTCTTCCCGTGAACTTCAGAGGCATCCAGTGCAAATCGCTGCATTTGACTGGTCGGATAATAGCCAACGCCTTCCGTGAGTAGCGACAGCAGTGAGCGAGGATAACTCAAGAGACTTTGAACGGACTCGCGCGTTTGCGTGCCCTTGAGGAACTCGAAGCATAGCCGTCCATTCACTGACCAGACACCGACCCCATGTTGTATTAAATGTTCTAACTGGGCCTCACCGTTGCCGGTGTTTATCACCTCCGTTCCAGGTGAAATCGCCAACTCTAGCCGCTCAATAAATGCCGGGCAAGGTCGCTCAATGCCCGAAGTCCGCAAGGGTGATAGGCTTGAGGGTACTTCGTCACCATGCCATTGAGATCCTGTCTGAATTGTCGCCGCCATTTCATCTAGGCTGCTATTCTGCAAAAGTGATGCATCGAAGTCCTCGCTAGAGAAGGCATTAATTCGATTTAGTAAACGCATGCCCATCAATGAGTCCACACCGTAAGCACTAAGCGGTTTTCCACTCTCAATCTCATCCGGTGACAGGCCGGTCAACTCACCCACAAAAGCTTTTAGATGCTCAACAATCTCAGCTGTAGGCTTGGATTTTGTAATCTTCTGTACACCCTGGGATGTTTCGCCTGAGCCGGTGCCGGATACCCAACATCGACGTTTTTCAAATGGATATCCAGGTAGTGACAAGACAGCCTGCTCTGCCGCTGTAAAACAAGCTGACATGTCCAGGTTAACGCCTTTCGTATAGAGATCCGCCAGGACTATTAGGTCTTCTTCCGTTGGTTGCAACGGTGCCTGGAGGCCTTTAATGGTGGCAGCCGCAAGTGTGGACAAGGCAGGACTCAAAGGACTGGAGGCGTCCACCCTGCCAAGAAAGCCCTTTTCGATCGGATGGCCATCGCCGATGCGAGATAACTGTGTTCGCAACGTGGCAACATCGCTGACCACAATGGCACAGCGTTCCTCAAAGTGCGACCGGTACATCAATAGGTTTGCGGAGAGACGTTGCAAATCACAGTTCAGACCCTCTGAGGATGAATCCAGCCAATGCTGAAGATCACAACATCGCTGCCGCAGGCCAGAAGCAGTGCGAGCAGACAACGGAATCAGCACAGGCCCACTGCGAACTGAAATTGGCTCTGCCGCCGCTGCCACCGCAGGAGATTCAGAAAGTACCAAATGCACGTTGGTTCCGGTGGCTCCAAACGAATTGATGGCTGCTCTGCGTAACTGCCCAGGTTCAACCTCCCAAGGGAGGGTTTCCTGGATAATCGAGAAGGGGCTATTCTCCAGGTCTAATGAGTCTGATGGTCTTCGCACGTTTGGCGTGCCTGGAATTCGCTGATACCGCATCGCGAGTAACGTCTTCATGAGGTGGCTCATGCCCGAAGCATGAAACGCATGCCCGACATTATTTTCTACCGTCCCCAGAACACAAGGCTGCTGGCGTTTCGTAGTAGCGCCTCCAAAAATACGAGTCAGAGCGTGAGCCTCAACTGTGTCCGCCAACGGCATACCGGACGCATTAGCCTCCATAAGCGTAACGGTTTGAGGATCAATGCCGAAGCGAGTATAGACGTCTTCCAATAAAGCCACCTCAGCATCTGCGTTTGGGGTAACCATGCCATTTGTCTTGCCATTATGGTTACTGCCCCAACCCTCAATTACACCGTGAATGCGGTCCCCATCAGCTAACGCGTCGGCCAACCGCTTCAAAACAACGACACTGACTGCTTCAGCGGGCATCATGCCGTTAGCCTGCGCGTCCAATGCGTGACCGGTCTCAGCCGCTGAAAGCAGCTCGATCTGACAAGCACTGATCAGAAGATTGGGGGTTGAGTGGAGCAATGCCCCGCCTGCGATCGCGGCTTCACATCGGTGCATCACCAGTTGATCGCAAGCTTGTGCAATCGCCAGGAGGGAAGAGGCGCAGCCAGCATCCACCGATTGGCAAGGTCCATTCAAGTCCAGACAGTGTGCAACTCGGGCTGGAACCTGGGAGAGGGTAACATGGGGCGAGAATCCCAAGACCTCTTTTAGCCGCAGCGAGTAATCACCGCCGTTGCCGCAAAACACCCCCCATCGACACCCAGAAAGACTCTTGGGGTCAATGCCGGCATCCTCAATCGCCCGCCATGATTCCTCCAGAAACAAACGTTCACATGGATCCATCGCCATCGCCTCTTTGGGCGAAATCTCAAAAAATAATGGATCGAAGCAGTCGATACCCTGCAGAAATCCTCCACGGCGCACATAGGTTTTGTTGGGGTGCGGAGTCGAGTGATAAATCCCCTCCAAATCCCAATCTCGATCCCGTGGAAGGGGAGAAAATGCAGTTTCTCCCCTTTCAATCAGGTGCCAGAACGCATCCAGATCCGGTCCACCGGGAAACCGCCCTGACATGCCGACAATGGCAATATCGCTCGTCTGCTTATGGGAGGTTTCCAAACGATGATGCGCTGAGTTGACCGTAAAAGAATCTGGTGCCGCTGTCTCCGATTCATGGGACTGAACCACGCTGGGCTGCCCCAAAACAGCTGCATCGATAGGCTCTGTCTCGCGGCTGGTAACTGGCAATGGTTCAGCCAACGGTACGGGTAACGGGGACACCGAAGGGCTCAGGTCGCTTATTTCATTATCAAGGAATGCCGTAAACTTTCGAAGGGTTCCATGCTCATAGACGATTGCCGCCGCTATGTCCAAACCAAACTCTTGGTTGATATACCGAATCCATTCCGCCGCCACAATCGAATCAAGCCCCAAGTCCATGAATGGCTTGTCTAGCCCGATTTCATCCACTCCCATAAAGAGTGTTTCAGCCAGACTGGTCAGCAGCTTTTTCTGGAGGGATTCAAGCTCAGTCACTGAACGCTCCGATGGAGGTGCCACTGAACGTGGTGCCGCGACCGGCTCACTGGTAGATTCAGCCGGTCTAATAGGTTCGGCATCATCGGTCGCCAACTGCTCGCTGGACACAACGTTCCTGGAGAATTGTTGATTAGTCGATAACGGCGTCAATTCGACGAGTTGATTAGGCTTGTTCGGCATCGCCGTCATGAAGCGGGACTCCATACCATCAAGGGTGGCCAATGGTTGGGAAAGTCCAGTCAACTCGGCCATTGGTGATGGTGCCGTCTGCGGTGGAATAGCGACTTGGGCGGCCATTGGCCATGGACCACCAGATGGAGTGCCGGGTCTTTCAACCCAATATCGACGGTGGGTAAAAGGTCTTGTCGGCAGGCTGATACGTCGGGGGCTTGGGCTGATGGCACGGTAGAGTCTAGTCCAGTCAAATTCATGTCCGCAAACCCAAAGTTGAAGGATTTCTTGCCCATCGCCCCCCCCAGTGAAGCGATCAACCATGGCGTTACTAGCCGAATTTGATGACAAGGATTTGAAGCCATCCGACAATTGCTGATCGTCGCGGCCACGAAGCTGTCCCTCCACGGGCGAAGCACTATTGAGAAACATCTCAAGTTGGTCCCGTAACTCCCCCATGGAATCCACCACGAAACCTAAACGCTCCGTCATAGGTTCCCGTCCTACCTGCAGCGTGTAGGCGATGTCATGTAATTGAGTATCGGAGGCGCGTGATGGATCAGTCACAAAATCGCGTAGGTTGCGAGCCGCTTGGCGCAGTTGTTCCTCGCTTCTGGCCGAGAGCAAGATGAGGGCGCGTGGAGGCTGACCGGCCTTGAAATTCGCGTTCGGGGCATCTTCCAGCGGTTGCGAAATGGATACGTTGGGGGCTTCTTCGATTACCAGGTGGGCATTAGACCCGCCAGCACCAAAAGATGAGATGCCAGCAATGCGCTTCATCGGCCTGCCGTCAATACTGGCAGGCTGCCAATCGCGCAAGTCCTGATTAACGACAAAGGGCGTGGATGCAAAATCGATATGGGGATTCAGGACACTGGAATGAATCGACGGCACAATTTGTTGATGCTGCATTTGCAATAACACCTTGGTCAGGCCAGCAATACCCGCCGCCGCCTCGCAATGGCCAATGTTAGATTTTGCCGACCCGATCCAACATTGCCTATGGTTAGGCTCCAGACCAAATGCCTTGGTCAACCCTGCAATTTCAATTGGATCTCCAAGCTTGGTTCCGGTGCCATGGGCCTCAATGTAGCTAACGGCTCTGGGGTCAATGCCCGCTTCGTTTAGGGCTTGAACAATCACTCGCTTTTGCGCGTTAGGATTCGGCACGCTATAGCCGTTGGTGCGACCACCATGATTCAAAGCGCTGCCCTTGATCACGCCGTAAATGTGGTCTCCGTCGCGCTGGGCATCAGCCAAACGTTTCAACAATACGACGCCAACACCCTCACTGGGAATATAACCGTCACCGCCCTCGCCAAAGCTTTCGCATCGACCCTGGGTGGAAATAAACTGACCGCCACTGAGCATCAGATACTTATTGGGATGGACGGTGAGATTGACCCCGCCAGCAATGCCCAGGTCAGTCCGACCTGACTTTAGATCCTGACAAGCCAGGTGCACACAAGTGAGTGAACTGGAACACATCGTGTCCACCATCATGCTGGGGCCGTTGAGATTAAGGACGTAGGAGACTCGATTGGCAATACTGGCCAAATTGCCCGCAAAAGCTGCGGGTTTACCGACCATCGTCGACTCTGCACCCAGCAACTGATATTCGCCATACATCGAACCGATATAGACACCGACCGGTGAAACCGTATCCTCACCAAGCTTCGCTTGAAGATCCTGGGGACGATATCCAGCATCCTCTAGTGCCTTCCAGGTCTCCTCTAGAATCAGCCGTTCCTGCGGATCGATGAATGGAGCAACCCTGGGCGAGATGTTGAAAAACTGGGGATCAAACTTGTCCACATCGTCGATGAACCCTCCCCATTTACTGCTGTGGCCAGCACCATTACCGGATTCGTCAGAGTAATAGTCCCTCCAGTTCCAACGGTCAGGCGGTACTTCTGTGATGCAATCGCGACCGTCCCGCAGATTGGCCCAGAACGCTTTCAAATCGGCTGCCATGGGATAACGCCCGGACAACCCAATAATAGCGATGTCAAGGGCACGGCTTGAAAGAGCTTCCTGAGGTTTAGTGTCCTGCACAGCGGAGCGATGCCGTCGAGTTCGCAACATACTGTTCGCTATGGGGACGGTTGTTGTCAGTGCTGTCAACGGCTCGGTAGTTGCCGCCTGTGTCCTGCCCTTTGCCATTCGGTCTCCGCGAATGACCGATGTCAGTTTTGCCCTATGGGTTTCAACAAAATATCGTGCCAGCGAACCAATGTTGTCATATTCGAAAAAGAGTGTCTTTGGTAATGATCCGAAGGTTTCCTCCAGTTGATTGGTCAGGTTCATCACCACAATCGAATCAATGCCAAATTGTGAAAATGACTCATCCGGACGTAAGCGATGGGGCGGTATATGGAGTGCGGAGGTAATCAATTGTCTTAAGTAATCGATGGCTACCGCTTCTGGCTCAGAATATTCATCGACCCTGGCTGTCGACCCATGGTCAACCTCAACCAAGGTCCTGTCGGGTTCAACAGAAACTTTAAGCAGCGATCGCAACCGTGACAGGTCGCCTGTTAATGGCATCATCTGGCCTTTGCCCGATGCCAATATGCATTCAAACGCCTCTAGCCCGACCACAGATGCCATGGAAGTTAATCCCAGCTTATCTGTCATCGTCGCTTGGGCAGCGGCGGCCATCTTCATGCCACCGTCCTGCCAAAGTGGCCAATCGATGCTGACGGTACGTCCACTCCGCTCACCGCGCTCAACACGCCCGTTGCGGAAATGGGCAAAGGTGTCTAAAAATGCGTTGGCCGTTGCGTAATCACTTTGGCCCGGATTGCCGAGTAATCCCGCACCCGCTGCAAACAGAGCAAAGAAATCCAGATCCAGTTGCCTCGTTGCCCGATCCAGGTTCCAGGCTCCGGCAACCTTAGGGGACAGGACTTCCTGAAACTCATCAACCGGTTTCTGAAGTATGAACGCGTCCTGTAAAACCCCTGCCGCGTGAAGAATACCGTCGATTTTCACATAATCCCTGACGATCTCCTGGGCCAAGCGTTCAACGTCTGCTTCCAGGCTGATGTCGGCCTGCCGATAGTCCACACGGGCACCATTGGCATTCAAGGTTTCAAGCCATTCTCGTTGCTCGGCAGCCAAGGCTGATCGGCCTGTCAATATCAGCGTGACATCCTGCGTTTCGGTGGCAATATATTTGGCAAAGAGGCGTCCCAGACCGCCCATGCCCCCCGTGATCCAATAAACACCTCCAGATTTCCAGGGTACAGTCGATAGTTTTGTCGGCATCGGCGATGCAAATTCGCACCAATGTATCGTCCGCCGGACACCCCTCTCATATTGGATCCTGACATCCTCCAGACCAGTGGCATTCTCAGCCAAAATCTGCACCAACGTGTCTGCCGATGTTCGAACATCGACCTCAATCACTTGACCCGCAAACAGGGGATTCTCTAACCGAGCCGTGTGCAGCAAGCCCGCGAGTCCACTGAACAGATTGCCTGTCCCTTTGGACGGAATCAAGATTTGCACTAGCACCCTACGGGTGGGTTTCTTAGCCAACAACTCCTGCGTTAAACGAAAGACTTGCGTAGAGACCCCTGCAAAAGCAGCTGCGACATCGTCTTGGTCAAACGGCAACTGTTGCCATGTAACCCCTGGTAACTTAGCGTGAACAACGTCGTCGGATAGCCCATCAACGCCATAGACCAGGAGATGACGGTGCTCAAAATTAGGTGAGGGATCCGCAGCCATAACGGATTGCTCGCGCCATTCAGGATAGGCAAGCAGCAGGTTACTCGCTGCGTCTGGGTGAGAAGAACCGGATGGTAATGGGCGAAATGTGAATCCTTTCATGCGAATGCACACCTGCCCATGGGCATCGCACAGCTCGAAATCAAGTTTCTGCCCTCCTGCTGACGGGGATGTCGCTTCACTCACCTGAATCCAGACCCACATGTCGTTCACCCATGGGGCGAAGATCTGCAATTCATCCAGGGCAAACGGTACGGTTGCCGCCAGGTTGTCAGCGACAACCGTCTGCCCCCCCTGTAGTGCCAAGCCAATCGCCGCCTGGAGCGCGCCGTCTAAGAGACTGGGATGCAGTAGGTAGGCGTCGCTGGTTGCTAATGCCGCATCAGGCAGTTGCAGCCGTGCCAACACGTGCTTGCTGTCAGCAAACAGTTCCACCAGGCTTTGATGGGATGGTCCGTAATTCACCCCCATGGATTGGAATGTGGCATAGCACTGGGCGGCATCGAATCGCGGCGCGTTAACAACTGCCGCCTTGAGCCTATCCAAGTCCAGCACAGGCGTCTCAGATTCCATCTTCACAGCCTGGAGCATGGCAACCCCCTGGCCATGCAGCACAGGAGAATCATCCGCCAATGACGAATAGATTTCGAACCGTACCTTGCCCTCCCCTTCGTCCAAAAGGCCGACATGAAAAGTTTGTGGACGCTCCGCCACAACAATTGGTCGAGCCCAAACAACATGGTTGATCGACCGAACTGACAAACCTTCACATGGGCCGCTGATCTGCTCCACCGCCGCCCGTGCCATTTCCAAACAGGCTACGCCCGGCAGAAGCTTTTGACCGCCCACAACATGGTCTGCGACATAGGGCGCGTCGGCTAAGAACACTGAACTGAAGCGTAATCCATCCAGGTCCGACGTGTTCTGATGAAGCAGGGGATGCAGGGGCTGCACACTCTGTCGTTCATTAGCTTTGGAGACACCCACGCGAATCCAATAGGGTTCCTGCTGAAATGGATAGGTGGGCAATACGACCCGGTTTGGACGGGGATGCCCATAGAGCTGCTCCCAGTCTATGGGCATCCCCTTGACCCACAAATCCAGAAGTTTAGACAGCTTTCGCTTGCTGTGCCAAGCTCGGATCATCGCCTGGGCGTCCTCGTCATGGGCCAGTCGTGTCAAACTATCGTGGCCGCGAGCGACACAGTCACGCACGCAGTCCTTTACCTGATCTGGCCCGACGGCAAGAAAGCCCTGGAGCTTTTCGATCAGCTCGTGCCTGGTGCGGGCAATAAAACCAACCCGCTCCTCCATCGGATCACGTCCCGTTTGCAGCGTGAAGGCGATATCGCGTAACGCCGGAAACTCAGAAGCATCAGCCCGACTCAAAAAGTGCAACAACTTTTCGACATAGGCGGAGAGACTGTCCTCCGTTTTGGCAGAAAGGACGATGATCACAGGATCGTTGTTGTTGTCGTCGTTAGCGATCGCAACTCTGTTGGGGGGCTCAGCCAGGATCACGTGGGCATTAGAACCACCAGCTCCAAACGACGAGATGCCAGCCACATAGGGATATTCTTTCAATGGACCATCGAGCCTTAACCGGTGCCGTTCCCATGGCTCCGGCTGCACCTGCACCTTAAACGGGGTCTTTGGAAATGGGATCTTAGGATTCAAGGTTTCTGCATGCAAACTGGGCGTCAGTTCGCCGTGCCGCATCTGCAGAACCACCTTGGTTAACGCTGCAATCCCGGCAGCGGCCTCCAAGTGACCGATGTTTGACTTAACCGAACCCAAGGCACAGTAACCGGTGTCTGTAGTATCCGTTTGAAACGCCTGGGTCAGGCCGCTCACCTCAATGGGATCGCCCAACTCCGTACCCGTGCCATGGGCCTCCACATAACTGACGCTGCGAGCATCAATACCAGCATTGTCCAGCGCCTGTCTGATCAGCTCGCTTTGGGCTTTGGGGTTGGGGACGGTATAGCCATTGGTCTTACCGCCATGATTAACCTGGGTGGCCCGAATGACGGCATGAATAGGATCGCCGTCCGCTAGAGCATCAGACAAGGGTTTCAACAATACTACGCCGACGCCTTCTCCTGGAACAAAACCATTGCTGCCGTCTCCAAAACTTCGACATTGCCCAGTTTTAGACAGCATATATTGGGCACATAGACCCACGTAGGAGGACGGATGGAGATACAGATTAACGCCCCCTGCCAGAGCCATGGCACAATCCCCCTGACGCAAGTGCTGACAGGCCTCATGGATGGCAGTCAGAGAGGAGGAACACATCGTGTCGATCGGCATACTGGGGCCGTGGAGATTCAGCAAATACGAGACGCGATTGGCAACTGAACCGAACGATGTATTGGGCACTGCGGTTTCCCCCTGGTTTGCCCAATCCCGTGCATATCGATCAAATCCTGTCTTGGTAATGCCAGCAAACACACCAACATTGCCATCCACGGTCTGGGCCAGTCTTGCTCGTGAGTACCCTGCCGATTCGACCGCCTCCCAGGCAGCCTGCAAAAATAGACGTTCCTGGGGATCTATGCCCATTGCTTCGAGGGGCGAGATGTTGAAGAACAGCGGATCGAAGTCGGCGAACCCGTTTAAAAGTCCCCCCATTTGCTGTAGCTCAGGCCCTGGGCCACCGCCTGCTGTGGATCCGGATGGTAAAACCCGTCCAGGGACCAGCGTTCCTCGGGAATTTCAGTGATACAGTCTTTGCCGGTTTTCAAGTTCTCCCAATAAGTGTCAAGGGAATCAGCTTGGGGATAACGACCGCTGATGCCAATGATGGCGATCGGCTCCTGAATCGACTGACGGGGGCCATTGCCTACAAGTGAGGAATCTGCGTTGTTGCCGACTCGGTTCACATCCTCAGCCGAAGGTCCGACGTCCTTGGCATTACGGGTTGTGGTTGGTCGAGTCACAGGTGCCATTACCGTGTCCAAACCTGTCCAGCGGATACAGTCCAGGCGAAACGTATCAACTAAATGATCGGTAAGATCCCGCAGATTACGGATCTCAAAGAGTAGGGTCTGGGAAACCTCTGGGAAAACACGCCCCAGTTTCAGGTTGAGTTGGGTCACCAGAATTGAATCGATGCCGTAACTTTCAAGCGGTTCATACTCATCAATCCGGTCTTTAGCAAGATTGATAGTGTCGCCCAGCAGTGATTTCACCTGATCTAGCGTGCGATCGCAAAGTTCCTGTTCGTCCACAGCCGCCGCTGATTCCAGGACATCATTGGCGGACTGTTTTGAACTCCCTGACAAGATGACCTGACGGAGACGCTTTGTTTCTCCGGACAGAATCATGACCTGGGTAAGTCCACTGGCAATTATTTGATAAAAGGCTTTCAGACCCGCGTCGCTCTCCAAAGGGATAGATCCCGTCCTTTCATGCATGGCTGCCAAAGTGGCATCATCCACCCTCATCCCCCCGGAATTCCAGAGGGGCCAATTGACAGAAACGATCCGGGTCGAGCGAGCATTCGCTCCATGCTGGAGCCCATGCCCATGGGCAAACGCATCCATAAAGGCATTAGCAGCAGCATAGTCTGCCTGACCCAGGTTACCGGTTACCCCAGAGCAAGACGAGAAAAGAACAATCAGCTTGGGAGCTAACTCTCGGGAAGCACGCTCCAACAGCACGGTCCCCTCCACTTTGGCTGCCAAAACAGTTTTGAATTCGGCAGTTGTTTTTTTCGTTAAAAAGTTGTCACGAATCATGCCAGCGGCATGCAACACGCCATCCAACCGTCCAAAATCACGTCGAATGCTTTTCATTAAGTCTGTTACGGCAGTCTCGTCTGCCACATCAACCTGCCGATAGTCCACACGGGCACCTGCAGTTGCCAGCCGGTCCAACCGAGCTTGCATTGGATCATTGAGCACCGACCGACCGACCAGAATGATATTGGGAGTCGCAACCCTGGAAACAATTTCCTCAGCAAACAACGCGGCCAGTTCTCCAGCACCGCCAGTAATTAGGTAAACGCCCTTATCCTGCCAGCATCGTGATGGCTCCTCAGACGCATCAGTCAGCTCTTCGAAGGTGAGCACCATGCGGTTGCCATCGACATAGCGGATCCGTACATCCTCTGCTTGCGCATGATTTTCCAACAAGGTGGTCACCGGATCGCCATCTGGCTGTAATTCGATCACCTGACCAAACATGGCAGGATTTTCAAGGGTCGCCGTTTGCAGCAGTCCTGCAAGACCGGCCAAAATCTGCCCCTCACCCTGGCTGTCAATCAGCACCTGGACCAAGGTTTTACCCTCAGCTTTTTCAAGCAGTAGGGACTTGATGGTTTCAAACACCTGGCAACTGACATCCCCAAAGCGGACCGCAATGTCGGTAGCATCACAGTGTAAAACAGTACAGCGCGCCCCCGGTAAACCAGACTCAATAGCCGCCGCCTGGGACTCAAAACTGCCACACAGCAGAATCACATGGCGGATAAAGTTTTCAGTAGTGTTTTCAGTAGTATGCTCATCGACAGAAACCGCCGCCGCTTTCCACACTGGCCGACACAACAACGTCGAAGAGGCCAGAGAAGGAGTCAGCCCTGAGCTTGCAAGTATAGGGAGCACCCTTGAGGTGCTAACGGTTTCATCCCCTGGCATGGCAACAGTAGGCTGCCGCCAATAATGCTCCCGTGCAAAGGGATAAGTCGGCAGGGAAACACGGCGTCGCTGTTTCCCTGCATGGAGGCATTGCCAATCGATGTCAAGGCCATCGACCCAGAGTTCCATCAGTTTGGCATAATCCTCCTGTGCCATCCATTTTGCGACCAATTCTTGCATGGCACCGTCGGCAGCAAGCCGGGACAACGCATCCTGATCACGTTGCAAATGGCCTCGGAAAAGCCCAACCACATCGTCTCCGGAAAGGTAGCGTTGAAGCATTGTCTTCAGCGCCGCCTCTGATTTGGCAACGAAGGCTAAACGTTCAGTCATCGCGGCACGACCGATTTGGAGCGTATAAGCCAGGTCGTGCAAACTGCACCCGGACGCCTTGAATTGGCTGTCTATGTAGTGAAGTAAATTCTCGCAAATGGCCCTGAGCCGATCGCGATTCTTGGCTGATAGCAGAATGACAGCAGGTACCAGGGGTGCGTTGGTCGTGTCCTTTTGGAAAGACGGCACATACTCTTCGAATACTACATGGGCATTCGTGCCGCTGAATCCAAACCCGCTCACCGCAGCGCGACGCACTTCACCGTCCTTAATCTCCCAGTTCCGACAGTAGGTATTCACGTAAAACGGAGAATTTTCCAGATCGATGTGCTCATTAAGTGCTTCGAAATGTATGGTCGGAGGGAGTTTTCGGTATTTCAAAGCCAGTATCGATTTGATCGCACCAGCAATACCCGCGGCTGCAAGTAGATGACCAACGTTGCTTTTAACCGAGCCGAGAGCACAATAACGCTTGCGACTCGTGTAGTCTTGGAAAGACTTTTTCAAACCCGCCACTTCAATCGGGTCGCCCAGTTTCGTCCCGGTACCATGGGCTTCGACCATTTGAATACTGTCGGGATTGAGTCCAAAGCGATCGTAAACGTACTTTTCCAACCTGGTTTGGGCATCGCCATTGGGCGCAGTGATTCCATTAGTTTTTCCGTCCTGGTTCACACCCCAACCCCGGATCACACCGTCGATGCGGTCCCCGTCCCTTTCGGCGTCCTCCAGACGTTTCAACAGAATAACGCCGACTCCTTCACCCGGCACAAAGCCGTTGGCCCGCTGATCAAAGGTGAAACAGCGCCCGTCCGGCGAGAGCATGCCAGCCTTGCTGGTCATAATGTGCATCATAGGTCCAGCCATGATGGAAACACCGCCCGCAAAGGCAAGATCGCTGTTTCCAAGGGTCAGACTATCGCAGGCTGATGCAATGGCAACCAGCGATGATGAACAGGCCGTATCCATGGCCACGCAAGGCCCCTGCAAATTCAACACATAGGAAATGCGGGCCGCCAGAATCGACATGGATCCACCCATCAGAGTAGACGCGTCCCTTTCTGCGCCCTCGAAACCCAGACCATAGTCGCCAGGTCCACACCCCGCAAAGACTCCACACTTGCTGCCCGCCAACTTTAACGGATCGTAACCGGCATCTTCGATGCAACTCCAACAGCTTTGCAGGAAGAGACGTTGCTGTGGATCCATTGCCTCCGCTTCCATGGGAGAAATGTTAAAGAAAAGTGGATCAAACTTGTCCACATCTTCCAACATGCCCATCCATTTGGAATAGGTTTTTCCGGGTACCTCTGGGTTGAGGTCGTAATACGACTCAAGCGGCCAACGAGGCGGCGGCACCTCCGAGATACAGTCTTTACCTTCGAGCAAGTTATTCCAAAATGTAGTGATGTCGCGGGCCATTGGAAACTGACCGGCCATGCCAATCACCGCGATGTCGTGACGCGTTAGCTCACGGTCTCGGGACACTGTTTGAGATCGCGTCGTTGTTTCGAACCCACCCATTTGTTCGGTATCCGCAGATACCCGAGGAGTTTCAACAGTGGCAGTGCTAACCGCAGAGGGCTGGGGATGGGGCAGATGCCTGTTATCCGGCAATCTGTTATCCGGCAATCTGTTATCCGGCAATCTGTTATCCGGCAAGAAGAGCCCGAGCTTGTTACCCTCATGCCGCACATATCTTGCCAGTTCATTGATTGTGGGGTGGTTGTAAATCTCCGTGGCGGGGATGGACAGTCCATAACGCTGATTGACTTCGCGCATCCAGGTCACACTGTTGATAGAGTCAAGCCCCATTTCAATGAACGCTACGTCATTTTTTATCTTGCCTAATGCCATGTGCAATTCGGCGGCCAGGGTTTCGCGTAGGGTATGAACAATGGTGCGTAAGATTTCGCTGCGTAAGACCTCGTCACCCATTGCAGAGGTTTCGGCAGCCTGGTAGTCGGACTGTGCCTCAGTCTGCTCCATTTGGGTTGCCATGGGGGTGGATGGACCACCATACAAGGTCTCAATTCTTGCACGCACCTCCTGGCTCCCCACAAAGGTTTGCTCATGCATGGCAAGTTCTGCGGCGTAGATCGATTCCAGGCGTTGCCTCAATACACGAACGCGCGTCTGCTTCCAGTCCATCAATGTTTGGCGGGAAGCAGACGCTAGATGATGCGCCGCCGCCATAGCACCCGCCAACACGTCTGAACGTGGAAGCACAGGCATGGTAATACCGCGACGCTTCAACTCATGGCCTTTAAATTCCCTAGCACCAAACAGTATTTCCCCCCGAGATCATGCCCGAACTGATGCGGGATAATCAGGGTTGAACCGGCACCGGGCGTAAATCCATATTGCATGTAGGGACTGTGATAAACACTTTCAGCGCTAAACACGGCCCCATCGCAGAACATCCCCAGCGCCCATCCAGCACCGATACCATGGCCTTGCATCGCAGCAATCACCGGAATGTTGCATTCCAGCGGTAGACTGGTAACCCGTGAGTCAGTGAAACGCGCCCGTCCTGCCTGAATCGCCAGCAGTGCCTCACGCGTGCCACCACAAGCAAAGTAATGGCCATACCCGGTCAGCACAACCACCTTGATTGAGAAAGTCTTTTCAACCCATGCAAAGGCCTCAGTAAGACCTTGGGCAAGGGCTTCAGTAAATGTATTCTTGCTGTCTCTGTCATCCATCGTCAGGACAGCCACGCCGTCAGAAAAAATCTCTAATTTGACAACCTTGGACTGAAGATTCACGATTTCAGGGGCTGCCATCTCGGGTGTTGCGGTTGCCTTGAATGCCGACTGCAACAGTGCTTCGGACGCTTCAGAGTCTAAGGGTAAATCAGCATCTTCTACCCTCGTTATGGCAGTGACCGTTCGATCAAATGTAGCTGCAATGGGGCGGGAGAGATGCCGCTTCAACAAGGTTAGAGATTGGCGCGGGGCACCTGCCATTCGATGGGCAAGATCCAAGGCAAACTCATCAATGTCATGACGAGGCAATACCAGGCAACCAATACCAAGGTCGTACAGTTCGCCACCTGTGGAACGATTGCTGGGTTGAATCAGGGCCTTAGCGATCGCAGGGCCGAAGCGCTCTGTTAGAAAATCCATAGCTGCTTGGGAGACGGATGCTTCGGTACCGGGCTCAAACAATTGCAATCCGCTCTCTTCACCGCAGATCATCAAGTCGCAAAGTGCTCCTACCATTAATCCTGCCCCAGAGGCTGAGCCCTTCATGACCGCGATGATCGGTACCTGCTGATCGAGCGTCAACCGGCCAAGTTGTTGGTCAAAGGGCGAAACTGCCGCCGAGGGGGCACTGGTCAAGAAGCCATCGTCATTGCCCCGCAGCAATACCACATTTACATCTGCCCGGTCACATGCGATCTCTAATGCTTGTGACAATTCATCGAGCAATGCCTGGGTCAATTGATTACAACCGTCGTGGCTATCGATTAGAACCGACACCACACCGTCTCCGTGCTCCTCTGTATTCACACTGAATAGCGACGGCTGCTTGAACGACTGCTGCTGCATCCACCAGTTCATGGGTGGATGCAACAGCCTTGGTACCTTGGCCACAGCCGGGGCAGGAAACGCACTAGGCATGATGGTTGGATCGCCCAAGGCCACCAGGCGAGGTGGCTTAGCCAAAATCGTTGCAGGCGGGGGTGTCCCATCACCTATCAATGGACGGCTCCCAGCATGAACGCTTGCAGTTGGCGCTGGAGATGCTGGCACCCAATACCTTTCCTTGGCAAATGGATAGGTCGGTAAACTGACATGTCGACACTGTTTGGGTTGCGGCCAAATGAGGTCCCAATCAAATACGAGCCCCGTCACCCAAAGTTCCAGCAACAACGAATAATCACCAACGTTTGATTGGGCCTCAATGCGCTGGAGCGTCTCCTGGTCAGGTTGAAACAATGCCAGTCGACCACGCTGGCGCTGAACTCGACCGCGAAATGTCCTCGACCCTGCAGCCTCATTTTCAAGAAACTGGGTCAGCTTCTCAATCAACTCGTCAAGGGATGACACCACCCATGCCAAACGCTCTTGCATGGCTTCACGCCCAACTTGCAGGGTATGGGCAAAATCTTTTAAAGAAGGTAGCGTTTGCGAGCCCGACGTCAAAAAAGCGCGGAGATTTTCCACCACATCACGCAGACGATCTTCATCCCTCGCCGACAGGACCACGGGAGTTGGCAAGCTAATATCTGATGATTTAGGAGAGGGATTAGCCTGAACATATTCTTCGATCACAACGTGGGCGTTGGTGCCGCTGAAGCCGAATGAACTCACCGCAACCCGTCTGGGATGATCTGCAAGCGCGCTCCAATCTTTCAACTCTGTGTTTACGTAGAAGGGAGAATTCTCAAAATCACAGTGCGCATTGGCATGCTTGAAGTGCAAACTAGGCACCAGTTGCTGGTGTTTCAGCGACAATAACACCTTGTGAATACCGGCCATGCCCGCCGCCGCCGAGGTATGACCTATGTTGCTTTTGACCGATCCTAGAGCGCAATAATGTTGTTGATCAGTCTTTTCATGAAACACTTTGGTTAGGGCTTCAAATTCGATCGGATCCCCCAATTGGGTACCGGTGCCATGGGTCTCTACATAGCTAATTGTGGCTGGATCGATTTGAAACCTATCATAAACAGTGCGTTCCAGTTCGATCTGGCTCTGAACACTGGGGGCAGTAATGCCGTTGGTGCGGCCATCCTGATTAATACCTGAACCAATGATCACGCCATGGATACCATCGCCATCGCGCTCTGCGTCTTCAAGCCGCTTTAATACCACAAGCCCCGCCCCTTCACCGGGAACAAAACCGTTGGCCGAAGTATCAAACGACTTGCACTGACCATCCGGAGACAGCATTCCCGCCGCGCACATGCCAACGTAGGACGCCGGTGTCAGGTAAAGGGTGACACCACCTACCAGGGCCATGTCAATCTCACCGCTACGCAACGCCTGACAAGCCAAATGGACGGCCACCAGAGATGACGAACAGGCGGTGTCAATAGGGATCGCCGGTCCTTTTAGATTCAAATGATACGGTATCCGGGCAGCGGCAATGGAATAACTGTTGCCCGTGTTCAGCCCTCCAACCTGTTGCTGAGACAGCAAGTGGACGTACTCGCTGTTCATGATTCCCATATAGACACCGCACTTTTTGCCATCCAGCACCTGAGGACTGTAGCCAGCATCTTCGAACGCCCTGTAGGCCTCCTCAAGAAAAATCCGATGCTGTGGGTCCATCAGTTCTGCCTCGGCGGGCGGAATCATGAAAAACGACGTGTCAAAGCAATCAATATCCTCTAAAACACCCAGCCATTTGCAATAAATCTTGCCAGGTTTGGCGGGATCGGGATCGTAATACTCGTTTACGTCCCAGCGATCCTTCGGGATCTCTCCCACAGAATTTCGACCCTGTTTCAGATTGTCCCAAAACTGTTGAAGATCGGCGGCACCTGGATACCTTCCGGACATCCCAACAATGGCAATACCTTCAGCTGCAGGGGGGTGGCTTTCGGCCTGAGTGAGGGGCTGTTGAGTCTGCCCATCGGGGTGTTGCGCCGGTTGTATTGCCTGCGAAGTAACAACAGTATCAGCTGATGATGCGATCTCAGAGGTGAAAGTGTGCAACTGGGTCGGGAGCTTTCCTTGAAGTTCCGTGCCCAGGTAATCTGCGAATTGAACAATGGTTGGGTAATCGTAGGTCCGAGTTGCTGGAATCTTGAGCCCATATTGTTGATTGACCGTTTGAATCCATTCCACATTGATAATTGAGTCAAGCCCCATTTCACTAAAGGGCTCATCAAGGTCCACATCCTCCTTGTCCATGTAGAGGGCAGCAGCGAGACTTTCTCGCAGGCTTTCCCGTAACACATCCGGGGAACCCAATGTCTCTGATTGATTACCCTTTAGGTGGCCATTCGATTCCTCAGTGTTGCTGTTGGCGCGTATGTCACGTCGAGCCTCTTCCAGGCTGAGATCACCATCTTGCAGGGACTGTAGGATGTGTTTCAAGCTCATGGTTTAACAAGTTCTAATGCGGCCAGGTCAAGTTTTTCAATCAGGCGTTCAGCTTCTGAGACCTCCAATTCACCACGCTGAACGTGCTGGAGAACGTCGTCCAAAGAAGTTGATTTTGCAGGTGCAGACTCCTTGTCTTGATTTTGCGGAGGGGACTGCTGCTCCAGGGTGTCGGCAAGAAAGTTAGCGAAAGCAAGAATATTGGGATAGTCGTAGACTTTAGTAGCCGGAATCTTAACGTCAAAACGTCGATTGACTGCCTGAATCCACTCGACACCGATCACCGAATCCAGGCCCATATTTGTAAACGACTCATCGGTCGAAACATCGCTCACACCCATGTAGAGAATCTCGGCTAACATATCCACCAGCACATCAACAATTGACTCGATTAAGCCTGACGGCGAGGCTAATTTGAGCTGAGGGTTCACACTGGGTTGGGCCACTTCAGATAGCTCAGTTTTGACAATCGATGGCAGATTCTGACTAAAGACCGTTTCAGATGATGGTGGGGAGAGGGTAATGTCCTGCAGCTGCGTTAGTAGCTGCACACCGTTGTCAGCTGCTGATTTATTTCCGCCCTCATTTTTCTTAGCGAACCAGAATCGTTTCCGATCGAATGGATAGGTGGGTAAGCTGATGCGTTCCGGCGTAATGTCTCCGTGGAGTTGTGACCAGTCGGGGTCAGCCCCCTCCATCCAGGCTGCCAGCCAGCTTTCAGGGGTGTCCTTGGGACCAGGCTGCCGGTTTGCGCCCCCCCGATGAACCCGACTATGGTAATAGGTCTCTGCCTTTTCACCTGCCAAAAATGATGTGAGCTTCTCAACGGTCTCGTTCAGGTCAGCGGCCACGAAACCCAACCGCTCTGCCATCGCCTCCCGCCCAGTTTGTAGCGTCCAGGCAAAATTTCTCAGTCTGGAAGACTTACTGCCAGCGGTCTGCGTCAAAAAGGCCAGCAGTTTCTCGGCGTATCCCTTAAGACAGCTCATATTCCTGGCAGATAAAACCATCACCTGGGGATGATCCGCAGGTGGTTCCGGGCCAGCGGTCGCTGGTTGTCCTTGGCCATAGGCTTCTAGGCCATAGGCTTCTAAGACTACGTGGGCATTGGCCCCCCCAATGCCGAAGCTGCTCACACCCGCCCGACGGGGCAGTTCCTGCCCATGGGCATCGCGCGGTGCTGGCCAATTCTGGGTTTCATCAGCCAGATAAAAGGGCGTTTTCTGAAGTCCCAGATAGGGATTGGGCTCTTTCAAGTGGGGGTTACCCGGGATCTTTTGATGTCGCAGCATTTGGATCACCTTAATCACCCCGGCCATCCCCGCCGCCGCCTCTAAATGGCCAATATTGGCCTTGACCGACCCTAATCCGCAATGGGGTTCACCGACGTTAATGCCCTGTCGTTGATACAACTCGGCAAAGGCCGCTTTTAATCCGTCGATCTCAACGGCATCGCCCATGGCCGTCCCGGTGCCATGGGCTTCGATGTATCCCACGGTGCTTGGATCAATCCCCGCCCGGGTGTAGGCATCGACGAGCAACGCCTGTTGAGCCACCGGATTGGGGGCTGTGGGAGAGGCCGCTTTGCCGCCATGGTTTTCGGCACTGCTGCGAATTAAACAATAAATATGGTCACCGTCTGCCAAGGCCTGATCGAGGGGCTTTAGCCATAGCGCGGCCACCCCTTCACCCCGTCCATAGCCATCGGCGCTTTTATCAAAGGTCTTGCAGCGACCGTCCTCACTAAGCACACCGGCTCGACTGGCGGCGATGGTGATATTTGGGGTCAAGATCAGATTGACGCCGCCCACTAAGGCGGACTCACAATGGCCCATCCGCATGGCCCCAATGGCGCGATGAATAGCAATTAAAGAGGACGAACAGGCGGTATCGATGGGCTCACTGGGACCGTGTAAATCCAACGCATAGGAGATGCGATTAGCAACTACAAAATGGGAAACGAGTAAAGGGCCGTCCAGTTCCTGATCAGAGGCCGCATGTTGGAGCCAGGCGTCCTTATAGTCAGAGGTGGATACCCCCATAAAAACACCGACCGGACGACCGGAAAACTCACTGGCCCGATAGCCAGCATCTTCGACAGCGGACCAAACGGTCTCCATCAGCAGGCGCAGCTGCGGGTCCATGCCGATCGCCTCCCTGGGGGAAATACCAAAAAAGGACGGATCAAATTGGTCCACATCCTCCATAAAACCGGCGCATTTGACTTTGGTTTTGCCTCGCTGTTCCAGTGGATCGCCGTAGTATTTCTGCCAGTCCCAGCGCTCCACTGGCACGTCTGAAATCAGGTCGTGCTTGGCCTCTAGATGACGCCACAACTCGTCCACGTCGGCGGCACCAGGGAAACGACCACTGATGCCAATGATGGCAATGGGCGACGGCTGCTCAGGGGACGGTTGCTCAGGGGACGGTTGCTCAGGGGACGGTTGCTCAGGGGACGGTTGACTATTCATGGTGGTGATCGCCTGCGAACTATCAACCCCAGGGTTGGGGGGAGCCGTAGGAAGGTCTGCCATATCCCCATGGGTTCTCCCATTTGCCCTATTAATGGGGGCAGCGACGGTCTCCTTTGGCGCACTGCGAAAACGACTGGTGGATTCAGGCGGCTTTGCCAAAACCCTGGCTGGCATATCTGGTACTGGTGGTGTAACCAGCTGCGCCGATAGGGTCTCCGGATAACGTTCCAGCAGGTGTTTGGCCAGGGATCTCAGGGAAGATTTTTCGAAAAATAATGTGGGCATCAGGTCGAGCTGAAAGCGGCGATTGAGCCGATTTGCAAACTCAGTGAAGGCCAGGGAATCGAAACCATATTGGGGCAGTTCCACATCCGGTTCAATTCTGTCTAAGGGCACCTTTTGCTGATCCGCCACCATGGCAGTTAGGGCCTGGAGCGTTTGTTCAAAGGAAACAGTGTCGGTGCCTGCCGCAGACCCTTCACTCACAGTGTTGTCCGTTGAGGTAAACAACTTTGCTCGGATGGCTGCCCCCTCACCATGGAGGACCAGCAGATGGTCGCGATCGCTTTGCAAACAACGCTCAAATACTGTTATTCCCCTGGCCGTATCCATGGGGGTGAGACCAGAGTTTTGTTGCAGCAGGGTGGTATGTTCTGCATCGAGCTGCATACCGCCGTCACGCCAGAGGGGCCAGCCAATGGAAACAGTGCGACCGCAACGGTGCCCTTCCTGAACGCTGAGATTACGTTCCCTGGCAAACAGGTCCATGAACCCATTGGCCGCAGCGTAATCGGCCTGCCCTGGGTTGCCAAAGGTGCCGGTGAGTGACGAGAACAGCACCATGAAATCTAAGGGGATATCCCGGGTGACTTCATCCAAGGCCAGGGTGCCAGCAATCTTGGGCTGCATTACCCGCACTGCTTCCTGGGTGGATTTCTTAAGTAAATGGGCGTCCTCAATTACCCCTGCACAATGGACAATGCCATTTAAGACTGACTCAGTTTCCAGGATCGAAGCCAAGCTTTTTTCGACGTCGGCACGATCCGCCACATTGCATTGCAGATAGCGCACAGTAGCCCCTGCCTGGGTTAGGGAATCCAAGACCTGGCGCTTATGCTGAGACAAGGGCGACCGCCCGCTCAAGACGACACGGGCCTGACGAGTCACCGCCAGATGTCGGGCCAGTTGCAGGCCGACACCGCCAAGACCCCCGGTAATCCAAATCACATCACCGGGCGAAATTTCATACGCTGGTGCCAATGTGGCAGGCACAATTTCGGCCAGCGAGGCCACAAACCGAGTTGCTTCAGCGTCATAGAATGTCTCAACATCGCCAAACGGATGACTGAGTTCGGTGGCCAAGATGCGGATCCAACGTTCATCCAATGGGCCTTGCACAGCAGCCGGCAAGTGGCAAATCCTGGCGTCCACACTCCCCTGCTCTAGCCGCACTGTCCTAAATAGCCCGGCGAGGGCAGCATGCATGGGGGAGAAAGCACCGTCTGGCACCGCCAACATAACTGGCTGAATCCTGTCCGAGGCCTGTCCGAGGGCGGCCTGGATCAGCTGCAGGACCTCCAGAACACTGGATTGTGCTGCCTCTGCCGGGTCGCTAATGGATGAGAGCTGGATGAAACGCGCCCCAGGCCATTGGGCCTGTAGAGAAGATTGCCAATGGGCGGTATCCCCATTGAGCAGAAACACTGGGGCCGCCGATGGCCGCTGAGGCTCAGGGCCGTCGCTGGCGGCCATCGCCTGGGGCCTCCAGTCCAGTACCCCATAAAGAATGTCTGCTGGGATATCTGCTGGAATATCTATTGGGGCTGCGTTACTTGGCTGAGTCGCTGGGATGGCACAGTACCCCTGCATCGAAACCACCACCTGGCCCTGGCCATCGGCGATCGCAATGTCATACTTCATGGCCCGATCGCTGTGCCCATTAGCATCATCTTCCACAACCTGGGTCACATGGGCGAATGCCTGCTCAGGCAGGTCCCCATGGATCCATAAGGCATCCACACTGAAGGGCACTGGCGGCCCACCCGGACGACGAATCAGGGACAACAGATTGGCCGCTTGTACCGCCCCATTCATCATGCTGGGATGGAGACGGTAGTCCTGAAAATCATCCCGCACGCAGGCTGGCAGTTCCAGGGTTGCCAGCGCTTCTACCTGATTGTGGCGGAAATCTACCAGACTGCGAAAACTCGGACCCAGGTCTGTGGCTAGCCTGCGATCGCACTCTGATGGCACAAGCCTCTCACCGCACCGTTCCCGAATTTCATCAAGGGTAATGTGGGGAATGGGGCCAGCAAATTCTTCGGTGGCGATCTTGCCCTGGGCATGCACCCGATCGTCGGCGCTCACCCGATAAAGAACAGTGCCATCCTGGTGTTCTAGCGAGGTACAAACATCACGAGGGCTACCGTCCAGACGAATTAGATCGCTCCAGACTATCTGCTTTAATCCGGTCACTGGACCCATCAACGTGCCAGCCACCTGGGCCCATTCTAAGGAAACCACCCCAGGCAACAGTCCACCATGATCTTTCAGGAAAAACTCTTTCCCCGTTAATCTGCGCACGTAACGATCTCCAACTGCCCTGGCAAATGCCCGGACAGAGAACCCCTCAATGCGTACCGCCACATGGCCATCCCCATCGCACACATCAATATCCAGTTTGATCACGCCGCTGTTGGTCATATTCTCCGGAGAGCGACGTGTCCAAACCCAGGACGGGACGGGACAGACCGCAAAAACGCTGAGGCGCTCTATGGCAAAGGGTACCAACGGCGGCGACGAGCCATGGCTCCCTTGCCCATGGACAAAAGACTGCAAGCCGAGCATGGACTGGAAGGCGGTATCCATTAAACTTGGATGCAGCACAAAGGCATCAGCTCCGACGGTCGCCACCTCGGGCAGGTCAATGCGCCCAAAGGTTTCTTCATCACCGATCAGCAGTTCCTGCAAGCCCTGGTAGAAGGGACCATAGTTCAAACCACTGGAGGCAAACGTTTGGTAACACTGCTGGGCTGAGAGTTGTCCCCTCTGCATGCGTTGTTTGATGGCTGGAATGTCCAAGGGCGACGGCGGCAATGTGGCTAGCATAGATACCCGTCCCGTGGCGTGAATCACGGGCATCGCCCCGTCGGTGCGGCACTCAAAGTTAATGCCGTCATCTTGTTCTGTAAGACCCAGCTCCACCTCCAGCCCCCCTGTCGGTATCACCAAAGGCCTTAGCCATACAACGTTTTGCAGTTGATAGCCGGATTGATAGCCAGATTGAGGGTCTCGGTGAGCGACTGACTGCTCGAACGCGGAACGGGCCATTTCTAAAATGCCAACCCCTGGCAAGACCGTTTGGCCATGGACCACATGGTCGGCCAGAAATGGCTCCTGCCCCGTGAACATAGACCTGAACTGTTGCTGGGAAAAATTAGAGGTGTTGCGATGCACCAGGGGATGCAGTTGATGAACCGCTGGCCTGATTGCTGGCCTGACCACTGGCCTGTCAGCTAGCCTGACCGAGGACGTACTACCGTCACTGACCCAGTAGTGATTGCGCTCAAACGGATAGGTGGGCAGATGCAGGCGTGGCGGCAGGGGCATCCCCCACAAAAGAGCACCGTCCAGCTGGTATCCCTGACAGTAATAATCAGCCAATGCCCGCAAGGCGTCGCCATAGTCTTCGATCGTGCGATCGCGACATTGGCCCATTAAGTCTTCCGCATGCTTCCGGATCACCGTCTGCCCTTTGAAATCCGGCGGCACCAACCCCTGAAACACCTGGGGATGAGGTTCCTCATTCAGGGCAGCGGTCCAGGCAGCGACGGCGTCATCATAATCCGCCACCACCACCGCCAATCGGTAACGAAAATGATGGCGTCCCTCCCATAGGGTGCAACTGATCCTGTCCAGACCGGCCTCGGCAGTCGCCTCCATCTGCAACACCTGGATCAGGCTACGCACCCTGGCTTTGAGTGCGACGGATGTTTTGGCCGATAAAACTAATAAATGGTAAGGGGATACCTGTGATGGGGAATAGGTTGTCTCACAGTACTCTGCAAAGACCATATGGGCATTGGTGCCGCTCATGCCAAAAGCACTCACCCCGCCCAGGCGTTCTCTAGTGTTATGGCGCGGCCAGGGTCGGGCAGTCTTGTTGACGAAAAAAGGACTTTGATCCCAATGGATATAGTCATTTTCAGTGTGGCAATGCAGACTGGCAGGAATCAGGTCGTTTTGAAACGCCTTGACCAGGCTGACGGCACTGAGCAAACCGGAGGCAGCAAAGGTATGGCCAAAATTACTTTTCGTTGAGGTTAGGGCGCAATGACCATGGTTCTCGCTGGTGCCCTTAAACGCATCGTAAAGCGCGTTGATTTCCACCGGATCACCCAGCTTGGTGCCAGTGCCATGGGTGACGATGTAGTCCACATCCCCAGGGCGGATGTGGGCCTTTGAGTAAACGTCCCTTAGCAGCTCGGTCTGGGCAACGCCACTGGGGGCCGTAATACCATTGGTTTTGCCGTCATAATTTACACCGCTAGCCCGAATCGTCCCATAGATCGGATCCCCGTCAGCTTCAGCCTTGGCCAGCGGTTTCAACACCATCGCCACCACCGCCTCACCGGGGGTCATGCCATTGGCCCGCCGGTCGAAAACAAAGCACTTGCCATCGTCTGACAACATGCCCGACTGGCCCATGGCCACCAGACCGGCGGGAGTAAGCAGCAGGTTCACCCCCGCCACCAACGCCATGTCACACTCCCCACCGCGCAGACTCACACAGGCCTGATGGGCCGCGACCAATCCTGACGAACAGGCGGTGTTGATGGCCATGGCTGGCCCCCGTAGGTCCAGAAAATAGGCTAACCGCGAGGCCAGGATACCGTTATGGTTGGCGGTGATTTGCCCGTCTCCAGCCAAAAACACATAGTCACCCTCCTCTGCCCCGACAAACAGCCCCACCTTGTGATTTTGCAGATGTCGTGGGCCACAGCCAGCATCCTCCAGGGCATTCCAGGCCTCTTGCAGTAGCAAACGCTGGCGGGGGTCCATGGCTGCCGCCTCGCGGGGCGAAATTTCAAAAAACAAGGGATCAAATTCGGCAACGCCAGGAATAAAGCCGCCCCATTTACCATTGGTCTTGCGGCTGTCCGCCTGGGGGTCACCGTAATACTGACGCCAGTCAAACCGCTCTGTCGGCACTTCCTCAATCGCATCCCTGCCGGTGGCTAGGATTTCCCACAGGGTGTCTATATTCCGGGCCTGGGGAAATCGACCGCTCATGCCGATAATGGCAATCGGTTCCCCAGGGTATCGATCCGGTGCCTGGGGCGCTGATGCCTGCACGGCGGCTGGGGTCTGGCGGTCTGGGGTCTGACGGTGAGCAGGGGTATGGGGTTTCACCTCGGTCTGGGGTGCCTGGGCATAAAACCCATGAACCGCCTGATGATGTTCGTCCATAAAATACTGACAGAGCTTGTTTAGGGTGGAATGCCCAAAAAACAACGCAGGTGTGATTTCGATGTCAAAATGCCTGGTCAGAGCCTCGGCGAATTCGGCCAGACTGATGGAATCAAACCCGAGATCTGCAAAGTTTGCAGTTGCCTTGAGGCGCTCTCGCTTGATTTTCAATAGGGCTCCCACCAGCTCGCGCAGATCCCACAGCACACAATCCTCAACGCTGAATCCCTTCATTTCAGGCTTACGCCCCCGACCAAGAGCGGGCTCTGCGGGACGCTCCGAGGCTGTATCAGATGCCGTGCCCGCCAGGTTTAAAAACCGCCATACCCGGTGACGCTTGCCCACCAGCACTAGATGCTGCGGGCCAGGCTGGGCCAGCAACTGTTCAAATAGGTCAAACCCCTCTTGGGTTTCGAGCGCCCGCTGACCGCTAGTTTTCAGATAAAAGTCCATCTGTTCACGGTTGCCTGCCCCCATGCCTCCTTGGGCCCAAACCGGCCAGTTGATCGCTACGGTCTTGCCCTGGCGCTGCCCCTGGGCCACCAGCTGATGGCGATGCCGGGCAAAGGCCATCTGAAATCGATTGCCCATGGCATAGTTGCCAGCACCAAAGTCCCCCAGGATGGCGGCACTGGAGCTGAAATACACCATGAAATCCAGGGGCTCATGCTGGAGCACCTGATCGAGCACCCGGGTGCCATTGATTTTTGGTGCGGTCACGCGCTGAAAATCAGTCATCTCCATGTCCAGAATGGTGTGGGTCGATTCCACCCCTGCCGCATGGATGACGCCATTGATGGTGCCGAAGCGTTCTTTAGCTTGGGCCACGGCTAACGTCATGGCGTTAGCATCGCTCACGTCTGCTTGCAAATACATGACGCCGCCGCCCTGTTTGATCAAGGCATACAGTTGCGATCGCTTCTCCGGTGTCAGCTCCGAACGCCCGGTCAACACGAGATTTGCCCGGTGTTTGTGGGCCAGATGTGTGGCCAACTGCAAACCTAAGCCGCCGCCGCCGCCGGTAATTAAATAGGTACCCCCTGGTTTCAGGGACAGCGCAGCCTCCTGTGGGGGCACTGTAGGCTCCTGTGGGGGCACTGTAGGCTCCTGTGGAGGCACCGTGTGCTCTGGCAAATTTACAGGCTGTAGGCGCGCCGCCAGGCGCTGCTCTCCTTCATATAGAACACTCTCAGCTACGGTGGCGTGCCATTCATCATGTAGCGCCTGGGCACATTGCTCAACCGCAAGGGATGGCTCGGCAATGCGCATGCCGACAACCACGACCAGGGTTTTTGGCAAAATCATTCCCAGGGACTTTTCGCACCCCACCCAAGCATCCGCATAGCACCGCTGCAGGTCGCTATGGAACGGACACATAATCAGCACGCGAGCGGGGTTGAGCGCAGCTTTTGCCAGGGCCTGGATCAGCGGGACGATGTGGGCGGGATTATAAAGCCCGGCGGGGTTACCGATGGTTCGCAGATCGAACAGAGCATCGAAAGGTCCAACTTCCTCGCGGATTTGTTTAAAGGCCTTTTCCAGGGCATCTGCGCCATTATCCTGAACCAGCTGCCAGTGGCTATCTGGTGCTAGGGATTGCAAAGCATCCGCCACGGCCCGTTGTTCGGGCGCATCGCCCAGCACGCATACTGCGGTCTTTGGTTGCTTGGGTTTAGCAGGTTTAGAAACAGTTTCTCGAATCAGTGCCGCAGGTTGCCAGGTCTCCTCAAAGATCAGGATTTCATGGGGTGCCTGCTCGTCGACAGCTGATGAACTGGGTGCGGTGGGAGCTGGAGCAGACACAACCTGAGCGGCCATGGTCGAATCTGGGGTCGAATCTGGTGCAGTTACGTCCAGCCAAAAATGCTCTTTCTCAAACGGATAGGTGGGCAAATGCACACGCCTGGGTTTTTCCTGGCTGTAAAGACTGTGCCAATCAACCGCCAACCCGCCGACCCACATTTTTAACAGTTTTGAATACTGGCCCGCTTCCAGACAATGGCGCACCCATTGGCCGATGTCTTCATCATCCACTAACGCACCAAGCACCGCTTCTGACTCTGATGCTTCGCCGTAAAAGACCTGCGTTTTGTCCATGGTGCCGTTCAAAAAGGCGGTTAGTTGCGATCTTAGTTCGGCTTGCGATCGCGCCAGAAAACCCAGCCTCACGGCCATCGCCTGGCGGCCCACTTGCAGTGTGTATGCCAGGTCCTGTAAGCGTCCAACCGGATAGTGCAGCAACCTTTCTGCCGCTTGCCTGAGCTGGTCTTCCCCCTGGGCGGACAACACGATCATCAACGGTTGTTGCTCGTCGTCAGCGGACTGAACCAACGGCTCACCACTGTCGCCTAACACCACATGGGCATTGGTACCGGTATGGCCGAAGGAACTAACGGCAGCAAAACGGTGCTCAGCGTCCCAAGCCTGCAAAGCCGTGTTTACATAAAACGGACCATGGTCAAGATCGATGTCCGGATTGACTGCTTCGAAATTCAAGGACGGCGGAATCGCCCGATGATGCAAGGCGAGGGTGGCCGTGATCAAATTGACAATGCCCGAGGCGGCCTGGGTATGGCCAATATTCGTCTTGGGGGAAGTGAGGGCGCAGTAAGGCGGATGCTCTCCATTGGCTCCAAAGGCATCCAATAGGGCATGGTATTCAATGGGATCCCCCAGAGTCGTGCCAGTGCCATGGGTAACGACGTAGGCAATCTGCTCCGGGCGGACACCACTCTGACGCTGTACCCGTTCATACAGTTCGCGCTGACGTTCGCCACTGGGGGCGGTCAAGCCATTGGTACGGCCATCATAATTAATGCCACTGCCTTTAATCACCGCATAAATAGAGTCGCCATCCCGCCTGGCCTGGGATAGGCGCTTGAGCACCACCAACCCGAGGCCCTCGCCGATCACCATGCCATTGGCCCGGTGGTCAAAGGCATAGCAGGTTCCATCCGGTGACAGCATGTTGCCCATTTGGGACAGGGCAGCATGGGTGCGCTCCGGCTGGCAGATAATATTGCATCCTCCCACCAACGCACAGTCACTCTCTCCATCGAGAATGCTTTTACAGGCATAATGAACAGCCACCAGGGAAGAGGAACAGGCCGTACTGATGGCCAATAATGGCCCCTTAGTATCGAGGAAATAGCCAATGCGTGCCGGTGCCGTACCGCCATGGATGGCCGTGATCTGGGATGCCGTCGACACTGGATAATCCGATTCTTCGATACCGATGAAAATGCCATGATTCTTGCCTTTCCAGTCCTCCGGGTTGTAGCCAGCATCCTCAATGGCGGACCAGGCCGCCTCCAACAGCAGGCGGTGTCGCGGGTCCATGGCCTCGCATTCCCGAGGAGCAATGTTGAAAAAGAGCGGGTCAAAGGTATCGATGGACGGCAAGAACCCCCCCCGGATATCTGGGCCATCCGTCGCACCGTTAGCTCGGGCCACGGGCAACTGTGTAATGGCGCATTGGCCCTCCTTCAGCAGCTGCCAGAAGTCTGCATGATCCTCAGCCCCGGCAACGCGCAAATGCATGCCAATAACTGCGATATCATCATCGGCCTGCCCGTCCGTGGCGGCCTTGTCCTTGAGGCCAGGCAACGTCTTAGCAGGGCGAGATTTTACGCTCACCCCTCCGTTGGACGCACGCCTCAATGTGGCGACATGGGTGGCTAAGCGATCGGGTGTTGAGTAGCTGAACAGGTCGGATTTGCGAATGGAAACATCAAACGTGGTTTCCAATTTAGAGACCAATGAACCGATGGAGAGTGAATCGACACCAAGTTCGGCAAACGGTAAATCAATAGTGGAGGCTTTATTCTTCTGCCCCAAAGCCTCCAGCATTACGGCCAATATCTTTTCTTTCAGGTCGCCTGGGGCGATGTCTGTCAACAATGGCTTCGCGATCGCAGGGAACCAATGACGTTTAAGTTCAAAGGGTCTGCCCTTGAAATTTTGTTGACGATCCGCCGTTGTTTGCCATGCACCTTGATAGTCTTCTAAAAGTACATGGGCATTGTTACCACCAGATCCGTAGGAATGTAAGGCTGCCAACCTTGGCTCTGAGGACTGTTCCCACAATTCGGTTTCCCGAGTAAAGCGACATGGCATCGCCTCCTTGTCGCAGAACTCGTTGGCTTGCTCGAAGCCTGGGATTTTATGAATCTTATTGGTCTGAAAGCTCCGAATAATCTTTAACAACGCCCCCAGGGAGGACGCGGCATGCATATGGCCCACCAGAGGCTTGAGCGTACTCACCCGGCAAAATCCAGGCTCGTACGCCAGCCCTTTTTCATCACACAGCTGCGTCAATGCCCGATTAATGGCGTTCCATTCCGCGATATCCGCCACTGGCAGCCCCATACCTTGGGCCTCCACATAGGCAACTCTCCTCGGATCGATGTCCGCCTCTCGGTAACACGCCTTAATTAACTCCGTATGGGCTTCAATGTTGGGGGCAGCCATGGAAAAACCACCCTGGCCGTTGAAATTGACCGAAGCGTTTTTGATCACCGCATACACAGAGCGACCCGCCGCTTCAGCATCTGACAATCGTTCAATCAAGATTGTCCCCACACCTTCGGCCCGGAGAAACCCGTCTGCACCATGGCCAAAAGACTTGACCGATGAACCAGCAGTCAACTGACCGGCCTCGGATAAGATCCTAAATGGATCAGGCAACAGAATGAGATTCGCCGCTCCCACAATGGCCCGCTCAATCAGCCCTAGCCTAACGGCGGTAAACGCCCGATGCAGTGCCACCGCGAACCCAGCACAGGTGGCGTTGACCATCTCACTGGGACCGGCAAAATCAAAATGATAGGAGATCCGGTTGGCCATCATGCTGTCGGCCTGGCTCAACCCCATGGTCGGAACAAAACCATGCTGGGCCATTAACTGCGCGTATTCGTTGGATTCACAGCCAACAAACACACCTGTAGCACTTTTCTTGAGAGATTCAGTGTTTATACTGGCATCTTCCAAGGTGCGCCACGTGGACATCAACAACAACCGTTGCCGAGGATCCATCTCGTCAGCTTCAATGGGCAGGATCCCAAATAATTCAGCATCGAAAGAAACAATATCTGGGATAAATCCACCCTGTTGCCGCCGCATAAACCCCAGCTGATCACCCCCTTGATGAATCATCAGGTCCAAGCGGTGATCAGAAATAGCCGTAATCAGAGGCTGATCATGATCAATATGATTGAAGAATGAAGCCACATTCATACAGCCAGGGAAATAGCCAGAGACCCCCGTTACAACAACAGCGTCATCAGTAGCCGTGACAGAAGCTGGCGGCTGAGTGGCCGCTTTCCTGGCCTTTATCCATGTCCGAATCCATTCCAATCTTTCTGTTTCAGCCTGCATGACTTAGCCCGCTAGATGTCTAGATTCTCGGTTACGGTTAACCAGTTCCCCCACATATTCGAGTGATTGCTGCACCGCACTGTATTCAACACCGAAGTCCTGCAGCAATGCGATGTCATTCACCCCGGCAGCGATCACCTGATCGATCTGTCGCTGACAATCTGTCAACGGTCCAAAAATACCGCCCGTTTGTAAATACCGGGCATAAGAATAATCAACAATCCGATCAACTTCTGAATCGTTAAAATGCTTGCCTACCGCTTTCATCTGAGGCAAAACACTGCTAGCAATATACTCCTTAAATGGTCCGGAAACGACATGTTGCACCCAGTCCATGTCCGGGTGCACAAAGGTGTGCATCAGCAATGAGACAATTCCGGTTTCTGGATCAAAACCTGCAGCAGCACGCGCCTGGCGATAGCGGCCAATCTTTTTGGCTAACGCATTCACATTGTCGGGCAGCAGCATCGTAAAAATGTTGTAGCCCATACTACCAGCACGCTCAAATCCCTGTTCAGAGAATGTGGAATACCAAACATTTAGTTCCGGCTGAATGGGGCGCGGATACACTGATATGGGGAACATCTCTCCACCGGGTCCCGGAAAGTCAACCGTTTCTCCACGCCAGAGTTTTTGAATAATGGGAATCCGCTGATCACGCAGTTTGAAACGATTCTCGTAGGTTTCAGGGGAAAGGACAAAATCGGGTTTATTCCAGCCGCTACCGAATCCCAAATCCACTCGACCATTCGACAAGATATCGACCATGGCCCAATTCTCAACAATTTCAGCAGGGTGATGCAACGTGACAGAAACCGCAGCCGCCCGCAACCGCACATGGTTCGTCAATGGGGCGAAGTATGCCGCCACAACCGCATTATTGGCATAGATCGCGCCAAACTCATGAAAATGCCTCTCAGGAAAACAGACGGCTTCAAATCCTGCATGGTCGGCAAATTCAACCAGCTCTCTCACAAATGCATACTTGCTGCGATTGGAAATGGTCTTACGGACATCAGAGAAAAATATGCAACTGAAGGTCACGTTGGTTAAGCCACCACCAGCGTCCTGGGACAACATTGACGTTGAAGACCTGGATGGCTCCACAACAATGTTCTTAGAGAACAAATCTGTTAATCGCTGATTAACCGTGCTCATCGATCACCCTTCAATTCTGCAGGTTCTGTATCAAATCTCAACTCGCGATCGCTTGTCTAATAGGAGCGTGAGCCAAGCAGCGTGAATTGTTCGAAATATGAGCCAACTACAACTATGAAGATATCTGAAGGTTAGATCAAAAAGATCATGGCCACAATTTCTATCGTACTTCTGAACCGTTTCGATGACAACTTTAAACGTTACGACCTCACCCCTCAGACTCTCGACATTTGAGCATAGCTACCCATGGGTGTATTTGAGACGTGAGATTTGAGACGCTAAATTTGATTTATTACGTCTATCAGACATTCTAAATTCAGAACGTGCTAAATAATACAAAATAATACAGGGAGATTGCAACCGATTTCCTGGGAAGCTAGTAGAATGCCTTTCACAATCGAGTGTAAATTTTTCTTATCACGGTTTATCCAATGTAATTAGACAAGAGAAAGAAACTATTTCTTAAAAAGAAATAGTCGCTCTCCGCATGTGCTTGGTCATCCGAATCGCACCAACAGATTTCAGAGTGGAATGAATCGCTGTAGCCGATCAACCATCGCTGATGCTCCGTCAAATGGTAAATGTTATCTTGCGTCGAGCCCCAAAATGCCACCATGCTAAAGAAAAGCCAATGTACAACGCCATTACTACAACCATCGGAGAAAAAGGCGTTGCAAGAAGTGCCGGTCAGTAAACCGCAATTTTGGCGGATCTTCTTTATCTTAGGGCGACTGTTGCTGTTGGTGCTCAATTTTTTGCGTGACATCGTTCTGCAAGGTTCTGAAGAGGGCAGAGCAGCCAAGGTGCGTGAGTTTCTAGAACTCTTAGGCGGCATGTGGATCAAAGTGGGGCAGATATTCGCCATGCGAACCGATTTGTTTTCACTAGAGTTTTGTAGGGAACTTGCAAAACTTCAGGATCGCGCCATGATATTTTCACCCCAACTTTCTATGGAGATCATTGAGGCGCAGTTGGGAACTTCTATCGATGAAGTATTTGATGATTTCGAGCTGGAACCGTTTGCCGCCGCCTCTCTCTCTCAGGTGCACAAGGCGAGGCGCAAACAGGCAGGTAACTGGGTGGTCATTAAAGTTCAACGTCCCTACGCAGCCGAATATTTTCGATATGACTTTAACTTGTTGAACCTGGCATTCAATCTTCTGGGTCAATTCAAGGCCCTACAGTATTTAAGGTTAGATGAAATGCTTCAGGAAATTCAGGCGAGCATGGAAGAGGAGTTGGACTATCGGTTGGAGGCCAGCAACATGCTCAGGCTCAAGCAAACACTTACTGATCATGGAATCTATGTGCCTGATGTCTATCTGGAGTTCAACACCGACCGTGTTCTTGTCATGGAATTCATTGACGGTGTATTTGTTAGTGATTTCAACAGTGTATTAAGGGACGATCCTAAAAGAGTCAAGCACTGGCTTGCAGAAAATAACATTGATCCCTGTAAAGTTGCCCAGGAACTCTTACAAAGTGCTTTCAGACAACTGTATGAAGATTTACTTTTTCATGGTGATTTACATTCGGGCAATATTATTCTTCTGAGAAACAGCAAGCTGGCGTTGATTGATTTTGGCAGTGTTGGCAGACTCGATCCGAAGTTTGCTGCCCAGTACGATCAATATTTCCGAGCTATGGCCGAAGGGGCATTTGACAAGGCAGCCGAGCTATTATTGCTCACCATGGGCCAACTGCCACCGATAGACCTCGTGAAAGTGAAAAGGCGAATTGTCCGAGTACTCAACAAACAGGCAGCCCGCAGCATGATCAAGAATCTGCCTTACTACGAAAAGTCCATTGGCAGCTCTTCAGCCGAACTCGGTCAAATCATGGCCGAGTTCAAAATTGGTGTGAATTGGCAGTACCTGAGGATGAGACGTACTTTTGACACATTAGACCAAAACATCAGCATTCTGAATCCAGGGTTTGATTTTGTAGCGGAAATACAGATGTATCTGGAAGGAAAATTTCGCCGGATGAAATGTAAGCAAATACAACAGCCACCGGACATGATGCAACGCATCAATGACTTGTATGAACTACTGACACCTGCACTCACCAGACGAGCGTTTGAGTTTGAAGGAGAAGTCTCGCTCGAATCTCGCTTGGCGGCCATGGTATTGCAAAGTATTACCCTCGCCATGTGGCTTGTTCTGATCCTTTGCTTTGGAATCTATCTCTATCAATACCACTACTCTATTGTGGAAAATCTTCACCTGACGAGCAACTGGTTCACCCATTGGCTCGATTCAATTCCCCCTATTCACCCATATGCTTGGTATCTGCTTGGTTCTGTCATGATTGTCATCATCTTTCGAACCAGTCGATTCGCGTCCTCTCTTTTGGAGCCGGTTGTGCCGCTGCCACGGGATTAATTTGATGGATTGTCTTTCACTTCCTTATTTAGTTTTTCCATCAGTAAATTTAGCGTCGGATACTCAATCAGCCATCGGGGTTGCACTGGACAATTTAAATGCTTTTCTAATGTGGTGGCCAGTTGCATGGCAATAATCGAATCCAATCCGTAATCCTGGAGTGGATGGTTCCAATCCAGTTCGCTTTCCGGAATCTTCAGGGTCTTCTTGATACTGGCCAAAATGGCCGCTCGTAATGGATCTGAGTCTTTAGACGCTGGCTTAGGGCTAATTGCGACTTGGATTGGGCTGTTAGAGGGCTGTTGCCCAGTATCAATACGAGCACCGTTGCTGTTGCGTTTCTTTCCAGCAGGCCGTTCAGCAGGTCGTGAAAACGAATCAGCAGCACGGATCACCCGAATGATTTCAGCTTGGATGGAGTCAGTCAGATCCTGGTCGGGAACTGAATCCAAGAATCGAGCCAGATCCAAATCCGTCCATTGCTGGTGCTCATAAGCTTTGATTCCGTTTGCGATCGCCTCTTCACTGACATGGCTATCCGCCCCCAGCCCCAGCGTGCGCCGCACCCGCTCGCGATCAAAAACGGCCATAAAGCCCACCACACTGGTGTCATACCTGACAGAGGCCTGCATCAGGGCCATGGCAGAGGCCGCATCAATGGCATCCATACCCATGCCGCGCAGGCGTTCCAGTCGTTTAGGCAACTGTTCTGAGGAGACCACACCATCCACATCCCACTGTCCCCAACAGATGGACCGGGTCCGCCCTGAACGTCGTCCCTGGGAGACTTGTTGGTCGCGAAACCGAGCCAGGGTATTTTGATACGCTGCGGAGAAGGCATAATCCGGCGAGCCCTGGATACCAAATGCCGCCATTGAGGAATACATCAGAAAAAAGTCCAACGGTTCATCGGCGGTCACGGCATCAAGGTTTAACCCACCCATGACCTTGGCCGCCATCACCTCGACAAAATCATGGAAATTCTTCTGAACAATCGGGGCATCGGCCACCCGTCGCGCCATGTGGATCACCCCGTTGAGTGTCACCCCCTCGGCCTTGACGGACGCCATCGCCTGCCCCAAGGCAGTTTGGTCCACAATATCGACGGAGCGATAGAGCACCGTGGCACCAGCGGCCCTGATCCGATTCAACGCGGCCTCCGCCTGATGTTCCCCGCGCCGAGAAAAGAGCACCAACCGCGCTTGATACCGACGGCCCAATTCTTCGCAAACCTGCAATCCAGCAGGGCCAAGGGCACCCACCATCAGGTATGTGGCCCCCTGACGAAATACATTAAGCTCATCCGCAGGCGGCATTGATTCAGCCGCCCGCAATTCGTAACGTTGTCCCTGTTCGTAACGGACCATGGGCACCATCGCCACTGGCAGTTCCTGGGTTTCATCGCACAGCCATTCCTGGACTATTCTCAAAGCTGTGCGTCCGTCTGTAGCTGATGCGGCGTCATGGGACACCACCCGATAGCGATGGTTCACCGACTCTGCCATCGCGGACTTAAATAATCCCGTCAAGGCCTCACCGTACAACCAGTGTGCAGCGGTGGGTTCCGTATAACAACAATAGAAACGTGTCGACCTGGCATGCATCACCCGCATCACAGACTGAACAGTGGCAAACACCTGAGCAAGCTGATCGATGCCGTCATCGACTATCGGTGGCACACACAGAAAAATGGTGAGGGGGTGAGTGACATCCCCCCGAACAATGGCAGCCAACAGGGTTTCATCCAACCCATGGGTGTCAAGGGATAAATGCCTCACCGTCCAGGTATTGGCTGGATATTCAGCCAGCCTGGCGACGGTCTCGCAAACCTTCGTGATGGCGTCTGCATCTTCTAATTTTGCACTGATAACCAGCACTTCGTTCGTCTTGACCGCATCGATTCTTGGCGTCCAATCAGCCACCTCAATCGGGGCCGCATACCAGTCTTCCTGGCAAGTCAAAAACTCTTTCTCAAGCGGGGCCGCACCCCAGTCTTCCTGACAAGCCAGAAACTCTTTTTTCCCAGAAATATTTTGGGGTGTGCCCAGGGAAGCCGCCAGAATCTGTTGCCCCAGTTCATGGGATTCCCCACAGGGGAAAACCACCGATGCGAAGCCCTCCTCTCTTAGCACCTTTTCCCAAGTCTCGGGATATAGAGCCGGTGAACCAGGGATGCGTAATTCGTTGTCTTCATTCAGCCACCAGCCATCTAGCAGCCCAAAGGTGAGATGCCCGAGCAAAGACTTGCGGCTGATTTCGTTAATTAACAAGAGCCCATTGGACCGTAGCACCGAACGGGCATGACCCACGGTACGCCGGATGTTGCGCGTGGCATGCAACACATTGCTAGCAATAACAAAGTCGTATTGTCCCTGGGCCACACCCTGTTCTGTAGGCGGTCGTTCCACATCGAACAGTTGAGCACGAACAAAGGGATAGTCTGGAACAAATTGCTCTTCGGCATGGAACTGAAACGATTTGGAAATATCCGTGTGACAATATTCGACCACATGCTGACCAAAGGCTTTGAGGCATGGCAATACAGCAGCGGTCATGCCACCGGTACCGGCACCGATCTCAAGGATGCGAATGCGAGCCTCAGGATCGGCGGCAATACGCTGTTCGATGCAACTCGTCAGTGTGCGACTGAGGATCTCGTTGAACAGGTCTGACACCGGATTGCCTTGATAAAACGGTTCCACCAGCTCTAGTGAAGCATCTGGGAACATCACTTCCACGGCGGTGCGATCGCCTTGTAGAATCTCTGGCAAGGAGCGCAGGCAAGCCTCAATCAAGGGAAACTGGGCCTGCTTGAGTGGATCACGGCTTTCAATCTGCTGCTGCAAGTCCCACAGAGTCCAGAGGGATGTAAGGCTGGGTGGATGAGCATCGGGGGTGACAAACTTGCCAGCAGAATAATCCAGCTGCCCCCGCCGGACAAAGTCTTGGAGAGCTGCCTGTAGCCAACGTTCGTATCCCTGACGAATCTTGCCAGCGGCCATGGCTGCAGACAAGTCAAAAGAGCCTCGTTGAAACAGCCCCATGGCTTGCAATATGCCCCATAGCAATTGGGCCAACAAGTCTTCTAAAGCAGCTGGCACAAAGTCCCTGGCAACTCCGAGGGGATCAAGGTCCTTTAGAGTCAGCGTTGGCAGTTGCAGGGGGGAGAGTAGTGGACGTTGCGTGGCTGAGGATTGAGGCAGGGTACTACTGCCCCCTGGGTTTTCTGCCACTGCATCTACCCAGCAGCGATGGCGGGCAAACGGGTAGGTGGGCAAACTGATGCGCCTTGGCCTGGCACTGCCATACAAACGGTGCCAATCCACATCCAGGCCTTTTACCCACAATTGCAAAACGCTATCGAGATTGCCCTGTTGCATCCACTGGTCAACAGTTTCTATAAAGGCATCATCATCCACGAGGGCCTGGACCGTTTCATCATGGGGGTTGACCTGCCCCCGAAAGTACCGGGCATGACCGGGCGCATCCGCCAGAAATCCCTGTAGCGCTTGAATCAGTTCATCCATCGAATCCACAATAAAAGCCAGCCGTTCCTCCAGTTCAGCCCTGCCTACCTGGAGGGTGTAGGCCAATGACGGTAACTCGATGGCATCTGGGGTCTCGGTGGCAATTAAATGATCATGTAACTGACGGACTACTGTTTGTAATTGGTCTACTCGTCTGGCGGAAAGCACGATGACCACGGGGGATGGCCCACTCGGTGCTGGCGACGCAGAGGGTGGTCCCACATAGTCTTCCAACACCAGATGGGCATTGGTGCCACTGAATCCGAAGGCGCTCACGGCAGCCCGACGAGGGGAAGACGGCTCCGTTGGCCAGGCCTTGAGTTCGGTATTTACATAGAACGGCGACTCGGCAAACTTGAAGTGGCGATTTGGCTTTTTAAAGTGCAAACTGGCGGGCAGTTGTTGGTGCTGCATGGCCAGCAGTGTCTTTTGTACGCCTGCCACACCAGCCGCCGCCGAGGTGTGACCAATGTTGCTCTTCACCGAGCCCAGGGCGCAGAATTGCTGACCATCGGTTGACTGACGGAAGGCCGTAGTTAAGGCCTCTAGCTCGATTGGGTCGCCCAGCCTGGTGCCGGTGCCATGGGTTTCGACATAACTGATGGTGCTGGGGTCGATGCCATAGGTAGTGTAGATGCTCTGCAATAGATCGATCTGGCGCTGGGCACTGGGGGCGGTGATGCCATTGGTTTTGCCATCCTGGTTGATGCCAGAAGCGATGATCAGTCCATAAATATGATCACCGTCCCTTTCTGCATCGGCAAGACGTTTTAAAACCACACTGCCAGCCCCTTCTCCAGGGACAAACCCATTGGCATCATCATCAAAGGCTTTGCATTGACCATCAGGCGACACCATACCAGCGGCGCACATGCCCACATAGGATTCTGGAATCAGATACAGGCTGACACCTCCCGCCAGGGCCATGTCAATCTCCCGCTGCCTGAGGGCCTGACAGGCGAGATGAATGGCCACCAAAGAGGAAGAACAGGCGGTATCAACGGGGATTGCCGGTCCCTTTAGATTGAGGAAATAGGGAATGCGGGCCGCGCCGATGGCAAAACTATTGCCAGTGTTGGTTAACTCGGCCTGACGCTGCTGGAGCAAAAAGGCGTACTCATAGCTCATCACCCCCATGTAGACGCCACAGTTGACATTGCTCAGCAGGCGGGAACCGTAGCCCGCATCCTCAAAGGCTCGGTAGCCTTCTTCTAGAAACAACCGATGCTGCGGGTCCATGCCTTCGGCTTCGGCAGGGGAAATGCCGAAAAACAATGGGTCGAAGCAGTCGACCTCATCCAGGGCACCCAACCATTTGCAGTAGATCTTGCCCGGTGTGGAAGGATTAGGATCAAAATAGGCATCCACATTCCAGCGATCGCGAGGAACTTCACGAATGGAATTCTGACCGACAGCCAGGTTCTGCCAGAACTGCTCCAGATCCTTAGCCTGCGGATATCGGCCTGACATGCCGACGACGGCGATGGGTTCGGGGGGTGGGGTGGATGACGGCTGGCGATCGCGACTAGCAACGGACGTCTCTAATGGGTGTGCTGGGGGAGACGGAGAAGAGAGGGAAGCGGGGGCCGGTGGCGGCACGGTGGGTGGGACAGGCAGGATGTTCTTGAGGTGCTGCGCCAGCGCCTGGATAGTCGGGTAATCGTAAACCCGAGTTGCCGATAAATTCACGCCAAATTCCGTATTGATAGCGTGCACCCATTCCACACCGACAATGGAATCTAGGCCAAAATCGACAAAAGGCTTCTTGGTGCCGATGGCCTTGGGTTCAATGAACAGCGCCTTGGCTAAACTGGTGACTAAGAAGGTCTCTAATTGGGCCGTTGTGAATCCATAGGCGGGCTCTTGCACGGTCGATGTGGGTGTCGGTGTGGGTGTCGGTGTGGGTGCTGACCCATTGGATATGGGTGCCTCGGATACGGGTCCATCGGAGTTGGCGGTTGCCCCATCGGAGTTGGCGACCCTGGGGGTGGCAGGTTCTGTTGCCTGGGTTGTGTCGGCTAAGGCCTGCCGTAAATATGTGGCCAATTGACGGATGGTGGGAAAATCGTACACTCGGGTGGCCGATAGGCTCAGTCCGAACTCCTTGTTGATGGCATGGACCCATTCAACGCCAACGATGGAATCCAGGCCCATGTCGATATAGGGTTGATTGATTGCGATCGCCCCTTCATCAATAAACAGGGCCTTGGCCAAACTCCTCTTTAAGCTACGGATTAGCGTTCCTTCGGAGAGTTGCGGCTCAGGGCTATTGGACAAGGGCGATGTGGCCATATCCTGTAGATCCGGGGCCACCGGAACGCTCAGATTACGCAGTAAGAGATCCTTGGGTTTGGCAGCAGGGCTGACAAAATTCATCTGGTTATCTGGGGCTTGAGCAAGCACTCTCTGGATCTTCTGCAATGGCGGCGTCGAGAACTCTGTGGGCGTTGGCCTGGAAACGGCATGGGTCAGGATTGGCCGATCACCATCACCGGACAGTTCCCCCGGTGCAATCCAATACCGTTCTCGGGCAAACGGATAAGTGGGGGCGGCCAGACGGCGCGGTGGTCGGGTCCGATAACGTTGATGCCAGTTGACCGGATGCCCCTGCACCCAGGCCTGGGCCAGCCTGGTCGGGTCTAGACTGCTGGGATTGATAGTGGTCGCTGCCCCGGTCGAGATTTCCTGTTCGTGATCCACTTGTCCCCGACAACAGTCTTTACCCAGGGGTTGGCCATCAATGAAAAGGCTAAGGTTGGCCACCAGCTCAGATTGGGAATGAACCACCATGGCCAGCCGCTGATCCATGGCCTCTCGGCCAACTTGTAAGGTGTAGAGGAAATCAGGTAGCTGGTTGGCTGATATATGGTTTTGCAGGTGGTCCCGCATCGCCCTCGCGTAATCCCTGAGACGGTCTTCATTTTTAGCGGACAGCACAAATACCGCTGGCGGGTTGTCGGCATCGGCTTGCGGGGGATGGATAGTTTCGTCCATGTACTCTTCGAGAATCACATGGGCGTTGGCTCCTCCTGCCCCAAATGATGACAACCCGGCGATGCGGGGATATTCCCTGGGGGTGCCATCAACGTTGACCTGGGGACGGTGCCAGTCCGCCAGTGAGCGCTGTACCTGGAAGGGGGTGTTCTCGAAAGAAATGTTCGGATTCAATCGATCGGCATGCAGGCTGGGTGCCAGTTTTCCGTGCTTCATCTGCAAGAGAATTTTGGTCAGCCCTGCCATCCCGGCAGCGGCCTCCAGGTGACCGATATTGGACTTGACCGACCCCAATGCGCAGAAGCCCACGTCCGTGGTGTCATGGTGAAAGGCCTGGGTGAGGCCAGTGACCTCAATCGGGTCCCCCAGCGCCGTCCCGGTGCCGTGGGCCTCCACATAACTGACGGTGCGTGCGTGGATGCCTGCTAGATCTAATGTTTTGCGGATCAACTCGGCCTGGGCCTTGGGGTTAGGAACGGTATAGCCGTTGGTCTTACCCCCATGGTTGACCGCCGTCGCCCGAATCACACCGTGGATATGGTCCCGATCCTGCAAGGCCTGGGTCAGGGGTTTTAAGATCACAACGCCGACGCCCTCGCCGGGGACAAAACCGTCGCCCCCCTCCCCAAAACTGCGGCATTTCCCGCCCTTAGAAAGCATTTTCAGGGCCGATAGCTCAACATAGTTGGTGGGGTGCAGGTAAAGATTGACCCCACCTGCGATCGCCATTGGACAAACACCCTGACGTAATCGCTCACAGGCCTCATGGATGGCAACCAACGAGGAGGAGCACATGGTATCAATGGGCATGCTGGGGCCATGCAGGTTCAGCAGATAGGAGACCCGATTAGCCACGGATCCAAAGGACGTGTGGGGATAAAACAGTTTTCCATGCTGACGCCACTCCGCCCCGTGCAGGTCATAACCGGTCTTGGTGATGCCAGCAAACACACCGACATTGCCATCAAACCGAGATTGCAGGGTTTCCCGAGTGTAGCCAGCATCCTCCAGCGCGGCCCAGGCCGATTGCAAGAACAGCCGTTCCTGGGGGTCCATACTCATGGCTTCGCGCCCCGAAATGTTAAAGAACTGGGGGTCAAACTCCGCGAACCCGTCAAGGAAGCTGCCCCACTTGCCATAGCTCATGGCCTGGGCCACCGCTTCCTCCGGTTGCTCCAGATAAAATCCCTCCAGGGACCAACGCTCGGGCGGGATTTCCGTTACACCATCCTGGCCCACAGACAGATTGGACCAGAAGGCCGCTAGCGAATCTGCTTGGGGATAATGACCGCTAATGCCAATGATGGCAATCGGTTCCTGGCGGGGTCCGCCGGTTGCCTTGATAGCCCCGGCGGCCAAAGCGGTCGGGACCGCTGCACTGACAGCTGGTGTGGGATTACCACTAGACTTACCCCCCAAACCACACCAGCGCTGGCAATCCTCTGGATGGTCTGCCACGAAATAATCCGTCAGGGCACTCAAGGTTTGATATTCGAAAAATAGGGTCTTGGAAATTTCCCCAAAGACGGCTTCAAGATCCTGATTGAGATCTGTGATCAGGATCGAATCAATGCCATAGCGCTCAAAGGGCTCCTGGGAGGCAATCCGTTCCGGTGACAGTTTAAGGCGTGCGCCCAACAACTGTTTGAGTTGCTGTAGCGTTGCGGCCCTCAGGTCCTGCTGATCAATCGGCCCAGTCTGGCGGACTGTTTCAGCCTTATGCGGCGTCCCAAACAACCGCTGCCGAATGGTGGCAAGATCTCCAGTAACCACACCCACCTGGGGGTGTTTGGCCATCAGTGCCTGGTAAAAGGCCTGGATGCCGATGGTGGTCTGCATCGCCTTCATGCCGGTCCGCTGGTGCATCAGCGCCACCGTGGCCGCATCCACCTGCATGCCCCCCTGCTGCCAAAGGGGCCAATTGATGGACAGGGTTTGGCCAAATCGTTGCCCTGCGGCCACGAGTCTTTGTCGCTGGGTGGCGAACTGATCCATAAACCCATTGGCAGCGGCATAGTCGGCCTGGCCCAAATTGCCGGTCACCGCCGCCCCGGAGGAAAACAGGGCAAAAAAGTCTAAAGGAGTAGCGGCCAGACTTTGGTCAAGGTTAACGGTGCCCTGGACCTTAGGGGCTAGAACAGCTCTAAACTCGTCATCTGGCTTGTGGATAAGGTAATTATCCCGGTGAATCCCTGCTGCATGGATTACGCCGTTCAAGGGACCGTGGTTAGCCTGAATATCCAGGATCAGGGCCTGCACCTGCTGCGGTTGACTGATATCGACCTGGCGATAGTCGATGCGGGTGCCGTTCTGTGCGATCGCATTAAGGCGGGCTTCTTTTTCTGATGTGAGGGGTGATCGGCCAATGAGCACAAGGGTGGCCTGATTAACCCGACTGGCAATTTCACTGGCAAAAATCAAACCAATACCACCGGCCCCACCGGTAATCAAATAAATGCCTTGGTCCTTCCAGGGCAGGCCAGAGGCAGACAGGTCACCAGGACTCAATTCATGCCATCGGATGACCTGTCGAACCCCATTTTCGTAGCGGATCAGAGTGTCCTGGGCGCAGCGGGCATTAGCTTCGATTTTAGTCAGCAGTCCCTGGTCGGTGTCACTGACATCCAGGGCGATCACCTGCCCCTGTAGTTTTGGATTCTCCTGCTGGGCAGTGTGCAATAACCCGGTAATGCCCAGCAACACCGAGGCCTCTGCATCGTCAGGAATCACCACCTGCACCAGGGTTTTTGTTCTGCCATGGGATTGCAGTCTATTGCGGACGTGCTGAAAGACCTGCAAGGAAAAGTCGGTATAGGCGGTATCCAGCGGGGTTGAGTGTCGGTCTAAACGGATGACTGAGGCATTGGCTGTCGCCAGCCGTTCGCAGATCCGTTCTATGGCAGTAGTGGTTTCAGCACAAAGGATAATCAGTCGCTGCATCCCTTCAGGCATAGATACACTGGAGGTAACTGGGACCGTTTGCCAGGCGGGAGATGCGAGCAGGTAGTCGCTGGTGTCAGCACCATCAAGGGGCGTAGGCGCTGTAGCCGCCAAGACAGGTGCAGCCCCCATGCCTGTTTGGGTGGCTCCGTTTGCCCAATAGCGTTCCTTGGCAAAGGGGTACGTGGGCAAATGGATGCGGACCGGTTTGCGATCGCCATACAGCCGCTGCCAATCCACTGACCCTCCCTGGGACCAATAATCAGCAATGGCTTCAAACCTCTCCTCTGCCAGCCATTGAGACAGTTGGTCAGGAGAGTTAGCTGCCAGGCTGCCATCAGTTCTCCCCGAGGCCCCATCCGCTAACCAGTCAGTCAGCGCTTGCTGTAGTTCAGCCAGGTTATGGACGACCAATGCCATACGGCAATTCATCGCTTCGCGGCCCGTTTGCAGCGTATAGGCAAGATTCCTGAGGGTCCCTGGCCCGGCAGCCCGCGGAGTGTCACGCAAATACCCCCGCAACTGTTGCACCACCTGTCTGAGCCGCCGCTCATCTTTGGCGGAAAGCGGCACGATCGCAGGATTCGATGGCATTTGAACCGACTCATCCGTGGGTGCCCATAGCGGCGGCTGATATTCACGAATCACAAAATGGACATTGGTGCCACTGTGGCCAAAGGAACTCAAAGCCGCCATTAGGGGCTTGCCATCATCCCTCGACCAATCCGTTGTCTGAGCAGGAATAAAGAAGGGGGCATGGTCAAATTCAATCCGGGGGTTGAGGGTTTCAAAATGGGGTAACCCCGGCAGTTTGCGGTGTTGCAACGATAGCAATACCTTGATCAAGCCAATTATCCCGGCCCCGGCAGCCGTGTGACCAATGTGGGCTTTGGCACTGCCCAGGGCGCAATAGTGCTGCCGATTTGTAAATCTGCGAAATGCCTGGGTCAGGGCATTGGCTTCCACCGGGTCCCCCAGACGGGTGCCCGTGCCATGGGCCTCGACATAGCTGATATCCTCTGGGTTGATGCCATAACGCTGATAAACATCGGTGATCAATTCTTCCTGGGCCACACCGCTGGGGGCTGTGATGCCGTTGCTGGCTCCGTCCTGATTCAGCCCGGAGGCCGCAATCACACCGTAGATGGGATCGCCGTCCCTTTCGGCGTCTGCCAGGCGTTTCAGTGTGACCATACCGACGCCTTCCGACAACACCATGCCATCACCCTCGGCATCAAAGGTGCGGCAGCAACCCGACGGCGACAGCATTTCAATTTCCGATAGTGAAATTAGATGGGCCTGGTTCATCGACGCATAGACGCCCCCCGCCAGGGCCATGGAGCACTCGCCATTTCTGAGGCTTTCACAGGCCAGATGCAGGGCCGTCGCCGCAGAAGAACACCCTGTATTAACCACCAGGGCCGGTCCCCGCAGATTCAGGAAGTAGGATAGCCTGGAGGCAATAATGGCCTCCGATGCCCCCGTAAAGGTCTCATGGAAATAGCCGTTTGGTTCGGAGCCCACAAAGATGCCAGTCGGAACACCAGCCAAAGATTTTGGATTGTATCCTGCGTCCTCAAGGGCCTTCCAGCCCTCCTGCATAATCAAGCGCTGATGCGGATTCATGGATTCCGCATCGCGGGGGGAAAGATTGAAGAACAAAGGATCAAAACAATCTCGATCCTTTAGCACACCGCCCTGGTGGCAGTAGGTTTTACCCTTTTGCCGCTGTGGGCTGTAGTACGTTTCACGGTCCAGATAATGGGCCGGCAATTCGCTCACCGCGTTCTGACCGCTGAGCAGGTGTTGCCAAAAGTCGGGGGGGGTTTGGGCACCAGGGACCTGTAGGGAAAGTCCGATAACGGCAATGTCGGTGGCAGCTGGGGAGGTGCTAGGGGATTGGGAAACGGTCGGTGTTGTCTGCGGCCTTGATCTGGGTGCCTGCCCAGGGCTGGAGGCGGGGGTAGTCTGGCCCCCCAGGGGTTCCTGGGCACCCAGGGGTTCCTGGGCACCCGGTGTCTCTAACTCGGGGGCTCGATCGGGCGCAGGCGGGGTAATGCGATCGCCATAGGCTTCCAGAACATGGGCACTGAGTCGCTCCACGGTGGGGTAATTGAAAATAATCGTCGTATTCAGGTCAATATCTAACGCTGCACTGACTAAGGTGATAAACTGCGCCCCTAAGATGGAGTCCACACCGTAATCGGAAAATGACACATCCAGTTCGAACCGACTGTCATCCAGCCGCAGGGTCCGAGACAGGCAAGCGACGATCTGCTGTTGCACATAGGCCGATTTGTCTATGGTTGGCTCCGTGTGGCTCTCTAGTGGCTGGTGACGCTCCGCCACGGGCAAGGCGATCGGTTCAGGGGCAACTTGAGATCGCTTCTGTCTGATCACGCCGTCGCTCTCCGCCACAATAATTTGCTGGGCCAGGGGTTGGGCCGAGGGCACCGGCAGTTGGATGTGCTTAAAGCCAGTTTCCGCCAATAGCTGCCGCCAAGCAGCGGGGGTCAGACCGGGACTACCGGGAATCCGCAGGTGAGTATCTTGGGCCAGGGACCAACCGTCGATTAAGCCAAAAATTAAGGTGGCAAATACCGTTTTGGCGGTCATCTCATTGAGCAGTAGCACCCCATTTTCCGCCAGGGCGGCCTTGGCATTGCGCACCGTATTACCCATGGAGTGAGTGGCATGCAATACATTGGTGGCAATCACCAGGTCATAGGTCCCCACCTCCAAACCCTGTGCCGCCAAGGGCTGCTCGATGTCACAAATTTTGTATTCCAGGTAGGGATGGGTCGCACCATACCGCTGGGCGGCATCCATCAAAAACGAATTGGAAATGTCCGTGTAGCAATAGGTTGCGATCGCCTGTTTGAACGGGGCCAGGTGGGGCAGCACTGTGGATGTGGTCCCACCGGTCCCCGCACCAATTTCGAGGATGCGAATTTGGGCTTGAGGATCGACGTCCAGGCGCTGCTGTAACCAGGCAGCGGCAACTTCCGCCAGGGCCGTATTAAAGAAATGGGCGATGGAGTTGTCCTTATAGAGGACTTCCATTTTGTTCACGGCACCTGCCGGAAATAGAATGTCCGTAATTAATGTGTGGCCGCGCACAATGGCAGGCAGTGCCCGAAAGCATTCATCAATGATGGCGGTCAGTGGCCGCATCTCATCATCCTGATCGGTTTGTTGACAAAACGCCTGCCATTGCCGCCAGATCAGATCAGGGTTTTCAAGCAATGCGGCATCCTCAACGGTGATGGTGCCGTTGTTGAGGTGGACCCATCCCTGTTGGCCAAAGGCCGACATCACCTCATCCCACCAAATCTGATACTTGGCCAGCACCCCCATGCGCTGTCGCAGGGTGGCACTGTTTTCGATGACGCCGTTCTGCAATACACCCATTTGCAAAAACTGGGCCAACAATAATTTCACCATCCAGACATCCAGCTCAGCCAGAAGCGGATGCACGGCTGGAACTGCAATGGCGGGTGAGAATTCCGCCAGGGTCGGCAAGCATGACGGCACAACTCTGGGTGCCTGGGCTATGGTCTGATCCAACACCACACCCCGAGGGGGCCTTGAGGCATCGGATTTGATAAAGGCCCATGGGGAGAGGTTGCTACTGATGCACTGTTCTAATACCCCCATGCCCACGTCAGCATTGATCGGCTGTACTCCCTCGGTCTCTTGGAGATGCCGCCTGAGGGTATCCGAGATTCTGGCACCGCCGCCGATGCTCCAAAAGCCCCAGTTGATCACCTTGACAGGGATAGAGCAGATCTGGGAGAGCCCCAGGGCAAAGGCATCTTGGAAGACACAGCCAGCCGCATAGCTGCTCATGCCCCGCACCTTGCCAAAGGAGGCCAGGGACGAGAAGAAAAGGATGACATCCAACGGCGCGTCTGCAAACACCTGGGCAACCCGCACTGTGATATCAACCTTGGCGGAAAGGACGGAGCGGAATTGGGCCTCATCCATGGCCATTAAACTCTGGTCATAGCTGCCCAGGGCCGAATGGACCACCCCGTGAATCGAGCCGTACTTTTGTTGAACGGCGTTGCGAACCCTCTCCAGGTCACTGACGTTGGCGGCATCCGCCGAAAGATACCAGGGAGCCGCCCCCAGCGCTGCCAGGGCGTCGATTTTGGTTTGAATATCCGGATTCAAGGGCCGCCGTCCCACCCAAATCACCTGGGCCTGCCAATGCTGGATCAGATGTCGAGACAGCACCTCCCCCAGCCCTCCCGCGCCACCAATGATGATGTACGTACCCTGGGTCCGGAACGGTTCTGGGTTGACCGCCAGATCCTGCACCGGTATTAGCGCTTGCTGGAACCACTGGTTTCCCCGGTAGGCCAGGGCTTCCCCTTGAGGGTTGGGGGGGATGGTCCACAGGTCATCCGGCCAGGGCTGGGCGTCTAGATCCAGCAGCCGCACCTGCCATTGGGGAAATTCCTTCGCCATACTGCCGACAAATCCATGGATACCGGCATGGATGGGATGAATGGGCTCCGTCGGAAGCACGGCCTGGGCCTGGTCAGTAATTACGGTCCAACCCAACGGTTTTTGACCATAGCCCAGGGAAAGCAACGCTTTGACTAACCGAAAAATTTGAATGACACCGATGTCCTGGGCCTCAATCACCCGGTCGTCCACTAGCGATAATGGCTCAGTTTCAGGCGCAATCCAAAGGATATGAGCCAACCCTGGTAGGCGATCCAAGATGGCAGACCACGGGTCCAAACCGGCGGTATTGGGCAGTTCCAATGGCTGTGCCGACGGATAGTCCTGGCGTACGGCCCTCAGCTGATCCGGAGTGCCGCCAATGATTGCAATGGCGGCATTGCCATCGGGAAATCGCTCCACTGCTTTGGGGCAAACCCCATCCCACACCGGGTGCAACGTCCACTCGGTCACCGCCTGGGTATCTAGCTCCTTAGCAACGGTTTTATGAATGGCGGTGTCATGCACGGCGATGTCATGGACAGCTGGCTTCGACCGTTTTAGTTCTGGCAGCCAATAGCGCTCCCTGGCAAAGGGATAGGTGGGCAAACTGACGATACCGGGTTGGGTGGCCTGGTATAGCCGCGTCCAGTCGATGCTCAGACCTTGGGTCCAGAGTTCCAGCAATTTGCTCAGCTTGCCCCGTTGTATCCAGCGGTCAACCGTCTCGCCGAAGTCCTCGTCGTTGCTAATTAAAGCTAGGGGGGTGCGATCGCGCCCCCTACGCCCCTGAAAACAATTCGCCCCCCGGTTCCGCCCCTGCAAAAACCCATCCAGGTTGTCCAAGAGTTCATCCAGGGTCGACACCGCCATGGCCAACCGTTCATCCATAGCGACGCGACCCAGTTGAAGCGTATAGGCAATGTCTTGCAGTCGCCCGTCCAGCACTGATCGATGGTCCACCAGAAAATCCTTGAGGCGTTTGGCATACACCTGCAACCGCTCCTGGGTTTTCGCCGATAGAACGATGCCCACAGGGCCCACCGGCTGGGGAGTGGCCCTGATTGGGGAGGGGGCATCTGTAGCGGCCAGTCCACCGGGATACTCTTCCACCACCACATGGGCGTTAGACCCACCCGCACCAAAGGATGAAAGGCAAGCGATGCGAGGGGCTTCCTGGATGGCATCGTTGACGCCCACGGTGGGTCGCGGCCAATCTGCCAATGTCTGTTGCAGCTGGAACGGAGTATCGTCAAACTCAATATGGGGATTTAACTCCGCTGCATGCAGACTGGGCACCAGCTGTCGATGGCGCATCTGTAGCAAAATCTTGACCAGACCAGCAATGCCAGCTGCCGCCTCCAGATGGCCCAGGTTGGACTTGACCGAGCCCAGAGCACAGAACCCCGTGGCGCTTGTATCCGCCCGAAATGCTTGGGTCAGTCCCTCCACTTCAATCGGGTCGCCCAGGGAGGTGCCAGTGCCATGGGCCTCCACATAACTGACCGTCCTGGCATCAACCCCGGCTTGATCCAGAGTCCGACGAATCAGGTCTGCTTGAGCCTTGGGATTGGGCACCGTATACCCATTGGTTCTGCCGCCATGGTTGACCCGACTGCCCCGAATGACGGCGTGGATCTGATCGCCATCGGCCACGGCGTTGACCAGGGGCTTCAGTAAGACAACGGCGACACCCTCTCCGGGTACAAAACCGTCGCCCCCGTTCCCAAAGCTACGACAGCGCCCATCCTTTGAGAGCATCTGGAGAGTTGATAATTCAACGTAGTTGGCAGGATGCAGGTACAGGTTTACCCCGCCCGCCAGGGCCATGGCGCAGTCACCCAAGCGTAACCGCTGGCAAGCTTCATGGATAGCAGTCAGCGATGAGGAACACATGGTGTCCACCGGCATGCTGGGGCCTTTGAGATTCAGCAGAAAAGACACCCGATTCGCCACGGACGCAAAAGACGTCCGGGGTTGCAGGGTATCCCCCGTCTGCCACAGTTCCGGTCCGTACAGGTCATAACCGGTCTTGGTGATGCCCGCGAACACTCCCACGTTGCGATCGCAGCACTGCGCCAAGCGAGCGGGGGTGTACCCCGCATCTTCCAGGGCCGACCATGACGTTTGCAGAAACAACCGTTCCTGGGGGTCCATTCTCAATGCTTCCTGGGGAGAAAGATTGAAAAAGAGCGGATCGAAGTCGGCAAATCCCTCCAGAAATGCCCCCCATTTGCCATAGCTTTTACCCTGGGCCACCGCCTGCTTTGGGTCTGGCTCATAGAAACCGGCTAAGGGCCAGCGTTCGGATGGAATTTCTGTCACTACATGGGTCCCCGATCTCAACATTGACCAAAACGCATCCAGGGTTTCGGCCTGGGGAAACCGAGCACTCAGCCCGATAATGGCAATCGGCTCCTGGGCGGTGGGGCTGGGTTTCCTCCCTGAGCCCCTACTGACTTGCTGCCCTCGAGCCTCAGGGGGGCGGCTGTTATGGCTATCATTACTATCTTGAGCGGAGCTCGGATCCGGTCGCCCAGTCAGCCCCGTGGCCATCGGCTGGGACGACAGTGGGGACGCCAACGACAGCCCCGTCCAGCTGGCGCATTCCGCCGGAAAGGTGTCGACAAAATAACTGCATAGGGAGGCCAGGGTGGGATATTCAAAAAATAAGGTCTTAGGGAACTTCTGAAAGACTGGTGCCAGCTTTTGGTTCATCTGGGTGACGATGATCGAGTCCACGCCGAAGTCCTCCATGGACGCCTGGACATCGATCCGGTCTGGATGTAATTGAATGACCTCGCCAAACAGCTGCACCAGCCGCCCCAGGGTCCGCTGCCAGAGTCTTTCCCGAGCATGGCGGGCGAGATGGGGCAGGCGAGACCGTCGGGATTCACTCTCACCTACCGGTTCCTGCCTAAGGAATGTCCTGCGCAGCTGGGCAGCATCACCGTAGGCGATCATCACCTGGGCTTGATTGGCCGCCAAGGCTCGGTAGCAGGCGTCCATGCCTGCCGCTACGGGCATGGCCATCATGCCTGTGTTTTGTTCCAAAGCATCCGCTGTGGCGACATCCAGCCCCATTCCCCCTTGCTGCCAGAGGGGCCAGCATAGGGCGACGGTTCTCTGGGGCAATTTCCCAGCTAGCTGGGGCAATTGCCTAGCCAGCTCGGCTGACAGCGCCTGACGGCAATGCTCGGCCCAGGCGTTCATAAAGCCATTGGCGGCGGCGTAATCTGCTTGCCCTGGGTTACCCATCACCCCAGACACCGATGAAAATAAAATAAATACCTCGGGGGCCAGGGCGGCAAAGGCCGCTGCCAAATTAACGGTGCCGGATACCTTGGGGGCCAGGACGTCTCTTAGATCGGCTGGATTCTTTTTGAGAATAAAGCTATCCCGCACCAGACCGGCGGCATGGAGGATGCCATCCAGTCGGCCAAACTGGGTTTGAATATGGTGGGCCAGGCGATCGACGGAGGCGCGATCGCAAACATCGGTCTGGCAATAGTCCAGGCGAGCCCCCCGCACTGCCACATCGGCCTCAAGCTGCCGCAGGCTTTCCCGTTGGCCATCGCTGAGGTCGGAACGCCCCGTGAGAATCAAGATGACATCCTGGGCCTGGGTGGCAATCTCTCGGGCAAACAGCAACCCCAGCCCCCCGGCCCCCCCGGATATCAAATAGACGCCGTTGTCCCGCCAGGGGGGAGTCACGGCGTCCGTCATGGCCAATTCTTGCCACGTTTGCACCAGACGCTCCCCATGGCCATAGCGGATGTGAGTGTCCCCCGGAGAATGACTGTCCTGTATCAGACGCTCCCCAATCGCCGCCATCCCCTCGGATGGATCCACTTCAATCACCTGACCGTGGAGGTTGGGATTTTCCTGGTATGCAGTTTTTAGCATCCCGCTAAGACCGCTATGCAGCTGCGCTTCACCCCCGGTTGGCACCACCAATTGAATTAATGTGGTCGCAGACCGGTCCCGGAGTAGGGTGCGGAGCAGATCAAGGAGCTGGGCCGCGTAATCCGCGAATCGCCCATGGATTTGATCAGCCTGGCTCTCCATAAGGTGGCAGGTGATGCCCCTGGCCTGAAACCCAGCCCAAGCGTCAGGGCTACATTCACCCAGATCGCACAGCAGGATGTAATGCTGTGTCCATTGGCCCTGGCTGGCCATCAAGGGCCTGGGCTGCCATTGCGGCACCATCATTAAGGTAGAGGCTGACGGCGTCGGGCTAGGAGAGGTTATATCTCTGTCAAACCAGTAGCGATCGCAATCAAAAGGATAGGTGGGCAGGCTGACTCGACGCCGGGTACCCGGGGCATGCAGACGGTGCCAATCAAATTCCCCACCCCAAACCCAAAGGCTTAGCAGTTTGTCGTACTTGCGGTGCTGTATCCAGGCCGCCACAACATCGCGCAGATCGTCATCACCACTGAAGGCCAGGGCATCACGGTGCCCCCCCATCTGGCCCCGATGCAGCCTATGCTCATCGCTGCCATTACGGACAAACCGTCGTAGCTGATCGATCAGCTCATCCCCGGAAGAGACCACGCAGCCCAGGCGTTCCGCCATCGCTTCGCGCCCAACTTGCAGCGAGAAGGCGGCATCGTGCAACCATTGAGCGTCTATCTCCGGCATTTTTTCCAAATAAGCCAGGAGCTGACGGGCTGAGCGTTGCAAGCCCGCCTCATTTTTCGCCGACAGCACAATCACTGCCGGTTGCCCCGCATCAGCTAACCCAGCAGTCTGGGGACGTTGAACCTGCTGAAACTCCTCCAGCACGACATGGGCATTGGTGCCACCGGCCCCAAAGGACGATACACCAGCCAACCTTGGATACTGACGCGATTCGCCCTGCAGTGCCAATTCAGGTCTTGGCCAGGGACCGGCCTGGCGCTGGACGTAAAATGGTGTTTTCTCAAAGCTGATATTTGGATTCAACGCTGTCGCATGCAAACTGGGGGTCAGCCGTCCATGTTTGAGCTGCAGGACAACTTTGGTGAGACCGGCGATACCCGCCGCCGCCTCTAGATGACCCAGATTGGATTTGACGGAGCCAATGGCGCAAAAGCCCGTGTCATCCGTGTCCGATTCGAAGGCTAGGGAGAGGCCGGTGATCTCAATCGGGTCGCCCAATTCCGTACCCGTGCCATGGGCTTCGATATAACTCATCGACCGCGCATGGACCCCCGCCTGCGCTAAAGCCACCTGGATCAGATCCCGTTGGGCTAAGGGATTGGGCACCGTGTAGCCATTGGTCTTGCCGCCATGGTTGACGCTGGAGCCCCGAATGACAGCGTGGATGTTGTCCCCATCTGCGATCGCCCGCTGTAGCGGTTTCAGAACCACTGCCCCCACCCCTTCCCCAGGCACAAAGCCGTCGCCGCCCGCCCCGAAGGATTTGCACTTGCCATCCTGGGACAACATGCCACTGGCACACAGTTCGACATAGCTCGACGGATGCAAGAAGAGATTCACGCCCCCGGCGATCACCAGATCACAGGTGCCCCGACGCAAATGCTCACAGGCCTCATGGATGGCAACCAACGAGGAGGAGCACATGGTATCGATGGGCATGCTCGGTCCGTGGATATTTAAAAAATAGGAAACTCGATTGGCCGCTGAACCAAAGGAAGTACGGGGTTGGAAGCGGCCGCCACGGGCTTGAAAATCAGCACCAAACAGCTCGAACCCCGTGCGCGAGATGCCGACAAAAACCCCAACTCTGCCACCGTACTGGTCTGCCAGCATGGTGCGTGTGTGACCGGCGTCTTCCAGGGCCTCCCAGGTGGCCTGCAAAAACAGCCGTTCCTGGGGGTCCATTTTCATGGCCTCGCTGGGGGGTATACCAAAAAACAACGGATCAAAATCGGCAAAGCCTGGGAGAAAACTGCCCCACTTGCTATAGCTTTTAGTCTGCTTGACCGCCTTTTCCATATCTGCTTCAAAGAAGCCATCCAGGGACCATCGGTCCGCCGGAATTTCTGTGACGCAATGGTGGCCAGCTTCCAGATTTTTCCAGAATGTATCCAGGTTGTCCGCCTGAGCATAGTGACCGCTAATACCGATAATGGCGATTTCGGAGGCCAGAGCCGGACCGCCACTCTGCCCGTCACTCTGCCCCTCACTCTGACTCTCACTCTGGGGGCGATGGCGTTCAGCAGATACCGTGGTTTCGGTGCCTGCCAGACCTGGGGCAGACACCACTGGCATAACCGCCTGACTAGGGGAACTCTTGGCCCTCAGCACACGTTCCAGAGCTGGCCGTTGATGGTGAATAAAATGGTCAGCCAGGGCGTCAATGGTCTGGGCCTCGAACAACAGGGTACTGCGCACATCTCCAAAATTTGCCCTGAGTTTGGCGTTAACACGATTGATTAAAATCGAGTCGATACCATAGCTTTCTAACGGTTCTGTAGCTGCGATTTCGTCGACCCGCAGCTTTAGGGTGGCGGCCATCAGCTGTTTGAAGTAAGCGACTGCTTGCGATCGCAAGGACACCTCAGCCCCGCCCCCCCTGCCATTGCTATTTATCGGCACCGGCGGCTGATGGTTAGCGGTCTCCGGAATGCTCTGGCGCACCCAGCCGTCACTGGCCGCTAAAATAACCTGTTGCCCTAGACCATGGGCCCACTGACCGGGGAACACCACCGGATCAAACCCCTCGTCTGCCAGTACCCGCCGCCAAGTTTCTGACGCCAGCAGGGGCGACCCAGGGATGCGCAGAGCCTTGTCCTCAGGACGCCACCACCCCTCCAATAAACCAAAGGTGACATGGCCCCACAGGGTTTTATCCTTGACCTCATTGATCAGCAGGATGCCATTGCACCGCATCGCCGTTTTCACGTGGCGTAGGGTGTGACGAATATTTTTTGTAGCATGTAAGATGTTGGTCGCAATCACAAAGTCGTAACGTCCAGGTTCAATCCCCTGGGACTCAGGGGGCGACTCCACATCGAACAAAGCCGTGCGCAGGTATGGATGGTCAGGGGCATACCGTTCCCTGGCATGGAGCAGAAAGAACTGAGAAATATCGGTATACAAATATTCCGCAATCCCATGCTTGAAAGGCTGGAGCTTTTTCAACACCTCTACGGTGGTTCCGCCCGTGCCAGCACCAATTTCGAGAATGCGTACCGTCTGGGTTTCATCTGTCGTCAACCGCGCCCCTAAGATCTGCACCAGGGCGTCTGCCATCAGACCGTTGAACAGATCGGCCACGGCATTCCCCTGGTATAGATGCTCAACCAGGGCCATGGAGGCATCGGGAAACATTACGTCGGTTGCCCGTTGCCTGCCTGCCAGCATATCGGGCAGGGCGCGCAGGCAGATTTCCGCCAGTTGCCATCGGGCCTGATTGTCCCTACCAGCCTGGGCGCGGGCGTGACGCCACTGGTCCCACAGCTGATGGAGCGGGGGGCACTCCGTATCGGGCACGGTATAGTGCCCCCCATCTCGACAGCCCAATAGCCCCCACTGATGGAGCGCGGCCAGGCTCTCCGCCAGCCAGCGATCGTAGGCTGGCTTAAACAATACCCGTGCTTTCAACTCCTCCAGGGTGAACCTCTGTTCCCGGAAGAACCCATAGGCATCGAATATGCCAGCCAGCAATTCGGCAATTCGGCGCTCGATGGTCTCAAATTCTTGAGTTATGTCCAAGCGAAACGAACTCATCTGCTCCATGGGTCTCCATCTGTAACAAAATGTTTCGGATTAACGATGGCGGGAGATCATCGGTTTGGCGAGAGATCAATGCCGCACTAGCAACTCCGTCGATGGCATCGGGCCTGGATGTATTTACCAATGCCATTTGTTCCAACGACCCCTGCATCAGGGTCTGTAAGCCCTGCATGCCCATGGGGGGCTGAATTGGCTCGATACCCAGCTGCTGATAGCGGCGTTTGACCTGAGCCGACACTCGCTCGCCCGAACCCACCCCCCAGTAGCCCCAATTGACCACCTTCACCGCATGGGGTAGCTCAGTGTTTAAGGCTCGCGCGTAGGCATCCATAAACACACATCCCGACGCATATCCCCCATAACCGCCTGCCTTGGCAAACGATGCCATGGAGGAAAAGAACAAAATAAAATCTAAGGATTGATGGCGAACGGCCTCGGCGATCCGCACGCTGATATTGATCCGGCTCGCCAACACCTGGCGAAATCGCTCTGGGGTCATATCGGCCAGGGCCAGATCAAACACATCCATGGCGGCATGGACGATGCCGTGAATCCTGCCGTAGCGCTGGCGAATTCGTTGGAGCACCCCCTCCAGAACACCGGGCTCAGCCGCATCCGCCTGGAAGTAAGCGGGTTTTAAACCATCTTTGGCGAGGGCGTTCAGCTGTTGTTCCAGGGCCGCCGCGGGTCGTCGACCAAGCCAGATCACCTGGGCCTGATAATGCTCCTGCATCCAGCGAGTCCACACCTGGCCCAATCCGCCGCCGCCACCGACCACAACATAGACACCCCCACGCCGATAGCCATTGCCGTCTGCATCCAGCCCCCTGATTGGTAACAGCACCGACTTAAACCACGTCCCATCCCGATAGGCCAGCGGGGTGCCCAGGGCGTCCAAGGTCGGTGGGGTCGGTGGGAAAATGTCCTGAACCGGCCAGGCTGCTGGCAGGTCCAGGGCCTGAATCTGCCACTGGGGGTATTCCTGGGCCAGGGTACCAGCCAAGCCATGGACACCGGCATGGGCGGGTTGAATGCGATCGCTACGGTAGACGGCCTGGGTCTGGGTGGTGATCACCGTCAACCGTAGGGACCGATCGCCATAGCCCAACAGCAGCAACCCTTTGACCAAATTAAACAGTTGAAAAAGCCCTGTTTCCTGGGCCTCAATCATGGCTTGCCCCAGCTCCCGCCCCAAGTCAGAGGACGGCGCAATCCAAACCAGATGCTCCACATCACCCTGCTGCCGGATGCTATCCGCCACCACGGCAGGACTGGCCGCCACCGGTAGGGTCAAAACGGTTGCCGCCGCCTGCTTACGGATGGCAGCGATCTGCTCCGGTGTGCCGCCGACAATGAGGGGGGAGGTGGTCGTAATGCGGCGCGATCCGGACGCATTTGGCACCGGGAGAGCCTCCCAACCAGGATAAAAAGCCTGTAAATTCCCATCATGGGGCGCTACTGGCGGCGTTGGCTCCATCGCAAGGGGCAGATGCCCGTTCTGGGGCATGACACCAACCCAACAACGGTCGCGGGCAAAGGGATAGGTGGGCAGGCTGACCCGAACCGGATGGATGTCACCGTAACATTGCTGCCAATCGACGGTCCCCCCATTCACCCAATGCGCCAACAAGCGGCTGTAGTCACCGGACTGTCTGCATTGTTCCACCAGTGGCTGGCTGGCATCTGGGCCAGGCACATCAGGGTAAGTCTGGCCGTTTACTTCGCCGCAGAACAGCCCCCCCGGATCACCGGCACCCTGGAGGTAATGCCGCAGTTTATGCCGCATCATCTGGAAGGATTCGGCCACAAACGCCAATCGGCTTGCCATCGCCGTGCGCCCCACCTGCAGCGAGTAGGCCACTCCATGCAGGCTAGGGGCGGCCCTCCCTGACGCAACAGCAGATCGATCAACCCATGCCAGCAGGTTTTGGACCAGGTCCCGCAGGCGATCGCCATTGCGAGCCGACAGCACAATCATCGGGGTAGGCCAGGCGACCCTCGGGGACGATGGCCGAACAGTGCCATCGTATGCTTCGAGAATCACATGGGCATTCACACCGCCAATGCCAAACGAACTCACCCCTGCTCTGCGAGGCAACTCCTTGCCCTGGGGGTCCCGTAGAGCCACCCATGGCTGATTTTCCTGGACCACATAGAAAGGACTGTCCTGCAGTCGAATATAAGGATTTAGCCGTTCAGCATGGAGACTCTTTACCAGGGTGCGATGTTTGAATTGCAGCAGCACTTTGAGCACGCTGGCGACACCGGCGGCCAATTCCGTATGACCAATATTGGACTTGACGGAGCCCAAACCACAGCCCTGACGCCCCACATCCAGCCCATCTGCAAGCAACGGATAGGTTTCACGTAATTCGTTAAATGCCGTGATCAGACCGTTGATCTCCACGGGGTCCCCCAGCTTTGTGCCGGTGCCATGGGTTTCGATATAGCTGACGGTGCTTGGATCGATGCCTGCTCGGGTGTAGGTGGTTTTTAGTAAGTCAGCCTGGGACCTGGGATTGGGCGAGGTCAGCGAACCGGCTCGACCGCCGTGATTTTCAGCGGAGCCGCGAATCACCCCATAGATATGATCGCCATCGTTCTCGGCAGCTGACAGGGGTTTGAGCAACAGCATGCCGACACCTTCGCTGCGAACATAGCCATTGGCTTGCTCTGAAAAGGGTTTGCATCGACCGTCCACAGCCAGGGCTCCGGCCTTGTTCATGCTGATGTGCACGTCCGGTGTCACCAGCGTATTCACGCCGCCCACCACGGCCATCTCGCAGTGACCGTTTTGAATCGCCGTCACGCCATGGTGCACTGCCACCAGGGAAGACGAACAGGCGGTTTCGATCGGTTCGCTGGGACCATGTAAGTTGAGGTAATGGCTGATGCGGTTGGGTCCAACCGACGGCAGGTTACCAATGGCGGTATGGCCTTCGATCGGCATTCCTGTCTTTTCGACCAGGGTGTGGTAACCACTGCTGGCGGTGCCGACAAAGATACCAGTAGCACTGCCCGACAAAGATTCAGCGGCATAGCCAGCATCCTCGAACACTTTCCAAACGTGGGTCATCAACAGCCGCTGTTGGGGGTCCATCAACTCCGCTTCTCCCCGAGAAATGCCAAAAAAGAGCGGGTCAAACTCGTCTACGCCAGCAATAAAGCCGCCCCATTTGATATTGGTTTTGTTGTCCTCATGATCCGGATCGCCGTACCAGGCAGCCCAATCCCATCTTGATTTGGGAATTTCTGTGATGCAGTCCTGGCCTGTGTTTAAGTTATGCCAGAAGGCCTCTAGATCAGGGGCCATGGGAAAGCTGCCCGATATACCGATAATGGCGATGGGCTCAGCCGGAGCAACAAAATCCTGCCTGACCGTAGCAGAGCACTGCGGTTGAGCCTGAGCCCCATTGGCCTGAGCCCCATTGGCCTGAGCCCCATTGGCCTGAACCCCATTGGCCTGAGTACTGTTGGCCTGAGTATTGTTGACCTGAGTATTATTGGCCTGAGTATTATTGCCCTGATCGCCGTTAGAACGGCTTTGGATTAAGCTGGCCAGGGCATGCCGATAGTCAGAGGCGATATAGTCGGCAATGCGGGCAATGGTCAGGCGCTCAAAAAAGACTGCTGGCGTCAGATCGAGTCCCAGTCGAGTATTCAAACGAACTGCCAGTTCGATCAACAGGGTGGAATCGAACCCATAAACATTTAGGTGAGCCGATGGATCGAGATCTCCGGTGGGGATTTTGAGCAAATCGGAAACGATCTGGGTCAAAATCGTTTCCACCTGTGGGCGGATCTGACTCGCCTCCGGGTTGGGCGCACCGCTGGTCAGGTCGAGACCTTGCCCATCACCCCGTTCAGCCATCTGAAGGCTGGTTCTCATCGCGTCTGGATCACCACACATCACCAATAGACGCGGTTGTTCCGCTGCCAATGCCTGGGATAGCGCCTGTAGTCCCCAAGGGGTGGGCATCGGCGTTAATCCATAACGCTGTTTAAATGCGGCCTGGACCGCCCCATGGGTTTGAATACCGCCATCTTTCCACAGGGGCCAACCGATGGCCACCGTTCGGCCCGTCCTCTGGCCCTTGATCACAAGTTGGGAGCGGTACTCGGCAAAGACATCCTGAAAGGCATTGGCGGTGGCGTAGTCCACCTGCCCCGGATTACCCAGCACCGCCGCATTGGAAGAGCACAGGAGAAAAATATCCAGGTCAAGGTGACGTGAGGCCTGATCCAGATAAAAGGTGCCTGTCAGCTTCGGGGCCAACACCGCTGCAAAGTCCTCGACTTTCTTTTCGCGAATGATCTGGTCACGGGTTATACCGGCACAATGGAGGATGCCATCAAGGCCTCCATAGGCATGCTGAACGGATTGAATCAGGGTGTCGGTGTCGGCTCGGTCGGCGATATTGGCTTGCCTGTATTCGACCTGGACACCGAGCGATCGCACTCGTTCAATCACCGCAAGTTTGTCACCATCCAGTGGCGAACGCCCCACCAGGATCAAAGTGGCACTGCGGGTGTTACGGGCAATTTCCTCCGCAAAAATGCTCCCCAAACCACCGCCACCGCCCACAATCAAGTAAACGCCGTTCTGCCTCCAATCAAAGGATTTTTCAGTGGAGGCTGGTACGGTTTCCTGCCAGGATCTGATGTAGCGATCATGGCCGTGATAACGAATATGTAGATCGTCAGGATGGCAGGCGCAGTCATTAACCCTGGCGACCGTCTCCGAGAATAATGCCTGCCCATCCAGTTCAATCAGTTGCGGTACCAGCCATTTATATTCCGCCCGCGCCGTCTTCAACATGCCGATCAGGCCACCATGCAGACAGATTCCCCCATGATGGGGAACCACCACTTGCAAAAGAAGTTTCTCAGGCGAATTCAAGCCTTGGATAAGTTTTTGGATGAGTTTAAAGACCTGGAGAGCGGCATGGCCTAGCTGTGCTTCCAGGGTCCCCTGATCTGAGGCAAGAACTGGGGAAGGGATGTGATGGACCATCACCCCCTCCAAACGAGCCGCACACTCTCTGCCAAGGCTCTGGTCAAGACCACAGAACAAAACATGACGTTCATGAAACGATGGCGGTTCTGATAATCCATGGTCCGCAACGGGATGCGCAGTCCAACCGGGTTCGAAGATCAAAAGTGAAGACAACGATGAGGGTGGCGATGCAGCTAGCGGCGGCGGCAGATTTACCGATTTTGACCCGGCGTCGGACGAGAGCAGACGGGCCTTATGCATCCAATATCGTTGTCGGGCGAATGGATAGGTGGGCAAGGACACCCGGCGCGGCTGACCCTGGTCATAGAACAGGTGCCAGTCAACATCCAGCCCCCTCACCCAAAGGCTCAGAATATGGGAGAACTTGCGCTTTCTGGCCCAGGCCCTGAGCATCTCAGCGGCATCCCCGTCAGTATTGAGGCATCCGAGGACCTCCTGGCCGTGCTTGGCATGGCCACGCGCCCGTTCGTTGGTTTCACCAGCCAGATAAGAGCGCAGTGCTTGCATCAGTTCGTCAAGGGATGACACCACCCAGCCAACCCGCTCATCCATGGCCTGCCGACCGGTTTGCAGGGTGTAAGCAATACTCAGCAGATCGGGGACAACGGTGTCCGGGCAGTCCAGTTGCTGTTCCAAATAGGTCAGTAGATTTTGGCCAGACACCTGCAACTGTTCCTCAGTGCGGGCGGAAAGAACGACCATGGCAGGCGACTCCAGCCGCTCTTGACTGACACCAAGGTCTCCGGTCAGGGCTCCATATTCCTCAATCACCAGATGGGCATTGGTGCCACTAAACCCAAAGGAATTGATCGCCGCACAGCGCGTTTGCCCTGGGGGCGCAACCCATGCTTGCCCAGCACTGTTCACATAAAACGGTGAACCCTCCAGATCAATTTGGTCATTGAGGGTTTCAAAATGAAGGGTGGGCGGAATATGTCGATGCCGGATCGCCTGCAGAATTTTAATCACTCCCGCCACTCCCGCCGCCATCAGGGAATGGCCGATATTGCTCTTAACCGCCCCCAGGGCACAATACCCACGCCTGTCTGTGTACTGCCGAAACGACTGCTTTAACCCCTCTACCTCAATGGGATCACCCAGTTTGGTGCCAGTACCGTGGGCCTCCACATATTGAATGGTGGCCGGATCAATGTTGAACCGATCGTAAACCTGTCGCTGTAGCCGGGTTTGGGAATCTCCATTGGGGGCAGTAATGCCGTTAGTACGACCATCCTGATTCACGCCCCAGCCGCGAATCACCCCCAGGATCCGGTCACCGTCCCGTTCTGCGTCCTCCAGCCGCTTCATTAACAAAACGCCTACGCCTTCCCCAGGCACAAAACCATTGGCGCGCTGGTCAAAGGTGTGGCAGCGCCCGTTGGCGGACAGCATGCCAGCATTGCCCGTCATCAGATGCATGGCCGGTCCCGCCAGCACGGTCACCCCGCCCGCCAGGGTCATGTCACTGTTACCAGCCACCAAACTATCGCAGGCCATGGCCATGGCCACCAGGGAGGAGGAGCAAGCCGTATCTAAAGCCAGGCAGGGTCCATGCAGATTCAACGTGTAGGCAATGCGGGCGGGCAAAATAGATGCGGCTCCCCCCATTAAGGCCTGGGCATTTAACCCGTCTGCCTCCAGGGACAGGCCGTAATCCCCGGCACCACACCCCGCAAACACGCCACACTTTTTGCCGGACAAGGAGGATGGGTCGTACCCTGCATCCTCAATACAGGCCCAACTGGCTTCTAGAAATAGCCGTTGTTGCGGGTCCATGAGTTCCGCTTCACGGGGAGAAATGTTGAAAAACAACGGATCGAACTTATCAACATCCTCCAATACCCCCATCCACTTATGGGGGGGGTGGTTCGGAGCATGGTCGCGACTGTTATAAAAGTCTGCTGGGGACCATCGCTCCTGAGGAATCTCGGTAACGCAGTCTAGGCCCTGGGCGATGTTCTGCCAAAAGGCATTGAGGTCAGGGGCCTTGGGAAATTGCCCGGCCATGCCGATGATGGCGATGCCTGCCCTTGGCTGAGGGGTGACTACAGGGGGTTTGGGCGGTGGTTTGGGCAGGGGGTCAGGGGCCTGAGTCGTGACTGGTGTTTCGGCCTGCGGCAGCAATGGAGCCTGCGGCGTCTCAGGCGACGGGGCCTGGGTGATCCGGGCCATAAATTCCGCAAACTGGCGCAGGGTGGGGTGACTATAGATCTCGACCGCCGTTATTTTGACCCCATAGCGCTGGTTGATCTTGCGCACCCAGGTAACACCGCTAATGGAATCCAGCCCCATATCCACAAATGGTGTTTCAGGGTTTACGCGCTCGGGCTTGATCAACAGCTCTTCAGCCAGGGTGATCTGCAGCGTTTTGAGGATGGCCTTCACGGCGTCTGCATCTGCCGTAGCAACCGGCAGCGGTGGACTAGCTGCTGGCGGCGGTGCCTTGGCGGGTGCGGGTGCTTCACCGTCCTGGTCAAGGACCGTCGTCCTGGCCAGGACCAGATCGGCAAATTTATTCAGCGTAAAGTGGTTATACACCTCGGCTGCCAGCAGGCTAAGACCGTAATGTTGATTGACCCGGCGGACCCAGGTCACCCCGGTGATGGAATCCAGGCCCAGATCGACAAATGCCCCATGGCTATCCACCCGTTCCAACTTGAGTTGCAATTCATCGGCGAGGGTACGGCGCAGAAAATCGAGGACCTGGCCACGGCGAGGGTGGGTAGATGCCGCTGATGACACCGCTATTTTCTCTTCGCTGGGTGCCACCGCCATGCCCGAGTTGTAGTATTTGCGAATCCGCTCCTGCACTTCTTGATTGCCGACAAAGGTTTTGTCATGCATGGCCAGTTCCTGGGCATAGTTCGGCTCCAGCAGGGTGCGCAGCAGACGGGACCGTTCGGCCTTACGCCTGACTAGCTCATGTCGGGGTTGTCGCGCCAGTTCACCGGCCCGTTGTAGGGCCTGCCCAAGCACCTGAGCCCGTGGCAGGACATCCATGTTAATTCCCCGAGACCGCAGCTCGTGGCCCTTATATTCCCTAGCTGTGAACAGAATCTCCCGACCTAAATCCCAGCCAAACCGGTCCGGAAAAATCAACGTGGCCCCCGCTCCTGGCGTGAATCCGTACTGCATGTAGGGGCTGAAATAAAGGCTCTCTTCGCTGAAGATGGCCTGATCACAAAACATGCCCAGCGCCCACCCAGGGCCGATGCCATGGCCCTGCATGGCCGCGATCACTGGAATCTCGCACTCCAGGGGAAGACTAAAAATTTTGTCGTCGGTGAACCGGGCGGTCCCCCCTGGATCGATAACAGGGTTTCTTGGGTGCCACCGCAGGCAAAGTAGCTGTCGTATCCGGTTAACACCAGCACCTTGTAACGCGGATTGTCGCGTACCAGGGCAAAGACTTCATTGATACCGGCGATAAAGGCTTTGGAAAACGTATTGCGGCTGTTGCGATCGCACAAAGTCACCAACAGGACGCCCCCTCCATAGGCCTCGGCACGGACAACGTCAGATTGCAACAACAGTGGTGCCGATCTGCCCAGATCCGCCGACAGAATTGGATGAGCCCCAGCAATTCTGCCGGAGGCTGACTGGGGCACCGCCGCTCGGGAGATTACCATCCGAGCCAGATGCCGTCTCAATTGCACCAAAGCTTCCTTAGGTGCCTGGGCCAGTTCCGATGCCAGGCTGGCAGCATGGGCATTGACGCGATCTGCCGAAACCACTGGCAACAACAGGCCCATCGCTTTCAATTGGATGCCCGTGAACGAGCGCTGGTCGCTCAAGAGCCCATCCCCTTTGGGGCCAAATCGCTCCTGCAAGAAAGCCTGCTCTCGCTGAGACAGTCGCCACTCCCCAGGGGGTTGAAACTGGAATTCAGCCTCCTCTGCGCACACCATAAAATCGCACAGGCTCACCAATAAACAACTGGCTCCGCGACAACGACCTTTAACAGCGGCAATGATTGGCAGCTCGAACTCCGTAAGCAGCTGGAACAAATCTGGTCCCCTCCGGTCCTTCGGCCCAGCGAACCCCGAGTCTGCCGACAGAATTACGACCCTGGCATCGGTCTGGGAAGCAACCATTTCGAGACTTTGGGCCAAGCTGGCCCACGATGGCGTCGCATCACCCACCACGATGTGATAGACGCCATCGCCGTCCTGGTGCCATGGGAAGAACCCACGGGAAGGGACCTCAGCAGATGAGGAGAGCTGCGCCTCTCGCGGTTGTGCAAAGCTCTCCAACGGCGTCAGTCGATGCTGACCCATGGTGGTCGCAGCGGGTTGAAAACGAGATGCGGTCGGTAGCTCCAGCGAAATCCCATGGGATGGCACCTGGCCATGGTTTAAAGAAGACTTTTCAGAGGTCTGTTCTTGCCCCTGGTGAGACGTTTCAGGTAACCAGTAACGATCCTTTTCAAACGGATACCCCGGCAGCCCATGGAGCCGCCGCCGCCGCCCTGCTACATGTAAAGCACTCCAGTCTATAACGGACCCACCCACCCAGGCTGCAGCAATTTCATCAAATTGTTGTCTGCCAAACCATTCCCGAATCGTTGTCTCACCTGGTGTTTGGTCTGAATGTTGTCCCCCTTGCATCACCCCAACAAAACAGCCCGGAGTCGCCGGATTGCGCAAAAAGTCTGCTATGCGCTGCCGTAATTCCCCATGATCGTCAGCCACAATGGCCAGTCGATGGGCCATCGATTCCCGGCCAGTTTGTAGGGTAAAGGCCAAATCTTGAAACTGATCGGGGTTGAGAGTCTGGCCATCAGATAAATAATCTCGCCAGGACTCCATCAAAGTTTGCAACCGTTCAGCACTTTTTGCCGAGAACACAAAGAGCGCCGCCGCCTCAACCGACGACGGTTGAGGCGGCACTGACAGTTCTGCCGCCGCCCCCTCCACAACCATATGCACATTGGTCCCGCTGAACCCAAACGAACTCAGCACACCGATACGACGACCTTGGGCATTGGGTTCCCAGTCCCGTAATTGGGTATTTACAAAGAAGGGGCTTTGGTCGAAAGCAATGTGCTGGTTCGGCTTCGAAAAGTTGATACTGGGTGGAATCTGACCATGGTGAATGGACAGCAGCAGCTTAATTAACCCGCAGACACCAGAGGCATGGACACAGTGACCGATATTGCTTTTCACTGAACCAATGGCACAGCACTGTTGTTGATCGGTGAACTGCCGAAAGGCATCGGTTAATGCTTTGATCTCCACCGGATCCCCCAGTTTGGTACCAGTGCCGTGGGCTTCCACATAGCCAATGTCCGCAGGGTCAATCCCTAGCTTCCGATACACCGTTTGGATCAATTGGGTCTGAGACAAACTGCTGGGGGCTGTAATGCCGTTGGTGCGACCGTCCTGGTTCATGCCCGAACCCTTAACCACACCATAGACATGGTCGCCATCCCGAATGGCATCCGCCAGCCGTTTCAACACCACCACCCCAGCCGACTCGCCAGGGACAAAACCATCGGCCCCATCATCAAAAACCTTACATTTCCCATCCACGGAAAGCATCCCGGCCTTGCTGCACAGAATGTGAAAGTCAGGCATCACATGGATAGAAACACCGCCTGCCAACGCTAGCGACACGTCGCCTTTACGCAAACTGTCACAGGCTAAGTGAACAGCGGTGAGCGATGAGGATGACGCCGTGTCCACGGTCAAAGCCGGCCCCTTGAGATTCATAAAATAGGCGATTCGCGCCGCCAGAATAGAGGCGTCATTGCCCATAAAAGCAGACGCATCCAGAGGTAATCCTGCCTTTCTCAGGTAGGCCTGATAATCACCCGCATCGGCACCGACAAAGACGCCCCAATTGCTGCTGCCCTCAAGACTCCGAACCGCATATCCGGCATCCTCTAGAGCATGCCAGCTTTCCTCTAGAAACACCCGCTGCTGGGGGTCCATTTGCCGCGCTTCGCGGCCCGAAATGCCAAAAAATGTGGCATCGAAGCAGTCAATCTCTTCTAGAAAACCACCGTACCTGCCGTAGGTCTTATCAGGCTTGGTCGGATCTGGATCGTAGTAGTCATTAATATCCCAGCGAGTGGTGGGAACCTCGGTGATACAAGTTTCACCGTTACGCAGCATCTGCCAGAAAGCACGAACGTCTCGCCCCCCCGGGAAGCGTCCGGCCATGCCAATGACGGCAATTGACTGGGTGTCCTGTTCGGTATCCGCTGAACTCTCTCTTTGATGACCTCCAGAATCCATCGATGCCCCCGATGGGGAAACAGTTAGGGGCTTAGTGGGCTCAGCCTTGGCTGACTCAGCCGCTCGCAAACGTTCAACCACCTCGGGGTAATCGTGATAAATGTAGGCGCTCAAATCCCTGACACAGACATAGTCGAACAGCGTCGTAGGAGGCAGCACAATCTCAAAGGTTTGATTGAGCGTCACCACCAACTTGATGTTGGCCATGGAGTCAACACCGTATTCGGAAAATGGCTTGACGCGGTCAATGGCGACGGCTGGTGAGTCTAAACAACTCCTCACGCTCGCTGTCACCATGTCCTCAATGCGCTGCAAAGCTGCATCGGTATCGCCGCCGCCGGGTTTAATGTTGGGGATAATGGGGTTGGGAGTAACGGGCAAACTCTCATCAGGTTCAAGGAAGCCGCCATGCTCCGCCAGACGCTGCATAAAGGCCGCAGGTGATGCCCCCGTGGCAGGCATCACCGCCGTGACGGATGCCTCCATATCGTCCGGGACCTGCTCGGGCGGGACAAACTGCAAACGAGACAATTCGGAGGCAGAAAACGAGAAGACTTCAACATTGTTCTCTGAGTGCCGCAGGGGATTGCCCAGTTCTTGCAAAAACTGTTCAGCAGGGTGATTCTTGGGCGTTCGGATAAAGGCCACTTCCACAGTCCCAAGGTCCCGTTTTTCTGCCTCCCTACCCAGGGCTGCCATCATGGCATATTCCACGCCCCTGCCTAGCACACGACAGCTCAATAGAAAGGCATCGATTTTAAGACAATCTGCGATCGCACGAAAAACCATCAGGCCACACAGGCCATAGTCACCAAACCGATCCGCAACCTTAACGGCCAAACTCCCCACCGTGCTTTCTTCACTCAGCTGGCGGAGTTCTGTGGCGGAGTAGTGACGCTTGGCAAAATTGAACTGATTGGTTCTCTGGGTCAACTGTGCCATGCGAGCCAAGTCGTCAGGGCACGGCTCCGTTATGCGAATGTCCAGTTCAAGACTCTCAATGAATTCCGCGAAACTGGACACCTGCCGACGAAAGTCTTCGCGCCTTGCCTGTTGTTTGTAAAGTTCTGTCCTATGACCGTCTTCTATGGTTTTGCGGGCATGATCAAAGGCCCAGACGTGATTAAGAAATGAAGGAATGTCCTTTTCAGCAGCGGGGCATTGCAGCGTCAACACCTGGGGACAATGGGCTCGCACCTCAGCACATTCGATCGGACTGTCATCGAGAAAAACAAAGCTCTCCAGACCCAGACCCAGGGACTCGGACAGACTCTTCAGGTTGTCGGATTTGGGTTGCCAGTTGATGCGACAGGCAACAAAATCATCCCATTTCAGGCGCATATCGTCCCGTGTTTCAAAAACACGGCGGACATCCGCCAAATCATTCTTACTGACCAGGCACAGCAGCATACCCTGCTGCTTTTGGGCCAGCATAAACGTTTGCAATATTTGAAAATCGTTGTTAACAACAATATCTGAGGCACCCGTTTCACCGACGATTCCCGACCAGAGAGTGTTGTCACAATCGAGGGCAATTACCTTGTACGGTTCGCGCTGTCTACAATGAAGACGACGGACTATGTTCGAGGCCAGTCCAGTGAAGAACCGAGGGGTGTAGGGAATGTGCCCCATAGCATCGCGCACAGGATCGTGGTAATCTCCCCAGTCATAAACCGACGCCTGGTCAGTCATCGATATCACATCAATCCCATCCTCGTGGGACAATGTCTCCTGTAGCCAGGCCTCCGTTGTTTGCAGAAACTCGTTGGATAGCATTGCTAAGGCCTTGACTGACGGCGGACATACCACTACCAGATGGGGCAACGACCGGCTGGCAGCAGCTCGCTTGAGCAGAGACACCCAATCTTCGAGATTGCTCTGGATGCCTATTTCTAGCGCCGATCGTCTGGCGGACATGGCTGACCGGGTACGTTTTCCATAGATATTACAGAGCAGGGACCCTTTCAACAGATCTTCTTCGACAGTTGAAATCTCGAAACCTTTTTCACGCAAGAGAGCCGTAACCCGCTGTGACAATTTCCAGTTCTCTTGGTCGTGAACCTCAACTACAATCTGCCGGATCTTTGGCCAATCATCAGGTGCAATGCTGCTGAGAATATCCCATTCACATTTTTCAGCATCGATCTTCAGCAGGCCAATTTCCTCGATCTGATATTCTGTGATCAGACTCGACAGCGATCTCAACTGACATTGATACGTCTCTTTCTGAAGCCTGGCATCGACCATACCGTCGAGGTGCTCTCCCAGGGTCTCCATGTCCGTCGCCTCGAACCGTTGGGAATACTCATTAATAATTGCCTGACGCAGAGCATGGCCATCTTCTTGATCGTCGGCGTGAAATCCTGAAAACACCGATGATTTTGGATAAAACACAAACGGCGCTTCTCGATCGTCATCCGCAACGCCAACAGGCAGAGCTGTGGCCCCGGGAGCATGCAGGAATAAATTTTGTTCAAGAATTTGGAAACAGATAGGCGAAGGTTCACAGGCAAAAATACGAGCACCCTTACAATGTTGGGCAACAAACATCGAAAACATACCGATGTTGGCACCAATATCGAAAACCACATCACCTTCCTCTAGAACAATCCCGTTCTTCAGATAGGTTTGTTCAACAAAGATCTCGTGGTATAGATACCGAGTTTCGTATGGATTCAGATTGGCAATCGTCATCCCATTGGGGAGTTGATAACATTCATCACCAGTTGGCAATGAATTGTTATCTTCAGAGTCAATAGAGACACCAGCCTCTGAAACACTGGCTTGAAAGTCTTCAAGTCGAATTACTAGAAAATTGGCACCGGAACGATTTTGGGAGAGCAAACTGCGGGGATTCAGAAACTCTTGATAAATCTGGTTGTACGGAGCGAACTCCACCCGTGTATCCCAGCTTAATTGTCGGCTCAGATCCATCAGCGGCGCTTCGAGTGGTTCTGCCGTGAAGGTGGATGCTACAGCCCAAAGGCGAGGAGATGCGATCGCCATCTCACCATTTTGCTCATTATCACTTTGATGGTGGCTGCCTCCTGCCTTACCAGTTTTCTGAGGGAAAAATGCCCGGATACAAAGATCTTGCATTTCACCTAAAAGTTTGCCACCCTCACTCACTAACTGGACGTCAAAGGAAAAATGACTGTCGTTATGGCCTTCTGTTTTAAGCGTTGCCAGACAAAAACACTGGTTGCCAGGAGCCTCGTGAACCAATATTTCTCCGAGGAAAAATGGGACACACACCGCTACAGTGGGATGTATCTGACGCACCAAAAGCAGGACGCACTGAATCGCCGCATCCAGAAGACCGGGAAAACAATCAGGGTGACCCACTACAGCTGTGGGACGCACCAGATGACCCACAGCAGCACATTCACTAAAATAAAAGGATTCAATGCAGCGAAACGGTTCTCCATAGGCAATGCCATTGTCTTCAAACGTTTGGTAAACGGCGCTTGCGTCCAACTGGTTGGGGAGTTCACCCACTAGAGCCTCCACGTCAATCGTCTCAGACCTCTGGATTTCAATCGACTCCCTAACACCTAGAGAACCTGAGGCATGGATAATTAATTGTTGCTCTCCACCAGACAAGATGCGATAGTCAAACCCCTGCGGAGTCCTATCAAGCTCAAGTTCAACGGCAAGCGCACGTTGATAGACACTCAAAGGAGCAAGCCAAAACGCATTACTAACCTTCCATGGAAACACCCCTAATTGACTGGGATCTAAAACATGGGACATCGACTCAAAGATCATATCGAAATAACCCACCGCCGGTAAAATTGGACGGGTTAACACGACATGATTCATCAGCAAAGGATGGTCGGATTTTAGAACAGCTATTTTTTTATCCCGCATAAATACTCCGGGGATTTTCCTAGGTTCTCACCAGCAAATAACACCTATATAGGCAATAGCGACTCGACAATCTCCTGGAACCAGCAATCTCTTGTCTAATATTTTCAACAGACTAAATTCAGTGTAGCAAGCTACAGTCCATGAAACAGATTTTATATAGAAATAAAATGAATTAACAGACAGCAACTCTTCAGGAAAACCGTTACATTAAACACAAGTTGGAACATATTAATTCATGATGTAATGAAGGAGAGTTTGCAAGGTATCTCCCGGTCCAATTTCTTTAAACGTTGGGTTGGGTTGCCTGAGTAAATATTGCATTGATTCAACCCAACGAACAGGCGAAGTGACTTGTTTGGCCAGGAGTTCAGCAATTCCTCCGCTCGGGTAGGGTGATGCTTCCACGTTGGAGATCACCGGTATGTTAGGTCGGTTGAATTGAAAGCTTTTCAGGAATGCTTCAAACTGCCTGCGGGCTGATTCCATAAAGCGTGAATGGAAGGCACCGCTAACTGGCAGGGGCAAAAACAACTTGGCTCCTGCCTCCTCAAATGAAGATTGGATATCATTAATAACCGACATAGACCCTGAAATGACGGTTTGTTTTGGTGAATTCAGATTAGCGATGCTCACGTCAGGGCTGCCATAGAGCAGCATCACATCGCGTATCTGGTCTCTGGTTAAGCCAATAATTGCGGCCATTCCACCTCCCGTGGCCTGGGCCATCAGTTCGCCTCGTTTTTGGACCAGCCTGAGGCCTGAAACAAAGTCAAAAGCCCCGGAAGCAAAGAGCGCGTTGTACTCTCCAAGACTGTGGCCAGCCACAAAATCAGGAACTCGCCCAGTCTCTTGTTTAATGCTCAGGTAGGTCATCGCATTAACTGTGTAAAGTGCAGGCTGGGTATATTCAGTTTGGTTGAGCTTGTTGTCAGGATTATCAAGACACAGGGTTTTGATGGAATAACCGAGCGTTTCATCCGCAGCTCTTGTAATATCTGGAAATTTCTCAAACAGCCCGTCACCCATTCCTGGCACTTGAGTTCCCTGGCCAGGAAAAACATAAATCAAACTATTAGCGTTCATGTTCGTCGTCAAACTCCCTGATGATGCCGATAACACTTATCGACATGGACCACAAATATGTAACGAACCACAAATAATTACAGGAACAAGCTGGATTATAGCGTGATTATCCAAGCTCGCAATAATTATAGATGTTCTTTTTTTGCTTTGAACACTCCGGAGAAACCAGTGTATTCACGAGTATCTTGAAATCAGTATATTTACGAATGTATTTCTTTTTAGTCTTTGAATGATCCGAAGAAATCAGTATATTTACGAGTTATCAGCAATCAACAATGTCAGTAGTTTCCCTTATAGGGCAGACTCCAATCGCTCCAGATTTACCTGGGCCTGTTGAAAGGGTGTCAGGATCGGGGAGATTTTAGAGTGGGAGTCGGGCGTCAGAAGGTACTTCAAAAACGTTGCCAAAGTGCCCGATGGCCCCAGATCCACAAAATGATAATCGCCATCTGCTTCAAGTCGCCGGATAGTCTTTTCAAAAAATACCGGGCGTCTCAGTATATTCCACAAGAAATCCTCAGGTAAGATATCCAGGATTTCTGTATAAGCAAGAGATACTAGTGGAATTGTCAGGGATTGAGGATATTTTCGATGACCTTGAGCCTTGTAGTACATTTCAATTGCATCCATGGCAGGCGAGTGAAACGCGACGGTAACCGGTAGGCGCTGGTGTGTGATTTCACTTGCCCGGAGGTGGGCCTGAACACAATCTATGGATTGCTTGAGTCCAGACAGGACAAAATGGTTGCGAAAATTATGAGCTGAGATCGCCATGTCCTGATAAACAGGGGAAGAATCTACGATATCTGGCGATGCCATAACGGCGAGCATGCCACCCGGTGGTGTACATCGTTTCAACAGGTCCACCTGCTCGACAACTGATTCCAAGGCAGCCGCAAATGGCAAGACACCAAATACAGAGAGTGCCACCCATTCACCCAGGCTATAACCCAGCATCAGATCCGGTTTCATTCCTTGACTTAAGAGGGTTTGGGCCAAACTATATTGGATACATAGGAGCGCTGGATGGGTGTGGTGGAGATTATCGAACGGTGCAGATTTAGATACATTAGCCCTGGGGTAGATGATCTCCAAAATCGAAAACCCCAGGAGACGTTCACAGTGAGCATCACAAGCCTGCATCCTGTCTCGGAATACAGGATTTGCTTTGTAGAGATCACGCCCCATGTCGAAATATTGGGAGCCTTGCCCTGAAAACATCCAAATGACCTTACTCATGGTACATTAATACTCTCATAACTTTAGTTATCAAGGTTTATTGAAAAATTTGATCAGTCCTAACCTCAAATCCGAGACCTTTTGAGCCCCTTTCAGTTAGACCTTGTTAACAACTCTTACACCTTTCTCGAAGTTTATCGACTAACATTGATTGTAAATTAAGGTGAACTACGTCCAAGTTGAACCCCGTAGGTTCTTCTCGGTTAAAACAACCGTTCTGGGCGTGGGCAAGGTTTATTTAGCGTTTTCACACACTTCTACCTATGGCGCTCAGAACAAAGTCAGAAATATTCGATGTAGTTACAGGTAACTTGCGGGAAATTCTTCCAGAGTTAGACTCTGTGGAAATTGATCCACAACAAAGTATGAAAGACCTGGGGGCAAATTCCATTGACCGGGCTGATGTCGTCGTCCAATCGATGGAGACGTTGGAAGTCAAATTTCCTTTGAACGAACTCGCAGGGGTAAAGAGTATCCAAGGATTAGTGGATTTTCTGCACAGCAGGATGCATACAGAGTAGATTCAGGTGTTAAGAGACGTTGTCGTCACAGGTATCGGCATCATTACATCCATCGGTGGTGACAGGGATGCCTTTACTCGGGCCTTGCAAGCAGGTGTCTGCGGAATCACCGCAGATGTCGGCGACGGATTGGGCGTCGCCGGGCGGATATCTCCATGGGATTTTAAAGAGAGACTCGCGGCTCTCAAGTTGCCACCATCACTTTACTCCCGTGCCCGAAGAGCCGGGCATCGAGTTCCGCTTGCTGCCCAACTGTCACTTCTAACCGCCCTTGAAGCCAGAATTCATGCCTTTGGTCCAGCTGAAGATATGCCCCTGGAGTCAGCCAATCTCATCGTTGCGGGAAACAATATTTCGCCAGGATACCAATACCAGATATGTGAGAAATTCTCGCAAACGTTGGACTTTATGCCTGCGAGTTACGCCCTGCACTTCCTGGATACAGATCATGTGGGCATTTTGAGCGAGGTCTTGGGAATTAAGGGGGAGGGCTGCACTGTGGGAGGGGCCTCAGCCAGTGGCAACATGGGAGTTCTACAGGCCTGGCGGCAGATCAGATACGGTATTGCCAATATCTGTTTGGTCGTCGGGGCCATGACGGACCTTTCTCCCATGGAACTGCAAGCCTTCCGTAATGCAGGAGCCTTGGGAGGCAATCGATTTAAAACTAACCCCGAGCAAGCATGTCGCCCATTTGATCGAGATCGCGAGGGGTTTATCTACGGTCAGGGTAGTGCTTGTTTAATACTTGAATCCGCTGATTGCGCCAAAACCCGTGGGGCAGAGATCCTAGGCCACATAGCCGGTGCAGCGACCTGTCTAGATGCCCATCGCCTCAGTCATCCCAGCGTTGAAGGAGAAGCTCGAGCCATGGGATTGGCCCTTGAGCAAGCTAACACATCACCTGAAGCAGTGGACTACGTTAATACCCATGGGACAAGTTCTCTGATTGGGGATGAGACCGAGGCAAAAGCTCTGAAAGATGTGTTCGGAAAGCATATAAACAGTGTCGGAATTAATGCTACAAAGGGATTGACCGGCCATTGCCTTCATGCAGCGGGAGTTGTAGAAGCGGCGGCGACACTGGTGCAAATGAATCAACAGTTTCTGCACCCAAACTTAAACCTGAGGCATCCCATTGCTTCTGCTTACGGGTTTGTAGGAACAACAACCCAGGCAGCCGATATCGAAGTGGGCATAAGCAACTCCTTTGGATTTGGGGGAATCAACACATCGCTTGTGATTCGACGTAGCCGCTAACGACCCTGCCCATTGATCCGTGGGCAGGCATGAGTTGAACAGCAACTTGCAAGAGTCTGTGGTAACATTCAACTCACGCAAATGGGCCTTCATTGTCTTTGTCTTTTTTCCCAAGGAGAATCCAATGGCAACCATAAATGCGTCAGGTTATAACAACGGGACCTATAGTTTTGAACAGCAGATATTTTGTATATCATGGGCCACTGTTCTCAGCTTTGGCTTCAGAGGTGGTGCCTCTGAGATTGCGAGTCAGACAAAAGCATTGCTGATCAACGTATTACAAGACGAAGAGATCCAAAAATTGATCGGGGTTTGGAACCTGGTCTGGGGGCCAGGAATTTTCAGCGCTCCGATTGTGTCAGACAAAGCGGACAACACTATGTTTATTGTTGCTCCAGAAACAGATCCTACTCAAGCAGTTGTTGCGATCGCTGGCACGAGTGGCTTAGTAGACTGGGTGTTTGAAAACTTTAACGTTAAAGAAACTGTGCCATGGCCCTATGGCCATTCATCGACGAATCCACAAATTTCCAAGGGCATCAACTTTGGGTTGGACAAGCTGACCGACATGGAAAGTGTTGACTCAACAACCAGCTCTTCTATCACGGCCCAGCAGTATTTGGCTAGTCAATCATTTACAAAGGTCATGGTGACCGGACACAGCCTTGGCGGAGCTTTGTCCCCCTGCTATGCCCTCTATTTGGATGAAACCCGTTCCCAATGGGACAGCATCGGCTCTGCAATCATCAGCTGTTTGCCCACGGCTGGCCAAACCCCAGGGGATATTAACTTTTCCCAATACTACGACAGTAAGCTGCTAGCGACGACCACTAAAATATGGAACTTGTTAGACATCGTTCCCCATGCCTTCAATACGGAGAGGTTAGGCGAAATTCCTGACCTGTACGAACCGGATCTTTCTTCTACTGATGGCATAAAATCGCTAGTTTGCCAGCTTCAACAAGTTACAGAGAGCCTAAACTATCTAAATGTCGCTCCTGATGCGGAAGGATTTCCATCACAGGTCGTTGACCTTGCTGACTTTACAGATAAATACAAACCCATTGTTGAAGCCATTGAGGAAACCATCGAAACACTTAAGCAGGCAGGGACTGCTCTCGGGGATAATGACACCAATGGCAACGTTGAGGAGTTTATCCAGTTTATTATTCAGGCCCTAATCCAGCATACAGCCGTCTACACTAATAAATTTGATGTTGGAGATTTCCTCGACATCATGCTTCAATATCAAAGGAAAAAAATATCCCCTCAACGTTTGACTCTTTTATCCAAACCTGTAGAGGGTGACACCCGTTTAAGCAAGATTTTTAGTCAGCTATCAACTTAACGTGGAAAATTTAGTGGTTAATCCACAAGCCGATTCTTTTAGATCTTGGTCAACGGCCTCAGCCCAAAATTAACCAGTTGAAGGAGAACCCAATGGCAACCACAGATGCGTCGGCTTACAACAACGGAACTTATAGTTTTGAGCAACAGATATTTTCCCTATCGTGGTCCACTATTCTCAGCTTTAACTTCAAAGGTGAAGCCTCTGAAATTGCCAGCCAGACAAAAGAGTCGCTGGTAAATGTATTAGAGGACAAAGAGATCCAAAAGTTGATCGGTGTTTGGAACCTGGTCTGGGGACCAGGAATTTATGCCGATTCGTTTGTGGGGGAAGAAAAATCACTCAACATGATGTTTATTGCCATTCCAGAAGGTGATCCTGAGCAGGCGGTGGTTGCGATCGCTGGCACCAATGGCAGTTCCTTAATGGATTGGATCGTTGAAGACTTTAACGTCAAAGAAACCGTGCCCTGGCCCTATGGTCCTTCGCAAACAGAGGCACAAATTTCCAAAGGCACCTACTTTGGGTTAGACAAACTAGTTAACCTTGAAAGTGTTGACCCAACAAGCAACACTTCAATCACGGCCCAACAATATTTATCTACCAGACCATTCAAAAATATTATGGTGACTGGACATAGCCTTGGCGGAGCCTTGTCACCCTGTTATTCTCTTTATTTAGATGAAACCCGTTCCCAATGGGATCTATCGGAATCTACAATCATCAGCTGTTTGCCCACGGCTGGCCCCACCCCTGGTGATCGCAACTTCTCCAAATATTACGACAATAGACTACTGGAAACGACCAATCGGCAATGGAACCTGATGGACGTCGTTCCCCATGCCTTCAATACGGAGCTGTTAGCCCAAGTCCCTGACCTGTATGAACCAGATCTCTCTGCCAGTGTGGGCATCAAGCTGTTAGTTCGTTGGATTCAACGAGATACCAAGAGCCTGGACTATCTCAATGTCGCTCCTCAGGCAGCAGGTTTTTCATCCCAGTATTACAGCTTGTCTGACTTTATAAGTAATGATAAATATAAAGCCATCGTGGAAGACATTGAGGAGGCCATTCAAACATTTGAGGAAGAACTAAAACCATTTGAGACCCCTAGCTTTGGTATCGGTAGTATCCTTGAGTTTCTCATTCAGGCCTTAATCCAGCATACGATCGGGTACATCGCCTATTTTGACATTGGCGCCTTTTCCCAACTCCTGACTCCAGCATCTAAACAGTCCTCAGCTTTGGTATCTAAACCTGAAGATGGGAGTGGCCGCTTGCGGAAGTCGCTTGAGTTATTAACGAAAAAACCAATTCTTCTCGATCTTGGTCAGCCCACCAGGCGCAAACTTGACGAATTGCAAGCAGGAGAAGGCCCACTTTGGGATGCGCTCCTGGCGAAAGTTGACCAAATGAATCAAGACAAGCCCAACCAGGGCGCTCAGCCCGTAATCTTTTTGGTTGAAGATCAGACGAGTACCCCCTCTAGTGATCATTGTTGGTCTGGTGGTAGCTCAGGGCGTTGATCGGTGGGTAGTCCAACTGATTTCTATGAAAAGTCCTCAAGATAATGGGATCACGGCCCAGCAATATTTAGCCAGCAGCTCATCCAAAAATAGCAAGGAGAACTCAATGGCAACCACAGATGCGTCAGCTTACAACAACGGAACCTATAGTTTCGAGCAACAGATATTTTCTCTATCGTGGTCCACTATTCTCAGCTTTGGCTTCAAAGGTGAAGCCTCTGAAATTGCTAGCCAGACAAAAGAGTTGCTGGTAAATGTATTAGAGGACAAAGAGATTCAAAAGTTGATCGGTATTTGGAACTTGGTCTGGGGACCGGGGGTGTATGCTGGTTCGCTTTTATCTGCTATTGTGCCAGACAAATCGCTCAACTCTATGTTTATTGTTGTTCCAGAAAGCGATCCTGAGCAGGCGGTGGTTGCGATCGCTGGCACCAATGGCAGTTCTTTGATGGACTGGATCATTGAAGACTTTAACGTCAAGGAAACCGTGCCATGGCCCTATGGTCCTTCGCAGACGGAGGCACAAATTTCCAAAGGCACCTACTTTGGGTTAGACAAACTAGTTAACCTTGAAAGTGTTGACCCAACAAGCAACACTTCAATCACGGCCCAACAATATTTATCTACCAGACCATTCAAAAATATTATGGTGACTGGACATAGCCTTGGCGGAGCCTTGTCACCCTGTTATTCTCTTTATTTAGATGAAACCCGTTCCCAATGGGATCTATCGGAATCTACAATCATCAGCTGTTTGCCCACGGCTGGCCCCACCCCTGGTGATCGTAACTTCTCCAAATATTACGATAGTAAGCTATCGAAAACGACCCATCGGCAATGGAATCTGATGGACATTGTTCCCCATGCTTTCAATACAGAGCTGTTAGCCCAAGTCCCCGACCTGTATGAACCGGATCTCTCTGCCAGTGTGGACATCAAGCTGTTGGTTCGCCAGATTCAACGAGATACCAAGAGCCTGAATTATCTCAATGTCGCTCCCCAGGCAGAGGACTTTCCATCCCAGTATTATCAGCCGGATGTCTTGATAAAGCATACTAAATCCAAAGTCGCTGAAGACATTTGGGAGTTCATCCAAATGTTGAATGCATCTGAGAAGACACTAGAACAAGACGGGGTTCCTACTTTAGATATTGGTAGTACCCTTAAATTTCTCATTCAGGCCTTAATCCAACATACGATCGGGTACATCGCCCATTTTAATATTGACGATTTCTCCAAACGACTGACGCCAGCATCCAAGCAATCCTCAGTGCTTGTATCTAAACCTGAAGATGGAAGTGGCCGTTTGAGGAAGTTGCTTGAGTTGTTAACGAAAAGACCAATTCTTCTCGATCTCGTTCAGCCCACCAGGCAGAAACTTGACGAATTGCAAGCAGGAGAAGGTCCACTTTGGGATGCGATCCTGACAAAAGTGGACCAGATAAATCAAGACAAGCCCAACCAGGGCGCTCAGCCCGTAATCTTTTTGGTTGAAGATCAGACGAAGCCCCCCTCTAGTGATCATTGTTGGTCTGGTGGTAGCTCAGGGCGTTAATCGGTGGCCCAACTGAGGTGATACCTGCAAGCGTTAGCCTTCCATACCTGCCTTTATACGGCTAGTGATAGTTTGAGAAATGAGTTTCTTTTCTCCCGCATGATCCAAGCATGGGCTCCGTGCCAGATCAAATGCCCACCTAAACGAATATTCGGAAGGTAAGCTTCAGAGATGCATCTGTATGCCCATTCTGCATGGGCGAATGGAACTATGGGATCTGCTCGATCGTGCAAAATTAAGGTGGGACAAGCAATGGTGTCTAATGCAACACTCTCATCGCCAACCATCATGGCTAAGTCATTCAGATAACCAGCTGGCTTGGCAGCACAATCGACTCCCATGGCTGACATTGCCGTTATAATTGTTAGGACATCAGGATCTTGCTGAATGTCGTAAAATCGGGTTCCACTTAAACTTTCGATGCATGACATTGGGTTTAATTGTACGTGTTGCCAATATTGTCTGTTGTGCCAGCTCAACAGTGGTTCGAAGATGCTGTGTCGAAACAGGCATAGCAACTGACCAAGGCCGTTGGGTAACCACATGCCGTTGTCCCATCGATGGGATTGGGCACATTGTAGAACCAGGGCAGCAGTGTAGTCTGGATAACGACAGGCGAACTGTGCCGCAGGCATACCACCACCAGATGTGCCGATAACCGCGACGCGATCGACGTTGAGATGATCCAACAGATGGGCCGCTAAGTCAGCGCAAAAAGTAGCTGAACCGCGACGCCCCAATGTTGTCCCATAGTAGCCCGGTCGATTTGGAGTAATTAAACGATAGCCAGCATCCAGCAATGATTGTTCAAATAGAGCCACAACACCGTTGCCACATCCGGTACCGTGGAAATAAAGGATCGGGGGGCCGGTGCCAATGTCACAATATTCAATGGTGCCGATTGCTGATTCAAATTGTTGTTGAGGAATCATGGTCATTACTCTTGCCAAATAACGCTTGAGGTCAGCGACAAATCCGCCTATATGGGAAAAAACAAATGACAACTACCGATACTTCAGGGTACAACAACGGAACCTATAGTTTCGAACAGCAGATATTTTGTATCTCGTGGTCAACTATCCTTAGCTTCAACTATACAGGAGAGGCAGCTGCGATAGCTAAACAAACAAAAGCCATGTTGACCAAGGTATTACAGGACGAAGAGATCCAAACGTTAATCGGGGTTTGGCATTTGGTCTGGGGACCGGGTGTGTCTGTTGGTTCGTGGGCTGGGCCAGGCAGAGCGGTCAATACGATGTTCATTATTGTGCCACAAACAGATCCCAGCCAGGCAGTTATTGCGATCGCAGGAACCAATGGTAAATCCTTAATGAACTGGGTTCTCCAAGACTTTAACGTCAGAGAAACCGTACCATGGCCCTATGGCAAAAAATCCAATGTGGCGTCTATTGCATGTTACCTTGGTCCTCATTGGTGTGGGCCCCAGAGGGAACCACGCATTTCTAAAGGAATCTCCCTGGGGTTAAAAAATCTGGTCTCCATTAAAAGTCCTCAAGATCATGGGACCACGGCCCAGCAATATCTAGCTAGCAGGCCATTCAAAAATATCATGGTCACCGGACATAGTTTAGGGGGTGCCTTGTCACCCTGCTACTCCCTCTATTTAGAGGATACTCGCTCCGAATGGGACACAGACGGCTCTACATCGATTAGCTGTTTACCGACAGCCGGCCAAACTCAAGGTGACACTAACTTCTCCAAATATTATGACAGCAAGCTGTTGGCTACAACCAATAGACAATGGAACTCGATGGATATGGTTCCCCATGCTTTCAACAGCGAAATGCTCGACAAAATTCCCAAACTATACAAACAGTGCGATTTGCAATCTACTCCGCTTGTAGATCTACTCGTTTTCTTACTTAAACAATCCACAAGGAAGAATAACTATCTAAACGTCGCTCCCAACACAAAAGGGTTTGAATCAACCTGTTACGATTATGATATTAATAATATGAGAAGTCAGTACCCAGCCACCTCTGACGAAATTGACCAAGTCGTCAATGAACTAAAGAAGGATCTAGACCTATCGGAGACCAATAAAAATCATACTAATACCATTAATTTTCTCACTGAAGCCTTAATACAGCACTCAATCGGTTATATCGAATATTTTGATATCGGAGATTTTGCCCAACGCATGGATGCAATCTCCCAGCGAACTGTGACTGTTATGGCCAGACCCACAGAGGCAGGTGTTCGCATCCAAACAGTCCTCGCGTCATTAAACACAACCCCCATTCTGATGATGGAGCTTGGTCAACGATCTAAGGACAAAATCGACGATTTAAAGGAAGGTGAAGGTCCGCTTTTAGACGAGATCCTAGAAAGAGTTAGTCAGTGGAACGATGGCACACCGATGGAGAACTCTCAGCCCCTGATTTTCCTGATTGAAGAAGGATGGTAGTCCACTAAATATTGCACCACCCCCGACAGAGCCGGGGGAGATAATGCCTACTTTTGTGTTGATTTTAGTTGAAACGTCAAAACCTGAAAATACTCAGAAGCCTTTCTAAAAAGGACTTCGAATCTGACGATGGTTCTGGCACCTGTCCTGTCCGAAGCATTTGTAATCCACGGTCTGTATATTGGATCGTACTTTCAAAGCCAAAAGATTCACAATAGCCCACACCGTCAGGCAAATTTGGATCAGAACTATAATACGTGACCGGTAGCTCACTAAACATCGACCAATCATTGATATTGATTGCACCATCCCCCGCCCAGGCACTCGCGAATCCATCCAGCAACGGCTGCGAATTATCCCCCAGGATCAAGTACTTCCAAGTTGTGGGCATAATGGCACTGGGTCGATCCGGGCCAGGCTGACTGGCCACGGTCGGATTGACGTGAAAATCCCCCAACATGATGGACGACCCTTGGGGTGTACTCGCTGTGGGAAATGATGTCACCTTCCATTTTCCATCATCGATTGTTGCATAGACACCAAACGGTGGAACAAGGTTGATAGAAAAATTGTTGATATTCACACCCGCAAAGATGGCGGCATCTTTGTTGTCAAAATTAAACCACTGCCAGGCCCAGCCAACAAAGGGTCTCGGATCTTCAAGGTAAGGGATAGGATTAACGGCACCGTCCGCATTTTCAAGGCTAGTTGGCATGGCTTGATGCACTATGGTTCCGGTTCCAGCAGTAATCTGATAGCGCTTGCCTTCCACCATTAACGAACCCGAAATCTTCAATTGCGGCCAGTTGACCTGGAAGCCCGTCGGGCCAGCGGGTCCCTGCAAGAAAAATGCGGTCTCCGGTTGAAGTTCTTCAAGACAATCTACCATCAGGTCAAACGTTAAATTCTCTCCATCGTTGACCTGGGCCTGCAAAGGTAGAACATTCTCAGTGCCACTAAAAGAATCAGGGCCAACAGAAAAAATAAATGGCTCACCTGTCTTGCTGTACTCCAGTTTTCCACCGACAATCGGCCATTCTAAAAGACGACTACGACGGACTTTTTTTCCCTCCAGACTCTTCTCACATTCGAAGACCAGGTCTTCCCCAGCTCTAGAACTCTGTTCTGGGCCACCCTTTACTGAACTTTTCGCATAGGTACTTGCCAAAAACGGCATTTTCTTTTTCTTTTTCGGCGGAGCTAACACTGCAGTGGCCATCACCGACCCCACCAACGTATCCCCATCAGACCAACCCGCACTCTTTTGTGCGCTCAGACCGACCATGCGATTCTTTTGCATCCACATCGCTATGCCGATCTTTTGAGGGCGACCGTCGGGATCTGTCGTATCCAGATTGGCCGCTAAAATATAAAACTCCATGCCTCCAATGTCTGGGTGAATATGATGATCTGCCGGAAATTCCATCTGGTAACCAGATGGAATAGCTTGCATGTCGAAACATGACCCTCGCTGAAGGAAGGACGTAATGACGGATGCGATATCTGCCGGATAACTTGTCTTATCAAGATTCTCTGCTGCCTGCCTCATGACAGAAAAATGGGGAATCTTTAGCGGCATATCCGTGCACGGATTGGTGATGGTCGCGACCTGGTTACTAACCGAATCTAAGTAACCAGGGATTACCTCGTGCGGACGTTTCTTATTTAGACTCATAATAGGACTTTTCCTATGAAATTGATGAGTGCATGAGATTGAATAGGATAGGGCAGAACAGTTAATCCAAGTTTCGCTATACCAATACGATTGATTGCTATGTGGAAAAAGTTTTTTAGCTTAGATAAGTAAGAGAAAACGTGGTTAAACAGTTTAAATCTGCTCTACTTAAGCTTACCTTACTTAACTACTGAGCGCAAAGTTAATGTTGCATTTTTGTCGTTTTTTTAAGCTACCAATGAAGGTATTTTAGAGTTTTTCCCTGCCCTATTTTATCAGCCCATAATTTAGACAACAGTAGAGCAGGCATACTCTTAGATAAAACAACCCCTTGTTGTTTTTGGAAAGCCATCCGAACGATCCATTCGCTATCGCAATGTCAGTCTCGGGAGGTGAGTAATGACTCTGGGAACAGAGACGACATTGAAAAACGAGAAATTGACGACGACGCATTTATTGTTTAACCCCCATCTGGAGAGAGTCTAATATCCAACAGTTTTATCACTAGCCATCGTGAACTCACGCTTTATGAAATTTCCTTTGACAGTGCTTCAATCTGTGCAGGATTTTTCATCGGAAAAACGAGCTTTACGTATTGGCGATTACCTACCTGATACTCCACAGGAACCTCGCGAATTTTTCTTAGTTAAAAATCGTGGTTTTCGTCAAGTGATATTTTGTAATCGACTATGCTAATGTCCAACGTTCAGATGCCGATGTAATAATTTTAGACGTCGCGATCGCACTCCCTAACTACGCCATAATATAATCAGCCAGCCACCCCAAAAATTATGATTGCCGTACCCCCGCCCCAAAAAATGACCACCGCCGCCTACCTGGACTGGGAACCCCAGCAGGAACTGCGCTACGAATTTGTCAACGGCAGCGTCTATGCAATGGCCGGGGGCTCCTTACCCCACAACGACGTCGCCATCAACCTGCTTACCAAACTACGACCCTATACTCGCGAACAAGGTTGCCGCATCAACATGGCCGATGCAAAAGTCAACATCACCCCACAGATTTATCGCTATCCAGATTTAGCCATCAGCTGCGACGAACGCGACAAAACCGCATTGGATGCCCTGCGGTACCCAAAACTTGTTATCGAGGTCCTGTCGCCCGGCACAGAAACCTTAGATCGCAGCGAAAAGTTCAGAGAATATCGCAGTTTGCCCAGTTTAGAAGAATATGTCCTGATCAGCTCCACCCAGATTGAGGTGGAAATTTATCGGCGAGGAGAAGGGCGACTGTGGCTATATACCACATACCAGGCTGAGGATATCATCACCCTAGAGAGTGTTGGGTTTGAGTGTCCAATTGAGTTACTGTATGAGCAGGTAATTTTGGAAACTAACGCAGGGGAGGAAGAAGAAAGGGGGTAAGGGAGAAAATTGGTATCTTTTTAGCAAAGGAAACACAGCAATACATCCTTACCCCCGTAAACAGTCCACCAAGACAATAGTCAAATACCCAAACACAACTGCAACCGCCGTATCTTCTGCCGCACCTCCGGCAACGGCTCCGGTTCAGCCTTGGACTTTTAACAAAAAAAGAGGCAAGAGCTTCTATCTCTGCCGATTGCAGAGTGTGTTGTCACCGGGCAACATGAGTGCAAGCAATCAACGTTAAGCTGCTTTTTTCTTCTTTTTCAGTCTAGCCCGCCCCCGTTTGATAATGGGTCGTCTCGGTCTGTGAGGTAAGGTGGTTCCAACGGTGCGCCCCGGAGATTTACCTCGGGGTTTGGACTCAGCAGCCGGGGTGCCAATCTGCCGAATAATTCGCGTGAAGTCACGCTGAACCATGGCTGGTGTGCAATGGTGTTGAGTGTAATCGGGTAAAAATCGTTGCCACGGTTGCGGGAGTCCCTGAGCCAACAAGCGTGCCATCCACAATTGAGCATAAGCTAACCAGGAGAATTGAACCCAGGCTTCCTCTTGAGTGACATCAGGGGTTTGCAGGTCATTCATCATGAGGTTCTGCTTCGTGAAGCGAATGCCGTGTTCAAGATTGAAACGCTCGGTATAGCCTTGGTAGGCATTGCGGGTATCTAGCGGTCGCCGAGAGTGGCCAAAGACGATGAGCCATTGGGGTTTGAAGATGCGGTGTCCGGTGGGGTCAGTGAGCTGTACTTGGACAAGGTCAAAGGGGTGAGCATGCATGGGTTGGGCGCGTGAGCCTTTCATCAGCAGATCATGCCAACGCGTTAAGGTAACGGTCCGAAGATGGCCTTTGGTAGTGGTGGTTTCAAACCTGATTTGCTCGTCAGGGTCCCCCCACGTGGTCTCATCTTTGAGGTCGAAACGCAGGCCATACCAACGAGGATGGCCACGCCGTTTCTCAGTAGATGCCTGCGGTACCCGATAGAAGACACGATTGGCACGACTGCGGGTGACAATCACTCGATTTTCCTGAGTGCTGAAGGGATAGAGAAATCGGCGATGGCTATAATCACTATCGACCACCAGCACACACCGCTGCCCATGCCAGGGGACGGTTTCGTCATTGAGCAGACGCTCTACCTGCTGCTGCCCCACCCCGACCTTGCTCTCAAAACTGGTGACCCGTTCCACGCTGAGCGGAACAATCCAACGACGCGCCCCCGTGACCTCAGCTTCGGGGATAGCGGCCATCAGTGAATAGTTGTGCCCCAAGGTGATCGGTTTTTGGCCTGCCACCACCGTGGGTTTGTAGACCGACTCACGATCCTTAAGAGTGATGGCATGGGGGCGACTCACCGGAGTGACATCCACACCAAATAACCAATAATCCCGATGGGACGGGGACGGTACCCCCTTGGCAATTGACTGTATCCACGTCTGAGGAAATCGAGACTGAGGAGGACTCCCGTCAGGTTGGTCTGACGCGCTCACCTCATCGCGGGTTACCCCCAAGGCTCCGATAGCCGCATATAACGATCCATACTCTCGCCGAAACAGAGGGTTGAGGCTTAACTCAACAACAGACCTGGCATGGGTATTCCCACACAAGGCATCTAACAAATCCATCAGACTATCGGAGCGTTGATTGAAACTAGCGTAAACCTGATCTCGAAATTGGTTGAGTTGATTGATACGATCTTGCACATTCATGGCAATAGGCTGAGCTTCTTTTGGTTTTGCTCTTTATCGCCTATTGCCGCTTCCTAGTGCATTCCTCTCTTCAAATTTCTACAAAGTCCAATTCAGCCTCCACCGCCGAACAATACCTCGCATAGGCACACTGCCCACACTGCTCCCCACATCTAGGCTGCCAATCTTCCTCATCCAACAACCGCAACGCCAGCTCACCAATCACCGCTTCCACCTGACGCCGATGCTCATCGGTCACCCCATAGGTCACTCGCTCCCCCGTCCGCAAAAACAACAAACTCATCCGTCGCAACAACTTGCCATAACGCCGCTCTAACGCCAAACTATACAAACCCAGCTGCAAATCCACCATGTCAGCCTCAGGTACCCTCGGGTTCTTCGCCGACTTATAATCAATCAACTCCAACCCATCGTCTAAACTATCCAATCGGTCATAACGCCCCGTCAGCTTAAACTCCAGACCATTCACTTGGGTCAAACCTTGAATTCTACCCTCCGTTGCCAAGGGACGCTGCATCACCCCCAATGGCACAATCTCAGTCTCAAAATACCGCCACAGAATCTGCCACCCCGCTTCCACCTGGGCCGCCGTCAACGCACTAATCTGATGCTCCCAGCAATACCGTAGCCACCCCTCTGACGGTAACGGCTCCTGATAATGCCAATCCTGGTATAGCTGCGCCAGGGCACCATGCAAGGCCTTACCCAAAACCGCCGCGCCAAACATCGACGGCTGTTTCAAACCGTACTCATAGCGAAAATAATAGGCCCTGGGACACTGGGCATAGGACTTGAGTTTGGTTGCCGAGAGAAGATATGCCATAGCCAGCATTTTACTACTGACAGCCAGCTACAGCACAGGGCTTTATCAAGTTGTCATCAGAGAATGGAAAGGTTTCTAGAGACTCCTGCCCATGGGTCATACCGATCATCACTACCATAACAACAAGACTGTTGAACTTTTCAATCTACAAAGTCTTTCTGTAGAGTTGATAGCGTCTCTGTATAAGGCACTGGCCATGGGGACAATTGCTTCTGGTGGAGTTCGCGTCCTCAACTATGACACTATCAGTAGTCTGGCCATCTCTGAAGTGGCCAGACTACAGGTTAATAAACCTTAACCTATGAATTTCCCAGTCAGAAATGGTGGAATCTCAAACCCTTAATTACGTGTTTTAAGTGGCAACAGGATGAGTGTCTCGAAAAACGACAAGCACTGACAAAGCAGGCATATTTTTAATCGATGAGATCGCACCAGATCTTGAAATCAGTGGTAATGTTAAAAAATCATTGGCTTTCAACTAGAATATCTCGGTCTTTGGGACTTTTTGATTGCAGCATTTTTGTAGCTTTGCCTTGTATACTACATGGCCGTTGCATCAAGGTTTTGCAGCGTTAGCTATAGTTACCGGTCTCAGATTTCAGCTCAAACCTGAACAGGTTTCCCATGGCCAGATATTCGTAAATAAGAATTAATACCCTAAATCACGACAGTCATCGAGGAACTGCCGTTATGTATCCCTCTAGATCGAAGATATCCCTGGATGTTAAGTTCCCATGGCTTATTATCTTGGTCGGCATTCTATTTACCCTCAGTCTGCAAAAATATACCCAAGGGGGTGTATTTTTTAGTGGTGATGGTGGCCTTAAAGCCTTGCTGTCTCAACAACTGGCTGCAGGAAATTGGCATTTTGATTTACGCTTATCGGCCCCAGGCTGGGTTGTTGAATTATGGAAACAAGGGCTGTATCCCTTCACGCCTCCCTATGTCTATGAACGATTTGATAATTATTTCATTACCTTTCCTTTTCCCTTTCCAGCACTGACATCTATTTTTTACAGTGTTCTAGGCTACTGGGGGCTGTATGTTGTTCCTTTACTAGCCCTATGGCTAATCTGGCTAAGGTTCTTTCAGATTGGACAACAACTAAAGTGGAGAGCAGATGTGGTTGCGATCGCACTCAGTATCCTCATTTTTGCCTCTCCCTTAACCTTGTATGGAGCCATGTACTGGGAGCATACCCTAGCCGTAAGTTTAGCCTTTTGGGGAATCACCATACTGCTAGGGCCAAAGGGTGCTACAACCTCCAATATTCAGGTATTTTTATCCGGTAGCCTGATCGGTCTTTCCGTTTGGTTTCGCTCTGAATTTATATGTTTGGCCGCCATTGTAGTGGGACTTACACTTTGGCAATGGGTGAGTCCAAAAATGTTGTCTTGGCTACCAATACTCCAGGGTAAAGGCCGCTTGTTTATAAGTGGCCTTTTGTTGAGTATGTTGGTCTTTTTTGGGCTTAATCAAACGATTTATGGCCATTTTCTAGGTATTCATGCCCTTCAGGTGGTCGAAGAATCTTCCATTCGTCAGCAACTGTCCCAAGCCATGGCTAATTATCAACAGTTGCTCAATGCGTTAATCAAATATTTCCCATTTACCCTATGGGTACTGACGATTGCCGTTTTAACCAGATTTAGCAAGCCTCGATACTTTCGTTATCAGATCATCACAATATGGTTAATTCTTCTACTATTTACTCTGGTTGTTCCTCTGATTATTCCGCCTGGGGCTGGTGGCAAACAGTGGGGCGCTCGTTTCTACCTAATCCTGGTGCCACTACTTACCCTGATTGGCGGCACCTATCTCAATCAAGTGCTCACTTGCTTGAGGGGCTGGCGATATTATTTAACAATTAGTAGCCTAACTATCGTATTTTTAGCAGGTGCTTATCTCAACGTTTACAACGGTACCGTCGCCAACTATGGCGATCGCGCCACGGCCTCTGTTTCTCTCAGTCGCAACTATGGGCCGATCGCACCGGCGATTACTGCTATTACTGAGCATTCCAGCCCTTACATTGCCATGTCCCATCAGTTTGTCGCTCAGCAACTTTGGGTAGCAACCCCTGAAAAAACTTTTTTTCTGACTGAATCAACATCCGACGTTCGACAGTTGGCAGATGGTCTGTATGAACAGGGATATAGCCAATTTTTATATATCTGCTACCCCCATCGCCCTTGTCCTACCCCTGAAGAACCCGCTGAAAATTTAGTAATTTTCTCAAAGAAAATACCGTTACAGCTTAAATTCTCTTCGTTAGGGACATTTGGAAAGTACCCTGTGTACGATGTCATGATCTCAAAACTTTGAGAAAGCCACCAGGCTTTATGAGGGTTTCCCATCTTTTTGAGGTTGCTGGATAAATGCTGAAAGCTATGTCCTCATTGAATTTAAGATCCTAAATATTTTAGAGTTATGCTCTTTTTGTAGCGTACTACTCACTCACTACAATGGTTTACTTCAGTGGATACATTTAGACAATAAAGAACTTTATATTAGAAAAAACTGTATGTTTTTTCTGTGAAGAGCTTTCAGGCCTCTGGTCTCTTTCCTTAAGGTTCGTGCGATTATGACACCAGTATTTTCTCGCAGCAACCAACGGTATAAGGTCTTACATTCTTGCCTTCAGTCACTCAGGCTCTAGGTGCAGAACATTCTGGTTGCCCCTAATCTGCATAGTCGATTCTAAACTTCGCACCGCTATCTTTTTATTGATAGCTTTTCCAGCTTTTTAAGTGCGATCTCCCTAAGTATCATTTGTGATCAAATTCTTATTTGGAGCTCTGCTACATTGCCATGTTTCAGCTCTCTGTATCCCCAAAGCTCACGACCCTGATTGATCTGTTACGCTATCGAGCTGATAGGCAACCTGATCAGCTGGCCTATCAGTTTCTTGAAGATGGTAAGACCGAAACCGCTTGCTACACCTATCAACAACTTGATCAACAGGCTCGGGCAATTGCCGCCCGTCTCCAACAAGCTAAAGGAGAGCGAGCATTGTTACTCTATCCCCAGGGGGTTGAGGTTATGGCCGCTTTTTGTGGCTGTCTATACGCTGGGGTGATCGCTATTCCCGTTCCTCCTCCAGATGCTGGGCGTATGAAGCGGGCCCTGCCTCGTCTACTGGAGATTGTGAAGGATGCTGATGCTAGTTTAGTTTTGAGCAACCAACGCATCATCGATCTTCTGAAGAATAATCAGGATGTAGTATCTCCTCAGTTTGCACAGATGACCTGGTTCAACACCGAGCAGGTAGATTTACAGTTGGCGGAGCAATGGCAAGACCCCCAGGTAGATCAGCAGGCGTTGGCTTACCTGCAATACACCTCAGGTTCGACATCGGTGCCTAAAGGGGTCATGCTGAGCCACAAAAACTTAATGCACCATTCTGCCTATTTGCAACGGGCCTGTGGGTATACGCCCGAGGGGGCAACAGTTACCTGGATGCCCTATTTCCATGACTATGGCCTGGTGGAAGGATTAATCCAACCCCTGTATACTGGGGTGCCTTGCTATGTGATGTCACCCCTGGCATTTATAAAGCGACCTCAGCGTTGGCTGGAAGCCATTTCTAAATATCGGGCTACCCACAGCCAGGCCCCTAACTTTGCCTATGACCAGTGTGTCCGTCGGGTGAAGCCCGCCAAGCGAGAGGGGTTAGATCTGAGCTGTTGGAAAGCAGCAGGTAATGCGGCAGAACCCATTAACCCTCGCGTCATGGGTGAGTTTTTGGATGCCTATGCCCCCCATGGTTTTCGATGGACAACATTTGCCCCAGCCTACGGTTTAGCAGAGGCTACTCTCCTGGTCTCTAGTAAACGGGTGGGGACAGAGCCGGTGATTTTGTCGCTGAATGCCACTGCTTTGGAGCAGGGGGTTGTCGCTCCTGTCCAGGACGATGCTCTACTGAGAGATATTGTGAGTTGCGGTCAATTAGTCTGCGAGACTGAGGTTGTCATTGCTAACCCAGATACGTTAACTCGATGTGCTCATGACGAGGTGGGAGAGATCTGGGTGGCTGATTCGGGTGTTGCTGGTGGATATTGGCAACGGGTTGATGCCACCGCAGAAACATTTGGAGCAAGACTCAAGGATACACCTCAGGTTGGCCCCTACCTGCGCACAGGAGATTTAGGCTTTATGCGGGCCGGGGAGCTTTATATCACCGGACGTATTAAGGATCTGATTATTATTCGCGGTGCCAACCATTATCCTCAAGATATTGAGTGGACGGTGCAGCAGCTACATCCGGCTCTTCGTCCGAACTATGGCGCAGCCTTTTCCATCATTGATGAAGGAGAAGAAAAGCTGGTAGTGGTGCAAGAAGTGGAGCGCCAGCATCAGTTAACCATGACAGCGGACGACATTTTGACAGATATTCGGCAGGCTATTGCCGAAGCCCATGAATTACAGGTGAGTGCGATCGCACTCGTCAAATCCGGCAATGTTCTGAAGACGTCCAGTGGCAAAATCCAACGGCGGGCCTGCCGCGATCACTTTTTAGTCGGTACCCTAGAGGTCATTGCCGACTGGAGTGAGCATCCTCAGCTGACGGCCAGGATGAGGAGCTTTAAAAATGATGCTGACGCCCTGGAAAACCAGGTACAGATGGCATCTTCTTGATGGTTGTGGGTGCTACAGAATCAAGTTGTTCTATTTTATGACGATCAGGCCTTATTGCCTAGATTAAGTTCTCAATCCTAGCGACAGTTTTATGAAATCTCTTAAGCAATACTGGGTGGCGGAAGCCCTGGAGCGCTCCCTAGGCAACCCCTTTATTCCAGAGAACCCTCTCTCTTTTCAGCACATGGCCACCCTTGATGAACAAGAGGTCTTCCCTGAGGCTGAAATTAAGGGGCTCTATGACTGGGGATTACAACACTATTACATTCCCACTGACTGCGGTGGCAAATTTACCTCTTTTGAGGAATTTGTTGCATTTGTGCGGGTGCTCTCTCGTCGCGATCTGAATACTGCGATCGCATTTACCACCATGTTTTGGTCTTTCCTCACCTGGATGGCAGGTACGGAAACACAAAAACAACAGCTGGCTCGGTTTATGCAAGATGATTACGGCACCATGTGCCTGGCCTATTCTGAACGGGAGCACGGCAGTGATCTAGTCGGTGGCAGTTTAGTGGGAGAAAAAGTGCCTGGCGGCTATCGCCTCACGGGTGAGAAATGGCCCATTAACCGGGCAACTCGATCGGAAATCACCTTTGTGCTGGCCCGCACTGACAAAGCCGGAGGTAATCGAGGGCTGTCCCTGTTTATGCTAGACAAACGGGCACTTGATCCCACCAGTTTTGGCAACAACCCTAAAATCAAAACCCACGGTATTCGTGGAGCCGACATGAGCGGTATTTATTTTGAAGACTGTTTTGTCCCTGATGAAATGCTTTTAGGAAAAGAGGGGCAAGGATTAGAGCTAGCCCTAAAAGGATTTCAGATTACTCGGGCCTTGTGTGCAGCATTTTCCCAGGGTTCTGCTGATACTTGTCTGCGCACCACCCTCAATTTTGCCCTGAATCGTCAGCTCTACGGCAAGACCGTCTGGGATATGCCTCACCCCCGCCGTGTGTTGGTTAATGGATTCCTTGATATCCTGGCCTGTGACTGTGTCAATATTGCGGCGGCGCGAGGATTTCACGTTGCTCCCCGGCAGTTTAGCGTCTGGTCGGCGGTGGACAAGTATTTTGTGCCCGTCACCCTAGAAAAAATGCAACAGGATATTTCAGTTGTCCTGGGTGCAAGGTTCTATATGCGCGATGAGCACGACTATGGTGTTTTCCAAAAAATGTTGCGCGATAGTTCCATAATCAGTGTGTTTGATGGCAGCTCAGTCGTTAATCTCCATGCCTTGATCCTACAGCGACGGCAGCTAGCCAAAGCTCGCAGTCGGCGTAAACCCAAGGATTTAGTCGCTCTCCAAGCACGTTTACGCAACAGCTTTAATCTAACGACAGAGCTCCCTACCTTCGATCCCAGCCAGCTCGATCTGATCGCTCGGGGCACCGATGATGTGCCCCAGGGATTAGAATCCGCCCTGGCTACCCTGGAGGCCCTCGGCAACCCCCTAGATATAGATGAAAATGTCCTGGACTGTCTCAAGCAGCAGTACCAACAATTTCTGCAAGTCTTGGATGAACAGGATGAAGCCATTGTTGATGGTGCTTTTGAACATGGTCACGATCAGTCCTTTGAAGCCTTTGAAGAGGCCAAGCGGTACTGTTATATTCATGCTGCAGCGGCTTGTCTGCACATGTGGCTGCACAATCGCAGCCAGCTGGGAGATTTCTTTGCTCAAGGGAAATGGCTGGTGCTGTGCGCAGATCGATTGTTAGCCCAGCTCACCCCTGAGCAGCCAGCCATACCGTTGGCTTACTACGAAACCGTAGCGGAGGAACTGTTACGGCTCCATGGGGCTGACAAAATGTTGTCAATTGTGCCATTCCAATTGGCACCTAGGACAAGTTCTGTTAACGCTTCTGCTCCGATCAAATCCCCTGCTCCCATTTTGCAGGTTTAGATCTGAAAGGGTTTCTCATGTTCAAACTAGTTAAAGCTGTTGCCGTTTAGTTTACTCTCGTTAAGACCGTTGACCTTACATTAACTGAAACCTATGACATCTTCTACTACTCAAAACCCAACGGTTATCTCTCCGATTGAAGCTATTCAGACCTGGCTGGTTCAACAGCTAGCTGATGTGCTTTCCTTAGAGCCAACGACGGTAGACGTCACCCAACCTCTGACTCGCTATGGATTAGATTCCATCGATGCTGTGACCCTAGTTGCCGATTTAGAGGACTGGCTTGACCTGGAGCTACCGTCTACATTGTTTTGGGATTATCCCACCATTGCCAAAGCCTCTACCTACTTAGTCAATGAATTTGAGGTCTCGATAGATCCCAAGGATCTGTAGGGCAAATGCTACTAAGGAGACACCGTTTTGAATTTCTCTGAGTTTTCCTTTTGGTGGATTTTGCTGCTGTTCTGTGTCCCGTTTTTTACGGTGCGCTTGATTGGACAGGTTTTTAACCTTTGGCGTGGCGTTTTTGACACGGTGGGGATTGCGGCTCTATCGCTACTGCTGTTTTTCAATGCCAGTGCCACCAGCTTTGTTGTCTTTCTGATCCAAATCCTGTTTAACTATTGGATGGTACGGTGGATGATCACCCGCCCACCCCAACAGGAACGACTCATTGCCACGTTGCTGATTATTTTTGACATAGGTGTACTGGTCTATTTTAAGTATTTAACCTTTTTTGTTGAGGATATTTTAGGATTGGCGGTTGTGGTGCCGGGAAATTGGCGATCGCAATTTCCACTGCCGGTCTTTGGAGGAATTCCACCTGGGGTTTCATTTTACACCTTTCAGATGGTGGCGTTTGTGGTGGATTCCCTCAAGGCCCGCCGTAAAAAGCCGATTGAGTTCATGGACTATGTGAACTTTGTTGCCTTTTTCCCTCAAATTGTGGCGGGTCCAATTGAGCGACGGTCGGCCCTATTACCGCAAATTTCTAGTTTTAGATTTAAGTTCACAGCCGATAACTGGGACTGGGGGCTGCGGTGGTTGTCCCTGGGCTTGTTTATGAAATTTGTCCTCGCCGATAACATTGCACCCTACATTGATCTGCAAGAGGCGGGGAATGCTTGGCTGGTTTGGTTTTATGCCTTTTTGTTCACGCTGCGAATTTATTTTGATTTTGCCGGCTACAGCTTTATGGCCGTGGGCATTGCCCGGGTGTTGGGGGTGCGTCTAACTGTAAATTTTCTAGCCCCCTATACCTCTCAGAGCATCAACGAGTTTTGGCGACGCTGGCATGTTTCCCTAAGTACCTGGTTTCGTGACTATGTGTTTTTACCGCTCATGGGGTCTCGAAAAGCCTGGGCTCCTGCTTTTCTGTTTGCGACGTTCACCCTCTCGGGATTCTGGCACGGGGCATCTTGGAACTTTATTCTCTGGGGCGCTTATCACGGTGCTCTCCTCTTGCTCCTGCGCTATGCTGGTCGACCCTTTCAGAGAGTTGTTAACAAGTATGTCAAACGACCTCAAATTATGTCGTGGGCATTAACCTTTGGCTCAGTGGTGCTGGGCTGTTTGTTCTTTATGGAGTTGAATACGGCTCGGCTCGTCACTAAGTTGACCACATTGATCACACCCTGGGCGTATTCGTTAGCGAATCTCGGCAGCGCATTTAGTCAGTTCAGCCTGAATGAAGCCATGGCGCTGGGGCTGATTTTGTTGTTAGCTGCAGGTTTTTTACTGGTAGAGCATATTGCAGTTTGGCAAGAACGGTCTTTAGAATATGAGCTTTTTTTGGTGCCCTGGGTTTCTAAAGCCTTATTAGTGCTAACGATTCTCTTTGCTGCCAATATTCCATCTGAATTTATTTATTTTGAGTTTTAGAGCCCAGCGGCTATACAGGGGGGATCAGTCAGATGCAAGAGTCACTCAAGTTGTTACGCTGGGCTGCGATCGCAAGTTTAGCTTGGGGTGCTGGCAGCCTGTATAACGTTTACGGCGGTGGTGAAACCAGCTGGCTGCGGTCTATGTATCAGCGCAAAATCGCCCTGGCGCAAACTCTTGAATCTCCTAAGCTGATTGTCACCGGGGGGTCAGGAGCCCACTACACGATCAATGCTGAGGTGCTGGAGGCAGATCTGGGGCTACCGGTGATCAATATGGGCATTGATGGTCCAGTGGGGTTGAACCTGATCTTGCCCAGTGTTTTACCCCAGGTAGAACCGGGTGACACTGTTCTGTTAATCCCGGAATATCTGTTGTTAAACCATGAAAATGGTCTAGGTGAACGCTCTGGAGCCTTTGCCCTGGCAACGGGGCAGCCGTTAACCGGCAATATTCCACCAAAACAGTTGGCACAAAATGTGCTGATGTTGGGGGTGCCTTCACTGCGGGCAGTGGTGAAGTCTTCTATAGATTTGGCCACATTGGGGCGAGTGACGGGTTACTACGATGATCCCCTCACCGACCAAGGAGATCCAACCATCACCAAGGCACGCACTGGGGAATGGTGGCAGATGAAAATCAAACAACCGGCCACACCCTATGCCCTTGACCGTCTTGCTGAGTTTCGTCAGGAGGTGGAGGCCAAAGGCGCTACGTTGTTGTTGGCACTACCCTGGGTCTATGCTGATGCCGACGATTTAGAAACACAGAAAAATGTTGAGGCCACGGTAGATACATTATCAGACATTGCTCCTGTGGTGTATGACCCTGAAACATTGAACATTCAGTCCGATCCTAATCTGTTTGCCGATACCCATTATCACCTGATGCCTGAGGCACGGAGATTGCGATCGCAAACCCTAGCCCAACAACTGCAACCGCTACTAGCTAAGGAATGGGAATCAAACAGTTTCAACTTTGCTGATGTTCAGATAGCCCTCACCCCAGCCCTCTCCCAAGGGGGAGAGCTACGGTATACACACATCTCGGCAGAGAGTTCAGAATCCTGCATTACCCCCCTTAATCCCCCCTTGGTAAGGGGGGAAACTCCAGTTCTCCCCCTTACCAAGGGGGAGTTAGAGGGGGTGAGGCAACCGCAAACGCTAGTTTCCAATACTTGTGTGTACATGGCAGCCTTGAGAGAGGAAGCCAGGTTTAAAGTCCTTCTTCCCCCTGGGGGAGAAGGATTTAGGATGAGGGCACAAAGCTGGACATTAAATAATTCTGATTCCTAACCAATAGGTCTGGCTAATAAAGCCAACAAAATTGAACCTATGAATCCACCTCAAAACTTGCTTATTCCTTAAACAGTCTCTTTGTCCTCCTTGCCCCTGTTGTTCCATGGCCGACACTGTTCCCCGCCCCGGATTTCTAGAAAAGCGCTATGGCCTAGATTTAAGGTCTTTGGCATTGTTACGCATTGGTCTGGCTTTAGTCATCCTGGCGGATCTGTTGACTCGTCTGGGTGATTTAGTCGCCCACTATACCGATGCGGGAGTGTTACCCAGGCAGGCAGCCGCCGAAATCTTACCCGATGGGTACTGGTCGCTTCACCTGATCAGTGGTCAAGCCTGGGTACAGGCCCTAATATTTCTGGTGGCGGTGATCTTGGCCCTGGCTCTGTTGGTGGGGTACAAAACGCGTTTAGCGACCATTGCCTCCTGGGCACTGATTGTCTCTCTCCATAATCGCAATCCAGCCCTGATCTTCGCGGCTGATGATGTTCTGCGGGCGATCATGTTTTGGGCGATGTTTCTCCCACTGGGGGCCAAGTATTCCATTGACAGTGCTCTCAATACCGCTGCCCAAAGCCTACCAAAACGTTTCTTTGGGGCTGCTAGCGTCGCTCTTATGGTTCAGCAGTGTTACATATATATGTTCTCCGCCTTCTTCAAAACAACCAGTTCCACCTGGTGGCCTGAAGGCAGTGCAGTCTATTATGCCTTAAGCTTTGACCAATATGTCACCCCCCTAGGAGCATGGCTCTTAAATCTGGGTGCTTTGCTCCCCATATTGACCTTTTTTACCCTGGTGTTGGAGTGGATCGGTCCGCTGTTTATATTTGTGCCTATCCGTACCGCTCTGTTTCGCAATATCGCCATCGTCACCTTTATTTTGCTGCACCTGGGCTTTGGTCTTACCCTTAACCTCGGCATTTTTCCAGCTCTGAGTATTGTTACCTGGCTTGTGTTTATTCCCACCTCTACCTGGGAACGGTGGGTCAAGCGCTGTTATGGTCGGGAGCACCATGGCCTGGTGATTCACTATGACGCCGACTGTGGCTTCTGTAAAAAAGTCGTGCACCTGATCCGCACGTTTTTACTCTTGCCAGATACTCCTCTCCGTACTACGCAGAGCGATCCTGATATCTTTGCGGCCATGGAGCGCCATAATTCTTGGGTAGTCGTTGATTGGCAGGGCAAGTATCACTATAAGTTTGAAGCGATCGCCTATGTGTGTAGCGTATCGCCTGTCTTCTGGTTTTTAGCCCCGGTGCTGCGTTGGTCACCCATGATGAAAGTGGGTACTCGGTTTTATGATGCGATCGCCAACAACCGCCGTAGGGCTGGTTTAGTCACACGTCCCTTCAAATTTAAGGCTTTTTCTGTCAGTGCTTCGTGGTTTGGCAACAGCCTGACGGCAATCCTGTTAATCCTTACCTCTATCTGGAACTTCCGCAGCATTACCCATCACCATGCCTTTGTTGATAATCCCCATCCAGCAATTCGTGCTCTCAGGCGTGTGACCAATAGCCATACCGCCAATCGGCTGCACATTCCAATGCAAGCGACGCGACTAGATCAGTCCTGGAGTATCTTTTCACCCGGTCCTCCCCGTGATGATGGCTGGTATTCTGTAGTAGGCACTTTGGCAGATGGTCATACCGTGAACTTACTGCAGCCCCATCAGCCTATATCTGCAGATAAACCCACCCTGGCTCAACGACAGGCAATCTACAAAAATCTGCAGTGGCGTACCTATTTTATTAATCTCAACCGTGCCCTAGGCCAACAACTCTATCCCTACTATGGAAAGTATGTTTGCCGCAGCTGGAACCATAAAAACTCAAACAATCAGCGCCTCAAACACTTTGAAGTATCTTTTACAAAGGAAAGAACTGTTTCTCGGGGTGAAATACAAACTACCGAAGAGAGCCAACCCTGGAGCCAGTCTTGTATCCCTAATTGAGTGCACAACGATACTGATATTCACCCTCAATGAGTCCGAACTGTTGTTTGTATAAAATGGCAGCACTTTAAAGATAGGATTGCCCGCCTCTGTCCAATATCTGAATAGGCCAAAAACGCTACAGGTTATTGTCTGACATGAAGTTACTCACCAAGCTTATTTTAATTACATTTTTATGGCTTGCTGTCATAAATCCCGGCACATACATTGGCCTAGATACTACGTTAAGGCTGCAAATGACCCATTCCTGGTGGAAAGGACAGGAAGAAGTGCTTGTGTCTTCCGAAACGCAGCCTAAACGACGGGGAGACATCCGATTTGGCGTTCAAGGCAGAGATAACAAACGGTATATTGCCTATGATGTTGGGCAATCTCTGCTGATGTTGCCTGGTGACTGGGTCGGGACACAGTTAGGACGTTTATTCCCCGCCATTGGAGAAACTGTGTTTCGAAATTTAGCCGTTCAGTTTTTAGTGTTTATACCTTTGAATGTAGCAGCTATTATCGCTTGCTTTTGGCTACTCAGGTTATTTCAGTTTAAGCAGCATGTAGCAACTTTGTCGAGCATTGGCTGGTTACTAAGTTCGACGGTGCTCCACTATGCTCAAATTCCCCAGCAAAATAATCAGATCCTGTTGTTTGTGACCATTGGATATGCATCTGCCCTAGCGGGTGTACGTTTTAATAAACTCTCCTATGTATTTTTAAGTGGCTTATGCTTGGGGCTCGCCATGCTCATTCGCACAACCAGCATTTTCCACGCTTTGACGGTCTTTTTGTTTTTAAGTGGCTGCGTTCTCTATCAAAAGCGGCACCTACCCAACCTGTTTAGATTTTCAGCGGTTTGGATCTTAGGGCTGGTTCCATTTACTCTGCTAGGCCGCTTTGTTGATTATCTGAGATATGGCAGTGTATGGGCAACGTCAAACAGTGAAATCTTAAAGCAGCTTGGAACAGATCCCATGTGGTCTGGCTTACCGCAACTTCCTGCAAATTATCCCTTTGTCAATCCACCTTGGATCGGCATTCTGGATACATTGTTCTCGCCAGCGAGAAGTATTTTTATATACGATCCACTATTTTTACCCTGTCTGATACTGACCATTGTCATCTGGAAAAAGATTTCTCCCTATGTCCAGCTGTACCTATTAACTGGGCTGCTAAATCTAGCGTTACATATATTGCTGACCAGTAAACTGGTGTGGACGGGGGGTACAGCCTGGGGTGCCAGATTTCATGTTACCTCTGTTCATTTGTTGTTAATACCCCTGTTGGCTCTGCTTGTACAACTGCTTTTATCATCCAGGCAATTGAAAAGATACTTAATTCAGGGTGTGCTTGTAATTGCTATTATGACCCAGTTTGCTTCTGTGCTCATGCAACCCAACTTGGAAATATATCAAAAAAAAGTTGGTTTTCCTGGAACGCGCTTTGATTTCCGGTTGATGCAGCGAGTTGCAAATATTGCTTGTCTTGTAGATGATTCCATCTACAAGGGATGTATTGGGCAAAATCCTGAAAAGAGGCAATATGTAGACAATTTAGATCATATCTTTATGTCGCCCTTTGTTTTAAGCCACCAAGCGGCAGATGATAATAACGTTGCCTTAAGCAAGCTATCGTCCATCGTTTTTGTACTTTGGCTACTAGCCCTCGCGACAGCTATTGGCCTCACATTTTATTCTGGATGGCTGTATGAGATTTAAGCTGATAAAGTTGTTGAAAATGAAGCCATGGAAAAACCACACAAGCTTTTTTTAGAAACGGATACAGCATATGTCTATCGTTTAGATTAGAATTTTCTAAAACTCTTGCTGACCCTGGAGATATTGCCCTAGTATTCTGTGGCGTAAGTTTGCCCACTATCCAATGTGGATGAGTCGATGGGTGGATGGGTGATGGGGTAACGGGGGAATTATTTAAGCGCGGGAGCCTTAAGGCGGCTAGCTCACCTGATGTCGAAATTGATTGGTGCTAATGGTAACTAAAACTGCTGCAAACACCAATAGAGCGATCGCATGGGGCCAGATCACCTCCAAACCTACACCCCGCAACAATACAGCCCGTAAAATTGCTACATAGTGACGCAGGGGATTCAGCAATGACAAATAGCGGAAAACCGCAGGCATGCTTTCGATGGGTGCGATCGCACCCGACAGTTGAATCAACGGCATATTGATAAAAAACGAGGTCAATATTACCTGCTGTTGATTGCGACAGAGTGTGGCCAGCATCATACCAATGCCAATCCCGACAAAGACATACAACCCCGACATCACTAAAAAGAGCAATAAGCTGCCCCGCAACGGCACGTTAAAAATAATATTGGCAACACTTAGTGCCAACAGTGCATCCCCCAACAACAGCACGAATAACGGCACCACTTTTGCCAGCAAAATCTCCCCGGCTGACGCTGGAGTCATCAAGAGCTGCTCCAGGGTGCCCGTATCTTTTTCCCGAATCAGGGCAGACGAGGAGACGATGGATCCAATTAACGTCAGGACGACGCCCATCATGGCAGGTACAAAAAACCAGCTACTGATGAGTCCAGGATTGTACAAGAAGGTAATCTGTGGTTCAACAACACTGGGGATTTCAATATCATTCAATTGACGATTATATTGCTGGACAATCTGGGTAAAGTAGCCACTGGCAATTCCCGCCGTATTGGCATCCACGCCATCCACCATCACCTGAATCTCAGCCGATTTATCCTGGGACAAATTGCGATTAAAGCCAGGCGGAAAGACTACCCCCAAGGTGATATCTCCCCGTCGCACCTGTTCCCCCAGGCTCTGTTGACTGGCGCTATAGCGATCAACAACAAACACATCATTCCCGGTCAAAGCGGCCACCAGTTCACGGCTGGCCCCAACATTAACCTGATCCACAATGCCTAATTTCAAGTATTGCACATCAGGGTTTAAGATCAAGCCATAGAGTAACAGTTGCACCGTCGGTGGAAAAACTAACATAAACAGTAGCTTCTTATCTCGCAAGATCTGCTGCACCTCCTTCATGGCTAAGGCCCAGAAGCGACTGTTAAGTAAACGCTGGAACAACTTAAACATCAATCAGTCCGGTAACTGCATCCGACGCAGACCACGCCAGGCGGCTGCAAAAAATAACAATGCCAGCAGCGCAATGGCCACCAGGGCAACCCAAATGCCTCCCCACCCGGTCCCCCTGACAAAGGCATCGCGAGTCACATCAATGTAATAGCGAGCTGGCACAATGTTAGAAATGAGTGAAATGGGAAACGGAATATTACTCAACGGGTAGATAAAGCCCGAAAACAAAAAAGAGGCTAGAAAACCAGTAAATGCCACCCCCTGCACCGCCGCAATGCGATTACTAGAGCGGACGCCGATCAAAAGACCATAAAGAACACTGACCGTTGCAAATAAACAGGTTCCTAGCATCAATGGTAGGGGATTACCCGCCAACCCAATCCTAAACAGAAGCGAGCCCAAACCCATGATGCAAAGGGCTTCACCCATGGCCACAATGAAGTAGGCTAGCCCTTTACCCAGCAGCAGTTCAGTTGCACTTAAGTTAGAGGTATAAACCTGCACAATCGTGCCTTGTTCCTTCTCACGCACCATGGCGAGAGTTGCCAGCAAGGCCGGAAAGATGGCCAAGATAACGGCATAAAGCCCCGGCACGATGAAGAGAGATTCCTTGCGACCCGGATTGAACCAGAGGCGAATGCGGGCAACCACCTTAACTGTTCTAGATTGAAGTCCTTGATCCTGCACAAAGAAGTTAGTCGTTGCCCGTATGCTGTTGCGAATCACGCGGGCATTGTTCACATCGGTACCGTCCACCAGCACCTGGATAGGGCTGGATTTCTGGTCTTTGATGCGACGGGAAAAATCTGGTGGAATAATCACTGCCGCTTTAGCGCGTCCTTGATCAATGATCTCAATGGGCTCTCCCGACCCTGGGACAGGCTGAAACTGATTAGTGGCAAAGAGTCGTTCTACATAGCTACGACTGAGGGGAGTCATGTTAAAGTCCTGGATCGCCAGGGGAATATTTTTTGTCTCCAGTCGGATGGCATAGCCAAAAATCAGTAGCATCCCCAACGGCAGGATAAAGGCCAGGGCAAACGTCAAGCGATCGCGACGAAATTGAGCCAATTCTTTGATGCACTGAGACCAGATGCGCTTCATGGCTGTCCCCCCTGGGCTCTCTGGATAATGCCAATAAAGGCATCTTCCAGGGAGAATGGCACAGCCTGGATAGATTGAATGTCGAATTCTGCTGTGCTCAGTAATGAGCGGAGACGAGGCACCTCTATGTCTGGTTGATCCAGAACAATGTGGAGACGAGCGCCAAATAGGGATACTCGCCAGTCATCAAAATACTGTTTGAGTAAATCGGCGATAACCTGAGGCTGGGTCACCTGCACTTCAAACAGCTGTCCCGGCTGGCTGGCCTTAATTTGACTCGGAGACCCATGGGCAACAATCTCCCCAGCTGCCATAAATGCCATGCGATTGCAATGTTCAGCTTCTTCTAGATAGTGGGTGGTTACCAGCACGGCTGTGCCCTGATGGGTTAAGTTTTCGATTAATCGCCAGAACTGACGGCGAGCCAAGGGATCCACACCGGATGTGGGCTCGTCTAAAAACAAAATTTCAGGTTCGTGCATCACTGATGCCCCAAAGGCCACCCGCTGTTTCCACCCCCCTGGCAGTTGCCCCGTCATCAGGTCTGCTTTGCCCGTCAATCCACAAATGTCTAAAACCCAATTGATTTTGGCAGAGCGCTGACGACGGGGGACACCATAAACCCCACAGTAAAATTCCAAATTCTGTTGAATAGATAAGTCATCATAAAGGGTAAATTTCTGGCTCATGTAGCCCATCCGCTGACGTAGAGCACTGCTACGCAAATTGCGGGTTTGGCCGGCTAGTGTGACTTCACCTTGGGTAATGCCCAACAACCCACACAGCATCTTAATGGTGGTGGTTTTGCCAGCACCATTAGCCCCCAACAATCCATAAATTTCACCATAGCGGATGTCCAGGTTGACCGCTTTAACCGCTTGAAAATTGCCAAATGTCTTACTGAGGTCACGGGCACCAATGGCAATATCATCACGGCTGTGGGCTGGCAATGGCCGCAGCCGTGGCAATGGCACAAAAGCAGGGTCCGACCCCTGTTGGCGCAGCTGGTTGACAAAGACATTTTCCAGAGTAGGCGCTGCTGGACGAATCGTGTTGATTGTGAGCTGATGTTGCCCCAGGAGAGCACGAACCTGGGTTTCACCAGTCTCTGCATCGTCAACCAGTACATCCAGGCGATCGCCAAAGGTTTGTACATCCACAATCGGAGTAGACGGTTGAGCATTCGCTTTGAGCAAAGCCTGTTCAGCGGTTTTGAGGTCGCTAGCGCGCACCTCTAAGCGTTGGAGTCCCAGATTATCCCGCAGTTGAGCCGGTGTTCCCATTTGCTGAATCTGGCCATCATACATCAGGGCAACACGATGACAGCGCTCAGCCTCATCCATGTAGGGTGTGGCCACCACAATGGTGACGCCCTGATGGGAAAGGGTAGCCAGCACATCCCAAAACTCACGTCGAGAAACAGGATCCACACCCGTTGTCGGCTCATCCAGAAGTAATATCTGAGGTTGAGCAATAAGGGCACAGCACAGGGCCAACTTCTGTTTCATGCCACCAGACAGTTGACCAGCCAAACGATCTGAGAACGGCTCCAGATTCATCAGCCTGAGATATTGGTTGCGCCGCTGTTCAAACCGCTGGGGCGGCACTTCATGGAGACCAGCTACATACCGCAGATTCTCATCCAGGCTGAGATCCAGATAGAGCGAAAAGTGTTGGGTGAGATAGCCCGTTTGCAAGCGAGCATCCCGAGGCGCACGCTCCAGAATGATCACATTTCCCGAGGTTGCCTCCATCACACCTGCCAAGATTTGGAACAGGGTGGTCTTGCCAGCACCATCAGGACCAATGAGGCCAAAGATTTCGCCCCGCCGCACCGTAAACGTCACCTCGTTTACAGCGGTTAGTTTGCCATAGCGTTTACATAACGTCTCTACCTGGATAGCAGGGGTTTCGAGTGCGGTCTCTGGCTGCTCAATCTGACGAGTTGTTGAATGCATGGTTTGATTTGTTCACCCATGATTAAGACAAAATCAGCAGCATCATTCGAAATAAATTTCACCATCGGCAGGCATGCCAGGCTTGGCAAATCCATCAGGATTATCAATGCTGAGTCTGACACCAAACACCTGTTGCACCCGGTCTTCTCGGAAGTAGATATTTTCAGGCGTAAAGGAAGCCTGGGTATCAATGGCAATAACTCGGGCACTGAGGGGATTCTCGGGTGCTGAATCTAGAAAGACGCTGGCCGCTTGTCCTACTCGTACTTTGCCAATCTCTCCTTCAGGAATAAAACCACGCAGATAAACAGTGTCTAGATCAATTAAAGAAAGCAGCGTACTGCCGGTCGTCACCACTTCTCCCGGTTCAGCGCTGCGAGCGGTAACAACTCCAGCGAGGGGACTAGCAATGGTGAGATAACCCATGCGAGCTTCAATTTCTCGCTGAACGGCTTCAGCCCTGGTCACATTATCCTGTGCGGCAACCGCCTGGGATTGTACCTGAATCAGTTGTTTTTGCAAAACGTCTAACTCAGCTGTACGAAGATCTGGATTGAGCCGGGTGGTTTGGGCCTGGGTCAATCCCCCTGCTGCGGCATCAACCTGTCTCTGAGCGGCGACAATGGCGGCTTCACGTACACCCAACCGGGCTTGGGTAGTTTCAAACGTCGTTTGGGCCTGGTCCGCACGCTCCTGGGTCGCGGCACCGACTTGGGCAAGCTTGATGTAGCGATCGCGTTCCACCCTGGCCAGATCCAAGTCTGATGTAGCCGCAATCAGCTGTGCCTCTGCTTCTGCTCGCTGCGCCTGAGCCGTAGCAAGATTAGCCTCAGCCTGGCTGACCTGACCCACTGTATCCCCCTGGGATTGTTCCAGACTCACCTGGGCTCGCCGAATTTGGCTTTGCAGCACCTCAATCTGCAATCGCGCCTGTCGTTCTCGCTGTTGGGCCGAGGCCAGCTGTGCTTTAGCCTCGTCTAATTGAGCCTGCACTTCTTCATCATCAAGCCGAACAATCACTTGACCATCATTGACCTGGTCGCCTTCTCTGACAGCTACAAACTCCACTCGTCCTGATACTTTTGCACCCACGTCTGTCTCGTAGCCCTCAATGCGGCCACTCAACTGCAGCGTATCTGTGGAGGAACGTGATAAGAAGTAGGTCACGGAGAGACCCGCACCCACCACCAAAAGACCTAACGGAAGCAAGACACGCAGCCTGTTTTTATGTTTACTTTTCGATACGTCAGAGGTAGTGGAATGGGGCTTAAACCGAGCAACTAATTGGTTGAGATTCAGCCGTGAACCTGGCAAATGCATGAACAGATCTCCTCATTAAAGGGGCGAGAGGATTTGACTTTTACAGCAGTTAAAACCTGCTCTATCTTGAACTTAGAAAATGGATATGAGGAAGTTATGAGTACCCCACTAAGCATCGCTAAGCAATTTTCATGCCAGCGTTCTAGGGGGTTTCTCCATGATTTCCTCAAAGTTGATTTGTAATCTACGGGTATAGATCGGTTTTGAATATGTCTGAGCAAGCAAGACTGGAAATTAGACACCGCTAATGTACTAGTTCTCGGGGGAGTAACACAACGAAATGAATGGTAATAGCAGACGTAAAAACTGGAAACATTTTATTCTGTTTGCACTTCTAGGCATTTTTGTTGCGATCGCACTGGCTAGTACGTCATGTAATAGACAGCCCACAATGACTACATGGGAATACGATCAGCTAATTCAGGCGATTGAACAGGATAAGATTGAGAGAATTGACATTTATTCACATCCCCATTACTTCCAAGCTACTGTAGAGACCCTAGAAGGTGAACGTATCTCGGTTAGATTACCAGATGATCCAAAGTTGTCAGATGGGCCACAGTTACAAGAGATCTTGATTCAAAAAAAGGTAACCGTCCCTAGCGTTGATCTTGTGGAATCAACGAAGGAGGCTCTTTTCCAGTTCGTGCAGCCAAGCAGGCATGAGCGAGGAAATCAAGCATATCTCTGCCCTGAGCCTTGAGCGAGGCAGTGACGGTCAACAAGCGTGCAACAAACTGACTACCGTGTTGAGCTTGAGAACCAAAACTGGTTTTCCGCCAAATCACCGCTGGCCGCAAGGCTCTTTCAGCCGCATTATTGGTGGGTTCAACATTTCCGATGGCAACGAAGGTCCATAACGCAGGTTCGACCTTGAGCAACCGACGACAGGTTCTGACGGTCTTCGCCAACGGAGATTTTTCATGAGGGTCAATCGGTAGTGAAGCAGCCTCTTCTAACGTCGTTTTGAATCCTTGCCGTAGCTGGGTGACTTGACGGATAAACTGCTCACGGGACAACGTGTTATTTTTCAGTTGATGCCACCACCGAAACAGCCGACGCTGGCGACGCAGCAACGCTTTCCCAATCTCGTGAGAAACACCCATACGCTCTGTCATTGCTGTTAAGTCTCGTTTGAGATGAGCCCAACACACTTGCCGATGGTCTAACGCAATCCAGTTATAGGCACTGTAGCGGTCAGAGGCCACGATACCTTCATAGGATTCACCAATCAGACCTTTTGCGGTCTTCTGAGACCGACTCAGAACAACCTCAAAAAAGCTCACTAGGGGTGTCACCAACACCCATAACCATCCTTTCGTCTGCTTGGGATTTCGACCATCCCGATTCCCTTGAGGAAAACTGGTTTCATCACTATGGAGCACTGGCTGGGTGTGAACATAGTCCTTGGCAGCGGCCACGGGTACGCTGAGGGCGTCGCTCATTTCATTGCGCAAGCGACCGACACTCCCACGAGAGAGACGAACGCTAAACAGGTCCGCCATGAGCGCGCACACTTGACGATAGCTGTGACGATACGGGCCACTCAACAGCATCACGATTGCACTTAATCGTTCCCCATAGCCCAAGGGCGATACCCCTGGCGGTAAAGCCGCTCGGGTAACCTGACCACAGACACCGCAACTGAGTTGATGCAGGCGATATTCAATCACCATTGGCTCCATCGGCGGTAGTTCGATTTCTTGATGACGGTGGGGATGACTATCGTGACCACTCAACGGTGCACCGCAGTCTGCACACGTCGACGGCATCACGTCATGCACCTGGTCACACTCGTCGCTGGGTTTGAGTTTACGAGCCTGACGGGGTGACGATCTTGGTTGGCCTAGTGGAGACCGCTTTTTATATTTCTTTTTACCGTCTGAAGGCTTGCTGAATCCATCACTCGAAGGGGGTTTTGATGAGTTTTGTGAGGTCTGATTCAATCGTTCTTCTAACTGGCTTAAACGCTCATCTTGTTGCTTCAAGCGCTCGCTAAGAACCAGCACCAATGCACGGATACTTGCTGGGGTTGCCTCCCAGTCCGCTCTTGGTACCTTGACTCCAGCAATTTCGATCTCTTCACTCATGCCACCAACTTAGCGAAGCTCACGTACGACGGACCCTAAGATTTCTTTATTTTCCTGGGACGGTTACAAAAAAAGATTGATGCTTCCATGCAACCTTATCATAATGAACGTTTAGCCTTGATCAGAACAGTTGCTATTCTGATGAGCCCTGTTGTTGTTGCTCTATTTTGGCTATGGGTATTGATTGACTGTGCTACTCAAGAAGCAAGTGAGGGCAACACTAAAATTGTTTGGACTATTATTATCCTATTCTTGAATTTTGTTGGTGCACTGATCTATGTCTTTGTGAGACGACCACAGCGTCGCCGGGAGCTAGCACAGTAAAGTCTAAGAGAAAACTTTCGGGATGGTGTAGTCATGAACCAAATACCTCCCAAGGAGTCGACATCAAAATTCAATGCCAGTAGATAGGGAGCAAGGTAAGAAAAAACAGAAAAAACAACCGGTTTAAACAGCCAGCCCCCTATATCTACTCTGAGAGTGAATTGCCTCAGATAGTTTCTAAAAAGAAATTATCAGTTTCCTGAGCCTTCTTCTAGTGTTGAGAAGCAAAGGTACCTTTGCTTAGCCAACATTTCGGCATTAGAGCTTCAAAGCCAAATTAGGCATCTGAACCACCAGTATGATATGAAACTCCACGATACTTCAGGTCAAAAACTGGTGAAGACAGTGCTTTAACCAATTTGTGGAAGTGGAACGTAACACCTCGATATTTACCGACTTCTTCACTGTCGGCAATTGCGACCTTAGGAGCCTTATAGTCATAGCTAACGCCGCGATACTTGAGTTTCATAGTGTCCCCCTGAAATTGTTAGAAAGTGGGATACCCTCATCCCACTTTGATGTTAGATAAAGAATTTGAGAATCTTATGAAGCCTGTGCTATACCCCCATAGTCTTCAGGTTTGGGTTGGTGGATAACCAGCTTAGGAACCACAATTAATTAGGCTCCACTATTGGATGTACAGACGTTGCATGCAATGTCTCTCCAGCATTAATTTTTGGATCTTATAAAATCCTTATCCCTTAAGCAGAATTGCTGCATCTGCCTCTATGACAGCTCGCTGTCTTCTAAGGACATTTCTGGTAAAGAAGCTACCAGTTATCCAGGCCCCCAACCCCCAATACTGGGGACATGGAAAGCACTTACAGCGTTAGAAACTCCCAGCAATCTTTCACAATCTAATCCGGGCTGGTAACTGTCCTGTCTTCGCCAGGTAATCATGCAGCTCATGGGGCTTGAGATGACACAGATCTCGAGCCAATTCATTCATTTTCAATGGTTTGGGTAACAGAGGCGTGCAAACTTCTCTCATCAGCCCTAGAATTTGGGGTGCCGCAATGATAATAAGTTGTCGAACGTGTTTAGACTCAACCAGATCTAGTACGGTTTTAGCAATAGATTTAGCAAATCGCCGTTCAAATTCAAGTTTATGACTCTGGCGATGGTCATCATATCTGTGGGACTGACCGCTCGCACCACGGTTACGTCCTGACTGAATATTTGACCATAGAGCCTTGCCGGGTAGTTCTCCCTCGAAACTCACCATACTTTTATGTTCAACCAACGTTAGAACGTCCGGATCATACATAGGTAAGGTTGCTGGTTCTGAAGTGAAGAAACGAGCAACGGCTCCATTGATAGTAGCAACAAGCAATTTACCCATAGACTGTCTCAGTAATTTTGTAGAGTTCTATGTCACTAACCTGACGTGGTTACACCTGAGGAACCAGGCGCTATCATAACTAATATAATTCTATCGTTGAACAGTTGTATAGTTTACTCCTGAGATACATCTTGTAATCTCTTTGCTTATGAAAGCTCCATTTCAGTCTATATATCAATGGCGGATCCAGTTTCTAGCAACAATATTAACCGTCGTTTTAATCCTATTAGTGCCTGTTAAAACAGTCGCGAGTGATGTTGTCGATGTGTACTTCTTCCACAGTACAACCTGTCCCCATTGTCTGCGTCAGAAACCACTGATGGAGGATATTGATACCTACAATCCAGATGTGAAGGTACATCTGATTGAAGTGAGCGAAGAACCTCAAACGTGGCAAGATTTTAGGGAACGATATAACATCCGGTCTGGAGCCGTGCCTCGCACATTTGTTGGCGAAATGAGTTTTGTTGGCTATAGCGAGAGTGATGGCTCACTAGAATATGTACCAGCCTATGAGGGATATATCGGCTACCATAACCAGATTTTAGATGCGATTGCAACTGCTGTCGGCCACACGTTGCAGTTAGGCACCGCCACAAACACATTACAATTAGACACCGCCACAAACCCCTGGCAGTTTCCCTGGTTAGTACTAGGGTTACCGGGCATATATCTAATCAGTTTCCCATTATTAAGAAGTCGTCTTCAATCCCCCCAAGATCGACGCTATTGGTGGGGCGGCTTAGGAGCCATCTGCCTACTCAGTCTGTTTCTGCTAATAAGCCTCACACCAGATACAATCATCAAGACCTTTGCTCAACAGTTACCCTTTCCACTATTTGTCTCAACCATTGCCCTGGCTGATGGGTTTAACCCTTGTGCCTTTACCGTCTTAATCATTTTGTTGTCGTTGCTCACCCACACTAAACGACGAAGAGATATGCTTCTGATTGGGGGCACGTTTATTATTACATCAGCAGCAATGTATTTCCTGTTCATCATAGTGATGATTGGCATGGGGGCATTGTTACTAGAGCACTATGGTCAATGGTTCTTACTCGTGTTAGGAATTGGAGTTGCGATTGCCGGATTAATCAACATCAAAGACTACTTTTGGTTTAAGCAAGGTGTTTCCCTCTCTCTATCAGCCGACGAACAGCGCACCATTACCCAAAAGGCCAGCCGCATTGTTCGTGCCCTAAACGAGCCCCAGAAAAATCGACTCAAGTTCCTCGCAGCGCTGGGCAGTACAGTCATTCTGGCCATTTTTGTGAATACCGTTGAACTAGGTTGTACAGCCATCTTACCTGTGGTCTACATGACAACCTTGGTAAACTATTGCAATATTCAAAGTGTAGACGGTACTTTCCTATGCCAAACCACATGGACTTTCCTGTATGCCGTCCTCTATATCGTGCCTTTGGGGCTCATCCTGGCAAATTTCATCTATTCCTTTGAGTCCACTCGATTGAGTGAAAGCCAGGGCCGCCGTCTTAAATTAGTGGGCGGATTGTTTATGTTATTCTTTGGGCTAGTGATGATTTTTCAGCCAGAATTATTGCTATTAACTTAAACTTGGTATCGAAATAACGTGTCTCCAAAACGACTCTAATTGAGCATACGCAATTCCTTTAAGAAGCTTGTGAAGATAGGAATCAAACCTTAGATTAAGTGATCATTTGCTCCAACGCCTGTTGCAACTCTTGGGTCAGGTCCATCACCGCCTGTCTTCCAGCCCTGCGGTTGGTTTGATACATAGGCCAGCGCTCTGTCACCGAAATCGGCTCACCGATGGTGAGTGTGGCCCGACGAGCAGCTAACCGAGGCCGACAGGGGTGTTTATCACCTCGCAGACGGGCCAGCATATCAAACATCAGGAAGGTGGTCTCTGCACAGCGTTCAAAGGACGGTTTTTCCTTCAGGTAGGTCTCGGTAACCGCCACAAAGGTTTCCACCAGGCGCATATGGAGCATTCGCAAACTGGCTTCTTGAGCTACCCAGTCTGCTAAACCTCGATCTAAAGGCGATAGGGTGCTGCGATCCGGCAAATCATCTCGATAAATATAGGTCCAACCCGCTTCCTCTAAACGGCGACAGCGTTCCGCCAGATTGCCATGGGCCGAAATGCCAAAGTATTGCTCACCCACCTGCAGAGCAGCCTGCAGCAGTGCTTGCAGTCGTGTTAAGCAAGCAGATTGGGCATCAGCATCAAACTGAAAAGAGAGCTGTTTTTGGTGATAAAAACGACTGTAAAACGTTGCCATCTTGCTCAGCAGATGATCTCCAAGCCGCATGATGCGTTGATAAATAATCTTCTCAGATACTGCGCTATGACTAACATCGGCAGGTAATCCGCTATCCCTTTCTAATTGAGCTAACAATCGTCCCAAACGTGACCAGGCAGGTTTCACATACCGATACTGGATATTGATAGGAATGATATAAACCGATTCACTGCGACCTGCTTTGGCCAAATCTTCAGCACACCAGAATGCTAACTGAGCAGTTCCCATCTCCAAAGGACCCACTCGCTCACTGTGACCATTGGTGGCCCCCTCCGGAGCCACCGTCATGGGCCAAAGGCCCTGACTCAACATCTGTCGCGCCTGTCGTAGCCCTGACCAGTCGGGTTGTCGTCCGCGGCGAATGGGAATCCCACCCAGACGAGAGAGAGCCCAACCGAGCCAGGTTCCTGCCCAAAGTGGCATTCCCCGTTCATAGAGAAAATGGGTATGGAGCGGCGTTCGTAACTGAATACGCTGTTGCCGAGCAACCTTAGGAACGGCCCTGGATAGTAGATACAAGCCACAGAGAGGATCATCCACTTCTACATGACGAAAGGCCATTAGAAAGCGTAGATTCCCTTGTTGAAACTGTTGGTAGAACTCCGCTAGCACTCTACCGTTGGTCACCTGAATCTGGGTGATACCTGCCGGTAACCAGGGTGACAGACGCACACGCAACAGTATGGGCAAAATTCTATGAACCACCTTCAGCAACCAGGCGCTGTAGGCAGGGGCAATAAATCCTAATGGGGGTTGGACACCATCAATACTTTGGGGCATCTGAACGCAGTCTTCATCAAAGGAAAACGAATGTCGAGCTCACCGCAACACTCCTAACCAGGACCATAACACCTATCCAGCATCAAGTATCTTGAAATATGGCAAATGCGGCTATGTGAGGTGCAGGACAAGCTACAAACTCTGTAAATCCAAAGAATGGTTCGGGAGGAGGAAACCTTGGACAACTTAATAAGCGATAAATGACGGGCTAGTCGATAAGTGTTTGGCCCGTCATTTTTTTGTCACTCACCAAAATACCTGAGGGCGTTTGGGTTCACTAAATCTAAATTCTCCATAAAATCCTCATATTAGTTATTTAACCTAAAGTAAGCCTTAGAGATCAGCTAATCCTAGATAGATCTAATTCCTATGATTTGACCACCAGATGAGATTCTTACCCTCTCCATTAGAAGAGGTCGGTGGTCTAGGGAGATTATGTTTTTAGATCGCTAAAACCTTTGTGCCAGAAGCAAAACAGCAAAGTAGCACAAGGCAGTATCTTTGTCTTTTCTTACACAATTATTAATCTATACTCTTGAAGATAACCATGAAAAAAATTCAGTTAAGTCAAACAGGGATTGACGTCAGCTGTTTATGCCTAGGAACACTGCGGTTTGGAACCCTTAACACGTATGAACAATCAGCCCAGCTGCTGGACATTTATTTGGAAGCTGGAGGCATATTCATTGACACAGGCAACAGCTACAATCAATGGAGTGCCAACGGCAAGGGTGGCGAAAGCGAAGTTGTAGTTGGCCGGTGGCTTCGGGAACGGGGCAACCGAGATGATCTCTTCATTGCCAGTAAAGTTGGTTTTGGTTATGGGGAAGTACCTGATGGTCTAGCTGCATCAACTATTATTTCTGAATGCGACAACAGTCTGAAGCGGTTAGGTATTGATCATTTAGATCTCTACTATGCCCACAAGGATGATCCAAGCACGCCCCTAGAGGAGACGCTAGAGGCGTTTCACTCATTGGTAAAAGCCGGTAAGGTCAGGTTTGTCGGGGCGAGTAATTATTATGCTTGGCGTTTAGCAGATGCAGATGCGATCGCAACAGCTCAAGGTTGGAACGGGTTTACCTGTATCGAACAGCGATTTACCTACCTACGCCCAACTCCTGGCGCAGATTTTGGTGATCAGCGCCTCATCAACCAAAACTTAATGAGCTATGGTGACGCTCGGGGAAAAACCATGCTGCCCTACACACCACTCCTACGGGGAGCCTATGTCCGAGCTGATCGCCCCATCTCAGCTGCTTATGCTGGACCAGATACAGAAGCCCGGATAGCTGCATTACGGGAAGTCGCCCAAGAACTTAACGCTACCGCCAATCAAGTTGTGTTGGCCTGGATGATGCATCGCCAACCGCCCCTGTTACCTGTTTTTTCAGGTGGCCGCCCCGAACACCTGAAAGAAAACCTGGGGGCGTTAGACCTGACCTTGTCCACTAAGCAGATGGCAAAGCTCAACAACGCGGGTCACTGTGTGAATGAAGAACCTAACTAGGGTTGGAGCATTTACTTTCATAAGATTCTCATAATGTGTTTTTAGCATTATTGCGGTTTCAACTCAAATATATATCTGTTATCCACACTAAAGAAAAAGATAAGGACTGTACCCCACCCTGGCTCGAAAGATTATTGCAAACGCACCTTTCAACACGGTAGAAGATGTTCTCAATATGCCAGGACTCAGCGAGCGAGAAATCGATATTCTGAAAGACAATCTAGAGAATTTTGTAGTGACTCCGTCTGAACCGGCACTAATCGAAGGTGGGGATCGAATTAATCCTGGTATTTATAAGTGAACCATCAACAGCAGCAATCTTTTTTATAACCAGAAGAGTAATGTAACCAACAATATCGGTAACGATTCATTGCTTGAAGCGCTCACCATGGGCACCTATATTTCAAACTTAGTTCTAGCTAAATAGTTTTATTAGACAGCTAGAATATACTAATGAGTCGAAAGTATTGTCCGTTTAGTTTTTCCTGTGAAGCAATTACTCAAACACCGGGGCTATTGGCGGCTCAGTGTCCTAATTTAGTGGCTTGTTCAGAACTGGCTAAAGCTGACGAAAACGTTGGAACAGTTAATCTTCAAGTGGGTGATGAAGCACAGGCACAGCATTCTGTACCGATGTCGGCTAACTCGGCAGCCACACTAATGTTACGACAGCGGGGCAACCCTCAAGACCTGGATTCGCTGGGGATTGTGTCACTGATGGAGACACTCCAAGAAGCCATGGCTGAGTTGGAAACCCAATTCGCTCAGTTAGAACCGGACAGCAAACAGTATATTGCTCCTGAGGGAACGGAAGTGCATGCCTATGCGGTTAAGCGGCCTTACGGTACCTATTGGTACAACAAACTGGCGGCCCATAGGGAAATGTTTCATCCCCAGGCACAGCAGCGATTGGTGCGGCACATTCATTTGGGTAAAACGGGCGAGCCACGCCATCGGGAAGCACGGGCGGGAATTGAGCGACGCAATCAGTTGGTCAAAACTCGGACACAGCTGATGCAGGCGGCCAAGGCATTGGAAGAAGCGCTCTCGATCCTACAAAATCCACGTTCCTAAAACTCTGTTCAGCCGCAGGATTACTAGGAAAATCTTTGATACTTTTGTACCAGTATGAGAGTTACCCATGGCTAAATCCGATCCACAACCCACATTTATTGAGTTCCAAGATGGCAGGCCCCAAAAGCCTGTAGTGCCCCAGGCAACTCGTGAGCCTGATTGGGTAGATCGGTTTCTTGAGAATCGGGAGGTAAGACCCAGTACAAAGAAAACCTACACTCGTCAGCTGCGGCAATTTCAGCGGTGGTTAGCTGGAAAGGGATGGCCAGATGTCACCGAGCAGGAGTTAACTCGCTACAAGACTCATCTAAAAACGACACCTAAGGCCAATTCATTCAGCCTAATATTCCCCCCATCACCAGAGTTTCTCTGCCAATAGCAGAAACTCCTTAAGCTAATGGTGATTGAAACGGTAAGACATAGATAGCTCTCACAGCCAAGCACTAAAAATAATCAAACGTACGACGCAAGATAAGTTCATTATCTGCTGTAATCGTTCGAGTACCATTCTCCATCATTGAGATCAACCCCTGACTAATTCCAGTTAGCATCGCCAACTTACGCTGACTCCATCCCTTTTCCACCCTAAGACTCTTAACCTCCTCCGGAGTCAACTTCGGTACCGCAGGTTCTATCTCAACAGGTTCTTCTGCCGCCTCCCCAGATGGAAGATTTGCCGTATCCCAACTCTCAGGAGGAGCAATCAACAACTGAGCCTTCAACAACTGATCAAAAAATCCCCTAGGCCGACGAGACGTATCCCGCCCAAACCCCGACGGTTGAATCTCAACCGGATACGTCTCAGCATCAAACGTAATCTGCCAACCCCGATCATGTAACGCCAGCAAATCCTCATCCCACGTATTCGTCAGCTTCTTCCGCAGCTGATTATCCGACTGCGCATTGTGCACACGCTCCACACCATAGGCCACCTCTAACAAAGTCCGCACTGGCAACGGATGCTGTGGACTAAACTGCGCCTTAAACAACAGCCATACCATCAATCGAGCCGCCCCCGCCCGGTGCTGCCAAATGCTCATCACACTTTCCAACAGTGATTTCGGTAACACACCTGGGTTAACCGGCAGCTCCTGTTCCTGAGCTGTCTCCTCATTCAAAAAGTACTTAGCCCACAGCCCCGCCTTCACCACAAAGGACATCCCAGTCAGCTCTTTATTACCAAAATTATCCTGCTGATAATGATGGCGAGTACCCAGGAGGTGCCACAGGCGGCCTTCCTCAACTGTAAACCCCTTTCGCTTGCCGTAGCGCGGCCAGGAAATAAGCGTCGTAATCTTACAAGGCTGTTTAACAATCTCCTCAATCAGCGCTAGCTTCTCACGACGATTCTTATCGGTACGTCGCTGCAAACCAAGATAAGCCTCAATTTGGCGATCATCAATCACCAACTCCTCTTCCCAGGGCCGCTCCATCTGAGACGCATGGGCCGCCAGGATCAGGTGTATACACGCCGCCCGAATATCAAACGTATCAATAACCGCCAGAGCAGCTGCCCCCGCTAGCGCAGCAGGGTGTTCTTCCTCTGTATTGTCCGCAATCCAGAAACAAATTGCCCCCTTGCCATCATTAACCTCACGGCTATAAATCAGCTTGCCATCGGGATCAGTTGTCCAAGGCAACTGCTGACGCTGGGTGAGAATATTGCTCGCTTCCCAGATTGGCAATGAGGACGTTACTTTAGTCAGCGATCCCTGATCAAACAGATCTGGATTTGTTTTAGGACGCTCACCTGGGGCCACTTTGGTAGTAGGTCGTTTCTGCTGCGTCGCGACAGAACGACTTGCCCGCGTCTCAGCATCTAGTTTTTTGTTAGATTTTGAGGCCATTAGATTCCCTGACTTCAACATTGTCCACGTCCAGTACCGTCATTTTGACCTAGAAGAACCTGCAGACTTGGACGTGGTTTAGAGAGCACTGGACAGGCAAGAAGAAAACATGCCAAGCTTCACACCACGCGGTGAATTATAGCGCCATATTCACACATATGAGGACAACTTACAGAAAGCGTGAATATTCTCATAGTCGTGATTACATTTGGCCTCAAAACCTCCATTTGATTACAAAAGTCTCTAGACCCTGGCACCTAAATTGAGACAACAATAGTCAACACACCATATGGCAACAGCTTTAGGTGATTACAAATAAATCTAGAACCCAAGCTCGATTACAAGTAAATCTAGAACGTAGCCCCGAAACACAGATCACAAAACCCCTTGAAGTGATTACATTTGGAGCTGATAACGGCTGTGATTACAGGTTTTCTCTAGAGCCTGAGCCCAAAACTGATTACAACAAAACCTAGAGCCTAGACCTGATTACAAAAACCTCTAGAACCTGCGCCTGATTACACGTTTCGCTAGAGCCCAACCCTAGAAAATCGGTTAGAAGCCTCATTGAAGTGATTACATTTAGAGCTGATAATGGCTGTGATTACAGGTTTTTTCTAGAGCCTGAGCCCAAAGTTGATTACAACAAAGCCTAGAGCCTAGACCTGATTACAAAAACCTCTAGAACTTGGGCCTGATTACACGTTTCGCTAGAGCCCAGTACCTAAAGTACGGTGTTGATGGGGAGTTTAAAGGTGTTGCTTGGGGTCCCTCCAAGTTCCCTTTCCGGAAGTAATCAAGCTATCTCAATAGGCATACTGGGGTTTCCCCATGGCAGGGTCGGAACAAGGTTTACGGGTCCTAGGTTCGATCATTACTATGATTACACATCTCCTCTAAAGACCGAGCCCAAAACTGATTACATCTGAGTCTAGGGCTTCAACCCAATTACAACAATCTCTAGAACCTGGTACCTGTAATCACGCTAGAACATTCCAAGAAGGTGGCATCTAGAAGCAAAACCCTAATCTTGATTACATTCTTATTCTAGAGCCCAATCCCAAAGTGATTACAGAATTACAAACATAGGATTCTGATTACATCAATACTCTAGAGCCCTGCCCCTACAGTGATTACATCCATGGTGTCCAAAGGGATTGATTACACGATTTATCTAGGGCCTGGTACCCATAATGATTACAAATTAGTTCTAGAACATAGACCGGAAAATTCTAGGTCCCTTACCCCAAACTATCTAGACCCCATACCCAAAATTTTGATTATTGTTATGTGATATTTCCCAACAACAAAAGAGTTTGATGTTTTTGGCCCTCTCAGAAGCCAAGCCATGATTACAAATTTTCTGTTATCAGAACAATCCAGGCAAGATTTTGTAATCAGACAGTCTGCTATAAGCATTGAAGTCAACATGAGTAGTTCATTTGTATAAGGCACACAATTAAAATTCAGCACTTTCTAGTGCTTTAGACCACTGTGAAACAGAATATTGCTGATTTAGAGTATGAAACGATCTGTCAGACATGCTATCAACCAGCATCTTTCAGATGAAATCATACCGAGGATCAGCAATGCCAGGATTATCCAGTTCTGTTCTTTTGGATTCCTACCCTTAGCCTCTAAATAAAGCAGAATTCCTGCTTACAGCTAGGGTTGTTTTGTGTTGCCAAAATACAGGTCTACTCGTAGACAACGGGAATCACTCGTCTGAGTGCAGCAACATCCCGATGCTGTTAACGGAACTGTGGACCAAAGCGTGACATTGGCTCTGCCAAATCCATTTGAATACGTGCAAGAACGAAACAATCGATTTCTTGCACTATTTTCCCATCGTCACGATTACATCTACGCGAACCATCCATCCCCAGGCAAACGCCCCCAATGGCAAACGGAAAGTCGGCATCCATTATCAGACCGACTGATTGAACAGGGTACTTATTTATATGGTGTGCGATTTGGGAAAGAAACCCAGTACGCCATGGTCGATATTGATATCGGTAGCGCGTACCACCCCAGGCGAGATCCCATTGCCTTTCAAAAACTGACTGAAGCACTGGAACCCTTAGGTCTTGTGTCAGCCATCACCTGCACCTCATCCGATAGTCAGGGTCTGCACCTATATTTTCCATTTTCAGAATCACTGACAGCTTGGGAAGTGGGCAGTGGCATCACATTGCTTCTGGAAAGTCAGGGCTTTAAGGTCACCCCCGGTCAGCTTGAAGTCTTTCCCAATGCTCGGTTATACACCATCGAAAGTACTCCGAACTTATTTAACGCCCACCGGCTACCGCTACAGCGTGGGTCGTATTTACTCAATGATGATCTAGACCCGATCTGGACCGACCAGACTACCTTTGTCGAACAGTGGAAACAATGCCAGGGACGCAACAATCTAAATAATGCGATACTACAGCGGATCATTCGACAGAAGAAACGGCGCAGCTATCGTCTCTCGAATAAGGCTGATAAGTTTCTAAACGACCTCAATGCTGAAATCGAGCAAGGTTGGACCGACCATGGCCAAACAAATCGATTACTGGGTCGAATCACCATGCGCACCTATGTATTTCACCATGTGATGTACGGTGGTGAACCGCTAATCGGTGACAGTCTAATCAAAGAAGTTCTAACTATAGCCAAAGCATTGCCGGGCTATGAGTTGTGGTGTCGTCATCAGCATGAAATCGAAGACCGCGTTTCAGAATGGGTCAGCTGCATCGAGAAAAGTCACTACTTCCACTATGGAGAACAGTTTGGAAAATATAAATCTAAAAAGGAAAAGAAGGAAAAGTCTGAATCTGAAAATACTGAACCCAGTTGGAATAAACAGCAGAGTCAAAAAACCAAGGACAAGATTCAAGCAGCACTCAAAGAACTCTCAGACAAAAACGAACTTCCAGAACAGGCCACTGCTAGATTCAATGCCCTTAGAAAATTTGGCATCGGAGGTGGGTCTCTATATCGCTACAAAAAACTGTGGCATCCACTCTGGAAAACACAGGAGAACTGCCCAAACACACCCCAAATTAACAATGAATCTGGACAGTTTGACCAAGCTAACGCGCCAAACTGTCACAGCTCTACAAGCTTATTACAAGGGATAGATGGTAATGATAATGAAACCAATGGTTCTAGCGATCTGAAATCTGTTGCATCTCAGCCAGAGGGTGGTAATCCCCATCAAGAAGAGATTCAGCGTATCCGGGAAATGTTGTCGAAGGCTCAGGTCGCTGTCAATTTACAGGCAGCGCAGGAGGTTGTAGAGGCTGAAGAATTAATGGCTCAGGAGTCTAGGGCAGCTCACCTGCAGCAGATGGCTTACTGGCTAACGTTGGATGACCCGATTTTGATGGCGGAGGCGTTGGCATGGTTACGGCAACAGCCGCCTGAGCTATGTGCTGAGCTGTTGGATATGGAGCTGTCAGAGGCGAAGCAGCAGTCATTAGAAACGATTGTGGAGATAGTGGAGCAGCTGCAGCGGTTGGATTGGGGACCGGGAAGGATTCATGAGGAGTTGCGAAGCTTCTTCGAAGCGGCTATAGCCCCATCAGGCATGGCTTCGCTAGCGCCAACGCAATTCACCACATCCTCGCTGGCCCATCTCACGGCTGAACAAAGACAACAGTGGTTATCTTATTTGCGAGCCTTCTCTGGAGAGACCTCGTCGACGCATCCTGACACAGGATAACTCTCTAACCAACCTTGGCCCTATGGGCTGAGTTAACGGAAGCAGTGAAAAGTAGCCCAACTGATGTGAGGGTGCGATCGCAAATGTAGTGCCCCCCAAGACCATAGCCGATTAGAAATAGGCTGATGGCAAGCCCAAGATGCCAAAAGAGGTAGCTCTTTTCAAGAGATTTATAGAAAGGGTTTTGAAGCATATCTTTCGCATATTTGAAATAGAGTACCCCTATTTGTTTGCGATCCTTTTTAGGGAAAATCCACAACCAATGAGACCACCAAAACCCTGCATATGGTACAGAGTCCGTCTGTGGATGGATACAGTGCTACCAGTGGAATCGCACCTAAATGGGCTATGACAAAAAAAAGAAACAACAGGCCAATCAAGTTGGGCTTTTTGCACAGTGAGCCATCTAAGTCCATTGGACATTTGCATAGTAGCCTTCGTAGGTAACGTCTTTAATCTGTTGTTCAATATGGTTGATTTACTGACTGGCTATATTTGGTCTTCTGTTGACTTCAGGAGAGACATCATAGTGAAAGCTTGGACTTGACTCATCAAACCTATTAGACAAGATATAAAGTCTGATAAGTCATATCTCCAATATTTCGAATCTTGAAAGAAATTTGATGCCTTTTGAGTCGTCTAATATGGCGAGCTAATTCATAGCGATTCAAAATATCAATGGGTAAATGATTGGTCCCTTGAATGGTCTCTAGACACTGATCACTTCAACAGAAGCAGGGAAAAGTATTGAATAAATCCCATTCTGTTGAAGGATAAAAGCGGGTAATAGGTTCACCAACTTGCATAAGTTTTATACAAATAACGTCGCCTGATGAGTTCCGCTGGACTCATAATGCTTCTGCCTCATTTAACCTTATTAGGTGTACTGCAATAACTAATCCCAGAGCTAGACAACAATATTTAATATAACGATGATCCCTGGCAGAAAAAATCCCGAAAAGTTCAGGTTGATTCAGGTAAAAGTTCAGGTTTACCCAGGTATTGAAGTAATAGAGCCGTCGCAAAATAAACGATGTGTGCCATAGCTAGATGTCGACAGTAAAATGCTAGCTATGGCATATATTCTCTCGGCTACGGGTATGTGCGAGATCCATCGTAGACGGTTGACCAGTTGGGCAAAGCGTGGGGCATCGCAGCAAGAATTGCAGCTAGTTCTGAACTGGTTACTTGTGGAAAGTGGACTATCCCCCCGGGGAACAGCGAATTTTCTGGATGAGGAATTGAGGATTGGGCGACAACACAATAACAAAGACTCTTATGGTGATAAGGCATATATTTTACATCGTTTTCATAGCAATCCTATCGTTGTCATGCAAAAGGCTTTGGCCATCAATCCGGTGCAGCGCAACACCGAGACCATCGACACCGATTTATTCCCAAACTGTGCACCATTCTCGTAACGCTTCTTTATATGACTGAGTTTTACACGGCATTAGCACAGCCAGATATCACCAAAGCTGAAGCTTTTCGTCAGGCACAGCTAGACCTGATGCAAGACCCACAGCTAGCCTCCTCTCACTTCTGGACTCTCTTTGTTCTGGCGGGTAACTGATTATAAATCTGATAAATTCAGTTGGTGATTTTGCTGAAATTTGTCTCGTGCCCCTGAACTGAATAGCATGAGTCTATTTGCTAACTGCATTCTTTGAAAAGTTGTTGTTATACACCCAAAAAGCGCTTGACAACTTTTATCGAAGTGTAGTATCATCACATATATCTCTTGAGATTTTGAAATAGCGTTATTACTTCAGAAGCCTAAGGAAGTTGTTGAAACGACTGTAGAAAATTCTTGCAATGCTTTCTGGGCCGTGGTTTTTCTTTTGAGGTTTATTTGATGTAAGACTGCTTGAATGCCTTTAAACAGTCTTATGTGAGAGAAAAGAAAACCTCAACAATCTGATTCTCTCTCAGTTTTCTTTTGAATCCACTGGATAAAGAGCCAGGCTGGCTTTACCTCCATGATCTAGGCTTCACCTTGAAAGTGGTGTCTTCAAGTATGTTTCATTAATGCAAAAAGTAGGGTGTAACAATGAGTAGTACAGAAACAATTAACATCAAAAACCTGAAGGCCTTTCTAAGAAAAAATAAGAAAATTGATTTTCGAACCGCCGATTTACTCCACGCTTCGACTCTCGATACCTATAAGTGGACTGGTTTAGAGGACAATAAGGAAGGTCTAATCACGCAGCTTAAGGCCTATCAGCGTTTATTAAGAGTTGTTCCCAATGGTCAAGAAGACCTCGCTATAAAGTTGCTACAAAGCGGATTTCAATCTGCTTTGCAAATTGCCAATACGCCCAGAAAAATGTTCATACAAGATAATCTTAAAACCTTTGGTAATGACAGAGCCCTGGCCCAAAGTGTGTATAAGCGTGCGGTGGCGGTGCGTAAAGTTGTTGCATTGCAATATACGGACCGTGCCCAACAGACAGGGGCCCACAGCCGTGTAGCTGGTCTTGCTCGCTAAGTCTAATCTTGCTCGCTAAACAAAGCTATCCCTGAAGGCTGGCCAATCATCGACCAGTCTCCGTTTTGATCTTAAGAATATTCCCCCCACATTCATTTCTGGAACAGAATTCCTATGAGTATGATCTCCAACATTCCTAACTACGCAGATCTCTTTGGTAACATCGACTTTAAGGCAGGTGACGAGTCTCGTTCTGTTTATTCTCCTGCAGCCTATTTGGTCGACCTGCTGCAAATGCTGGACGATGAGTTTGTGACCGACGAAGCTGATGAGGATGCCGTCGATTTTCACTCACGCCGGAGTGATATCCAAGGAATTGATCTGGATGCCGAAAACACTACAACGCTGATTCCCTATCTGGATATTGTCAACGAAGTGCTAGAGGGTCGGGTTGACAGTACCGACTACGAAATACGAGAAGCCTTAGAAGCAGCAGTCTTCGGTGTCTTGGAGGGGGCAAGCTATCCTTTCAACATGCCGTTTTCCCTAAATAGTGAAAAGGTCAAGAACCATCTAAATCACCTAGGCATCACGGCCCATGAGTTGCGTCGTCTCTTTGCGACTACAGCAGACTACACCACCGTGGCGCGGGAATACCTGGGGCTGTCTACAGCAGAGTGGACGGCTCTGTTAGAACCTGATGAGGTAGCTGCCTCATCTGTCATGGCCTATGGTTATATAGCGAACTATGACATCGAACTATATGATTCCCTGGCGGATGTTGACGCTCTGCCGGAGGGTGGGACAAGCCTGGTAATTGCGGCAAAAATTGGTGCTTTATACTACATTCGTATCTTTGACAGTACTGGAAGCATTATCTTTGATCAAAGTAGTGATGACTTTTCAGACTCAACTGAACTGCTGTCTCTATTAGCGGAGATATTCGAGGATATCTCATCAATTGATGCCGATAAAACGGCTGAATTGCTAAGCGAAATTAGATCCAGTCAAGCAAGCGTCCTCAGCAACCATTTAATCAGTCTTCTATCCACCGTCACCAGCTTTATGGAGACGACGGATCTAGAATCCCAGGAGATGTTGGAGCTGCTGTACCAAAATCTTTATGTTGACCCGTCCGATCATTCCGCTGTTGAAGCTGGTCGTGGGAGTTTTTATATTAATACCGGTACCAGCAATGGCACAGGCTATGTCACTTTGAGCGATGACGAGACTACTCTGGAGTGGTCCGATGGCGGTGCTGTACCGATTGAGTGGTTTGACCGCACCAGTCGTTTTGTGCGGCTAGCGCAGAAAACAGGTCTGAGCTTTACCGACTTAGACCATATTTTGCGCCACTGTTGTCAGGTTGACAGTGTACCTACGCTGAGTGCCGATACTCTAGTATATGTCGCTCAGGTGGTCTATATTCACAAGACTTTGGAGCAGCCTCTTGATACAGTTGTTGCCATTCTGAGTGAGATCTCATATGTGGGTAGAACCAATGAGGATCTGCCTCAAGACCAGTTCAACCGGATTTTTAACTTGCCCTGTGTGTCTATCGATGAAAAATATTTTTATATTACGGATCAGACTGGGGAGCTTCCGGCTCAGTATAACGACACTACTTACCATACCTATACTCAAATCGACTATGCAGAAGATTTATTTAGCGATGACAATGATACCTACCGTCAGCGTCTGCGCCATGCTTTAGGGTTTACTGAAACCGATCTGATCAATATTACTGAACGTCTGGAGTTTGAAGAGGTCGCTGACAGCAGCCTTTGGGAGAACACTGGCGATGCATACCAGTGGAATTTGTTAAATGTGCTTTACCGTATTTCGGCCTTATCCAATGCGCTGGATGTACATTTCCTGGAGTTGTTTATTCTCTTTGACCTGCTGGAGCAAGATCCCTTTATCGGTCGACTAGATTCCCAAACTCACTTTGTCTATCAGGTGCCCAGTACTCAAAAGTGTTTTGAAATCTTGATGGCCCCTGTCAACAGCGATACCCACAGCATCAGCGATCAGCTGTGGCTGTTTGAGTCTCTGATGGCCTTGACCAAATGGATGAAGGAGTTTGGCTACTCACCAGAAATGCTGTGGGCAATTGTCAACGGTGCCCCCATGACCGACAAGGCAGAAGAGACTCAGAATGCCCAGGATCTTGCCCTTTACAATACGCTTTTACAAAGCTTTCAAGCCAAAGAAATGCAGCCGGATACCCTGGCAGATGCGCTAGGCGATCAGCGGGCTTCTCACTTTGCCTTTAATTTGATGCAGCAGCGCCAGGAGGGGATGAGTGGGGATATGCCGGGCGATATGGAGAAGTCTTCCTATCGCTGTAAGTCAGGTGCCCATAAGAAGCGGAACAGATATAAAAACCATAGCAAGAAGCTGGGGATGCACCATATGCCGAGCATGGTTCACGGCACGCTCTCTATGCTGTCTGCCTATCCAGAGTCGGGGATGCATCCTAAGGCTGCCAAGGGCTATCATCGGCATCTGCTAATGGCCTATGAGCCCCGCAAGATCCAGGCATTGACTGAAGAGTTTATTCAGCAGCTGGCGGTCATTCACGACTATGAATTTGTGGACTTACAGTTTGGGGGCAAGCTTCACGAGAAAATTGTTAAGAACCTGATTAACCATCAGGTGATTGATGGCAGTGGCAAACTCTTGACCCAAGATTGGATCGATGGTCAGCTGCCCGCTGTGGAAAACTTTCAGCTAGAGTTCGATTTTAGTGAAATTCGTCAGGATGTCTTTGAGATTATCCACGGAGTGTACCAGGAGGAAATGGCGGGCCAACTGGACGAGAATGACGAGATTCAAGTGCAGGTGTTTAAGTCAGACTTTGAGGGCTTGGGTCTTTCTGTCGCTGAGACACGGGAACTGTACGACAATCTGATTTATAACGACTACATAGATGAGCAGGGCTTTGTCACAGATGTGGCGATGTTTAGTCATGCTGACGGCGTTGATGAGTTGTTTCTCGATGCAGATTTGGCAGAATTGACCGATCAGGTGCATCATCTACTCCAGCAGCAGCTAGATAAATTTGCAGCCAGTAAGATCCAAATTAATGCTCAGATGTTTGCTGAGCTGGATCTAGATCCAAACGCCCTTAAGGATTTAATCCGCAACCTGCAGATGAATCGCTACATTGACAAGCACATGTTTGTTGTCGACAAGATGCGCATTGTTGATGAAGGACCGAGGATGACGGGGCTGGCGCTACAGTTTTATCCCCATCGCGAGGCCATTTCTAAGGTATTGCATAATGCCATTGTTGCTGATCAGGCCACCTGGCTACAGCTAGATCAGAACGAATTAGCCAAACTAGCAGCCAAGACAGTATCCCGCTGGGTGCATGAGGATCTGCAAGAGGATGGGTACTTAAACGGTAATCAGCTGCAATCGGGTGCAGGCGCCTTCTTTAAGCAGGAGGACAATCGCGAAAGCTTTGGTTTGCGTAACTATTTTGATGATAGTCAGAATGCGATCGCATTTGACCACCTAGCCAGCATCGTCACCTATGCCGACCAGTATCGCCTCCAGGATGAAAAGCTCACAGCCCTGGAATTTAATGCCGACGAAATCGAAGCCTTAAAGCACAACCTAACCGACATTGACGTCCTGGATGAGCAAGATCTTCTGCAGGCCGATCGGATTCCCTTTTTTCTGGTGCCGGAAAATGCTGCCGCCTTCCATCTTCCGGGCTTTGAAGACTACAACCTGGAAGTGTTCTTCCAAATCCACGACATTGCCAAAGCCATCAATGGCACAGTCAAGGCTGTTGACCAAGCGCTAAAAGCCCACACCGACGAGCAGCAGAGCGCCATTATCGAACAGCTGCAGGGAGTGCTAGGCATTAACCCAGATGCAGTCAAAGCCCTATCCCAGGCTGTGTTTAAGACTGAAAACAACTTGCATTTTGCTTGGTTAAAGCCCCTGCTAGAGGACGCCAATGCCCTGGGCCAGCTAGATGAACTCCCCAACGATATGCACTACGCCCAGGCGGTAAAGCGCATTCGTCAGTTTGCCTTGTTAATTAAACAACAGCAGCTGGATATCCATGAGATTACCCTGGCCCTTGAAGATCAAGAGCTAGTGGCTAAATTCCCAGAAGACTTGATCTTACCTGATAATCCTGACAGCGGCAGTCCCATTACCAGCGTCGATGCCCTCTTAGAGACAGACGAATTTATCTATCTCTTCAAAGATGATTACTACTGGATTTATCTGGCCAAAGACTACACTCTAATCGACAAAAAAGAGATAGATCTAGATAGCGAGGACGACCAGGACCTGGTTGATCTACAAAAAGACGATGAAGCCCTGCAGAAAAGACTTAAAGAAGACCCCATTCGCCAGCTGTTTGACGAAGAAGAGGAGCTGAATCAAGTGGATGCAGCCTTTATTGATCGCCATGGTACCTGGGTAATTATCAGTGATGCATCCCACTATGTGAGATATGCCGATGGCGATAGTTGGGATAAGCGAGATAACAACTTTGGTCAGGTAGACAACGACTTTGACAACTTGGAGATGATCGACTCGGCCTATGTGGATTCTGAGGGGAGGCTATTCCTATTTGCCAACGATAAATATGTGCGGTACTCAGATATCGGCTCCACCCTAACCAGTAGCCTTACCGTCGATCAGGGTTATCCCAAGTCCATTGCTGAGGACTGGAACAGCGAGAATCTGGCGATTCAACTGCCCGCTGAGTATGGGGAGGACTTAGGCCCCATGTTTGATGGGGTAGACGAGTACAGCTATGCCTTTTTAGGCAATACCTATATCTCTTCAGAGGATGGCCAGGTGCGCCCTGCTGCTGAAAAGTGGGGACATCGGGAATATAACTTTGGCCACCCCAGCCAACTGAATGCGGCCCTGGCCTGCCAGGGGAATTACTACCTATTCTTGGACAACAAAATTGCCAAGTATGTGGGCAGCATCGAGCTGGCCAACCTCCAACCTGAAGACAGCTATCCCAAGGGGATCCATCAGGAATTTAGCGGCCTGCCCGATGAATTTACCGCTGGCATTGATGCCGCTCTCTATGGCTGGGATGGAACCATCTACCTGTTCCGGGATGATGAATATGTCAGCATCGACCCTAGCACCAATACTGTCAATGAAGTGACCGACACTACCGGGGAAGTCACCCTGGCCCAGGTAACCCGTGAGCAATGGGGTAAAGTGGCCAACGATATTGCCGATAGCGGCACGGTGGATGCCGCCTTTGTGGGACTGGATGGATACACCTATTTGTTCTCCGGTGAACAATATGTGCGCTATTCCGGCCATGACTATACCCAGGTGGATGATGGCTTTCCTCGGGATATTGCCGAAGATTGGGAAGGGCTTACCACCGTCACCGCTGCTTTTGTGCTGGGGAACAAGACCTATCTATTTGGTACTAAGACCACCGAGACTACCGAGACCACTGAGGTCACCGAGGCTGAGATCGGCACAACCACAACCACTGAAACTGTTGACGGCGTCACCACCACTACCACAATTACGATTAGTGCAGATGGCACAACAACGACAACCACAACCACAGAAAATGTATATGTACGCTACTCTACCCTGCATAAGGAGGAAGACGACTACCTAGAGGTGGATGAAGAAGACCCCAATGCCCGTGTGATTGAAACGGTGCTGGCTAATCGCCCCGATGTGGATGAGATCGAGGTGTTCCCTGCCCTTGTGAACGATGACTTTTGGAGTTTGCCAGAGAGCGTCACCAATGGGGCGACAGATTTCCAAATTGATGCAGTGATGAATGGCCCTGAGGGGAAGGTTTACCTGTTCTACCTAAGTGCCGAGGATGGTCTCTACTACTACATTGAGCATAATTACTCCAATCGCTGGTGGTCAGAACCCAAAGTCCTTTCAGATCAGTGGGATCGCAATGTCAATGGGCTGGCTGATGAGCGAGTAGTCGCAGCCTTAATGGGGACAGATGGCAAAACCTACCTGTTCTATGGTTCTAAATTCCTGCGGTTTTCTGATGCTGAGCTACGCAACATCGACTATGGCTATCCCCGCTTGACCCATAAGGTTTGGGGTAAGGTGCGCAACAATATTGAAAGAACCGGTAAGGTAGATGCCGCCTTGATTGTAGAGTCTCGCTGGGAGGAGCAGGATAAGAACGGTCAGCTGGTGGATATGACGGCTAATCACACCTATCTGTTCTCTGGAGATCAGTTTTTCCGGTATGTGAACAGTGACTACAGCACCGTTGAGCAGGGCTATCCCCGCTCTATCTATCGCCTCAAAGACGAACCCCGTTTCCGAGGCTTACAGGTCGCCTTCCCTGAGGGCATTGATGCCGCCTTTGCCGATCAGCGTCAGGTCTATCTGTTTAAGGGAGACAGCTTCCATGTCGTGATTGGCGATGAAGACAACTACAAACAGTATGACAACGACGCCTTTGCCGATGTGCAAGCGGCACTTCAGGAAAGAGGAGAGAACTACATACTCAGCGGCGACACCTGGTATCAAACCAGCCACCTGGAAGCCCGTACACTCACCCAAACAGAAGCCACTCCCCGCACGGTACAGCGGGTGGAATCACTGCTGGAATCCGATGCTCAAGCCATGACCGATGTGAGTGCAATACTCCACGGCAGCGATGGCAAAAGCTATGTGTTTGCTGGTGACAAATACTACGATGTTGAGCTGGAGCAAAGCTTTACCATTGCCGACGTCTGGGGGCGTTCCCGCAATCCCATCTACGACCAGGAAACCATTGATGCCGCCTTTGTGGGTCGCGATGGGGTGACCTATGTGTTCTCTGGGGAGTGGTTTGTGCAGTATGACGCCGATACCTCAGACTATACCGCCAGCACCGTCACCTATCCGCCCCGCCGCATTAGCGACAAATGGCGGGGGCTCAACAATGTTGCCCTGGCCTATGTGTGGAAAGAAGACACCTATCTGTTTGAGCGTCCCGATATGGATGGCAACTTCCGCTATCTGCACTACATCAAGGATAGCTATGACCAGCCGGTGCCCCTATACGAGGGGGATTTCAGCCTGTGGGACATGCCGGAAGAGTATCAAGAGGAAGGATTTGATGCCATTGATGCCATCTTTGTCCACGAAGAGAATCTAATCTTTATTAGCGATCAGAAGTTCTTGAGCTTCAACCTTGACACTGAGAACTGGGGCTTTCCCCAGCCCCTGGAGCTACTCTACCCGGATGTTCCGTTTAATAAAACGGACTTTCAAACCTTAAAATCTGGGTTTGTGGGTAACGATAGCACGGTCTATCTCTTTAGCCAGGAACGCTATGCCGCCTTTGACGACAATGACGATGACTGGACGGTTGTGACAGACATCAAGGATGCCTGGGGACGACAGAAAAATATTTTCGACAGCGATAATCGGAAGAGCCACTGGCTGGATGCCGCCTGGGTGAATCCTAGCGATCGCACCACCTATCTATTTGCTGGGGACTCCTATGTGCGCTACAGCGGCGACGACTATCGCTATGTAGATGAGGGCTATCCCAAAAAGATTGCCACCTATTTGCGTGACGAACCCGCCTTTGCCTTTATGACCAAAGAGTTCCAGCAGCATTTAGATCAGCTAGAGGCAGACTACGACGGCGAAACCCCATTCTTTGACGGCTTGATGGACAATGGCCGCTGTCTGTATTTCTTTACCAACAACACCGTCTTTACCGGCAGCCCCAACAAATATGTGGCCTACGATATTGATGGCCTGGGCCATATCGATAACAACTTTACCCTGGGGGGCTATATCGATGCCGCCTTTGTGGCCGCTGTCGATGACATCGAAAAGCAGATGACCTATCTGTTCTCTGGTGAACAATATATTCGCTATACAGTGGAACAGACAGGAGATACCCCCTACCGGGGCGACTGTTATCGCTATGTGGATGAGGGCTATCCCAAGATTATTGGCGAAAGTTTAGCTGAGGAGCTAGGGTTAGACAGCCTACCGGAAGACTATCGCAACGGCATTGATGCGGCGTTTTACCTGGCCACCGATGCCAGCGAGCTGGGGCTAGTGCTGTTTAACGAGCGCAATTATCACCACGTTACCGACCTACAGACCGATAGTGCCGCCGGTACCGAAGGGAACGTCAACGAGATTTGGGGTCATCTGGACAATACTTTTACCAGTGAGTCCGGTACCCAGACCGTTGATGGGGCCTATGTGGATGGTGAAGGCAAATTGCTCGTCTTTAAGGACCAGCAGTTTGTGTGCTACAGCGATACGGCAAACCTGTTTGCCCTTAACCCCTACGATGAGCCCCGCTACGTGGATATGGAGTATCCCCGTGATATTAATGAAACCTGGCCTCAGCTAGATGACACTATCCTCACCGACAGCGGTGTGAGCACTGTCTTTAAGTTTGAAGATGAGATCTACTTCCATACGGGAGAAAAGTTTGTCACCCATAACCTGGACCTGAGCGACCACGACGCTGAAAAGCCAGTGCAGGTGCTGGCCTATCGCTGGGGAGAATGGTCTGATTATCTCCTGAGTGATATCCATGCCATCACTCGGTTTAAAGACCTGGGCCAGCGTTTTACTGGCGGTAATCTCACTCTGACAGAACTGATCAGTGGGGCCAAGGGCAAGGTGAAAGAGCCCTATATGCACTTTGCCGCCATCTTTAACTTTGAAAAAGAAGACGTACGCTGGGTCAAACAGCGCAATGCCTTCCTGGCGGACCCGGTGAATGTGATGGAAGAGGACTTCCACCTGGAGCTGGTGCTGCGTCTCTACGATATTCTGGCCACTACCCAACGGATGCGGGCGGATGTATCAGAGCTGTATAACAATGTTTGGCGGCCCCTCTACGACTCTGACTATTGGTCCAATGGTCAGCCTGATGTGAGTAAGGCGGCGACGGGTGCTTACGATGTGCTGGTGTCGGTGGACTGCGATAACAACTATGCAACCCTGGTTAAACAGATTACCAATGAGGTCAATACCCTCAAGCGGGATGCCCTGGTGCCCTATGTGATTGCCAATGATGATGAGATCACCACCACCCGACAGCTGTACCAAAAGCTGCTGATCGATATCCAAATGGATAGCTGTGCGGAGACCTCGCGCATTAAAGAAGCAACAGCGGCGGTTCAGCTGTATCTGCATCGTTACTTTATGAATCTAGAAGAGGTCACTCTGGAGGGTGATGACACCAGCGATCAAGAGGCCCTGAAGGCCAATCTGAAGGAACGGTGGGAATGGCTTCAAAATTATCGGGTGTGGGAAGCGAATCGCAAAGTCTTTCTCTATCCAGAAAACTACATTCGTCCTGAGCTGCGGGATGCGGATGTAAAGTCTGCTGCCTTTAAGGCCCTGGAGTCGAGTTTGACCCAAGGGAAACTTACGGATGAGTTAATCGAAGAGGCCTATGTCACCTATCTGGACTCTTTTACAGAAGTCTCTGAGTTGACCATTGCCGGGGGCTATGTTTACGACGATACCAGTTCTGATACCAACAACAAGGTGTTGGTGCTCTTTGGCCATACCCGCACCGACCCAATGCGCTATTTCTATCGCTTTGCCACCTTTGTTGGTGGAGAGAGCTCCGCCATTATCTGGGACCCTTGGGAAGAGCTAAATATTTCCATTGAAGTGGACCATGTAAAACCGGTCTATGCCTTTAATCGAGTGTTTGTGTTCTGGGCTGTGATTGAGGAAAGTGCAGAAGATCCGTCCTCTGCCGTTGTCACCACCAGCGGCAGTGATAGCAACCAAACGGTTTCTAGTCAGGGTAATAGCCAAAAGGAAATCAAGATTTACTATTCCTTCTACAACCTCAACAAACGTTGGAGTCAGCCTCAGTTACTGCAGACTAGCTTTGAAGAGACCAGCTACACAACAACACTGACTCTCAATGATACGGCCCATACATTGACCGATCTCAAGACGTCTTTGTACATTTCCGATGCGGATATTTTTGTTGAAAACTCCAGCAAGTTAAGCGATGACGATTACGAAAATATCTACATCAGCGTGCGTTACTATCTGAGTGACACCTATGATGACTCAAGTCCTGCCGGGCCTTACTATCGCGCCTATAATCTCACACCAGAACTGTACTCCCAGGAAGCTGCAACCCGCAGCATAGAGAATCGTGGCCAGGAACTGTTTGCTCAATTGTTTCCAGAGGAGAGCAGTATTGAGGAAGATAAGGTGGTCATGCTGAGCTACAGCGATGACTCTATAGATGGCCCCTGGTTTGCCTATAATTACAATGGCTCTGGCTTTTTGGTGAAACCAAATGAGACCGCCCTATCCGACGACATCGGATTAAAGGCCATGAGTTCGGATGCCCATCTCTCAAACATCACCTCAGAAACTAGCATCAATGCAGCCGTACAGGTGTTTGACGATGATGATATCTACTATTTCCTGGACGATGGCACGTACATGGCTGTTTCTGTTGATGGTGATATTTCTGAAGGTCCCCAAGCCATTAGCAGCCGCTGGGGTATTCGGGCTATCGAGATAGACGATAGCATCACCATTGATTCAGCGTATATTGCTGCTGATGGCTCCGCCTATGTAATCCTGGAAGGAGCAATGTATAAATATGATGGTTCCTCCTTCTCTACCTTGACAATAGTCTCTGAATTATCAGAGACCATTACCGACTTGCCAGATAGCTGGAGCACCGTTGACGCTGCATTTACCTATGGTGATGTAACGTTTTGGTTCAACAATAGTGACGGCTCTATCTTACGCAGCGACAGTACCGATAGCAATACGGTCTCATTTGTCGATAGCTTTGGAGTATCCCTCGAAGAACAAGATGATGACTCTAGCATTATTAAAATTGACCAAATTGATGCGGCCTTAATCGGTACCGGGACAGTTGGCACAGAAGGAAAACTCTATCTATTCTGTGGGACACAATATCTCCGCTACTCCGTGGATAGTGATACTAATGAATTTAGTTCTACTCCGGATGCAGATTACCCCAAGACCCTAGCCGACAACGACGAGGGACTGCCCCAGTGGACTCAGGTAGATGCGGGCTTCACCTTTACGGATAGCGCTGAAAACGATATTACCTATTTATTTAACAACGAAAACCATGTGTACTATCAAAGCAACGCTACCAGTAGCGAGCCTTCTACTACTATTGGTCTTTGGGGTGCTGTTGAATCTACCAACTTGAATAGCGAAGAACGAGTAGATGCGGCCTATGTTGCCGATAACTGTTTATATCTGATTCTCAATACGGAGGACAGTTTTGGTAGCACCAAAACAGAGTATTATCGCTATTCGTTGTCAGATGATACGGTGCCACAATACATCGACAGTGATTACCCCAAGACTTATTCATCATTGTCATCAGACGACATATCAAAAGTGGCGAGTAGTTGTGCTAGGAAAATAGAGATTGTTTACGATGAGCTTGACGATCTTGATGTGGATCTTGAAGAAATACTTACCCAGCTTTCAACCATCCAAGACACTTTTGAAAATGCTGGCGATATGGCTGACTTTGAGACTGCAGTCATTAACATAGAAAATGTTGTCGCTGATCTAACTGATCTAACTACAAACGGTTCGACACTTCTGACAACGATGGAGTCAGAGATCGCAAACTTATCCTCGCTATCGACATCACTAGAAAAATTCATCACTAACAGCAGACTAGGTGATGAAATCGACGCTGCTTTTGTGCTCGAAGATGACAATGATGACGATGATGACAGTAACGATAGTTACTGTGTCTATCTTTTCTCAGGTACCAATTACTATCGTCTTAAGAACCTCAGTGAAACGAGTCAGCTAGATACTCCACTGTCGATTTCAGGAAGTTGGGGAAATATACCTGCCGACATCCGCTCCGCTGGGATAACGGCTGCTTATAATTACACCAACAGCGACGTCTCTAAACTGTATTTGATTCAGGATAGTTATTACCTGGCATACACCGACGCCTTACCGTATGAAATTGATACTGTGAAGTATGAAGTGATTCGCCTAACATCCAGTACGGCTGAGCAACTTAACCAAATCCTATTCGCAGGTGAGATTAGTGACTTTCTAAAAATGTCAACCCAGGAGATAAATGAATCACCTGCCATCAGCTTTGACGACTCAAGTCCTAACAATATTCAGATGAGTAGTACCTGGTTCAATACAGAGCCGGTTAACAGCCATCTCGACTTCAACAGTGCCAACGGTCTGTACTATTGGGAAATCTTTTTCCATATACCTTTCCTGATTGCTCAGACCTTAAATACGGATCAACAGTTTGAATATGCCAAAAAGTGGTACGAATATATCTTCGACCCCACAGCAATATCTGATTACTGGAAGTTTCTCCCGTTCCTGGCGGTCGATCCGGATGCGTTGCTGACTACCCTCACCAACGATTTAGACGCCTTTGAGGCTCTTACCAGTACGGATACAGTGGCAACTGCTCGAACGGCTCTAACCAATCTAGATAGCATGTTAGCTGGCTACCAGAAGGTGTTTCTCGGCCAAGAAGATCTAGATACATACGAGGATGCCTCTGGGACAGATCTGTCTACTATTGCAACCTGGGAATATGTCACTGATCTCGAGTCAGCCATCAACAATCTCGCAACCACTGCTGACGAGTTGTTGGCCACTTGGCAAAGTGAAATGCTAGAAGTAGTGGCAATCATTAAAATTCTTGATTCTCGTCTTGAGCTGATGCACAATTACAGTGCTCAGTTAGCAGAATACTTAGATGATCCCTTTGATCCCCATGCCATTGCAGCCCTGCGTCCCATTGCCTATCGCAAAGCGATCGTTATGCGCTATATCGACAACTTGCTGGACTGGGGTGATATGCTCTTCCGACAGTACACCCGCGAGAGCATTAACGAAGCACGGATGCTGTACATTTTGGCCTATGACATCTTGGGTGAAAAACCCAAGAATATGGGCCGTGTGGTACTGGAGTCCACTAAGAACTACAGTGACTTCTACACCGATCAAGACGGCAATTCGGTAGATCCCAATGAAGCTTATGATTTCCTGATTGATCTGGAAAACACAGTCACCGATGGAGTGGTCGATTATGAACAAAGCCTGAGCTTTGCTGCTACCCAGTTTGATACCATCACTAATCCCTATTTCTACCTACCAGAAAACGAGCTGTTCACCGAGTACTGGACCCGAGTAGAAGATCGCCTGGGTAAAATTCGGGCTTGTCTAAACATTGACGGTATAGCCCAGCCCTTACCGCTGTTCCAGCCCCCCATCGATCCCATGGCCTTGGTCAATGCAGTGGCTGGCGGTGGGGGCATGGCGGCAGCGGCAGCTATGGCGGCTGGTGCGGCGACGGTGCCCGACTATCGCTTTAGTTCCCTGATGGCCAAGGCGCGGGAACTGGTGACCAAGCTCAATGGCTTTAGCGACGCTCTACTCTCCGCGCTGGAGAAGAAAGATGCTGAAGAACTAAGCCTTTTACAAAACAAACAAGAATCCATACTGCTTGACCTCACCACATTGTTAAAGGAGGAGGCCATTCAGGAAGCCGAGCAATCTTTGCTGAATCTGCAGGAAACGAAACTGGGGGCCGAGCAACAGGAAACCCACTATGCCGATCTGATTGATGAGGGCTATCTACCCGAAGAACTGACACAGCTGTCCATGATGGGGATTGCGGCCACATTGCATGGGGTGACCGCATTGAGTAAATACATGTCTGGTCTTTCCTACATCGTGCCGCAGTTTACGGCGGGTCCCTTCAGCTTTGGTGTCACCACTGGTGGGGAAGATATTGGGTCCATGTTGGCCCAATTCGGTGAGGCCATTCAATCTGGAGCTGAGGCCCTGAGTATGGGGGGCGAGGTCGCTGGTGTGGCGGCCCAGTTCAAACGCTCAGCGCAGGATTGGGCTCTGCAAAAAATGATGGCAACCAGTGAAATCCAACAGCTGGAGTATCAGATTCAATCGCAAAAACATCAGCTTGCGATCGCAAAGCAAGAAAAAATCATCCACGAAAAGGACATCGAAAACCACCACGCCATTGCCGATTTCATGAAGAACAAATTCTCCACGGCGCAGCTCTACAGTTGGATGAGTGGCAAAATCTCGGGCCTATACTTCCAAACCTATAAGCTGGCCCACGATTACGCCAAACAAGCAGAACAAGCCTTCATTTTTGAAAAAGGCGTTGCCGCCAGCCAGGTCAACTACATTAACGGCATGTATTGGGATAGCCAGCGCAAGGGACTGCTGTCGGGTAATAGCCTGGGTCATGACCTGGATCGTCTAGAAAAGGCCTATCGAGAAACCGATAGCCGTCGTCTGGAAATCACCAAGAGTATCTCGCTATTGGAACTCGACCCCATGGCGTTATTAAATCTCAAAACCAAAGGCTTCTGTCAGTTCCGACTGTCTGAAGAGCTATTTGACTATGATTTTCCCGGACATTACAACCGCCAGATCAAAACCGTCTCCCTGGCCTTTGATGTGGGCGAAGGACAGCAGGTAAATGCCACCCTGAGCCAGCTCAGCAGCAAACTGGTTACGGCAGCGGACATCAAAGCAGTGAAACATCTGATTGATCCCTCCAATGAAGCCACCCCCAATGTCCGCGTCAACTGGCGCGCCAACCAGCAAGTGGCCCTCTCCCATGTGGATCAATACACCGAAAACAACGGCATGTTTGAGCTGAACTTTGGCGATGAGCGCTATCTGCCCTTTGAAGGCACCGGGGCTGTCTCCAACTGGCGCTTAGAACTTAACGGCATGAAAGGGTCCTACAACCCGG
>NZ_JAXSQV010000009.1:0-397841 GCF_043421015.1 Leptothoe sp. EHU-05/26/07-4
TTAGGGTTTGCTGTTGAAGTCCAGCTTTCATAGTTTGCAAGGGTTTCATTGTATTGAGATGTGCTTAAGTGCACGAAAAAGTGGCTAAAATGCTTAAAACCCTTGCACCTACTCAGGGAAATGTACCGACAATCATCACCTGGCCAGTTATCTTTCGAAGATTTTTATCTACCGTTTGGGGGCAAATTATCGTCGGAGAATCGCTGGGTGAAACTGGCCGAGATGATCCCATGGGATGAGTTCGAATCAACCTATGCTAGCCAGTTTAGCGAGGATATGGGAGCGCCAGCGAAGGGCTTTCGGATGGCTCTGGGCGCATTGATTATCAAAGAGAAATTGGGTACCAGCGACCGAGAGACGATAGACCAAATACGAGAGAACCCGTATCTGCAATATTTTCTTGGACTGCATGAGTACAGCGACACGCCCCCGTTTGATGCGTCGATGCTGGTTCATTTTCGCAAACGAATCCGTGTCGACCTGGTGTCAGCGGTCAATGAGTCGGTGGTTGAAGCAGGCATGGCCCCCGCCTCCGCCTCATCTGAGGACAGTGCATCCGAGAGCGATGATGACTCAGATCCACCAGCCCCGCCATCGAGTGGCAATCAAGGTCAATTGATTGTGGATGCGAGTTGTGCGCCTGCCGATATTCACTATCCGACTGACCTCGATTTACTCAACCAAGCGAGAGAGCACAGTGAACGGCTCATTGATGAGTTGTATCAACAGGTAGCAGGCTGTCTTCCAAAGAAGCCTCGAACGTATCGACAAACCGCCCGCAGAGACTACCTCAGGATTGTGAAACGGCGCAAGAAGTCACGCAAGTTGATTCGTAAAGGCCTCCGACAACAACTCAACTATGTGCGACGAAACCTAGGGTACATTGACCGGTTAATCAAAGCAGGCGCAACGCTTGCAGCGCTGAATCCACGAGAGTACAAGACCCTGTTGGTGATTTATGAGGTCTATCGCCAACAACAGCACATGTATCAACACAAGCAGCGACGGATTAATGACCGCATTGTGAGTATTTCACAGCCCCATGTACGACCCATTGTGCGCGGTAAAGCCGGAACCCCCGTTGAATTTGGAGCCAAATTCGCCATGAGTTGTGTGGCGGGCTATGTGTTTCTCGACCGTCTCAGTTGGGATAACTTTAATGAATCCGAAGACTTGATACCCCAGATAGAACGCTTTCGCGCCCGCACCGGACACTATCCCGCCTCAGTGCATGCCGACCAGATTTATCGGACACGCGATAACTTGAGGTGGTGTAAACAGCATGGCATCCGTCTAAGTGGTCCGCCCTTGGGTCGACCGTCACTCGATGAAGCTCAACACGCCTTCCTCCGACAACAAGCCCGAGACGATGAGAGTATTCGAGTCACTGTCGAAGGTAAGTTTGGTCAGGCCAAACGACGATTTGGACTCGGACACGTCATGGCCAAACTCGCCCAAACTGCTGAAACCATGATTGCCATCACTTGTTTGGTGATGAACTTGGAGAAACGGCTACGCCGTTTTATTGGCTTGTTTTTGATGGGGGTGATCCGCTTACTCCGCCGCTCTCAGGCAGATGTGAGACCCTTTACAGACACCTTAAGCAAGGACTGGCTGAAAAGGCTCGACCCTGGGAAAGGGGCTACTGACCCTGGCTGGGCTGCTGGATAATCCCTGAGATTTCTATTGAGTTTTTCAGCAAACCCTAGTTATGATTGACCAAATCATCTGGGTGGGTGGGTTTATGGCCTTTAGCTCCATCAGCGTGGTGTTGAATTCGCTACTCCTACGTTGGCAATTGAGGTAAAGGGATTGATTTTTGATAGCGTGTGGTGCGCCTTTAGCTTACTCATTAGCCAGATATCCCTAATGCTTGCGCGAAGCTTGCTTAAGCCAAAAGAGAATTAGCCAATCAACGATGCGATCGCTTAACACGCCCTGCAAAAATTTCAAAACCTTGGCATCGACTGTAGTGCAGTAAACGGTTTTGGGGCGTTTGGCGATGGCTGCTGCCACCATAGCTTTTACCGTACTGTCTACTCCAGGAGCCTTGGCATAACTCGTGGCCATAGAATGCCTGAAGTCATCAACTAAAGGCAAATAATCAGCGGGATGCTCAACGTGATCCAGTAAATCAAACGCAACACGATCAAACCCTGTTTTAACTATTCCAGGCTCAATAATAATCACCTCAATCCCAAGATCTCTAACCTCCTGGCGTAATGCCCTGGCAATACCAGTTATGGCATGTTTAGTTGACGCATACCAGCCTGTGCACGCTATCGAGAGATGACTGGCGAGGGAAGCGGTGAAAATAATTCGACCACTTTTCTGCTGACGCATAGCGGGGAGCACAGCCTTGAGGACCCTTGCCACACCAAAAACATTAACGTCGTACTGGTTTTGGATTTCTTCTATAGCGATACTTTCTATTGTTCCATAAGCCCCATAACCAGCGTTCACAAAAACAACATCGATACGCCCTTGCTCCGCAAGTATCTGTTCTACACTTGCTATGATCGAGGCATTATCTGTCACATCCAACCCTAAGAGATGTGCCTTCTGTATAAGCAGATCTTGCATTTTCTCAACACTTCGAGAGGTGGCATAGACAATGCAACCCAGTTCTAACAGCATCTCTGCGGTTGCTTTTCCAAATCCTGACGAGGCCCCAACCATCAGCACTACTTTGGACTTGATTGACACTGCTACTAACTCTCCTTAGAAATCAGCTCAAATACTGATAGGCATGACGCATACACTGGATACTCATTTGGAAAACATTACCTAATTCACGGATAAACTCCAATAGTCTTGCCTCATCCTCTGAATCAAAAGGCATGTCACCTATTTTGTTGATGATCTCGATAACGGCAATCACTTCACCTGTTTGGAAACCAAAAACTGGTAGGGCCAATATATTTCGAGTAATAAAGCCAGCATCTTTATCAATTTGTGGATTAAAGCGATGGTCATCATAGGGGGATGGAATATTGAGGACTTCTCCTGTGATTGCAACATATCCCGCGATCCCAGTATCAAGCGGCATCTCAATTGCAAAAAGATTATTATCTTCATCTATGGCGGTATTGGTACGCAAGACCTGGTTCGAGAGATCCACTAAGAAAACGGCAACTCTCTCTACTCGAAGGGTTTGACCAATCTTGAGGAAAATAACCTGCAGCAGAACTTGAAGCTTTTGCTTTAACACTGATTTGTCAGGAGATACAGCAGAGTCTAAAAAAGATTGAAGTTCCTGGTTAAGTTGATCTAGAAAAGCAATAAATTTATCTGTGGATAGAGAGTCTACTCGTCGCCTTAATTCATGGGCGTTTTGAATCAACGATTGATGCCGAGAAACATTGGTTTCTCGCGCATATAAAATACTGGTTTCCAGAACATTTCCTAGAAATTGGGTTAACTCATAAAACCTGGTCTCATCTGCCTGGTCAAAGGCTGCATCACCAATTTTGTTGAGGGCCTGGATAACGGCACACACTTCACGACTAGAGTTAAAAATCGGCATACAAAGGATACTTCTTGTCCTAAACCCAGTATCCCTATCAACTTGAGGATTAAATCTAGAATCGTTATAGGGGTTAGGAATATTTAGACTTTCTCCCGTCGTAGCAACATGACCGGCAATACCAGCATTTAAGGGAATTTCAATATTAATCGGTTCTCCAGAGGCACTGCGTGCGCTTTGCGACCAAAGCTTATACCGATCTCTATCTACCACGAAAAAAGTTACTTGTTGGGCAGCTATCAGCTGAGAAATTTTAATAGAGACCGCCTGTATAATCAAGTTTAGTTTTTGATTGACAGAACGGTTTTTGAGCAGGTTCATCGTACTTAGAATCTGCTCGAATTCTTTATTAAGCTGCTTCAAGAATATGGAAAATTGCTCAATTGATAATGGATCAATCAATGTTCTAATTTGACTGGTTTCCATTTGAAAAATTTCCGACATCAAGTTATTGATGTTCAGCAACAATTCACCCTTGGCCTGGGATAAACGACCATCTTCTAAACTAATAATTCGATCAGCAATATCAAGAATTCGATTATCGTGGGTCACTAACACAATGGTGCAGCCTTGCTGTTTGGTGAGCTGCTGCATCAGCTCAACGACATCACGTCCACTGCTTTTATCTAAGGACGCAGTAGGTTCATCCGCTAGTAGAATTTTGGGTTGATTGACTAGGGCACGGGCAATGGCGACACGCTGTTTTTGCCCTCCCGACATTTGGTGAGGATAGCTTGTTATCTGGGGCTTTAAGCCCACAGATTCTAGCATCGCTTCTGCCCGATTCTGGGATCGTTTTCTTGATAGGCCAGGGTTTAGCTTTAGTGCCATCTCAACATTTTGTCTGGCGGTAAAGAAGGGCACTAAATTATGGTGCTGAAAAATGTAGCCTAGCTGATGGCGCAGTTCTAGCCGTTTGCGATCGCTCGCTTTAGAAATATCTCGATTGAGAACCATTAAACAGCCTTCTTGGACTGATCGTAAACCGGCAATTAATGTAAGTAGCGTAGTTTTACCAGACCCTGAAGGCCCAGTTAGAATAACAATTTCTCCAGATTCAATGGAAAGGTTAATGTTATATAAAACCTGCTGACGTAGTGTCCGTCGACCATAGTAATGATTAAGGTTTTTAACCTCTATAATGGTTTGCTTAGTCATTGGCTCAGCACACGAAATAAAAAATTATTCAGACTAGACTCTTACCTAAAGAGATCAGCAGGATCGGCATCCTTTAGTTTTACAATTGCTACAATACTTGCTAACGCACAGGTAATAAACGTTAGCACAAGGACCAAAGCAGCTCTGCTAAAACTCATATCCATAGGCAGCCGAGTAGCGCTCTGAACTAAATTAAAGAGATAGAGACAAAAAATATATCCGGGAATATACCCCAGAACTGCCATTAACATGCTTTCTTGGAGAACTGTATTGATCAAATATTGGTTTGTATAACCAATTGCCTTAAAGGTGGCATAGACAGATAGATAATCTGAAATTTGGGTAAATAGGATTTGATAGACAATTACTCCCCCAAATATCGAACCAATGACTGCCAATGTATTAAAAATGAACCCAATGGGTGAACCCGTCGTCCAATATTTTTTCTCATTGGCAATCAGTTCTTCTTTTGTCAATACTTCTATTCCTTTTGGCAAAATACTGACTATCTCCTGTTTAATGGCTTGAGGATCTACTCCCTCTTCTAAATTAACCAGTCCTAAACTCACTTTAGCTAGGGAAAAGCCTAATAAATTTGAATAGTTAAAATCACTCGTAATCAGGATACCATTAGCGGATAAAATGCCTCCTCCTAAGGTAAAAAGACCTGCAATGGTAATTTTTTTATCTGCTATTTCTGTTGTAAACGAGCCTTTCTCCTGAACTTCTTGGATGATAGGCCCATATCCAGGCTTAGCCAGCTGATCATAGAGCCATGTGTTAGACCGCGTTATGACATCCAGCTGCTGATTAATTTCAGGCAGATTAAATACAGGGCGCTCAGGATCAAAGGCAAAAATAGTAATTTGTTTTTGCGCTAATGTTTCTGGGTTTTTGAAGTTGGTCCAATTCATATAAAATGGGCTGGTTTCCGTGACGCCACCAATAGCGGCTACTCGATCCATCACCCGCCGAGGAAATCCGCGCGCGCTTAGCGCCCAAAAATACTCCAATTGCCCCGGTTGTATAAATAAATCAGCTCTCAGAGATTTATGAATCGTAACTGCATCCTCAAAAATGCCATCACGCAGTGCCGTGGTGGTAAACATCAGCGTGACCGAGAGCATGACACTTAACAAGCTCACAAACAGACGAGACTTCTTATGGGTGAGTTGGAGCCATGCTTCTGATGTAAAGAAATTCATTGGACCGAAGCAGTGATTTGAATGGTAACGTCGGCTTCCATATGAATGAACTGGGTCACTTTCTCACTATCAGATGGGTTAAGACGAATTTCCACTTCAAAGACCCTGGCATCAATTTCCAAGGCCGGATCATTATCAAAAACTTCTTTTTGCCCTATTTGATGAGAGATCTTTTCCACGGTGCCCTGAAGTTCATCAGATAAGGCACTCAATTTGACCGTGGCAGCTTGTCCTGCCTGAATTTTGGCAATATCGGTCTCATATACTTCAGCCAGGATATACATCTCCTGGGTTTGTCCTAAATCCACAATGCCATTCTGACCCATTTGCTCACCTGGCAAAGTATGAATTTTTAGAATGCGTCCAGCTACTGGAGCTCGAATACGGGTTAGTTCCAAGTTGGAAGCAGCTGTTACAGCGGCGGCGGTAGCGGCTTTAAGTTCAGCTTGAACAACAGCTATATCCACTGGACGCACCTCCTCTAACCTTTCTAGAGTGGCACTTTCACGGCGGATCTGCTGAGTACGACTGGACTGAATATTTTCTAATTGAGCTTTTACCTCATTCAACTGGGCCTGGGCAACCTCAAACTGTTCTTGCTTGTCATCTAAGTCAGAAATACTGATGGCACCATCTTCGTAAAGAACTTGAAAACGTTGATAAGCCTTTTCCGCATTCTGCAATTCAGCCTGCATACGCTCAATCAAAGCCTTTTTCTCAATCACTTCCGCACGCAATTGAGCTTCTAAATTAGCAATCTCTGCTTCCTGGGCAGCAATATCTCCAAGTTTAGCTTCACCAGCCAAGACTTTATCCAGCCGAGCTTTGGCCACTGAAACTCTCTGTTCGGCCATAGCTAACTCTGCTTGCTGGGAATAAAACGTATCCAACAAGGCAATTATTTGACCTGCTGTTACCTCATCCCCTTCTTGAACATTCACTTCAGCAATTCGTGCACCAAACAACTGAGACGGGCCAGATAAACTGATGACGCCGCTCTTGGGGATCACACGCCCTAAAGCAACAACCGTTTCAGGTTTATTGGCATTAATTTCAGGGACCTCTGGCAATGATTGCACTGGCTCAGAAGCCTTGGGAAATAGATGCCTATGCACTGCCAATGCAATCATTGCCAGTGTAATACAAGCAATGGCTAGTTTATATCTTCGCTGCATTGTCAAGTGAATTGAACTGATTTACTGAGCAAATAACTATTCACCAACATGGAATCAGTCCAAGGGCTATGGCTGACGAGTTTAGCTGGGAAATGGCCGAGTGAAACAGAAACGCTTGCCAAGATATTTTTTACTCTTTAATATACAGTTCCTCTACTTAAGAACAGCTTGCTTATTGAACCAATCTAGGGCTGTTTTAATTTTCTTTGGCTTTTCCTTATACACCACCACAATAGGGACAAGAATCTTATCCTCTGCTGCATCACCCAACTGGTATTGGGTACGTTCTAAAACTTCCTGAACTTCATCCATTAATTTCCCGCGACCTTTTTCAAGCTTCTTGATATTCTTTTTGCTCGTCTTACCAAGATTAACAACAACAGGCATTTGAATATTTTTCATGGTTCCTAAAAATCCTGACTTTGGTTCGGTTAATGGCTAAGCATGATCAGCATCATGCAACAAGTTGCTCTAATTCAGAGTGAGAAACTAATAAACTAAATATTAATTATGGTACATGAAATAATCTCCTATGGAGAGGTAAAGCCAGGAGGGCATAGAGACAAGCGATAAAGCTCGGGATCAAAAGAGTTGACAATGTGTTTTGTACAGGTGTTCTATAGAACACCTGTACATCCAAAAGCTGGAATTTAATCGGTCTTGCTTTCTAAGATGATTGGAATATAAAATCTCCTTGCCTACATTAACAAATTCAAACGTTCTTATATAAAGAAGACTTATACATGAAAATAACGTTTTCTTTTGAGAATATAGATAGATCCTTACATTTCTAATCATTCAGCCATTTATAACTAAATGATTAAATTCGAGCAGGTAAACGACCACTTCAAAATAAATCAATTCAAATAAATTTAAAATAATTCAAATGCATCATTGTGTTTTTAAAAAAGTTTAAGAATCATGGGTAAGAATCGTAAGCGACCTCGAATTAAAGTGATCAAACCCATAAACGTTAACGGTGACAATGGTTCATCACCAACAGCTTACACAAACTTGCCCAATATCAAACGATCATCATCTTCCTATCGCGTCCAAAAGGCTGTTAGCAGAGGCATTCAATCATGGCTTTCTCAAACCGCTAAGCCCTCTAAATCTCGCTTGATCAAACGGAAAAGGCGATCTCAAAAAGTTTTAGAGACTAACTCCCTCGAACCATGGGAAAACAATAGACCCGAATCCCATAGTTCCTCGAAGGGGATTGAGGATGAGGCCCCTATTCGCTCCATGCAACGTCGCCAACAGTTAGGTATAAATCCCGATATTTATGGTAGCCCACCACCGATGATGAGCATCATGCAAATCCAGGTGAGTTTTCTGCAGGTACTGATGAGATTGGGGGTGTGGATATATGCCATCGTTAAATTTTGGACTCTCATATTTTGGGATTGGCTACAACGAAAAGATTCGGTAGAGCGCCGCGCCCAGCGGGTACGGATCATATTACAAAGCATGGGGGGGATTTTTATTAAACTTGGTCAACAAATGGCGATGCGGGTTGACCTATTGCCCTACCCTTACTGCCTTGAGCTATCTAAACTTTTAGATAAGCTACCGCCCGAAACAACAAAGCATGCCATCCAGGTGATTGAACGGGTTACCCAAAAACCTTTAGCAGACACCTTTACTCAGTTTGACCCAGAACCTATTGGCTCTGCCTCAATTGCCTGCGTTTATCAAGCTGTTTTACACAATGGCGATAAGGTGGCAGTCAAGGTACGTCGCGCCAATATTGGCAAACTTATGATGGCTGATTGGCAAGCCCTGAATTGGCTGTTAGGGATAGTGGAACTGTTAGCCATTGTTCGCCCAGGCACCACCACCTATTTAAGAGCCGATTTACGGGAGGTCATCCTGGGAGAATTAGATTTTCGCCATGAGGCCCGATACCAGGAAGTTTTTCGTAAAACGGTGAAAGAATCGAAAAATTCCTTTATCAATGCACCAAAGGTCTATTTTGAACTGCTGAGTGAAGATCTTCTAGTCACAGAATTTGCATCTGGCGTTTGGCTTTGGGAAGTTCTAGCTGCCATTGAGCAGAAGGATAAAGACGCCCTTGCCTATTTGGAAAGCATTGATATCAACCCAACAATTGTGGCCAAACGGTTAGCTTGGGCAAATTGCTGGGGTAATTTAGAAAACATTATTTTTCATGCTGATCCCCATCCAGCCAATATTGTGATTCGGCCTGGCAATAAACTAACGTTTATTGACTTTGGGGCCTGTGGGACCATGAGTGAAAAAACTCGTCGTCATAGCCAACGACTTAATTACTGTTTTATTAATAAAAATGTTCGAGGCATGGTGCAAAGTGCCATCAGTGTCTTAGAACCCTTACCTCCCATTGATGTCGATTCATTTGAGCGTGAGTTAGAGCTGATTTATTGGCAAGTTGTCTTTGCATTTGAGTCTAAACATGCAGAATGGTGGGAACGGACATCGATGACGGCCTGGTTAGGGGTGATGAAGCTGGCTGGAAAGTATCAAATTCCAGTAGCTCGCGACACGTTGAATTTGGTGAGGGCAACGTTACTGTATGACACCATCGTAATGCGGCTGGATAGCAAGATTGATTCTATCAAGTTGCTGACTAAGTATCTGAAATCCATGGGTAAACAGTCGCGAAAACGGATACGCAAACAGTCACGGAATCTATTCAATCAAGAGCAAAGCTATACGCAACTGGAAGAATGGTTCAGGTTAGCCGATACAGCCCGTAATCGATTGGAACAGTTTTTGGATTTCCCAAAATATACCTTTACCTCTTTGGTGGATAAGCTGTCTTATGCTGTTTCTAATATCATGTGGACGGTTGGATTTATTTTGATAGTGGGGGTGGTGTTTGCGATCGCAATTGCAGGCATCCAAAACATCCAGGGAGACATGCTCCTCCAGGGAGAGCTTATCAGAAAAGTTTTATCCAACCGTCTGTACCAAGGCTTTATGGTAGCAATAGCCATCATTAGTACTCGTCGTATTTGGTTTCGGGTTCGAGATCGATCCATTCGTCGTTAGTTCGTCGGTTTACAGGGGAACATGGTGAGCGTCATCATTCCCTTATAAGATCTAGATCACACCTATGGCCTCCTTTACTTAAACACCTGAATAAACCTGAATTGAAACCTGAATAAACCTGAATTTTTCGGGATGTTTTCTGTCGGGGAGTTTTCTGATAATAGATTCAACGTTGCACAGGAGCTGTGCGACTCCTAATCACTAAACCGGAGACTATCCCATGCAATCCACATCCAAACCCCGCTGCGTTAACATCTCTCCTAAGGAATTTCTAAACTTACCTAACCGACCTATTCTCATTGATGTTCGCATGGAGATAGAGTACAAGACGTTTCGAGCTCCCAATGCCAGGTTAGTGGGGATGACTGACGTTCTCTTGGGTCTACGGTCTAAAGAAAGTCGAAAAAATCGCTGGCCTCAGTGGCTACAAGATTTGACTAAAAAGAGAGATACCCCTGTTGCCATTATCTGCCTGGCTGGCCAACGTAGCTATTTAGTAGGAGAGCAACTGGCTAAAGCCGGGTTTAAGGAAGTTTATAACATCCAGGGGGGCATGATGGAATGGTGCCGTCTAGGCTTAGATGTGGAAAAGGGGGAAGCTGATGCAATCAATGCTGTCGTTGCAGCGGCATAGTTGCCCCAGCTAAGGCACCGGAATTGAATCGGCCTTGGGTAAAAAATCATTTTGACGCCAATGGGTTACATAGGTTTTGAGTAATGTTTCATCTAAGAGCGGATAGCTCAAACCACTGTTAGCCAGCCCAATAACAGTATTTTGGGTATTAATACGGCTAAAATCTATCCCAGCTTTTTGAAGATTTAGTAGATCTTCTCGAAAATCTACCATGTAAGGATAGAGAGAATTCTCAGGACATAGTTTTAATATGGCGACCCACTGATCTAGGGGAATTTTCTTAAGGGTATACCCAAAAGAACTTAACCATTGGAACAGGTTCTCCGTGGGGATAGATTGGGGGTGAAGCAGATGGAATGTAGACCCCATAGGTTGAAGAGAAAGCTGGGCAATGGCTTGAGCTACATAGTCAACGGGTACATAGTTACTGAACACCCCTGGGAGCGCAGGCACCTGGCCTAGCTGAACGCACCCCTTAATCATGCGAGAAAACAAGTCTTCGTTATTACCTACTCCGGTTTGACTGTTCCCAGTCACAATACCTAATCGATAGATAGATGTGGGAAGACCGCGATCTCGCGCTGTTTCCACTAACTTTTCCGCCACCCACTTACTTTGCAAGTAGCCATGCTTCAGTCCCTTGGGAGATAGTAACGGATCCTCTTCTCGAATGGGCTCCTGGTCATCTGTATAGGCCGAGGCCATAAACACCCAAAGCGTGGAAACAAAGTGAACGGGCTTAACTCTATGGGTACAGGCCAGACGCAGCATTTCTACTGTACCCAACACATTAGTCGCCTTCAAGGTGGAATAGGGATAAACATGATTAACCCATGCTCCACTGTGGTAAATCACTCCGATGTTCTCGGCTAGTTGTTGAAACACCTCGGCTGACAGACCCAGCCAAGGTGCTGATAAATCCCCCACCACTGGCACAATACGCTGGTTAAACCAGGGCTGCCATAAACCAAAGGTTTCAAGTTGGCGCTTTAGCTTTTGCTGGGCAGCCGCAGCATCTTGAGCCCGGATAAGACAATAGATATCGACGGTTGTTTGCTGCAGTAGTTCAGCTAACAGGTGAGCGCCCACTAGACCAGTGGCTCCAGACAGCAAAATTGGTTCGGCATGTAACGGATCTGATACGGACAATAATGCCGGGTTCGTAGGATCGATAGCTGGCTCTAAAATGGCCTCTGCTTCTAAATCTGGTTCTGCACTATCGGTTGCTTCTACTGTCGTTCCATCACGGGCGTCATCAATAAATCGAGCTAACCCAGCAATAGTTACCCCTTCAACTAATTGCCCCAGGGGAATGTCCACCCTCAGGGTACTTTCGAGCGCTTCTTTGAGTTCGAGGGCCATCAGGGAATCGAGGCCTAAATTACCCAAAGGTTCAAGCAGAGAAACTTGGGCTGGGGGTAGCTCCATGATTTGCGCGATCGCAGTTTGAATATGGCTACTCAAAAGCTGCTGACGCTCGGCACTAGATGCTGTGTCTAGTTGAGCAAGAATACTCTGTTGGGAACGGTGCGTTCTTGGTAATTCTGCACTTACTACGAGTTTAGGTTGATCCTTAGAGAATAGCTCCTGTCGATATTGTTGAGATAATTGCCGTAATAGCTTCGGTAAAAGCTGTTGTTCAGCCGGAGAAAAAATTCCCCCCGTACTCAATTGATGGACTAGCGCGTCCAGGTGGCCCGTTTGTAGAGCTTGCATCACAGGGGATAAAGCTGGGACAGACAATGGATCCGTCATGACTTGACGCTGAGGGTAGCCCTGATAAAAGCCTGCCCAATCAATGGGGACTCCACGGATATAGAGTTCGCCCAGACTGCGCAGCAGTTGTTTCCAATCCGATAATTTCTCCCGCAAACTTGCTAGCCACAGCCCGGTTCCAGGCGGTACACTGGCCCGCCCCATGCTCAAACTGGCGGCATCGTCGCTGACGCCGAGAAAAATCTCGCAGCCATTATGCAGACAGGTGTGAATCGCTTTAGAAAATTGGGCTGGTTCCAGGGCCATGCGAGTCCAATAATTCGAGGTGGTCAGGACCTGATCAACTAGCTCTCCCGTCAAAGAAGACACCACCTTTAACTGGGGAGGAGACAGAGAAATATCTGCCATTGTTGGCGTATTTTGTACTTCCGGTGTCTGGAGCTGTTGAGTATGGAATCCATAGGTCAGCTGTAGATCAATGGTGGCCACCTGTTGATCACTCAGGTGTTGGATCACGGCCTCCATCGCTGCAGGTTCTCCTGAAATTAAGTTACAGGCCCCGGCGTAAACAATGATTGACACCTCCTGGGCAACAGGTTTAATTGCTTCTGTTACTACAGCTTCATTAGCATTGACGATCACCGCTTGATGGGTGGGAGCCACTCCCTTTAATGCCTGCCCAAAGGATGCCAACAGATGTAATGTATCGTCTAGGTCAATCACCCCAGCCACATGGGCCACAGTGTATTCACCAAAACTGGCCCCCAGCAACAATGATGGTGTTATTCCCCAAGATTTCCATAGTTCATACAGGGCATATTGCAAGGTAAATATGACAGGCATGGCATAAACCATGTCCTGATCAGTTGTTAGGGCAGTTTCATTAGGAGATTTATTGGCAGAATAAAGGTAATCCAGCAGCGATCCTCCCAAGAGAGATTGCACAATGGCATCACAGCGTTGGATGGCTTCTCGAAAAACAGGTTGAGTTTGATACAGTTCATACCCTGCCCCGCGATAGGGCCATTGAAAGCCGCCAAATAGAAAGGTGATGTCCGCACTTGTGGGGCTACTGATTTGTCCCCACAACACATTGGGAACATCTTGCCCCGCGAGGAATTGGAGGAGAGTCTGATGCAGTTCTTCTGCGGACTGAACGATGACGGCTAGGCGATGGGGATGGCGCGATCGCGCTCCACTATCATAAGTATTTGCCTCAAAACAAATCGCTGCTAGGTCTGGTTTAGGTCCCAAATCTAACGATGTTTGTAGGCGCTTGACCGTAGCTTCAGCCTGGGTAAATAGCTCTGCTTCAGTAGCTGCAGATAAACAGAAAATTTGAAACGGAAGATAGCTAGTATCCGGAATTCTCCGCGCATGGGACATCTCTACTGAGGGGGCGCATGGCCATGCGCCCCTACGATCAGACAAACTTTTATCTTGTATGTCCGTTTTTGGCTCTTGGAACCAATGGCGCTGACGTTGCCAGGGATAGGTGGGTAAGTCAACTTTTTGGTAATCAACACCGACATTAACCTGTTGCCAGTTCACCGCTGCCCCTTGCACGTAGAGCGAACCTAAATTCTGTAAAATAGAGTCCTTGTCAGATTGGCTTGGATACAAGCTGGGCAACCATATCCCTGAAGATATGCATTGTTGTCCCATCCCAATCAATAGCGGCTTAGGCCCCATTTCGAGGAATAGTGGCTCTGTTAAAGAGTGCGTCTTCCCGTTTTGAGACGGCACCTTTTCTAACGCTTGCTCAGGTCCCAGAAGATCGCTGGACTCCTGGGTTTGTTCATACAGTGTTCTAATGCCAGCCGTAAACTGAATGGGTTGGAGAAAATGATCGCTCCAATAATCAGGGGTAGCCACCTCATCTCCTACTAAAGTGCCATTAATGGTTGAAACCAGGGGAATTTGCGGGCAGGCATAGGAAATGTTCTCTGCAGCTTGCCTAAATTTCGTTAGCAACGGCGTTAATAGCGAAGACTGAACCCAATGGGGCGAAAGCGCACCCGTTTCCAAGCATTTGTATAGGAGGCCCTCATCCTCCAAGGCATCACAAATGTCAGCCATTGTTGCAGTCGCACCAGACAGTACAAAATGATTCGGACTGTTATACGCCACTATCTCAACGGATGCTCCATAGGAGGCCAGCAATGTCTGACATTGGGATACAGGTGCGAGCACGGTCAGTGCCTGTCCCCGATCTGTGATGTTTGCCCACCATTGGTCCCACTGGGCAATCAACTGTAGTCCATCCGCCAAGCTAAAAACACCCGCAACACAAGCCGCCACAAATTCTCCTAAGCCATAGCCCATCACCTGGTTAGGCTGAATACCCCAGGATTGCCAGAGCTGAGCGAGGGCATATTCAAAGGCGAAGAGGGCTGTTTGGGGGAGAGAAGGAGAGGGAGACTGTAGGGGCTGGCCTTGTGCCTGCCCTGGGTCAAAGGAAAACAAATCCGGATAAAGGATTTCGAGCAGAGGCCGACCTAAGACGGATTGAAGAATCTCGGCACATTGGTCAAGGGCTTGCCGGAAAACAGGGTAGGTTTCATAGAGCTGCTGCCCCATTCCTGAATATTGAGCACCGTCCCCTGTAAACAAAAAGGTAATGTTGGGCCTGTAGTTCGTCTTAGGCAATTGCCACTGCTGCACCTGGGCTGACGTCTGACCCGCTTCAAGTTGTTGCAGTGCCGTCATCAGCCCTTGCCGATCGGTAACTCGAATCGCTAACCGATGGGTAAAGTGAGATCGCCCCACCTGCGAACCACAACAAATATCTGCCAATCCCTGCTCAGGATATCGTTCTAAGTGTTGCCCATACTGATTCACTAGCGTCTCTAACCCTTTTTTACTCTTAGCCGACAACGTAAGTAAATTTTTAGACTGATTTTCCGACTTCCGACTTCCGACTTCCGATTTTAGTTTTCCGACTTCCTCCACAATCACATGGGCATTTGTCCCACTAAACCCAAAGGCACTCACCCCAGCCATACGTCGGTCATCCTTAACGTCCCAGGGTGTCAGGCTTTCTGGCACCGTCACCGGCAACGTATCCCAATCAATGTGCGGGTTCGGTGTCTGGCAATGGAGGTGGGGGACAATTTGTCGATGCTGCAGTTGCAGAACCACTTTGATCACACTGGCAATACCAGCTGCAGCTTCTAGATGACCAATGTTGGTTTTGACAGAGCCGATATGCAGAAATTGAGCGGTGGTGCGATCCCGAGGGAAAATCTCCCCTAAGGCATTGACTTCAATGGAGTCTCCCAGAGGGGTGCCTGTCCCCTGCACCTCCACATAGCTAATTTGTGAATGATTGACACCACTGTTCGCCAGTGCTTGGCGGATCACCTCAACTTGGGCAGGGCCATTAGGAGCCGTTAACCCACCCCGATGGCCGTTCTGGTTAGTGGTTGAGCCCCGCAGGATAGCCTGGATGGGGTCTCCATCCGCCAGGGCATCCGAAAGCCGCTTGAGCACAATCACCCCGCAGCCTTCACCGCGAGCATAGCCATTGGCACCGGCATCAAATGTGCGGCAAGGACCACCAGGAGACACCATACCGGTTTGGGAAAGCACCTCATGGGTGTGGCTATCCAGTAAGAGATTGACCCCACCGGCCAGCGCCAGGGTACATTCTCGTTGCCGTAAACTCTGACAGGCCAGATGAACGGCAACAAGGGAAGAGGAACAGGCGGTATCAACGGCTAGACTTGGCCCCGTTAGGCCCAGCTGATAAGAAAGCCGACCAGCCGCCGTACTAAAGGCATTACCGGTACCGGAATAGGTGTCGACGGGTTCGTCTGCCGCCAACAACTGATTGGCATAGTCCTGGCTGCTAATACCGACAAACACCCCTGTGGCACTGTTGCGCAGCTGGTGTGGCACCTGATGGGCCTGTTCCAACGCCTCCCAACTGACTTCTAGCAGCAGGCGTTGCTGCGGATCCAAATTACGAGCTTCCCGAGGCGTAATCCCAAAAAACTGGGCATCGAAGCTATCCACCTGGTCCAGCAGTCCCGCTAATGATGTCGTGGTTTCATAAGTAGCTGCCTGCCCAGGCCAACGATCTGAGGGAATTGGGCCAACGGCGTCTTGTCCCTGCTGGAGCAATTGCCAGAATTCATCAGGAGAATTAACACCACCGGGAAAACGACAGCCCATGCCGATAATGGCGATGGGCTCAGTCTGGGCAGACTTCACCGCTTGCAGTTCAGCCCGCATTTCCCTAAGGGCAATCAAGGCTCGCTTAGTAGCGGACAAGCTAGTGGCGGACAAACCATCGGGCTGATGTTGAGGTGAAGGTGTTGAATGGATATTGCTCATGTTATTGCCCCCCTGATGATTGAGTGATGCTTTCCAGTTCTTGCAACAGAATGGCTTCGGCTTCGGCTTCTGAAAGCTGGGTCACCTCTGCTCGAATCTCAGAAACATCTGTTTGCGGCGAGCGGTAGGGGGGAGTCGGGTCCGGATGGTCTGGGGGAAAGATTTTCTCGAAGAGGTAAGTTGCGATCGCATCCACCGACGGATAATCAAATAACACCGTTGCCGAGATAGATATCTGCAATTCTGACTGCAGGCGATTGCGAAACTCCACCGCCATGAGAGAATCCATCCCCATATCAAACAACGACTCCTGAGGATCAATCTGTTGCAGATCAGTGATGGCCAAGGTATATCCCACGTTTTTCTGAATAAACTGAATCAACAGCTCCTGTCTCTTAGCAATTGGACCGGTTTCTAATCGCTGGAGAAACGTGGACGACGGCTGAGATGACGGTTCTGCCGGTCGTAATCCCTCCAGGATAGGCATGGTCAGATGCCTGGGCAACTGTTCAAAGAACTGGGACCAATCTGCTAGCAAGACAGCGACTTGGGCAGTAGCGGTGGCCAACAGGTCACCCAAAACCTGCACACCGGTCGCTGGGGCAATAATTCCTAAGCCCCGCCGGTCCTGAAGGGGAAGATTTGCCGCCATACCGCTAGACCACTGGCCCCAGTTAATACTTAACCCTGGTAATCCCTGGGCCTGACGGTAATGGGCCAACCCATCCAAAAAGGCATTGGCCGCAGCATAGTTCCCCTGCCCCGGTGCCCCCAGCAAAGACGCCACCGACGAGAAACAGACAAAGAAATCCAAATCTAGATGCTTTGTGTTCTCATGCAATAACCAAGCCCCCTTCACCTTAGGAGCCAGAACCTGGGCAAACCGAGACCGGCTCATCTCCTGGAGCACACCATCATCTAACACACCGGCTGCATGAATCACCCCTCGCAGCTTTGGCAGGGGGGCAATCTGTTGAAACAGCTGCGCCACATCGGCTTGCTGAGTAATATCGACTTGTAAAGCCGACACCTGTGTACCGTTTGCTTGCAAGTCAGCGATGATTTGCTGCGCCACTGGTGACGGTTGACTACGCCCTGCTAAAACCAAGTGTTTTGCCCCCTGTCGCCCCAACCACCGGGCAACGTCTAAGCCGAGAGCACCCAGCCCCCCAGTAATCAGATAGCTGCCCTCAGATTGGATAGACACTGGCCCATCGGGGAACTGCACCACCACTTTCCCAATGTGCTGTGCCTTTTGCATAAACCGAAAGGCATCAACCACATCGTCAGCGGAAAACACGCGATGGGGTAGCGGCTTTAGATGCCCCGTGGAAAACTGTTGACTTAAGTCACACCACAAATCTTGTAGCTGTCTGGGAACAGTCTGGGCAACTTCTCCCAGATCAAACGGGAAATAGCTTACATCTGGACGATGCTGCGCAACCCGCTCCGCACTCCAGATGCCCAGCTTGCCAATTTCAACAAAGTGTCCGTTTTCAGCCAGCACCTCAAAGCTTTTATCAATAAACTCTCCTGTAAAGCTGTTGAGAACAATATCCACTCCCTGTCCCTGGGTTCTCTCCTGAATCTCCGTCGCAAAATCCAGGCTGCGGGAGTTCATGACATGCTCAATGCCCTGCTGTTTTAACCAATCCAATTTAGCTGGGCTAGCCGTGGCAAAAATTTCAGCCCCCACCTGTTGAGCAATTTGGACAGCAGCCTGACCCACCCCCCCAGCTGCAGAATGGATCAGAACACGGTCCCCAGGTTGAAGTTTTGCCAGATGATGCAGGCCATAGTAGGCCGTTAGATAGGTAAGCGGGAGTGTGGCCGCTTCAGAAAAGCTCATGGCCTTGGGTTTGGCTATCACCCAGTCAGCCGTCACGGTGACATAGCGACTAAAGCCATCGGGTAGGAGAATTGCAATTACCTCATCCCCCACCTGCCAGGGAGAGATCTTGTCTTCTCCGACATCACCAACAGCTGTGACAATGCCGACACATTCAAACCCAAAGGTCAACTGTCTCGCCTGAGTAATGCCAAACTGTTCAGCATAGTAATCTTTCAACAGGCCTAGGGCATTCAGCACATCCCGCAGGTTCAAACCGACGGCTTTGACTTGAATCTCAACCTCTCCAGGTTTGGGAGCACTGCGTTCGAGTGGTTGCCACGAGAGTTGATCCAGCCTGCCGTATTCATGCAACTTGAGCTGAACAGACTGATGGGTCTGATGGGCCAACGCCTTGGGATTGAACTGCCCTAACCGAGCCACGTGACGCAGTCCACGCCGGTAGGCAATTTGATTTTCTGTTGAGCCAGTTCCATGGGATTCCAGTAGTGCTTGCACCAGATCCTGTACAACTTGATCAGCCGCAGGATCTAGATCCAGACACCGCAACGATACATCTGGATACTCTAAAGCAATCACGCGTCCCAATCCCCAGAGAAGCTGATGTTGGGGCGCACAGCTAGCATACTGCTGGTCTGGCAGCATATGAGCCCCCTGGGTAATTAACCATAGGGGCGGTAATGGAGTATCTGGCCAAGTTGTTGTCATACCTTGCAGTAAATGGAGGGCCATGCCACAGGTCAACGTTTCAGCGTGATCTAAGTCTTCTAGATCTGTGGCTAGACTCCATAGATGGAGAATTCCTAGCAGGGGCGTCTCTGTTAATGCGCAATTCTGTTTTAACGATGCCAAAACCTGGCGCAATGCTTCCGGCTGACTTGGGGCCAGCTGATACTGCCCATCATCCACCTGACAAAAATCAGAACCAGGATAAACAACCACGCATGCTTGAGCATGATGATTCAGAGCATTCTTCAGTTGTTGACCAAATTTGACATCAGGAGCCAGAACTAACCAGGTACCCTGGGTCGTTGGTGCTGACGGGGCTTGCGATGACGGTAACGCCTGCCACTGAAGTTGGTAATACCATTGGTGCCAATCCGGAGTTTTGAGAATAGCCTGATCGGTTGCCGGTACCAGGGTGAGGCCAGAAAGATCGACTATAGGCTGACCTTGGGCATTACTCAAACTTAAGGTAGCTTTTTTAGAACTTGCTGCATCAGTTACCATCGAACCCATTACCCAAGGAGTCAACGTTTTCTTGCTCCGCCGCCAATGAAGTTTTTCAAGGGCGATGGGTAGATAGGTGGGACCCTCCTGCAACAAGATGGGGGCAAGACTCTGCAGCGCACTATCCAATAGGGCGGGATGTATATGATAGCCCTCTGGATTATCAGATCCCTTAAAGGCTAATTGCCCCACTATCTGTTCTGAGCCATGCCAAAGTTGTTGGATGCCTTGAAATTGTGGCCCGTAGTCAATCCCCCGCTGCTGGTAGGCCTGATAAAGTTGTGGAACTTCCACAGCCTCTGAACAAGCGACTTTCAAGGAATCGAGATCGATGTCATTGGGGGTGGTTCCGTCTAATGCAGAAAGTTGCCCCTGAACATGAAGTGTCCATTGAGGTTGTTCCTCTTCTAATTGCAGGCTCAGGATCTGGAATTCATACTGATGCTGACTATCTTCTGAAGGATTCAGCACCGTTTGAATTGTGGTGGTTTCAGTCTCAGAGAGAATGAGCCCCTGGTGAATGGTGATATCCTCCAGGAGTAAAGCTTGGTTTAGCGTTCCTTGACGTGCAAACACATGATGGCCAGCTGCGATCGCAATCTCCAAATATCCCGCAATCGGGAACAGTACCTGGCCAAAGATACGATGCTCCGCTAAATACCCTGGATCCAAAGCACTCAACTGTGCTTCAAACTGAATCTGCTGGGGCTGGGTTGCACTATAGAATCGACGTCCCAACAGGGGATGATCCTTTGTTTTGCTAGTAGAGCTAGCCTTCGGCACGGACGGCACCATGGAGGTTTCCACCCAATAGCGCTGGCGTTGAAAGGGATAGGTGGGCAGTGGCACTTTCTGACAGTGCTGTCCCTGGGCAACATTCTGCCAATTCACCCCAATCCCATGGGTATACAGATGTCCCAGACTCTGTAGCATCTGTTGCCAATCATCTTGCCCAGACCGCAGCGACGGTAGCCACAGCCCTTTCTCATCTGCAAAACTCTCTTCCGAGAGGCACTGTCGCCCCATGCCCAACAAAATTGGCTTTGGCCCCACCTCCAGAAAGACGTCGCAGTCCTTGGTTAACAAAGTCTTCATCCCCTGGGCAAACCGCACCGGCTGACGAACATGGTTTACCCAATAGTCTGCAGTGGCCATCGATGCATCGGCCCATTGTCCCGTCACATTAGAAATTAAGGGCAGCGTGGGTGAATGGTAAGTAATTTGGGATGCGATCGCACCAAACTCCGCCATCATTGGCTCCATTAAGGGAGAATGGAAGGCTTGGGACACCCGTAATCGCTTCGTCTTAAACCCATCGGCATCCAACACCTGTTGCAACGCCTGAATTGCGTTGTCTTCTCCTGAAACCACAACACTCTTCGGCCCATTGATAGCCGCAAACGTCACCTGTTCTTCATAGGGCATCAGCCGAGCATTAATTTCTGCTTCCGACCCTAAAATCGACAGCATGGCTCCACCACTGGGAAGTTGCTGCATCAACCGGCCTCGATAGGCCACCAGCTTGAGACCATCTTCTAAGCTAAATACCCCAGCAATACAGGCGGCCACATATTCCCCAATGCTGTGACCCATCACAACACTAGGCTCAATTCCCCAAGATTGCCAGAGTTTAGCCAGGGCGTATTCGAGGACGAATAGGGCAGGTTGGGTGTAGGCCGTTTGGTCAATCTGTAGGGGCTGGCCTTGTGCCTGCCCTACCTCCGAGATATCCCGGTAGAGAATGTCTAGAATATCTAGATCCAGAGATTCCTGCAAAATCTCATTACAGTGATCGAGAATCTCTCGGAACAGTGGCTGAGTCCCATAGAGCTGCCGCCCCATATTTACATACTGAGACCCCTGTCCCGTAAAGAGAAAAGCAATTTTAGAACGCTCGCTGGCAACACGATTCCGAGAACAGCCAACCGGAATGTCTGATTGGGAGCCTAACTGCTGAAGACAATGGGTCAGGTCTGCCGAGGTGGTGGCTGCGATCGCAACCCGATAATTAAAATGAGATCGCCCCGTATTCGACGTAAAACAAATATCTGCCAGCCCTAAGTCTGAATGCGTTTCCAGATACCGTCGATACTCCCCAACCAATGCATCTAACGCCGTCCTACTTTTCGCCGACAACGTCAACAAATGCTCCGGACGACGTGGTGATACTTTCCGCCTTCCGCCTTCCGCCTTCCGCCTTCCGCCTTCCGCCAACACCACATGAACATTTGTCCCACTAAACCCAAACGAACTCACCCCTGCAATCCGAGGCTCTCCCTCCCCGTCCCAGGTCGTCAGCTGAGTGGGAATCTTCACTGCCAGGTGCTCCCAATCAAGATGGGGATTGGGGGTATCGAAATGAAGGTGGGGGACAATCTGTTGATGCTGCAGTTGCAATACCACTTTCATCAAACCAGCAATCCCCGCAGCGGCTTCCAGATGACCAATATTGGTTTTCACCGAACCAATGGTGAGGGGCTGCATGGATGAACGATCCTGTCCCAACACCCGATTGAGAGCCCGCACTTCGATGGGGTCACCTAAGGGCGTCCCAGTACCGTGAGCTTCAACATAACTCACCCGGTGTGACGGCACACCGGCATTGGCTAACGCTTGCTGAATCACAGCCTCCTGGGAAGGGCCATTAGGCACCGTCAAACCACCACTGGGGCCATCCTGGTTGGTGGCAGATCCACGAATCACCGCCAGAATCGGATCGCCATCCGCCAGGGCATCCGCCAGACGCTTCAGCACAACCACACCACAGCCTTCTCCTCTCCCATATCCATTGGCTGCCGCATCAAAGGTTTTACAACGACCATCGGGAGCCAGCATTCCAGCCTGGGAGAAGACAATGCTATTGCGAGGAGACAACATTAAATTCACACCACCGGCCACCGCCAAATGACATTCCTGCTGCTGCAAGCTCTGACAGGCTAAATGCACAGAAATTAGGGAAGAGGAACAGGCGGTATCCACCGCCAGACTTGGCCCGGTTAGCCCCAGCTGGTAAGACAGCCGTCCCGCCGCTGCACTCAATGAATTTCCAGTGCCAAGATAGGCATCTGGGATTTGTCCAGCCACAGAGAGCCGGTTGGCATAGTCCTGAGTACTAATGCCGACAAAAACGCCTGTCAGACTGTTATAAAGTTGTTCGGGCAGCTGATGGGCTCGTTCTAGCGCTTCCCAACTCACTTCCAACAACAGCCGCTGCTGAGGATCTAAACTCTGGGCTTCCTTAGGGGCAATGCCAAAAAATTGGGCGTCAAAACCATCCACCTGGTCTAAGAAACCACCCTCTGTGGAAATCATTTTGCCCACAGCGTCGGGATTTGGATCATAGAATTGCTCTACTGACCAGCGTTCTGAGGGGACCTGACTGATGGCATCCCGACCTTGCTGTAGTAATTGCCAAAACTCCTCGGGAGATGTGACACCACCGGGGAAACGACACCCCATACCAATGATGGCCACTGCATTCGATTGCGATCGCGTTAGATCAGGATTACGGTCAGAAACTCCCTGACTCTTTTCATCTGTTAATTCAATCTCAGCGTCCAGCGCTAAGATATCCTGTTCCAGATAATCCACCAGGGCCTCCAGAGTCGGGTAATCAAATAGCAGGGTGGACGGCATCGACAAGCTTAATTCCGACTGCAAACGATTACGAAACTCCACCGCCATCAGCGAATCCATTCCCAAGTCAAATAACGACACCCGCGATTCAATCCGCTGCACATCGGTCATCCCTAATACTTGGCCCACCTGTTGTTGCACAAACTTGACTAAAATCTCCCGCCGTTCTTCCCCAGGCGTTGCTTTTAAGGTCACAAGTACCTCAGACGATTTGGAAGGAGACAATTTTGCCCCTCGGAAGTTGTCTAGCACCGGCAATGCCAGGTTCTTCGGCAGCTGAGCAAAAAACTGAGGCCAGCTCACTGGAAAAATGCCCACCTGGGCCTGCGAGGTGCCTAAGAGATTGCCTAAAACCTGTAATCCAGCACCTGGCTCAATAGCCCTTAATCCCTGCACCTGCTGACGCACCTGATGTTTGCGTTCCACATTGGCTGCCATGCCGTCCAGGGACCACCCGCCCCAATTAATACTCAGACCGGGTAATCCTTGGGCTTGACGATAGTGGACTAACGCATCCAGAAACGCATTGGCAGCAGCATAGTTTCCCTGACCGGGTGAACCCAACAGAGATGCCACTGAGGAGAAACAAATAAAGAAATCCAGGTCTAATTCCTGTGTGCCCTCATGTAACAACCAGGCCCCTTGCACTTTAGGTGCCATCACCTGGGCAAATCGAGACCAGCTCATGTCCTGCAAAATACCGTCATCCAGCACTCCAGCAGCATGGATAACACCGCGCAGTGTTGGTAAATGTGTGGCAATGTGTTGAAACAGTTGCTCCACCTTTCTCTTTTGGGTGATATCGGTTTGAATAACAGAAACCTGTGCTCCTGCGTCCTCTAATAGGGAAAGCCTGTCCTGTACAGATTGAGACGGTGTACTGCGTCCCACTAGAACGAGATGGACTGCCCCCTGCTGCGCTAGCCATTGAGCAACTTCTAATCCTAGGGCACCTAAGCCCCCCGTAATTAAATAACTGGCTTCAGCTCGAACAGCCACAGACGAGGGTTCTGACGAAGCTGAAATCTCATCGGCAAAACTCACCACCACCTTGCCAATGTGCTGGGCCTTTTGCATAAACCGAAAGGCATCCATCACCTGATTTATGGGAAAGAGCCTATGGGGTAATGGTTGGAGAGTTTTATCAACAAAGTGCTGGCTTAGCTCACGCCATAGATTTTGAATCAGGTCAGGATGGTCTTGGGCGACGTCTCCTAAATCAAAGGGATAATAACCGACATCAGGCCGCTGCCGTTGCACCTGCTCCGGACTCCAAATACCCAATTTGCCAATTTCAATAAAGCGTCCATCGTCAGCCAGGGCATCAAAACTTTTATCGATAAAGTCTCCGGTGAGACTATTCAGGACAATATCCACCCCCTGGCCTTGGGTTTTCTCGTGAATCTCCGCCGCGAAGTCAAGGTTGCGAGAGTTCATCACATGCTCAACCCCCTGCTGTTTTAACCAATCCCATTTAGGGGGACTGGCTGTCGCAAAGACTTCCGCTCCAGCCCGTTGGGCAATTTGCACAGCAGCTTGACCCACCCCACCTGCAGCAGAATGGATCAAAACTCGGTCGCCCGGTTGAATATCGGCTAAGTAGTGAAGTCCATAGTAAGCCGTCAGAAAAGTTAAGGGTAATGTGGCCGCCTCAGTAAAACTGATGGCAGCTGGTTTGGGCATCACCCATTCGTTGGGAACAGTAACATAACTGCTAAAGCCATCGGGCAACAGAATGGCAATAACGTCATCACCCACGCGCCATGGAGAAGAAGTATCGCCATCAGCATCACCGACAGCAGTGACAGTCCCAGCACATTCAAACCCAAAGGTGAGCTGGTCAGCTTGGGTAATCCCAAATGTGTTGGCATAATACTCTTGCAACAGCCCCAGGGCATTGAGCACATCCCGCAGGTTAAGCCCCACCGCTTTCACTTGGATTTCGACTTCCCCAGGACTTGGAGGACGACGTTTCAGGGGATGCAGAGAAAGATTTTCTAACAGGCCATATTCTGAGAGCTTGAGCTGAACTGGTTGAGTCGCTGGAGACAGAGTCGCTGAAGACTGGTTTGAATGGTAAGATCGCACCAACCGAGCCACATAACGTTTGCCCTGACGATACGCAATTTGATTCTCCACCGTTGGCCATAACAGTTCCTGTACCAGCCTATGGGTCAAGTTCTCGGGGAGAAGTTTGTAGGGGCTGTGCCTTGTGCCAGCCCTGCCACACCGAGAATCATCGGCCTGGGTTTCATAAGGGGGCAAATCCACCTGACGACAGGACAAGTCAGGATATTCCAGGGTGATCACCCGACCTAGCCCCCAAAGAGGGCTTTGTTGAGGCTGCGCCACATCCGTTGCCAAAACAGGTTGTGCAGCCTGGGTCATCAACCAGATTGTGGGATTCGCTGGCCCAAACTGCTGTGAGGAGTGCTTACTTAGTGCCTGTACCAAATGCAACACACTACCACAGCCGATTTCTTGAGCAGTTTGTACAGTTTCTAAATCTAAGGGTGCCTTTAAAGCAGACTCTCCCCAGAAATGGATAACTCCCCGAATTGGACCACAGTCCTGCAGTAGCTGATCAAATGCCTCTGGTTGAGTTGGGGGAATTTGATACTGGGCCGCATCTAACTGGCGATACTCCGTCCCGGCTACAGCCCAGACACATTGCTGTGACTGTTGTTTTAAGGCAGCAGCTAATTGCTTGGCTAAGCCATCCTCATTTGCTAACAAAAGCCAGGTTCCCGCTGCTGGCTTTGGAGAGAGTTCTTGTGGTGGTTTATAGGGTTGCAACTGCCAAGCAAGACGATAGCACCAGTCTTTAAAGCCAGGTTTGAAACATTTAAGTAATGCGTCTGAAGTGGTTGAGACTAGTTTTAATCCCTTAATGTGAGCTACAATGCGGCCCTGATCATTGGCCAGGATAATATCTCCCTTTAATGGCTGGCTGGGCTGAACCGACGCGATCGCCCATACACTAGTCTCGGCAGTCTCGACAGATTGACTCACCCTGACCTGGTCAACGGCTGCTGGCAGATAAAGCTGCCCCGGTGCTAAGTCAGCTTCCGCCAGGGAGTTAGCATAGATCAACACCTGAGTGGCAGCATCGAGCAAGGCTGGGTGTAATTGATAGGCTGTGGCAGAGGCGTTTAATGACTGGGGCAATTCAATGCGAGCAATGGCCTGATGCTCCCCTTGCCAAATCCGTTGAACTCCCTGGAAGCTAGGGCCATAGGTAATACCTTGTTGTTGATAGGTTTGATAGTGATCGACAGCCTGAATAGCCTCAGGGCAAGCGGCCTTAATTTGTTCCAGCGTAACCTGGTCGGTTGGTTCTTGATCTGCATCAGCCGTGCCAGCCCGTAACAGCCCTTCTGCATGGAGAATCCACTCAGAGTCTTGATCGTCTTCACCACTATTTTCTGTTGAGCGATGGCCAGGTAACGCTTCACTGAAGATTTGCAAGCGATAGGTTTCCAATGAATTTTCAAGGTCATCGGAAGTGTCCGACGTTAGGACCGTTTGAACTGTTCTGTTGTTCCCATCGGGAAAAATTAAGCCTTGCCGAATAACCAAGTCTTCCAGAGTCCAGTGAGAGTCTTTCCTATGGGCATGGGCAGCTGCGAACGCCATTTCCACATAGCCCATCATCGGAAACAGCACCTGGTCAAACACTTGATGGTGACCCAAATAGTTAGGCGACTCTGCTGCCACAACAGATTCAAACCGAGCTTGATCATCCGCTCCGGGCAAGGGAATTTGTCGGCCCAGTAAGGGATGACCAGCCCACTGTCTGTTTGACGCCCTGACGTTCTGCTTTATCTCGTCCAGCCAATAGCGCTTTCGCTGAAAGGGATAGGTGGGAAGAATTATCTTCTGATGGCCATAGCCTTGTTCCACCCCCTGCCAATTGACCTGCCCTCCGTGCACATATATCTGACTCAAACTTTGAAAGAGCTGTTGCCAATCTGCCTGGCCAGGCCGTAAAGATGGCAGCCATACCCCCTTCTCTTCACACCGCTGTCCCATGCCCAACAAAATTGGCTTTGGACCCACCTCTAAAAAGACATCACAGTCTTTGGTCAATAAAGTGTCCATCCCCTGGGCAAATCGCACCGGCTGACGCACATGGTTCACCCAATAATCAGCAGTCGCCACTGACGCATCGGCCCAGTGACCAGTGACGTTAGAAACAAATGGCAGCGTTGGTGAGTGATAGGTGATCTGGTTTGCGATCGCCCCAAACTCCGCCATCATCGGCTCCATCAATTGAGAATGGAAGGCATGGGAAACCTGTAACCGCTTCGTCTTAAAGCCATCCGTTTCTAAGGTTTGTTGCAATGCCTGAATCGCACCATCGGTCCCAGAAACGACAATACTTCTTGGCCCATTAATGGCCGCAAATGTAACCTGACCATCATAGGCCGACAGTCGCGGACTAATCTCCGCCTCTGATGCCAGAATCGATAGCATTGCTCCACCCGCTGGCAGCTGCTGCATCAATCGACCCCGATGGGCCACCAGTTTCAGCCCATCCTCCAAGCTAAACACACCCGCTACACAGGCCGCAGCATACTCACCAATGCTGTGCCCCATAAGCACATCTGGCTGGATACCCCAGGACTGCCAGAGCTTAGCCAGGGCATATTCAATAACAAAAAGAGCCGGTTGGGTGTAGATAGTTTGATTGAGGAGAGGGTGAGCATTAGACGGTAGGGGCTGGCCTTGTGCCTGCCCTGGGTCAACCTGTAGGGGCTGGTCTTGTACCTGCCCTACCGCAACAAGATCTGGATAGAGAATAGCAAGGATATCCCCCCCCAGATAGGGCCGCAAAATCTCATTACAATGCTCCAAAATCTCACGGAACAGTGGTTGCGTCTCATACAATTGACGCCCCATATCCACATACTGAGACCCTTGTCCCGTAAAGAGAAAAGCCACTTTGGGACGCACACCTGCACTGTGATGCCGATAAACACCCACAGGGGCTTCTTCCTGACTGTTTATCTGCTTGAGAGTTTGAGCCAATTCTGCTGATGTGGAGGTTGCGATCGCCACACGATAATTAAAATGAGATCGCCCCGTATTCGCCGTAAAACAAATATCCGCCAACTCTAATTCTGAATGACTTTCTAGATGCCGCTGATACTGCCTAATCAGATCATCTAAAGCCCTGTCACTCTTAGCCGACAATGTCAACAGATGTATCGAACGACTCTGTAATACATTCTTCTTACTTCCGCCTTCCGCCTTCCGCCTTCCGCCTTCCGCCAACACCACATGAGCATTCGTTCCACTAAACCCAAACGAATTCACCCCAGCAATCCGAGCCCCTGACTGCCCATCCCAGGCCGTCAGCTGAGTCGGAACCGTCATCGGCAAATCCGACCAATCAACATGGGGATTTGGTGTTTCGAAATGCAGATGGGGAGCTATTTGGCGATGCTGGAGCTGCAACACAATTTTGATTAATCCAGCAACGCCTGCAGCAGCTTCCAAATGACCAATGTTGGTTTTCACCGAACCAACAGCCAGGGGACTATTCGATAAACGATCTGGGCCAAACACCTGATTGAGGGCACGGATTTCAATCGGATCGCCCAGGGGTGTGCCCGTCCCATGGGCCTCTAAATAACTAACCTGATGCGCCTCAACACCGCTATTCGTAAGAGCCTGCCGCAGTAGTTTCTCCTGGGCAAGACGGTTGGGAACAGTAAGACCACTACTGGCACCATCGTGGTTAACGGCGGAACCACGAATAATTCCTAAAATCGGATCGCCTGCTGCTTGGGCTTTGGACAGGCGCTTGAGGACAACTATGCCACAGCCTTCGCCCCGACCATAACCATCCGCAGTGGCATCAAAGGTTTTGCAAAGACCATCGGGGGAGAGGGCTTTGATGCGAGACAGAGCAGTGGTGGTAAAGGGGGCCAGAATCAGCTGCACTCCGCCAGCCAGCGCTAAGTCGCATTCCCCATGACGAAGGCTTTGACAGGCAAGATGAATGGCTACGAGGGAAGACGAACAGGCCGTATCAATCGCCAAAGTAGGGCCTTGCAACCCCAGCACATAGGACAAGCGACCAGCAGCGCAACTAAAGCTATTGCCTGTGCCATCATAGGCCGTGATCTGGTCTAAATCTTGTATACCCAGCTGACTGTAGTCATTCTGGCCAATGCCGATAAAGACGCCCGTCTGACTATCTTGCAGCTGGTCAGAGGCTTGCCCCGCTCGCTCCAGGGCTTCCCAGCTTACTTCCAATAACAAGCGGTGTTGAGGATCCAGATGCTTGGCCTCGCGGGGAGAAATGCCAAAAAATTCAGGTTCAAACTGATCCACCTGGGACAACAAACTAGCACTACGGATATACATTTTGCCAGCTGCATCAGGATCAGAATCGTAGAGTGAATCAATGTTCCAGCGTTCAGTTGGAATCTCTGCAACCGCATCCACACCTTGACTCAAGAGACTCCAGAATTTCTCAGGGCTATCAGCACCACCAGGGAAGCGACACCCCATGCCCACAATGGCAATGGCATCTTCGTCAGTCTGTTTAGGAGATGCCGATGTCCCCGGAGACGGCTCTATAGCCTGTGATGCTGACGCAGAGAACTGCAAAACCTCCTGCAGCAAATGATCCGTTAGCTTATTGATAGTTGAATATTCTAATGCTAGGGTAGTAGACAGGGGCTGATTCAACTGTTGGCGCAGACGATTGATCAATTCCACCACCATAAGAGAATCCATGCCCAGTTCGGTAAATCCCCGATCATGGGAAATAGAAGCGATCTCTTCGTAGCCTAAGACTTGTGCAATGTGCCTCTGTAAGTAGTTTTGGAGAATTTCTCTGCGTTCTTGTTCTAAAGCTGCGTCCAAATGTGTCAGTAAAGAAGATTTAGCAGGTTTAGAAGAATCTGCAGAAGGATCTGGATATTGGGTGAGCCAGTCGGCTAGTAGGGAACCAGGCTTGGTGCGATCGCAGCGCCAACGCTGCGTCAACTGGGGCCAATCCACCAACATCACCGCTGTTTGACCCCTGGCATCTGCATCGCTTAGAAGATCTGCTAAAGCCTGTAAACCCTGCTCAGGGCTTAGGGTATCAATCCCGGCGGTATGGGTGGAAGTAGCCACCATACCGCTTTGTTTCCATCCGCTCCAGTTAATACTCAACCCTGGTAAGCCCACACCACGGCGATGATGCACCAGAGCATCCATAAAGGCATTGGCCGCAGCATAATTACCCTGCCCCGGTGAACCGAGCAGTGCAGCCACCGACGAGAAGCAAACAAAGTAATCCAGATCTATCGCCTGGGTCAGTTGATGCAGATTCCAAGCGCCTTGAACCTTAGGGGCCATCACTGCCGTGAAGCGCTCCCAGGTGAGCTGCTGCAACACCCCGTCATCTAAAACACCAGCGCCATGGATAATGCCTCGCAGGGGCGACAAACTGGCAACAATCTGTTCCAGGATGTGAGCGACAAATGCCTCACTGGCAACATCCCCCAACAACATTAGAACGTTAACACCGGCTGCCTCTAGAGCATCAATCTGTCGCTGTTTTTCAGAGGAAGGAGGCCGACGACTGACTAACACTAAGGATGTAGCCCCAGCTGCCACTAGCCACTGAGCGACCTGCAATCCCAAAGCGCCCAATCCACCTGTAATCAGATAGGTGGCATCTTCTCGTATCACTAAGGGGCGAGACTCTGACCGGGACTGTCGCACTAGACGAGCCCCGTACGCTTGTCTCTGTCGCAGGGCGATATGATCTTCCCTATCTTCCTGCCAGATCTGTTTTAGGAGACTTTCTATTGTTGCTGAATCCCTGAATTCATTAGGCTCTAAGTCAATCAGCCCGCCCCATAGGTGGGGGTGTTCAAAGGCAATCACCCGACCCAAGCCCCACAGGGAAGATTGCCCCACAGCTAGGGTCTCTACTCTCTTATCTGATGAGGCTGGAGTCATTACAGGCTGACTGCCCTCCGTCACCAGCCACAGTTTGGGAGCTGCATTTGTTGTCGCCAGAGCCTGCACCAAATTCAGCACCGTACCACAGGTATCTCTTTGGGCCTGCATCACATTAGATGACGTGAGTTCTGCTGTGGCTGGAACATCTAAACTCCAGCAATGTACCACTCGATCAATTGGCTGCTCAGCATCTGAGAGAATGGTTTGATAAAGCTGTTCAAACACCTGGGCATCTGTCGGATTCAGCTGATACTGACCGTCACCCATGGATTGAGTCGTCTCACCCTGATAAACCAACGTGTAACCATGCCCCTGTTTCTGAAGTTTCTGACCCAGCGCTTCTCCAACACCCAAACGATCGGCGAAAATTAACCAGTGACCAGGTTCAAGGGCAATCTGGGACGGAGCCTGAGGAAGCTGTTGCCACTGTACCTGGTAAAAATCAGGCTGAAACGATTCTTTTGATGCATTAGATAAGGTGGCATTTGCGGGAATTGCATCTACCCAATAGCGCTGTCTTTGGAATGGATAGGTGGGCAACGTTACCTTCTGCTGACTGTGCTCACCTGTCTGATGCAAGCCCTGCCAATCCACTGAAACCCCATGGACATAAAGATGACCCAGACTATGCAAAATCTGTTGCCAATCGTTCTGCTGAGGATGGAGCGACGGAAGCCAAATATTGTCTTCCATCAATGTCTCTGCAGGGAGACAATGTTGTCCCATCCCCAACAAAATGGGATTGGGTCCTACCTCCAAAAAGACAGAACATTTCTGGGCGAACAAACAGTCCATTCCCTGGGCAAACCGAACCGGTTGACGCACATGATCAATCCAGTACTGGGGAGTGGCGATGGCGTCATCCACCCACTGACCAGTTACGGTGGAAACCATGGGTATTTCGGGCAGGTGATAGGTGATTTGGTTTGCGATCGCACCAAATTCTTCTACCATTGGCTCCATCAACGGGGAATGAAACGCATGGGACACCGTTAACCGCTTTGTCTTAAAGCCCTCAGTGTCTAGATCTTGTTGAATCGCCTGAATCGCGCGAGCCGACCCAGAAATCACCACACTTTTTGGTCCATTGATGGCAGCAAACGTTACCTGTCCGCCATAGGGTGCCAATCGAGGCTCTATCTCTGCCGCTGATGCCATAATGGACACCATGGCCCCGCCCCCAGGCAACTGCTGCATTAACCGGCCCCGGTGGGCCACTAGCTTCAATCCATCTTCCAGGCTAAACACACCTGCAATACAGGCAGCAGCATACTCCCCAATGCTATGCCCCAGGACCATGTTGGGCCGAATCCCCCAGGACTGCCAGAGCTTGGTGAGAGCATATTCGATGACAAAGAGGGCAGGTTGAGTGTAGGCCGTTTGGTCAATCTGTAGGGACTGGCCTTGTGCCTGCCCTCTTTCCGAGATATCCGGGTAGAGAATGTCAAGGATATCCTGATCCAGATATGCCCGCAAAATCCCATTACAGCGATCCAGAATCTCTCGGAACAGTGGCTGGGTCTCATAGAGCTGTCGCCCCATATTCACATATTGAGACCCTTGTCCTGTAAATAAGAAAGCAATTTTAGCCCCCTTGCTGACAACATGATTTCGGTAATAACCAACAGGAATATCTGCCTGGGTATCTAATTGTCTGAGATGATTGGCAAGGTCATGGGACGTGGAGGCTGCGATCGCAACCCGATAATTAAAGTGCGATCGCCCCGTATTCGACGTAAAACAAATATCTGCTAATGCTAACGCTGGATATTTCTCTAAATGCTGCTGATACGCCCTAATCAGCTCATCTAGCGCCGCCTCACTCTTAGCCGACAACGTCAGCAAATGCTCGGAACAGCTTGGTCGTACATTCTGACTTCCGACTTCCGGCTTCCGACTTCCGACTTCCTCCAATATCACATGGGCATTCGTTCCCCCAATCCCAAAGGAACTTACCCCAGCTCGCCGCTTCTCTGTGCCCTTCCAGAGACTAAGTTCTGTATTAACAACAAAGGGAGTGTGATCAAACTGAATGCGAGGATTGGCTTGTTCAAAGTGTAGGCTAGGGGGCAATTGTTGGTGCTGTAGCGATAGCACTACCTTCATCACACCTGCAATTCCTGCCGCAGCCTCCAGATGACCAATATTGGTTTTAACAGAACCAATATGGCAAAACTGGTTGTTCTCAGTATCTCGTCGAAAAGCTTTGGTTAACCCTGCAATTTCAATGGGATCCCCTAGAGACGTACCTGTACCATGGGCTTCAACATAAGAAATCTCCTCAGCAGACAGTCCAGCATTATTTAAAGCCTGAGCCACTAGATTCGCTTGGGCATTGGGGTCTGGAACGGTAATACCATTGGTTAAGCCCCCATGATTTACAGCCGATCCTTTAATCACGGCACGAATGGGATCGCCAGCGGCAATGGCGGCATGGAGGGGTTTTAGTAATATCACCCCCACCCCTTCCCCCACAGCAATACCATCGGCCCGATGATCAAACGCTTTACAACGACCATCAGGAGAATGGAGTTTCATGCGACTGCCCGCCACATAATAGTCCCCTTCTAATAGGGTATTCACACCAGCGGCAAAGGCTAAATGACATTCTCCGCTCCGCAGACTCTGGCAGGCCTGGTGTATTGCCACCAGCGAAGAGGAGCAGGCAGTATCAATCACCAAGGAGGGTCCCTGAAGGTTGAGAAAGAACGAAAGACGATTGGCCAGCACCGCATTATGATTGCCCACCCCCGCTGCATGATCCTCAGCCGTTAAGGTGGGAACAATGCGGGAATAATAGCCATTGCTACTGCAACCAACAAAAACACCCACAGAATTGAGAGAGAGGGTTTCGGCCTGGCATCCTGCATCTTCCACAGCTTCCCAAGCGGTCTCTAGCAATACCCGTTGCTGAGGATCCATTAAACGCGCTTCTCGGGGAGCAATGTTAAAAAACTCAGCGTCAAAGTCTTCTAAATGAGACATAAACCCACCCCAACGGGAGTAGGTTTTATCCGGGGCAGGCACAGGGTCATAAAAATCCTGCCAGTTCCAGCGGCTAGGAGGGACTTCCGTAATTGCATCCTGACCAGATTGTAACAGATGCCAAAAAGACTCTAGATCATCAGCCTGGGGAAAATGACAAGCCATGCCGATAATGGCAATATCCTCCACGGCTCTATCTATAGAAGTTTTCTTGGAAAGATTACCTTGGTTGAAGGTCCCCCTAGCCCTCTTCAATGCTGGGGAGTTAGACTCAAAGCCCCCAAAATTCGGGGTTTGGGGGCCTGAATAGCTGGCAACTTCTTTGCCAGAAATATCAATGTATTCAGGAGGATTATCTTGATTCTGATCAGGCACTTGCCCCAAGCGAATACACTCCAGTTGTTCTCGGTACTCCTGGGCCAGATGTGTAACCAGCTGAGCTAAGGTGGGATACTCAAATAGCAGGGTGGGAGGTAATGAAAGCCGAAATTTAGCACCAATCTTTTCCAACAGCTCTACTGCTTTCAGGGAATCCAGCCCCAAACTCAGCAAGCTGCGATCAAGATTGATGGCATCAGGGGCCAGGGATAGAAACTGAGCAATTTCATCCCTGACTTGAGCTTGGAACCAGCCCAATACTTCTTGGGCATCGGCTGGGGAACGCCATGGGATCGTCGATTGTTTGTGAGAATGTTGGCTGGAGACCACGGGCATCGCAACCGCTATATTTTGCAACTCCCCTGCTAAAAACTGAGTTCGACAGGCCCGACGCTGAATCTTTCCACTGGAGGTTTTGGGAATACGCCCCGGTTTCAGTAACACCACATCGTAGAGTTGTACCTCATGGTGCAGAGGAACCGCAGATCGAATAGCCTCAACCACATCTGCGCTGTTCAGATGACGCAGATGTGTGCGCTTAACTTCTTGCACCACCACCAGGCGTTCTTGCTGATCAACTTCGATAGAGAACGCTGCTCCGCTATTAGACCGTAGTGCAGGGTGACTTTCCTCCACTGTCCGTTCAATATCCTGGGGATAGTGGTTCCGTCCACGAATAATGATCACATCCTTCAGGCGACCGGTGATAAACAGATCGCCATTATGCAAAAAACCTAAATCTCCTGTCCGGAAGAAGATGGTTTCTGTGTTGTCAGCAAGATGGGCATGAAATGCAAATTCTGAGGACTCGGAGCGACGCCAATATCCCTGGGCAACGCTACCCCCTGTGACCCAGATTTCGCCTACCTGATTATCGACACACTGCTTACAAGTTTCAGGATTGACAATCGCAACAGTTGTATCTAGCCAGGTTTGACCACATCCCACCAACTGTTTAGCATTAGGGTGAATGGGCTCTACATGAATGACCTGGTTATTGCCTAGAGCAACAGCATCGACAATACAGTGGCCAGGTTCAGAGGTTACCTCACCCCCCGAAACCATCAAGGTGGTTTCGGCCATGCCATAACATGGATAAAACGCTTTAGCCTGAAAACCAACTGAGCTAAGTTTAGAGGTAAATCGTTCTAATGTTGACAATCTCAGGGGTTCAGCACCATTGTAGGCACTTTGCCAACAACTTAAATCTAGACCATCCCGTTGTTCTACCGTGATTCTTTGGGAACATAAATCGTAGGCAAAGTTGGGACCACCGCTGTGGGTGGCTCGATATTTGGAAATCGCCTGCAGCCAGCGCTGGGGACGTTGTAGAAAGGCCGCAGGGGGCATAATATACCCTGGAAACCCCGTGTAGAGTGGTTGTAAAATCCCGTCAATCAGACCCATATCATGGAAACTAGGCAACCAGGTAACAGAAACATCGTCTGGTGTCAGTTCAAAGGATCGTTTGATAGTCTCGCAATTATGCATCAGGTTGCCATGGGAAACCATGACGCCTTTGGGAATGCCTGTGGACCCGGAGGTGTATTGTAAAAATGCGAGGTCGGATGGATCGATTGGAATCCTCCAATTCTCATCCTGCTCAGTCTCTGCCACAAGACTATCCGTAGCCAACCAATGGAGCTGATTTAGTTCAGATGCATCTTGACACTGCCCCTGCAGACGCGGCAACAATTCAGCCGTCGTCAACGCGACCGTTGCCTGGGCATCCTTAGCAATCGCCTGTAATCTCCCCAGTTTCCGCTGATTGCGTCGGGGGGGATACGCGGGTACAGCAATCACCCCGGCATCGAGACAGCCTAAGAACCCAACAATATACGCTAGCCCTTGGGGATAGAGGAGCAGCGCTCGATCACCTACCGCACAAACCGATTGCAGCCCCAGCGCAACGACCCTAACCTGTTGCGCCAATTCTTGGTAGGTCAGGCGTCCTGACTCAATCTCTCCATCCTGCAAAAACACGTAGGCTAATTTAGTTGGTTGACTCACCGCCCTGTGGTGGAGTAACTCAACTAAATTTGAGGATTTTGACGTAACAGATTCCCTGGGTTGCATAGAGTTTGAACTACAGCCCTCCATTACGGATACCAAAGATGTTTTGTGGATCTGTGGCCTCCTTTACTCCTCTCATTAACTTCATACCGGCAGGAGACAACACATCTTTCATGAAATCTCGACGAATTTTACCAATGCCATGGTGGTGAGAAATGGAACCACCGTTGTCAAGAATCACCTGACGTAAGGAATGTTCAATCTGCCAACAAACGTCCTCGGGGTGTTCCACACCCTTAGTATAAATTCCAAAAATGAAATAAAGACAAACACCTGTGTGATAAACCTGAGTAACCCGATGGGCTAAATAGGGCTTACCGGGTAAATTAAAGGCCTGGTGCTGCTCATCTAGCTTGGTTTGGACGCGATCGCAAATCAGTTGAATTTTATCCCAGGCAACCGTGGTTTCAAAGGTTTCACCAATAATGTGATACGAGGATAGAAAATCCCTTACATAGGCAATGGCAAAGGTAAACATATATCCCTGTTCACCATACTTAGACCCCGTCGCCAATCCCTTCAATTGCTTTGCCGTAGCATAAATATTGCGTTCCTGGTGGTCTACCTCCTGGGCCGAGCCCTCCATCACCACGGTGGCCACAACCATTTGGGTAGGGTTAAACTTAAGCACCTTAAATAAATACAGCTGCTTTAGCCAAATCATCCAAGTTTCAACAACACCAGAGTTTTGAGGTTTTAAAGAAAAGCCTAGCCGAAACTGTTTATTATCCATAAGGCGTAAACTAGCTGGCACTAAGCCGCTATGGGCAATGCGCTTCATAAACTCCACCCCTAAGGTGAAATTTGGAAACATGAAAGAGGCATATTTTGTGACCTCAGGCAGTGGATGAATTTTGATAACAGCCTTGGTAATCAGGCCTAGATTCCCCTCACTACCAAATGGTAACTGTTGCACTGGTATCCCCATGGAAGCACGGGAAACAGACTCCATCTGTTCCACTACTCCTGCTGGGGTTACCAGGGTAACCTTCTCCACAATCTGTTCGATATTGCCATAGCGGTTTTTCTTCATGCCACTGGCATTGGTGGCAATCCAACCACCTAAAGTGGAAAGTTCTAAGCTATCGGGAGCATGGCCACATATAAGGCCAGACGCCCTCAGCTGATTCTCCAAATCTTTGCCCGTGATACCCGCCTGCACACAGGCCTTTAAATTCACTGGGTCAATCCATTCGATCCGACTCATCCGCTTCATATCGACGGAAACGATCATTCGGGTTTCTGATGGAGGAAGCTGCAGGGCACAGGTCACATTAGTACCCCCACCAAACGGCACCAAACAGACATCATGCTCCACTGCCAACTGCACCAGAGTTTGGGCATCTTTCTCTGACTCGCAGTAGAAGACCATATCAACAGTGCGCGTTAATTGGCCATACAGAACTTTGTAAACTTCTGTTGTTGTCGTTTGACCGTGGCTGTGGAGCAAGCGGTCATGGTCTTCAAAGGCATATTGACTTGAGGGAAATGAAGCCTCTATTGCTGCACAAAAAGCTTTGTTACGATGGACGGTCCCAACAACCTTTTCAGAGACTTCGGTTAACGGTGTTTTTTCATCGATAGTGATTCCCAGTTCAGCTTCTAGAAAGGGAATAAAACCAGGCATTTTAACCCCAGTGAGACCATAGCGCTCACCAGTCATCATCACCGACCGATCATCATTGACAACTAAGGTCGTATCTTTAAAGCCCCACTGATGGCCCCATAGCTGAGAATCGCCCTTGTACTCTAATGGACTTTGGTGATGATCTGCCATGATAATTTCTGATGCTTTTTATTACTGAGCGCTTTCAATGTCAGGCAATGAATATTGCGTTACTTTTGGGGATTGATCAGCCTTTTTATAATTGTTGCACCTGATCAACAAGGTAGAAGTATATTTGACGCTTTTTTTAAGTTTATTTTGACGAATGGAGGTTCCATTGAACATTTCTACAGACAATTACTAAAGATTCTTATCGAATCATCAAATATCGTCCACGATTGAAGAAACGGTAGTAGGGTTCATTGGCGGCCTCTAACAGCTCGCGATCGCCTTGGCCATCACCATAGGCATAGATGTAATATTGCTGTAAATCCCCTAGCAACCGCTCTAAGCGTTTAACTTTCTCAGGGCCATAGCAATTTTCTCCTGATAATTTGCCTGTCACACTGCCACCCTGATGTTCTAATCGAGTAGCCAACAGATGATCAATGGGCAGTATTTTCATCCAGGGTTGTAAATAAATCTCCAGGGTAGCGCTGACTAAAATGATCTGATGTCCCTGGCGTTGATGCCAATGTAACCGTTCTAACGCGTCAGGATCGACCAGCTTAGGTAAGTAATGGTGAGCATAGTCAGCCGCCGCTGTTTTTAAACGTTCAATGGACCAACCTTTGTAAAATTCGGTCAAAAGTATTTCTTTGATAGTTTGATTAGAACAACGCTTCATTCCATAACTGAGTACTGCTGAACTATGGCGCATAAGGCCAATCACCAGTCGTCTCCAGCCATGGGTCCAGCGCAAAAAGGGCACAAAACTATCTTGAGTTGTCAGAGTCCCATCAAAATCGAAAATAGCAATCTTAGGCTTATCCCCCATCATTGTCTCCCATGTTATAAAGTCATTTGGTGCTCCAGGTCTTCTATCGATTTTTTTACCTGATTGACAATAGCCTGGTAAAGCTGACGTTTTGTTAAGGTGCCAACCTTATCTCGGTAAGAGATAAGGTCAATAGGAGGGCCAAAACAGACTTGAATGGGATATTGCTGAGGAAATAATTGCCCTTTGGGCAAAGCTTTATAAGAGCCCTGAATATAGACTGGGACAATAGGAACGCCTAATTTCAATGCCATCATCCCGAATCCCAACTTTAAATCCTGTAATTGGCCTGTTAAAGAGCGTCCTCCTTCTGGAAAGATTAAGAGAATTTTCCCATGGTAGATTGCCCGTTCACACTCTCGAAAACTTTGGAGTGAGCCGCTGCAGCGATCCACTGGAATCATATTCAAGACATGCCGACAGAACCAACCTTTCAAGGGATGATCAAAGAAATAATCCTTAGCGGCCAGGCTATGTACCTTATACATATGACAACCATGGGCCGCAATAATGGCAGGTCCATCAAGGTGACTAGCATGGTTTGCAACTAATAAATATGGAGAATCTTTCGGTAAGTGTTCTGCACCTTCACAGGTAAGTTTAAAGTAATTGAAATAAATTAAACAGCCCCAAATCCAAATTTGATCTTGGAGCATTCTTTTTAGAATGTGCATGCTTATAATTAAAAATTAAGCGGTTTTGTTTGTCCATTGTGTCCAATTATTCGTGAAGTGACCCAGTATTAAACAAAAGCCTTCCTCCCTAGGTTAAGCTGAGCAAAATACGAGATATGAGTCACTAATTATCTTGAACTACCTCACAAGCCCATGTGTTTTTCTGCTACTGCTAGTTTCACTGCTGCTACTCTTCTAATACCCGCTGGTTTATATGCCTGTAAGCTGGCCATAGATATAGATCTCAGGTATCTGCCTGGAGCCCTTATCCCTTGCATATTTGGTATTCAGCAAGGGTTTGAAGGCATTGAGTGGTTAGCCATCCACGGAAACCAAGCAGACACTGTTCATCTAGCCGCTCTTGGCTATCTCGTTTTTTCCCATGGATTCTGGCCAATTTGGTTCCCGTTGACAGTGTTTGCAATAGTGCAACGACCTTGGGCTAAAAAACTACTATTAGTTGTAACACTGTTGGGTGCTTTATTTGGTATGTCTCTGTATGTCCCTTTGCTGTTATCTCCTGATATGTTTTCAGTAACAGTCATTCAAGGCTCTATCCATTATCAGACCACACTAATCTATGATCAGTTTTTTCCTCGCAATGTGTCGCGGCTAATATACTTGCTCATTGTTGCAGGGCCATTTTGGTTCTGTGATCTTACCGAAATTAGAGGTTCAAGTGGGGTCATTGCTCTAGCACTATTAGTCACCTACTGGTTTTACAACTACGCATTCATATCGGTATGGTGCTTTTTTGCTGCAATTTTATCCATTAATATTATCTTTATGCTACGTTCCATCGCTTCCAAAAAATTGCTTAAAGAAAAGTATTAACTTAACTGTTTGAGATGTTTACTTTTCCACTCGATCCACAAACCTCTGAATTATCCTGTGGTTTTCTCAAAGGCACCTCCACTGTGACAGCTAAGTATTTGGCAAGTTTGTGAATTGAGGAGTGGCGGGATGCCAAAGTCTCAGAAAGCGAAATTCCTAGCGCGGTTTGAATATGGTTCTTGACCTCCATAGCTGTTAAGGAATCCATCCCCAGTTCAATAAAATCAAGGTGGGGATTGGGGATATTAGAAGGGGCTAACCGGAGAATATACGCTACAACTTCTTGGAGGTAGGTTTCTAGAACTTTAGATCGATCACCGATTTCAACTTGCATTAACTGTTGCCAAATCTTTGCTTGCAATAGTGTCAGAGGATCTTGACTAATGATAGGCCTAAAGGGAGTTTCCACCTGATCCACAGAGTCAGTATCAATCCAGTATCGTTCTCGCTGGAAAGGATAGGTTGGTAACCTTAATTTTTTACAGAGTTGGCCATTATGGAACTGAAACCAGTCAATGGAGACTCCTTGAGCATAAAGTTGAGCGAGATTTTCCTGTAGCTGTCGCCAATCTTGATACTGTGCCTTAGAGATTCCATGCCTACCACTGCGTAAACTCGACAACCAAAGATAGTCCTCCGATAAACATTGCTGGCCCAGTCGGGTTAATAACGGCTTGGCTCCCATTTCTAGAAAAATGGTACAGCCCTGCTTGCATAGCGCTTGCATTCCTGCCATAAACTGAACTGGCTGACAGAGATGATTGGCCCAATAAGCAGGCGTTGTGATCTCGTCGCCAGCAATTTTCCCACTAATACCAGAAATCATCGGAATACTGGGTGAAGCATAGTTGATCTCTGCTGTAACCGACTCTAATTCTTGTTGCAACGGTGCCATCACCTGAGAATATAGGGCATATTCTGTCGATGACAGCTGGGTCAAGAGCCCATTATCTTCCAATGTTTGGCAGACGGCCTGAAGTGCTTGCTTGTCACCAGCAATAACCCACTGGCTCGGCGCATTATGTGCTGCAATACTTATATTTGAGGCATGGGTTGAGATTGCAGCTTCAACCTGTTCCTGGTTTCCTATCACCACCGCCATTCCACCGTCAGACTCGACTGACTGCAATAGCATTTGTCGAGCCACCAACAGACGCAGCCCCTCTTCCAAACTAAATACCCCAGCTACACAGGCCGCAACGTATTCCCCTAGCCCATGCCCGATTAAAAAGTCTGGCTGCACTCCCCAGGAGACCCAAAGTTGAGCCAGGCTATATTCTAGAGCAAACACCGCCACATCAGACAGCGAAGCGAACTGATCTTGAGCAGATTGAGGATAAAGAATATCGATTAAGGATGCACCTAAATCAGCTTGCAAAAATTCATGGCACCGATTCACTGTTTGTCGAAACAGTGGCTGGCTTTCATACAACTGCTGCCCCACCCCCAGGTAAGCAGACTGTTCCCCCGGAAACAGAAAGGCAACGCTAGGGGGAATATCATCATCCCCTAACGTTGCTCTGGCATATCCGTTTGTAGATTTTTCGGAAGGTATTTCAACGGAATCATCATTCAGCTTCTCAGCTATGTCCTCCAGGGTATCCCCAACAACTGCCAAACGATGATGAAAATGACTCCGCCCGGTATTAGCTGTAAAACAAAGATCTGCCAAGTCTACATCTGGGTTCTGCTGAATATAGACCTGATATCGTTGCCGTAACTGATCAAGTGCCCCATCACTTTTCGCCGATAATGTCAGCAGATGCATCGAATGACTTTGTTGCAGATCCTGACTTCCGACTTCCGATTTCCGACGTCCGACTTCCTCTAAAACCACATGGGCATTTGTCCCCCCAAATCCAAACCCACTTACTCCGGCTAGGGCTGGATAGTCACTTTCTGGCCAGGGAGATAATGTCTGCTGTACTTTAAGCGGAATCCGCTCAAAGCGAATATAAGGATTCGGCTTTTGAAAGTGCAAACTTGCTGGGATTTTTTGATGTTTAAGGGCTAACGCCACCTTGATCAAACTAGCCATGCCAGCAGCAGCTTCCAAGTGACCCAAATTGGTCTTGACTGAACCAAGGGCACAGTCTTTCCCTGCTTCGCGATCCTGGGAAAGAATCTTGGCCAATGCTTTTGCTTCAATCACATCTCCCAACTGAGTGCCAATGCCATGGGTTTCCACATACTGTACCCTCCCTGGAGAGACCTTCGCATCCTGGTAAGCGGCTTGTAATACGGCCTCCTGGGCCGCAGGATTTGGAGCCATCAGACCGTTACTCTGGCCATCTTGATTGATGGCACTGCCTCGGATGACGGCATAAATGGAATCGTTATTTGCGATCGCACTCGACAAGGGCTTTAAAACCACCACCCCCACTCCCTCACCGCGCACATAGCCATCAGCTCGCGCATCAAAGGCCTTACAACGACCATCGGCAGCCATAACCTTAGATTGACTAAAGGCCAGGGTCATCTCCGGGCGCAAAATCAAATTAACCCCAGCCGCCAAGGCCAAATCACAGTCTCCATACTGCAAACTCCGACAGGCTTGATGGACTGCCACCAACGAGGAAGAACAGGCCGTATCTAAGGCTAAACTAGGGCCATGCCAATCGAGATAGTAGGAAAGACGATTGGCGGCAATAGAAAAGGCAATCCCTGTGTTGTAGTAGGCATCAACCTGGCGATACTGGCAGATTAAGTATGAGTAATCTCCACTACTGATCCCGACAAACACTCCCCCCTGGCTACCCATGGTCTGCTCAGGCGAGATTCCCGCATCTTCTAAGGCTTCCCAACTGACTTCAAGCAATAGCCGCTGTTGGGGGTCCATAGTAATGGCTTCGCGAGGAGAAATTTCAAAAAACTGGCAGTCAAAGTCTTCCACATGGTCTAAAAAACCGCCTAAACAGGAAACCTCTGTACTGGATGAGTCGGAATCTAGCGCATGGAGTGACGGCATATACCAGGCTCGCTTGGAGGGAATGGGTGAAATCGCATCCTCTCCATCACATAGCAACTTCCAGTAAGCATCAGCATCATTAACGCCTGGAAAACGACAACCAATACCAATAATTGCAATAGGTTCTTTCATAAAAGACTATAAGAAAAGGCTCCCTCAATACCTAATGCTAATCTTGTTCCTCCAACAACTTATGTAAATGTTGAGCCAGACTACTGATAGTCTTATGCTCCCAAAATATTGTGGGATCCAATTCTAGATGAAGCCTGGCTTCCAAATTCGCTGTCACATTAACCGCCGTAACAGAATCTAAACCATAGCGAAGTATCTTGTGACGAGGATTAATTTTTTCTGGGTTAATCGCTAGCGCTTGAGCCAGGTTATTGATCAAATACTCTGCAATTCCTGCCTCACTCAAATCAGCCTTAGCGGTTTGTTCAGTAACTATCTGAGCTGCTTTGTCCTCTGCATCAGCCGAACGGCTATCTATCGTGGCAAACCATTGCCCCACAACATTCAGGCTTTCCTCCAGGTATTGCCTGCGGCAAACAGAACGCTTGAGTTTTCCACTTGCTGTCTTGGGAATACTGCCTGTCTTCAGGAACAAAATGCCATGGACTTCAAGTTCATGCTGCTCTACAAAAGTGTCAAGGATAGAATCCACCAGCATATTCGCATCAAAATCCTTTAAGTGGTGACGTTCTATCTCCTGGGCCAGGATCAATCGCTCTACCCCTTCAACATCAACCGAAAAAGCAATCCCACTGTGGGGACGCAAAACAGGTGATATCCGCTCCAGTGTCAATTCCAGATCCTCCGGATGATAGTTACGACCACGCAGGATAATTAAGTCCTTGAGTCGCCCCGTGACAAAAAGTTCACCCTCCGCAATAAACCCTAAATCACCAGTACGCATAAATGGCCCTTCACCGGTATCTGCAAGATATGTCTGAAACGTTTTACTAGTTTGCTGAAAACGTTGCCAATACCCCTGAGCCACACTAGCCCCGGAGAGCCAAATTTCACCTACAGTATTTTCTGGCTGAGTTCTAGATGAATCAGGATCAACAATAACAATATTTTGACTCTGGTCACTGTAGCCACAGCTCACTAGCCAGGACGCTTTCGGGTGATCGGGCTTAGCATCTACAGCCTGCCCCTGAACTAAAGCCTCGCGTTCAAACCACTTAGTTTTCAAAGGAGCCCCATCAAAGCGCCCCGAAGCCAGCAGGGTTCCTTCTGCTAACCCATAACAGGGAGAAAACGCATCTTGACGGAACCCAAAGGGTGAAAACTTAGCCGTGAAATGCTGTATGGTTTCAGCTCGAATGGGTTCAGCTGCACTAACGGCCATTGACCAATGGGACAGATCCAAATTTTCAGCCGCTAACTGTTCTGGTCGAATCTTCTGTGCGCAAAGCTTATAGGCAAAATCTGGGCCACCGCTGATGGTGGCCTTATAGTGCGAAATCGCCTTCAACCAGCGAATTGGCTTTTGTAAAAAGCTGACTGGCGGCATCAGCACTGCCGAACAGCCTGTATAAAGGGGCTGGAGTAGGCCGCCAATTAAACCCATATCATGGTACGGGGGTAACCAGCTCACAACACAAGTATCAGAGGTAAAGTGAAAACACCTTTGAATCAGCTCTGAATTATGGATGAGATTCCCATGGGAAACCATTACCCCCTTGGGCTTACTCGTAGACCCAGAGGTATATTGTAAAAATGCAAGGCTATCAGGAGTTAAATCAGGATCCTGCCAGTTTAAGTTGTCTGCATTTTGCAGAGCGTCAGTAGCAATGCATGTTAGTGGCGATGAATATACCTCCTGTTCTAACTGTTTGCGGCTATTGCTCAGCAACGCTGTTGTTGTGAGTGCAAATTTAGCCTCAGCATCAGCAGCAATCGATTGGAATGAAGACGACCGCTGATTGGATTTAGGGGGATAGACTGGAACTGCAACAATACCTGCATAAAGACAACCTAAAAAACTCGCAATCAAGTCCAATCCAGGCGGATAAATTAAGAGGGCACGCTCTCCAACAGCTGAGATTTTATGCAGGTGAGTAGCAATGCCTCTGGCTCGTTGCTCCAATTCTTGATAGGACCAGGAAGTGGCTACTTCGCACTCGCCATCAACAAGAAAGGTATAGGCAATCTGATGAGATTGATGATGGGCTCTCCAAGTCAACAAATCCAAAAGAGTACACTGATCATCTAACGTAGGCGTTTTGGGAACTGACGTGCGTGGTCTAACAGACAGGCTCATGATTCTCCTAAATCGGCTTAATTTCTTTAAATGGGGCCTTGCAAGTCTGTTGCTCTAGCTTAGCAGCAGCCACTAGTCTTAACTTTGACTGGAACTGATTCCTGAGTAGGTTGATAATCTGACAAACCCGAGACCAGAGAATTAACAATTTTTTGGTCAAAACCAATTCTCTCTAAGGCTTCAATATAACGACGAACAATTTCTTTCGCTGCCAGACCACTTTCAAATCCCATATCTCCAGCATTAAATGTGCCACAAACCACACCCAGCTCTCCACACAAGGAGGTACATCCTTCACGAACAACAGTTAAGATTTCAGGCATGACTCTGTGATGAGCCCAAATCAATGCATCGTGAGCTTCATCTGAATCTTGTTGAAGTAATTGCTTCAATCGAGATATACCAATTTCAAAATGTTCTAGCTCATCGTTGAGAATACTTTCTGATACTCTAGCAGTCTCTCCGTCAACCGTCGTTGTTTTACCAATTCCAGCTAGCCCCAGATACGTAGTGATAGCTAAAATCTCAATCATAACGTCTTGAATGATGTAGCATACAGCTAGATTTTTTTTCGCTAGCGCTGCGTCAAAGTGCTTTCGAATGGTAAACCATTCTGGTTCTACAATTTTTTCAACCACTGGTAAATTCAAACGTTTTGCCAGTTTCACTAAGTTCCTGACATGCTTAGATTCAGCATAAGCTTGATGAACAGCCTCCATCTTCTCATCTGTATCGTCCAGTAGAGCAACCAAACGACAATAGTTCTCAGTGGCCGTAATCTCCCCAGCGATTAAAGTTGATATTAGAAATGCCAATAAATCTTGATATTGTTTATTGTATTCCTTCAAAGTAGAAGGTTTAACCGACTTCGTCTGAACTTCAGCAACCATAATTCTTCTCTCCTAGTTTTACCTAACTTGTCAGCAACAATATTCGTAATTTAAGCAGAGCTAATCGTAAATAACATCTAATCGTTCATAAAATGTGACCCTTAGTAAAGGTGTGAAAATGTGAAAAGATTAACTTGCATTGAAAATTAGTGTTTGAATGAATTTCAATCAGATAATGGCAAATAACATTTTTGCTCAGGACAATAGAGATTTAGCTTTCCCATTTGCCAGAATAAATGCCAGCTAAATTCTGATTCTCGCATATACTCTCCCCAATTTCTCTTGAGACTTGTATGAGCCATTCTCAAATGATAGTGAGGAATTGCAGTGGAAATATGGTGAGGGATGTGAATGTTGATGTCATGACAAAGAAACTCAACCCAACGGGGATATCGACAATGTACTGTTCCATATAGCTGAGCTTCTGCATTATTCCATTCTTCTCCTACTCGCCATGGAATATCTACCGCACTATGATGCACACGAGTGAATGTGGAAAGCCAGAAGTGGAAAACTAACCAAGGTAACAACCAAAACTTGCCCATAGCCCAAATCCCACCCAAATAGTAGAGCCAAGCCAAGGCAACTACAGCAAAGAGATAAACGAGCACTGAGGAGAGTCGCACTTTGGAACACTCTTCTGTAGACAAGGTAGAACGCTTGAGATTCAACTCATACCACCAGTTTTGAATTGAGGCTAACCACCAGAACCATTCCCGCCAAAATTGGTAAGTCAATCGCCCTTTAAGGGACATTGACTTCCAAACCTCAGGTCGGAGAGGATACCAAGCTATATCAGCTCGTCGATGGATAACATCTTGAAGTTGTCGCCAGCGCTCCCCCCCAATTTATTAGTAAAACGATGGTGGGTATTGTGTTGAATGCGCCAGTTATTAAAGGGATAGAGCAGAGGTAGCATTAACAAGTGTCCTAAACACTCATTCACCCATTTTCTTTTAGCAAAAGAGTAGTGGCCACACTCATGTCCTAAAATAAAGAAACCCGTCAAAGCAGTCCCGGTAAATATCCATAATGGAGGACAGAGGTACCAGGGGGCAAAAAATAATCCCACAGTGCCTAAGGCAACAGCCAATACACTAACAAAAACAGAAGTCCAGGCTTTGAGTGGTTGCTGGAGAAAACAGTCTTGAGGCAAACTTTTAAGTAACTCTTTAGTCGTAAAAGCTCGTTGTTGGACAGGGAGGGAAAAAGCTGAGTTTGGCACCGTCATTTCAATTTACCTCTCTTATACCTTCTGAGGCATCTTCTTTTGGCTTAACATTGCCTTTGTTGGCATCTTAACATCCCGCGCCAGCCCTAGTTTCTCTAGCACACGGATGAAATATCCACCCAAATCAACTTGCCACCATTCCAAACCAAAAATTGCTGAACTTGGAAAGGCATGGTGATTATTGTGCCAGGTTTCCCCTCCAGTGGGGATTGCTAACCAAAATATATTGTGACTATGGTCATCTGTCTCAAAGGATCGTTGACCATAAACGTGGGAGAGGGAATTTACACTACCCGTTAAGTGTTGGGTAATAAATATTCGAAAAACTCCCCCCCAGAGAAATCCTTGTACAGCACCCTGCCAGGTTAAATTCAACACCCCTCCTAAAATAGCGGGAAGCAATAGTCCCAGGGACACCCAAACATGGTAATAACGACTTAGTTTAGCCAGTGTTTGGTCCTTCATCAGTTCAGGTGCATAATAGGCTGGATTAGCATATTCATAATCCATAAGCCATTGCACTTGGGCATGCCATAAGCCCTTTACCCGGTTAATCAGCCCCTTTCCATGGTGGTTGGGTGAATGAGGGTCTTCCGGTGCATCACTGCACTCATGGTGACGGCGATGCATCACCACCCAAGACACAACAGGACCTTGAGCCACCATCGAGCCAATAATAATAAAGAGAACCTGCATCACTCGATTCGTCTTGAAGGAGCGATGGGTAAAGTAACGATGAAATCCAACCGTGATCCCCATACTAGTTACACCACACATCAATAGCGTAATGCCTAACTCTATGGGACCAAACGTTAACCAACTGAGAGAGATAAACGCTAAGATAGTCCCTACAAATGGACCGATTGTGTACAACAAAAAATGATTTCGCTGAATCCGGTTTATGTAGGCACTCGATATTGTCTTGCGTTTTTGATAAGGTCTGACCTTAGCTTGAGGTGAGACTTGAGGATGGAATGAATCCATTCGTATTTCGCCTGCTTCTAATGAAATGAGAATGAGATCTATATCTAAATTACTGTGTGATTAATACCACATGATTAGGATTATAAGATTGAAATACTCTTAGAAATACTGAGAAACAAAAATTTTCTCAAATATTAATTGCCAATTCCAAAGTTTTTTAAGCAGAAGAGTCAAATACAGACCCCTCTTATTATTGCCATAGCTACGTAAGCCATAGAATATCATTAGTCAACACAACAGAAGCTAAAAGCTAGTCACCTTAGCGATTCTGTTCCTTTCCTTCTATTCGGATTTTTGTTATCTAACAACCTGATACGGGAATCTAAGGCCCAATTACATTGCACTCGATAACCATGATTGGTGTGACGTTTCAGCAAATCATTAATCAGACCAACTTCACACCACAAAATCTGGCACTCCAAACTTTGCCTACAATTTTCTTTAAAATATAGTCAATGCCTTGCTTAGAAACATTTTTGGCAGTCAACGTTTGCTCAAAATCTAGCACAGCTCCTATCATAGTTCGATCATAAACCATTCGATCGTCCACTCGAACGTCTCCAAATCCAGCCTGTTCCAGCCCCTTGATATAGTCATTCTCAGTAATTGCTCCGGCCACACAAGCAAAATACATGTCGAGATCTGCGCGCATCCACTGAGGCAGCTGTTCAACAATCATGTCAGAGACTGAAAATTGCCCACCCGGTTTCAGCACCCGCACCATTTCCTGGAATACCTTATTTTTTTCAGGAGACAGATTGATGACACAATTAGACACAATCCAATCCACTGAATTATTTTTTAAGGGTAGGTCCTCGATATATCCTTGTAAAACCTGGATATTTTTATAAGGGCTTTTGTCAATGTTGGTTTGAGCTAGACGCAGCATTGCATCAGTCATATCAACCCCAATCACCTGACCCTCGTGACCAACTTTTTCCGCTAACAACAGTAAGTCCAACCCAGCTCCTGAACCTAAATCCAGCACTGTCTGTCCAGGCTCTATAGCGCTAAAAGCCACTGGATTACCACAACCAAAAGAACTCCCGGCAGCTCCTTGATGACTTTCTGTTGACTGCTCATCCCTATATCCAGACACTTTTGTCAGCGCTTCATGATTGACAGAAAATGATAGCTGTTCTGATGATGTGTCAGAATCTGAGGTATCAGAATTAGCAGTCTCCTTATTTAGGGCTTGCGTATACGCTTCCGCAACTTTCTGACGAATATCATCTACCATTGTTATCTACTTGTAGGATAGTCACTATTGCACTGGACAAATTCTATATGTTCGGTGTGACATTGCACCGAGCTAGCTATAGCAGATTCTGATGGGATAAACACATTTTAGCGACGCACAGGAATTGGGAGTAGGGCGTATTGAATGGAATGTATTCAAACTGAGCTGTCAGATTTTCTGGATTTGAGTTTTTTCTGGATTTCGGTGCGTAGGGCTATGGCTTGGACGTGGTTGGATTCTAATTTTAGAACATGGTTAATGTACTTGAGGTTGGAAATACTCTAGAGCTTTATCATAATAGTTTATCTCATAGAGGAGATTGCCAAGATAATTGGCCAAATTACGAGACTCGCCGATGGGATATCGAGGATGCCCTAGTCAAAGTAGGCCTGGAGTAATGGATACTTGCGCTAGAAGTTCAGGTTGCGATCGCTAAAGTCAGTTAGTATATATTTGGTGGGAATAGTCTTTAGCGGCGATCGCCTAAAGAAGTCAAAGAATTTTTTTAGAAAATGATAGGCAAAGCGACCCGAGCCTGCTCCGAGCTCAATGATGTAAATAGGCTGAGCAGGTATTCTAGGCGTTTTGTTGTTACTCAGGTTTGAACCGTACCAATCTTGTAGGAAACCATAAACAACTTTTCCATAGGCATTGGCAATGAAGGGATTACTGGTAATGTAGTGGGGGACAGTACCTTGATTTCACGCTTTAACTCCCTGTTGTTCAAAGAACTGACGCTGGATTTTCCAAAGATTTGGTTGAGAAAGGCGATGACTTTGGTTGGAAGGGATTGCAGGGTAAGGGTGGGGAGATCTTAAAATATCATCAGATGATGTCTCATCAGGTGAGCCAATAGGATTAGGCTGATGGGGTGGATGGCGATTTCGCTTGCCATTAGCCATTAGCTGAATTGGCGAGACAGGAACAACTTTATCAAAAAGGATCCTCATACCGTTTAAGCGTGTGTGGCCCTGGACATTACTGGTAGATGCAGCAATGTCCAGGGTATAGTCATTGGATAGGTCAGGTCTAAAAGACATAATAATAGCTGATTAGAAAAGCACCCATTAAGCTCGACTTACAACAAGTACTTCTACAGGAATCATATTCGCGACTTCCGTATCGACATTTGCATCCTTAAGATTATGCTTTCCTCCCCAGGTCCAAACGGTATCTGCATCAGGCATAAATACCCAGTGCATTAGCAAGTTGTCATCCAGAAATCTTTGGATTTTATCACGATCAAAAATCTTCTGATTGCGCTGATTAGGATCTTCTTTTTGAAAAGAATCTTTGTCATAGATGCCAACTATACGTGGCCATGCAGGCTGATTCCAAGAGATTTTCTGATCTTGGAAACCACTTAATTTACCTAATGTAGGGTTTTGAGAAAGCGCACGTAGAGTAAAGCTATTGTGCTCATTATTTATTTTTTGTTCCACCAGATCTATGACTTTCTTTACAGATTCGCTCATCAATTGCTGTAAAGGAAGTTTGTCTTTCTTGCGTTTATAAAGTATATCCAAATCACTGTAAGGCGTGACTCTGATTCCTAGCCTTTCACACAGTACAGAGAGGGCTCTAGGCGTTAATGCTAGATCTCCTTTCTTGTATCCTGAATCTGATACTTCTTGAGGTTGCAGGCTATGGAGTTTTTTATTCTTCTGGTCTATTTTAATGCCTTCAAACAAATTGTTAAAGTCTTTTACTTTTTCCCATAGTTGCGATTTATGTTGTCGAAGATGATCCTTAAAGAAAATCATCAAACCGACAATCAGCGTGTAGTCAGTTGGATACCCAGGCACTGTCTCTTTTGAATCATCATCGTAATAATGGGCCATTCGTTTTTCTATTCGATTTTGTACAATGCCCTTACCTCCTCGATCTTTATTTAAGTTGGCTTTGACTGACATCCCTTTATAATCAGTGCCATGGTAAATTGCGTCGAGTAACTCGATCAATATCTGCTCCTTACCTTGTGTTCCATTCTGCCGATTAGCAAAATAAAGCATGGCCATCAAGGCAGAGGCCATGCCACAGTTCCCCTCTTGATTCTGATTCAGTAGCCATGGCTTATCTCTAAGATTTTCTAACCTTTCATAGCTATTTAATTTTATTTCTACACTAAGACCTAGCTTAAGAGCATCCTGCCAATCATTTACATTTTGAGCAATGCTGTAGTTAGACAAGGAGCCTGACCAGCCTGCGTAATCATCCCCTTGTTGTTGCTGTAATTTTTGTTGTTGAAGTGCTGTTTGAAGTTCTAGTAGGCGGTTCATAGTTGATCCTCTAGAGGGCTATTGTTTATCAATTAAGATCTAGAAGTATGTCTTTGAGTCAATTATCTGTTTTGTCCAACCATTACATGACGTTAAATTATAATTTCACTAGCTGTTTAAAGAACTGAATAAGCTTATGTATTTCCTAGGCAGGTGAGCTACTACAATGACTGAACCATCTGCTATGGAAAGAATAGGATGCGGCCATTTATATTTTCTCTATCTCTTTTGAGAACTTATATCTTCAAAAGTTCTCTTGTACCACTCAAGCTAAACTCTAACACAGATTTTTTGAGAGTTCTGTTACTAGCTCCCTTGTATTTATATGAAAATCTTATCTTTTAGCTTGATCTTGGATTCTGTACTGACCTGATGGATGCAGAAGATTTTAATGCCATGTTACATTGATGAAAACACAAGTCTTTCCGTCTCAGGATTACTTGAGATTGTTACAAAGTTCAAAAGATAGGCAATATTTCAAGAAATTGAAATATCTCTTGATACCTTGAAGTAACGACTGCTAGTCAGTTCTCATCAGATCTTTTCAATGTTCCAGTATTTGGCTGCTGATATCGTGCAGTCACATTATTCTGTCAATTATTACTCGGAGTTATCCATGAAAACTAACCTATCACAGGTAACATCAGCACTAATCTCCAATACGGACTTGGTGATTCAACCTAAACTGACAATTGGTGCCATCAATGACAAGTATGAGCAAGAAGCGGATCAAATCGCTGCCCATGTGATTCAACAACTTAACTCTCCTAACCCTGGAATAGCCGTGGTTTCTAGACCTACCCTGATCCCAGAGAGTGACAGAAGTATTGGCTTACCTACCAATCCAGAATTTCAAACATTGGTTTATCAAGCCTGTACAACGGATGGAGAGACTTTAGAAGTTTCATTGCAACAACAGCTAGAAACCATCATGGGAGCCAATTTTTGCAGGGTGCAACTACACCATGATTCACTATCTGATAGTTTGAATCGTGCCCTGGGATCAATCGCATTTACGATTGGAAATCACATCTTTTTTAGACAGGATGCTTACCAGCCAGAGACCCAAGCAGGGCAAGAATTACTTATCCATGAGCTCACTCACGTTATTCAACAAGGGGGCGGAAGCCATGACCAAGGTATCGGCTCGTCCTGGTATATACAACGGCATGTTACCTATGGCTTGGGAGCTGATGCTATTGGAGTAGAGATCACAGTTAACAAGAAATATACAGAAGCCAAACTAGTTGGCAAAAGTGGTGTGATCACCGATAAAGGCCCCAACAAAGACAAACGCTGGTTTGTCCGTCTCCATGGAGATGACAAAAACTACAGATTTAAATCAGAGGAACTGGATTACGCCAAGGTTGATGGTAAATCAGTAGAGGGTTTAGATGAAGCTCAATTTCCGTCAAAAAAATATCCAGGTTCAATTAATTGGTTTCGGGGGCGTCTGACCATCAACGATGAGGAGCTATATCTGGAAGATGAATCATCACCTGGCCGAACACCTCGCAATGTAGTGTGGATTTATAAGAATGATGATAAGGATGAATATCCCCATATTCTATGTGAGGAGTGGGCAGGTTGGATGGGTAAGGCGCACTATACCAGTGCAGAAGTTGTTATGAACGCTACGGATACTGAGGTCGATCATGTCAATGTACGGCGGGTGTGGTTTATATGGGATCAAAATGAAAGAAAATTTCTGCCGTTTCAAGTAGCTGGTGGCACTGGACATGATAACAATGTCGAAAGTAAAGACAGTACCTCTATCTTGCCAAATTTTGAGGCCGATAGTACAGATGTGAGGTTCATGTACGACGGTGGATGGAGAAGCCATAAGGTCGATAGATCGACAACACATCCAGCGATTCCAACTGCGGCTGATTTAAATGCAGGATGGGGACATGTTTAAGCAAGAAACTACCGGTTGTCCATACTCCCAATGGTCTTGCGATATGGAGATAAACTCAAGCTGAGGGACTAGCCGGAGGGTGTTAACGGACTGAAACCGTCAGCGCCTGGGGAACATTACATTCCCCAGGCGCTCGTGCAATTGATAGGCTACTTCGAAACTTAGCAATGCTCCAAAGCTGTGGCCGAAAGAGGCAAATGACTGATGACAATGGAGCTAGAGTACCTGCAACAAGGGTTTAATCAGGTCTGGTCACTGGGTTAATAGCGGCTCCTTGAAACGTTTTTCATGTCCGATGCTTTTACCGACGACGCTGGGATAACTGGGCCTTAGGAATTAGACGAATGGGAGACACAGGGACAGCTCTCTCAAAGAGAATGGTCATGCCATTGAGCAATACCGGAGTGTTGGAATCATCTTGTGAGTCCAGCCTGGGCTCACTAACATATTCATCGTCTAAATTATCGGTATCTAGAGCATAACCGTAGGTGTAGGGGGCGTAAGCCATGGTGAATGATCTGATAAAGGGGATAAAGGACTAAAACGGAGGTTGGCAAAGGTCAGGATAGTGGTAAAGCCGAGTCGTTACAGTTTAATTGTCGCTGTTATATTTTGTGCCAAGGCCTCATCCCAGGGCGATAACTTCCATGGGAACAGCATTAAGGATATCGGCCTCTATGGAATCACTCTCGTAAGTTTCATTAAAATCTACGCTATAGCCCCAGGACCAGGCTTGGTCTTTACTGGGCATGTAGAGCCAGTGTCGCAATAGGTTGTAGGGAATACACTGCTTCAATTGTTCTTTATTGAATTTTTCCTCGGTTCCATTAGTTTCAGTCTCTTGCTTGGTGTAAAAATCGGACTCTTCATAAACGCCGACAATGCAGGGCCATGGGAGGTTTGACCAACTAACTGGAGCACTAGAATCTGCTTTATCAGCTCGGACGAACTTATCTATATTGTTTTTGTAGCAGTTGAACAAAGTTATGCCGTTGCCACCACGACTAGATTCCTGCATAAACTTTTGGTGCATCGTATTGTACACCTTTTCCTTAAGAGGTGTTTTTTGTCGCTCAGTCGCACTAACGGTATTGTCGGTATAGTGTACTGCATCTATGGACAAATATTGGCACAATGCTAACATTCCCTCTAGGGTTAAACCAAAATCGCCCTTTTTTAGACCGTCCTTTGTTAAATCGAGGATACCCATGTCCTTTAAATGAAGCTTAGGCCATTCATTTTTAAGGATCTGATTAAATTTCTCTAGCTGTTGCCACAGATTAGTATTTCTCTTTTTGACATGATCTTTATAGAACAGCATTAAGCCGACAAGCAGCACATAGTCACCAGCAAAGGAGGCCACTTCTCCAATAGATGGGTGATGGAGAAGACGTTTTTCAATCCGATTTTGGATAATTGCCTTACCATTTCGCTCCTGGTTGGTATATCGGCTGGTGGCAATTAGGCTTTTATACTTGCTCTCAGACTTGAAGTCTTGTGACTGCGCTGCTGATAGCTCAGTTGATGTATAAATGGCATCAATTAATTCAAGCAGTATTGCCTGTAGATCTGCGTCTAATGATTGCCCACTGTTTGGGTCTATCGCCTTGAGGTGGAGCATGGCCATAATAACGGCGGCAAAGCCACAATTGCCTTCCTGATTTTGGTCCAATGCCCAGGGTGCCTTTGCTATCCGGGTAAGTCGTCTTTTGATGGATAGGGGTATATTGATGGTGATTTGATCCAGGGCTTCCCAGTTGTCGATGGTTTTGGCAAGGCTGTAGGTTGAGAATGCGGTGGGTGCGGGTGGCGGCGTTAGAATCCTGGGTGGTTCTGGTCTAGGTATGGGAGTAAGGGGCTTTAGTCTTGGTGTGAGTGGTCTTCGCTTTGCTGGTTTGCTGGTTAGGGCGTTTTGTAGTTTGAAGAGGCGATTCATGGGGAGAGATCCTTGCAGTATTTGAGGGTTAAGCAGGAAGAGAGATAAATATCATTTATTACTTGTTATTCTCTAGGGTCTGAGTATGGCGAAAAAAAATGTTGACTGATGATTGGACAAGTTAGCTTGGTTTCAGCTAATCACTCAGGAAATCAGTGAGTTACAGGAAAGTTGTAACGTACCTTAGTTCTGTTTTAGGGTCGGAGGTAAACTGGTATAACTATCTGGGGTACCAGGTTTTTGATTGCTACGTGTGCTTTATTGTTGTTTAACTTTGTATTCATGCCCCATGTCCAAACTGTTTCATGGTCTGGCATGTAAATCCAATGCTGCAATAAGTTGTATGGGATTAGGTTCTTGACCATTGCCGATTTATAGTGCTTGGTGGTGTCGAGTTTTCCGTCAGTTATGTGGTAAGGCGAATATACTCCAACATAACAGGGAAATTTGATTGACTGCCATTGAACCGGATCTGCCTTAGGGTGGGGTCTAACAGCAGCTAGATTCTTATCGTATATTTCCTTTAATGTTCTTTTATCATGGCCCTTTATTTCTTTTTGGATCTTGGCTTTGACTTTATTCTCATCGACTGGTTTAACTGGGGCCTGTATATTGGCGAATTCATAGTCTCGTAGTGGATATCCTGTGCCAATGTCCATTAAATCGCTCAGTAGGCGAAGAGCTCTGACAGTTAACGCTAAATCACCTGTCTTGGGGTCAGGGCCGGCACTTTTCTGCTGCATGTTCTTTAACTTCGTCTGGGGGCGTAATGTAAACCCATGGGCGGTATTAAAATCTTCCAGAGCTGACCACTCATGCGGTGCCGTAGCTTTCAAATGATCTTTGAAGAACAGAAGGACTGAAACAATGAGGGTATAGTCGCCAACATTTGAACTATTTTTGAGATCTATGATATTACTATTGTCGTCTTGCTTTCCATATTGGTCGAACCTCTTGTTAAGTCTATTCCAGATAATTGACTTACTAGCTGTGGCTGGGTTAGTTTTGCTAGTTGCTGTCATATGCTTGTATGTTGAACGCCACATAAGCTGTTGGGGGATTTGTTCAGATTTGTGGATTGCATAGATCAGCTTGTTTATCTCTTCCCTCCGTGCGTCTCGTTTCTCCGAGCTACTCTGCTTATTGACACTGACAAGGTGGAGTAACGCCATTATCGCTGATGTGATGCCACAATTGCCCTCGTCATTCTGATTTAATACTCCGGGATCGGTGATAATGGCATTTAAACGGTTTGCATAATCCACATTGTCTTTTTTCGCTGCATTTTCCACATCTGACCAGCTTTGGTATGCCTGTCCCATGCTGTAGGTGGCATGGTGATGTGACGGATGTGGTTGCATCGGAATTGACCGATACGGTCTAATTATTCTGTTTTCTTGTGTTTTCTGCTGGGATTGTACAGATACTGACTGTCTTGCATTGAGGGCTTGTTGAAGTGCTATTAACCGATTCATGGCTTCTTCTCGTTGTGGTTAGGTAATGGTGATCAATCGAAGTACTTTCTCTTCTTCTGCTCAAATGATCAGAGGTTTCACTCAGATAAAATCTATTTGATTTTCTGGTTGAACGACTTTCTCTATCCTCTCTTTGTTGTGCTCTAGATAAATCTCTTAGCAACGTCATACTAGCTACATGCCGCCAATATTTCGTCCATAATTATCTTCACAATGTTGATTAAAATCCATAGATATTGGGCATCATGTCATCCGAAGGTCGTGGTGCATCAAGCGAAAGGTGGTTTGATGATGCAGGAAAAAATCTTTAGCTAAGCAGTTTTTAACGGCTAGCGAAAGTTTCATGTGGTTGATCTTTTTCCTACACGTTTTCTATTACTTCATTGGACTCTCTAGTCTCAGTTTCTTGAGGCATTTCAGCTTCATGCTCTTGTTGTTCTTTTTCACTCATCTCAACTCTCCCCTCTGCCTCACTTAACGACTGCATCTGGGCTAGATCCGCTGCTAACGCTGCCTCATCTAATGTCAATGACGCACTGTGATCTGAGGATATTGGGCGGTTTCCAGTTCGTGCCTTATGGGGCTGATTTTGTTTCTCTGTTGTCTGTTGTAACTCCTGATCAAACTCATCAAACCGCTGTTCTAGGGAAATGGTGCCTAAGTTAAACGAGGTTGCATGGCTCATATTATGTCCCATGCGGTCAAACACATCATGGGCTCGTGACCCAGTCATATCTTCTTTAACCTCAACCGGTTGACTACGCACCGGTATTACCGGCGTATCATCCATTTGATTGTGGGGCATATGGGACGACATTTGATCAAACACATCGTGGGGATCAGCCACCGCTTCTCGGATGTCATCGGGTAATGCTGGGGTTGTCTCTGTTGATGCAGCTGTCGATAACTGGTGAGCATCTTTGTTGGCCTTAACCCTGTCACTGCGACCTTGGTCATAGGTTTTCTTGCCACTGAGAATCGCCTGAAGATCTGCAGCAAAGGCACGATCGCTCATCGCCTGGTCACTCTGAGCCTTTTCTGATGCCGTATCGAGATCGCTAAAGTCCAAATCCTCCGCCAACGTATCCTCGTCAAGATCAGCGACTGAAAATGACTGCCCAAATGACTGTCCAATAGTCCCTTGCTGATAACCTTGCTCGCCATCCTCTAAGTCAAAGGACTCGACTTCAAAGGCTGCAGTCCTTCTATTATCCTTCCACTTAAAGGTGGTGGCTGCATGGTCATCCTCGTCATAGTCGTCGTCCATGCCAAAGGTGCTGACCCTGTAGGCACCCTCATCGTCCTTATCCTCAAGCCACTCAAAGGTGGTGGCCACATGGTCATCCTCGTCATAACCGTCGTCCATGCTGAAGGCATTGGCTGCATGGTCATCCTCGCCATAATCTTCGTCCCCATAGGCAGCTGCATAGGCTGTGTTAGCTATGTAGGAATTACTCTCGCTGTTATAGGTCAGCTCAATGGGCTCATCCCAGTCAAAGGATTGTGCCTGAGTGTAAACCTGGTGCGACTGTTGTTTAGGTGGGCCATGGTATCGTTTTCTTCGATATTTTTTGGGTTTGTCAGAAGAGCTACAGAGGTTATGTTCTAACGTGAGGAGTCGATTTTTCATAGGAGGCAGAGGAAAGAAAAAAGTAACGAATTATAAGTAAAAAGTAGAGATTGACTATGAAGTCATGATGCTTTTGGAGAGGACTGAGTTGTATTTTGCGCGCTTAACGTAGACTGTTTATTGGACTGTTTTCGTCTATGGCGTTTGCGTTGTAGCTGCGCCATATGGTTTACCAATTGGGGCGGACAGGCCAGCTGATAGGTCAACAGCAATACGTTGTTACGTAGTCCTTCTATATCAAAGGTTGATGGGAGTGTACTATCACCACTGGTATCGTCAGTGTCAACTATTGGCACTACATCAATCGTAGCTGCCGAAGCTGGGATATCTTTGGTCGGAGTCTCTTCAGAGAATATAGTCTTCTCTGGTGACTGTATTTGACTATTAGAGAAGGCTTTGACGACTTGGCTCTCAAGCGACGGAACATTTGATTGTGTTTCCCGCTCGTAGTTAAAATTAACCTTAGGATAGTTCTCTAATTGCAAATTTCCGTCAGTGATTTGCAAATTATCTGTTAATCTTATCTGCTCCTGTGTAATAGGTGGTTGTGCAATCTCCACTTCTGTAACATCTTGTTGTATAACGCTGGTTAACTCAACTGATGAGGCATCAGCGTCTGTCGTAAAAACCTCGTCAATGGCTCCATTGGTTGCAGGTGGATAGAACTTAGTGGCAACAGTTGCTGGCTCTGGAAGCTCGAAAGAGAGACCAAGTCTGGCCTGGCGAATGGTGGTGGCCAGGGATTTATAGCTGGTTAGGGGGGCAGTTGGTTGTGGGTTAGAGGTTTGGGTAGAGCGATATGCAGGAGGAGCAGATGGGGTAGGCTTTGACGGATGCTTAGCCCAAGGAGGTGCAGAAGAAGATTCTAGGAGGGAATTAAGGGTTTGTCGGCGTTGTTTTTTTGCAATGGTGTCTGGTGTGGGAGTGACCGAAAATGTTTCGACAATATTGGGATTAATGGGGGTGGGAACGGTGGGAAGATCGACATTAGGTGTACGAGTTTTTGGGAAGCTATGATATCGTTGGCCCAGCTGGGCGGCTAGCTGGCGATAGGCTCCGGCAGACTGCTGAGTTGGCTGTGGTTGCGGGTTTTGTAGGGCTGGATTAGGGGGGACTGACGCTGGAGCATGTTGGGGCTGTTTTAATCGGGGAGTAGGAGGCTCACCTAGCCGTTGCATCAGTGCCTTATAGTCCATAGATGGGGGTGCTTCCTGTTTTTTCATGGATGCCTGCTGTGTTTCTTTTGCCCGTCGTCTTCGTCGCACTGGTTGCTGCAACGGTTGCTGGCGTACAGACCTGACCCGAGGCTGATGCCCTCGGATATGGTGCTCCAGGGCTAATAGACGATTGTGGCTAAGTGGCGTGTAAGCAGACATGGTGAGTTCAAAGGTGAAAATTCAAAGTTCAAAGTTTAAGTAACAAGATTCTCGTAAGGTGACTAATTTAATTCCCTTAAATCCCCTCTCGGGAGGGGCACCTGAAAGGCGAGGTGGGTTAACCACTAACGCTACTAACCGATTCCCCAATTCGCTCCCTATGGCGGCTTCGTCTAAGATTCCAAATTCATCGTAAATACGGCATAGGGATCCAACGCTACCTTAAGCTGATTGTCGTGGCCTGTTAGGTGAGTTTGATTAACCTTGATCTTGAGCTGTTTGTTATTTGCGGAAAGAATCTCCACTGGCTGATCGTTGATCACCGCTGCCGGAAACTGATCCAACGACTGGGCACTGGCTAAGTTGTTACCTTCCAAGGTTAAAACCGTATCGCCCTGGGCTTTAGAAAGGCTGGCCTTGGCCACACTGGGTGGATGCTCCTGACGGCGGGCCTGGTTAATAAGATTAGCCAGGCTGCTATAGCTCACTTTCTTTTTGGTCACCTTACCCAGGTCCACATTGCGATCTTCGACGGTGCGACGTAAATCTTCGGTGGATTGAATACCAAGTTTTTTTAGCTCCTTACGTTCGTGGTCAGGTATGTCCACCTCATCAATGGACGTTTCCCCATGTTGAATTGGCGGGCGAGTCACTTCTCGAATTTGGCTGTCGCTAATGGACCCGAGCTGGAAGGAGATTTTGGACGCACCCTTTTCCCCTGGCTTGGCCGTGGTAAAGCGTACGTTGTCGCCATCAAACTCTGGAAACAACTGGAGTTCTAGATTCATATCCTGCACCATGTAAGTCAATCGGCGGTTTAAACCTTTGACCGACAATGTGTCTTGGGCCTTGTCTAACTCAAGGATCAAGGAGTCAAGAAAGGATTCTAAATTCCAAGATTTGTTTCCTTTAGTCGCCATAGCGAGCCTCCACAATGTGCATCTGCATTTGATGGAACATTGGCAATACGGTGGTGGCCGTCCGCTGGGTGGGCGGGGCTCCCTTGAGGGTAACCTGACCCGCTTCATCCACTATTACCCGCAGTTCAACGGGCATATCCAGCTTGATTTCTTCCACCGTTAAGACCTGCCCTGTGTCCGGATCCACTCGCTGTTTTTCGTAGTCCGCCAGGGTAGGTATCAGGTCCGCTAGGGGGAGCAGCGGATCTAGCTCTTCAAACTGTTCACTGCTGGTGGCAGCTGTGACAATAGGGTCTGGAGAGGTAACTTCTAACTCGATCATCTCTGACGGTGTGACGTCACTCCTGCCAGGCAGCGGTGGGACTGGCTGGCTGGGATTAGGAGAATTTGTAGGAGGTTCTGTATGGTTATTCATCGCTAACGCCTATAAAGTGGGCTTTAGTGGGCATGGGGAAATATACTGGCGCTTCGCTTAGCTCTGTCACATGGCCGTTTTCATCAATGTCTGAGACTCGCTTGAGCAGGATACGCTGCAGTTTGAACTCTGGATATACCCATAGGGCCACCGTGCTACCTCTGCGGCCCCTAAATTTGACTGAACTGCGGGCCAGGGCATTAAACAAATCAATATTGTCGCGATTAAATAGGGCGTTTAACTGTTCATCGTTGAGGGGGGCATGGTGAGAGATTTGTCCCAGCAGCTCATTGAGCCGCTCGGGATTAAGCATCATGCCGGCCTTGAGTTTGCCTTCCTGGTGACTATGGCTGGTTTGTTCAATCCGGGTAAGGGTTTCCATGCGGGCCAGGGTAGTGCGATCGCGTTCCAATGAGTAGTAGTACTTGCAGTCCAGGGTCAGCTGACGTCGCTGCTTCGACAGTTGCCCCTGCCACACCTTATGCCAGTAAGACCGGTAGCGATCCACATCGTTAAGCGCCACCGTCTCCCCCTGACCTTCAATGCGGTCAAAGCAATAGTCCCGCACCAGGGTAATCATCTGGGTCATACTGGTGCCCATGCGCTTTTTCCCCATGGTCCGTTGGGAGCGACCGCCCCAGGCCAGCACCGCCATCACCAAATAATCCTCGTTGGGTTCGAGCATAGCCAACTGCTCTTGGGACAGCGTTGGCACGACAGTCAAAGGACCATGGGTGAGATCCTCCACCCGATATGTCTTCTCAATTAAAACTTCCAAGGTTTCCGGATTTTTTACCAGGATCTGGAGAATCCCCCTGGCAATCGGTCGCGGAGTATCTAACTTAAGAGGAAAGGCAATATCATGCCCCTGATGGTAGAGCACCCGAGTACGACCGTGGAGCATTAGGGGAGTGACCTGCATAAAGTCCAGCCGTACCCGAGCCACCCGTCGATAGTCAATTTCCTGAGGCGACCAGGTCAGAGCATTGACCATCGCCGAGCTATAGGCCCACTTCTCCATAGCCGTATCATCTACATTCTCTATCAGTTTCTCAATGTGCTGCTGATCTTGTTTTTTATCCTCCATACTGACCTTAGCCACCTGGGTAACACTGTCGGTAACCGCCCCCAACAGTTTGGTGGGGGATATATTTTGCAGCATCATCTGTACAGTTTCTGGGGTCAGCACCTGCTGTAGCAACGGCATCAGGGAGGTCATCAACCCGCTAAGATTGGCCGCCCCGCCAGCCGACCCTAACAAGGACGACGCCCCGCCAGCCGCTCCGGCAGCCGCCCCACCCTCTCCCAGCAAGGCTGCCAGGGCTGGCAGAAACAGTGTTTGGGAATAGCCGCTAGCAGATGCGGCGGTTGAAAAGCCGTTTGTACTGCCATGGGAGCGGCCAGCGGCCACCGCCATAACAGGCTGAGTCGCAGCCAGTTTAGCGCCAGTTGCCGATGCTCCCGCCACCATGCCACTTTGAGCAAGAAAATTCATCAACAGTTGCATCAAGGCCTGGTTATTCAAAGCCTGTTGGCCTTGTTCGCCCTTAGGGGACAGCAGAGCCGTGCCTGCATTCATCAGCAGTTGCTGATTCTGAGGATTTTGCAGAAAGGTACCCGCCTGTTTAAGGGCAGTCTGGGCCTGGGGATTGGTAACAACAGCCGTGGCCACTTTCTTGGCAGCCGGAATCAGCTTGCTAATAAAGGAGGAGAATCCTCCCATAGCCAGCGCCATATCCAGCGGGGGTGTTTCTTTATACGCAAAGGCAACCACCTCAACCGGCGGCTGGGCGATTGGTTGTGATGGCATAGGGACCTCCAAACTTAGGGAAACGGAAGAACGCGGGTTAGGGTGAACACCCCCTTGGGAAGAATGATGCTCACGGGGCAACCCGATAATGGGAAGCTCAACAATCTCAGAGAGGGCGAGGCCTTCTTGTTGAGCTGAACGAAAACTAAAGAGTTGAATATGACGATGGTTGCGACCAAACTGTTCTTTGGGAATAGCTAGGGTCTTACGACCTAAACTTTCCGGCGGCAACGGTCCCATCAAGGGTGACACAACGTTTGGACCCTCTAGCTGTTTGAGACCGTTAACCCGATAGATGTCCCCATCGCCGATGTGATAGCGGTAGTACCGATTGGTAATGCCAATATCAATATCAAAATGGGCATAATTATCATCAGTGTCTTGCCATCTTAAAATTGCCAGGGCCATGGTGTTTGCTCGATGTTGTCAAAAACCAAACGAGAGTCTGGACGCTAACCATTGATTATCCCCCTGGCAACTGTCCTGGCTGTTGCGGTTGAGCCCCTGCCTGGTTTTGTGGTACTTCGCCACCATACATGGAAGCAAAGTTGTCTAGCTTAAAGTAATCTGACTTAAATACTAGCTCCACCGATCCCGTGATCTGGGCTGCTAAATCTGTTGTCGCCGTACTCTTAGCAGAAGACACACTAATTTTGCTGCGCTTTCTAGCACGGGAACTGCGTCGACCAATAAAGCCAAAGAGTCCCCCTCCATGGGTACCACCGGTCTTCGTAGTCGTTGTTTGAGCCGCCTTGTCAGTCTTGTTAATCTTTTCAGTAGCCTTGACATCAAAAACAACGGCTGCTTTTACCGTACCTCGTTCGACCACCAGTCGAGAGATACCCATTAAAATAGTCTCTCGCAATAAGGCCCGTTGTTCCTTTGCCAATGCCAGTTTGGCATCCATGATTTTAGCTTTCACTTGGTTGTCACCAAGATCCAGCTGTTGCCCACTGGCATTCCCTAGAGTGGGTTCACCCTGTTCATCTTCCATAAAGCTGAACTGGTCACCCATATTATCCGCCAGGTAACCAAAGGCATCTTCGTCACTGACATTTTTGACAAAGTGGCTCAGGGATTTAGTTGCAGACTTCAGCAGTTGCTGATATTCCTGCATCTGGGTAACAGTGACGTTCAGGTTGGCGTCAAAAACCCCTGTCAGCAGATCTTCCACAAATTCAGGAAAATCCACATCACTAATAAAGTCAGAGGCCATATCACCTGTTTCCGAGCCAATTCGCTCATTCAGGTGACGCTTGTCATTGATTTGATCACTGGCCGCCAGTCCAGTTGATAGGCCTCTTTGTGCCGCTAACTGACCACCATTGCCCTCAGCTAAATCATTGTATTGATTCTGCACCATGTCTTTATACATGGCCATCTGTTCATCTCGATTCATGTTGCGGAATGTAGGTGATTCCTGCAACAACTCCCGTGCCCGCTGTCGAGCTCTATGCATTCGATCATCGTGTACTAATTGTGACATGGTACGTCAGCCTCTATATGCCCAACAAAACTATCAACAAAACCCAAATGTACAGACATTGCATGCAACATCTCTCTCCTCTGCCTAATCCCAATCATCAAAATCATCATCCATACCGTCCATGTCATCCATACCATCGCCGTCTCGTCCAAAAGAGCCATCATCTTCCTCCATGGAGGCTTGGGCAATAATCCAGGCTTCTGCCGACGAGAGAAAACTCTGGAATGAACTGTCTTGAACAGATCCTTCGTTAAAGTTTGAAACCCACTGAAAGACTTTGTTTCCTTCTACCGCAGAGGTGCGAATAGGGGCGCTGGAGACCATTATCCCCAAGTCTTCTTTTGCAACCTGTTCAATCACTGTCCAAATACTTTCACGTCGCCCACCATAGGATGTGAGTACATAGTCAGCCTTGATAATGTCTAATGCCTCTTGTAAATGGGCATAGTCTTCAGTGACCTGCAGGTGAGCCATACCGGTCATGGTTTCACTCAGGTTGTACTGTAGGTTCTTAGTAGCTTGATAAATCGGAGCCTTGGAGACCCAACTCTCGGCTGAGTAGCTGCCCTCTGCTTTGCGGATATACTCGGCTACTTCAGACATAAGCTGGTGCCATAGTCGAGGAAAGTCTTCATTGGCCACCATATTGGAGAGTAGCTGCCCTCCACCTCGATTTAATACACGACGATACAGCATAGCCCGCTCTTGGGGAGTGGAGCGCTCACTGCGCAGTTTATGGTAGCGGTAAAGGGCGGCAGCCGTTGTGCCATCGGGGACATCGAGAACGCCTCCAGCCCAGCGTAGTACCAGGGCATTGGCCACATCAAATACATGCATCCGTTCACCAATGCAGTAGATGTAGTCTAGGGCCCCTGCTGCTAAAATGTTGTCCGGACTAACGCCCTGCTCTTCGATACTCTCAAAGGTATCAACGGAAAAGTCCCAGGTGGTTTCTCCTCCTTTGATACGGGCCGTATCAATCGGATCCTCAGCAACGTTGGCGATTTTTAGCGCTTCATTATAGGCCAGGAAGAAGTATTCGTTGTAGACACCATTTGTAAAATCGCTTTCGGACGTAATTTGAACACCCAGTTTGACCAAATAATCGGTCATCCCCTGCTTAATTGCGGTGGTAAAAACAGAGCTGGGAAGAATTGTGCTCTCTCCGTTTGCCTCTTTCGTTTCTAGATTTTCAACAAACTGTTCTACATAATGGGGAATATCTCCCTCAGTATAGATGGTTGAGAGTAGCTCATTAACTGCAGGCTCAACCTTACCAACAGTAATGGGCAGCCCCTGTTCTAAGAGTAAATCCTCTAGCTGCTCCCAACGTTTGTCACCGGCTTGGACCTGAATATGCTTATCGTCCAGGACCAAGGCAATCATCCGGGCTAAAAAATATCGTTTGGGGATATCGCTCACATGGCGCAATACCGAATTATATATACCTTCAGTATCGTCTTTATCTATGCCATCACCGCTACTTATTGTATTATCATAATAAGTAATATCTCCAACATAAATAGATTTCCTGAGCAGCGTTGCGTAGATTATTGGCTCAGAGAGCAATAATCGTAAAACATTATCTAATCCAGACTTATTTAACCGTTCAGTTATGACGGAGATAGTACCTAGCATCCCTTCGGTGGCAAGATAGGTTTTAGCCTGATCGCTACTTGCCAGGTTATCGTCTTTATCTTGGTAATAGAGTCTAGTTTTTTCTAATGCAGTTGTAGCGTAGGAATCTAAAGTAACAGATGGTTCAGTAATTTGTAGTACTAGATCTACGGTATCAGTCATGATAATTCTCCCAAAAATCAATAGAATGAACAGATTGAAACGACGTCTTGAAGACTTTGGTCAGGGTATATCGGGTTGGTCTTTATTCTGTCTATTCCCGATATTTCCCGTTGGGTAAATGTTGAAAATAATCCATGAGAGCCTTTCTAATTTAGGTTGGCGGAGATAGACCGGAACTTTCAGTAATGTCATAGTTGGAGTGGTAGAGATAGAGATAGATTGAAACCCTTAATAGAGTCATATGGCAAAGGTTGTAAGGATTGAGTTATTAAGTTGAACTAGTAAACAGGCTCCAAACCAGATCCCAATTGTCGATATCGCTGACAACAGTTTCCTCTTCCCCTTCCTCTCCTATTATTTGAGCTATTATGTCGGCCAACGATGTTGTATTGAGAGATGAGGAGCTAATAGCTGCGTTCACAGCATCTCTAATATCGTCTTCAATCAAGTAACTGTTAATAGTGTCAGTGACCATTGTATCTAAGGAGGAACTGGTAATCGTTGCGCTCACAGCATCTCTAATATCGTCTTCGACCGAATAACTGTTGATAGTGTCAGTGACTGTTGTGGCTAAGCCCGCATTGGTAATCGTTGTGTTTACGGTATCTCTAATATCGTCTTCGACCGAATAACTGTTAATAGCGTTAGTGACCGTTGTATCTAAGGAGGAATTGGTAATCGTTGTGTTTACGGTATCTCTAATATCGTCTTCGACCGAATAACTGTTAATAGCGTTAGTGACTGTTGTGGTTAAGCCTGCATTGGTAATCGTTGTGTTTACGGTATCTCTAATATCGTCTTCGACCGAATAACTGTTAATAGCGTTAGTGACTGTTGTGGTTAAGCCTGCATTGGTAATCGTTGTGTTTACGGTATCTCTAATATCGTCTTCGACCGAATAACTGTTAATAGCGTTAGTGACTGTTGTGGTTAAGCCTGCATTGGTAATCGTTGTGCTTACGGTATCTCTAATATCGTCTTCGACCGAATAACTGTTAATAGCGTTAGTGACCGTTGTATCTAAGGAGGAATTGGTAATCGTTGTGCTTACGGTATCTCTAATATCGTCTTCGACCGAATAACTGTTAATAGCGTTAGTGACCGTTGTATCTAAGGAGGAATTGGTAATCGTTGTGCTTACGGTATCTCTAATATCGTCTTCGACCGAATAACTGTTAATAGCGTTAGTGGCCGTTGTGTCTAAGCCCGTATTGGTAATCGCTGTGCTTACGGTATCTCTAATATCGTCTTCGACCGAATAACTGTTAATGGCGTTAGTGACCGTTGTGTCTAAGCCCGCATTGGTAATCGTTGTGTTTACAGTATCTCTAATATCATCTTCGACCGAATAACTGTTGATAGCGTTAGTGGCTGTTGTGTCTAAGCCCGCATTGGCAATAGCTGTGCTCACGGTATCTCTAATATCGTCTTCGACCGAATAATTGTTAATAGCGTTAGTGACTGTTGTGTCTAAGCCTGCATTGGCAATGGCCTCATTCAGGTATGTACTCAGCCCGTTATCAACTGAATAATTGTTAATAGCTGTATCAATAGTGATATCCAAAGACGCATTGGTAATAGTATTACTCAGGTAATTTCTAAGCTCGTCATCAACCGAATAAGTGGATACAAAATTATTAATCGTTGTATCCAAAGATGCGTTGACGATGGCATCATTCAGGTAAATACTCAGTCCGTCATCAACCGAATAATTGTTGACAGCGTTAACAATAGTTGTATCTAAGGAAATACTGTTAATAGCATCCATCAAGAAATCATTAAGCTTCTCATCAACCGGATAATTGTTGACAGCATCAGGAATAATTTTATCCAAGGAAGCACTGTTCATGGCCTCAGCCAGAAAATCATCAAGCTTCTCATCAACCGGATAATTGTTGACAGCATCAGGAATAATTTTATCCAAGGAAGCACTGTTCATGGCCTCAGCCAGAAAATCATCAAGCTTCTCATCAACCGGATAATTGTTGACAGCTGTATGAACATTTGCAGCAAAGGAAGTACTGTCAAGGGCTGTGTTCACAAAGTCAGCAATAGTCGTATTAATAATATCAGTAATAGAATCGTCAATAGCCGTTTGAACTTGGCTCATAGTAGGAGCAGCATTGGCTGTTGTTTGAGCATTGCTCGCTATCGTTTGAGCATTGCTCGCTGTTGTTTGAGCATTGCTCGCTATCGTTCGAGCATTGCTCGCTATCGTTTGAGCAGTAAGGGCTAAATTCAGAACTATCTGGGCTGCATAGGCTGTAGTAATAATCGTATCTTTTAGGGACACAAATTCACTCTTAGCCAAATAGGAATAAAGTGAGAGTACTGTTTCTGGTAAGCTATCATCACTGAACCTATCTGGGGTCCAGCGAGAGAGATCTAATCTCTGATAGAAATCTAAGCTCTCAGTCGCCAAGTCAGGTACTACCTCAGAGAGCGGAATCTTGGACTCAGTAACAAATGCTTTAACAAAGTTCTCAATACTCCATGTTGTGCCAGCTAAAACTGAAGCCGAGATAGCATTATCCACCTCACTTGATGAAGTAAGTGGGAATAATTCATAAAGTCTAGAGAAGATATCAACAGCCATCAGCTAACTCCAGAAACCAAATATTCTTTAAACCAGTTTTCAGTCACTCACCTTTATGCAACCCTACCCTTAGCCAAAGAGAGTTATCGACCAATTGCAATGGCCCTAAGCCTCGTCTTAGTAATGGAATAATACTGAAAACGAGGCGTTACCATTGCAGCATTTACGCTATCGCTCTTATGCTGTCGCGAGATCAAACTGGGACTTAATTACTGACCAATTATCAACTTCGCCACCTGTTATGGCCTCTGTTAGGTTATCCAGTGCTGTACCCATATCACTAATTGCAGTTTTAAGGGTGTCTGTAAGCGCTGCAAGGGTGATTGTGGTTGCATTTTCTGTGTTAGCTGCCGTCAAAGCACTCTCAGCATCCACAAAGAGATCATAACAAGCACCTGTCGATGTAAGACTACTACCAAAACTAGCAGATCCTTTTACTGCCTCAATTGCCGTTGACAAAGTGGTCTGTAATTGTGGCTCGATTAGCGGGTCGTCTACCAACTCAGACCCAGCCTCTGATACACGGATAGCATTGTCATAGGCTAAATAGACATCTATCAAAGCTTGGTAGGCAGCTTGCAATAAATCATTATCTATTGAGTTCGTAATTGCGTTCCCCAGTGTCCCTGTGCTAATTAGATAGTTTCTTAATGCAAGCTGTGCTCTAAGTTCAGTAATTTGTGAGTCTGCCAACGGGAGAACTGACGTTGTTGACACTTCAACAAGCTCAAGGTTGGCGCTTAGGGTGAGGGAATTATGTAGAACAAATTCATCGAAAATCATCATTAATCTCTCAAAAAAATACAACTATTACAGCGGCCTGATCTCAGTAATGTCTAGTCAGGCTGCAAACTTGTAATCTAATAAACGTAGAGCATCCAGCAAATTCAGTTTGCCAAAACCTGCCTTGGGATGTTTAAACCGTTTATCGAGCTTGTCAGCAGTGTGTTTCAGCAGGTATTTAACCTGTTGGTCGGACAAATTAGCCTTATGGTGTTGTCGTGCATAGGATTTGAGTAGAGCGATCGCACCTGCAACAAAAGGCGAAGCATGGGATGTCCCCGTGGAGAAACCATAATCATTACCAATGTAAGTACTGTAAATATCAGTGCCAGGAGCAACAAAATCTACCTGTTTACCATAGGTGGAAAAGGGTGCAACGTTACCTGATTCATCCAGCGCCCCTACCGCAATCACATGGGGCAATGCACCTGGATAATAAAGTTGTTCTTTACCATCATTACCTGAGGCGGCAACAATGGAAACTCCTTTTCGGCGGGCGTAGTTTACAACGTCTTCATGGGGTAAACCACCACCGGTATGTTCTATCCCTAAACTCATATTAATCACATTTGCTCCATTGTCAATAGCCCATTTAATACCGGTATTAATATTGTCCACTAAGCCCGCACCAACTTTTTTAGACCCTCTCTTTAGTGCTCCTAACACCCGTACTGGCAAAATCTTGCACTTGGGCACCACACCCAAAGGCATCTTTATCCCCTGACCAGAAACGATTCCAGCCACATGGGTACCATGGCCTACTTCATCGTCTGGGTCTTCGTCATAGCCTAAATAATCACCGAGAAACTTACCGGCACCATCAATAATATCAACAAAATCTGCGCCGGGAAGTAACACATTTGTTAATTCAGGGTGATCGAGATCAACCCCCGTATCGAGAACAGCAATGGTGATTTGAGAATCTCCCTGGCTGTAATCATGGGCTTCTGGTAGGTAGATGGCTTGACGCGATCGCATACCCGTAGTGAGACTAAACCCCTTAGCAATTACCTGAGGTAGCTCAGCTGTCGCCACTCTCCCAGCCGTGACCGTTTCGACATTAGGAATAACAGCAATATCGTCAATTAACCCTGGTGGAATATTTTTATTCTGTTGCAAAATCAGACGATATGTCCGATCAAACTTACTTTCTCTCTCATCGTGATCCCAATGAGTTTCTCTGGCAGGCCTATACTCCCGCGTCATCTGAAACGAGCACCCATAGTTTTCAGTCACCCTATCCACTGTTGGCGTGAGATATATGGGTGCTGTTGCTTTACGCTGAGCAACATCCTCCCAGTAGGGAATCTGACCAGGGGCAATATCTTTAACTAGGGTCAATAGAATATGAGGTTTCATAGCGATTCCACCGTCAGCCTGAACAGCGTTTTTTCTTCCGAACAGTTATCCATCAGATATCAGCGTGTTTTGTTGCCAAAACGGAGCGTTAGGGTTAACTCGCCCCTACCACAGCCCATTTGACCGTAATCTCGTCAGAATGATTGTTAAATATCCAATCAATACCTCCGTTTTGGCCATTGTCACTCTTTGTGAAATTCTCCTCAATATTGCCATTGGAAACGAAAAGAATTGTTTCGCCTGGCTCCAACGACCAAGCATTCTGATCTTTAAGGGGGACTAGCTCGTCTGCTCCCAGTCCTGAGTCTTCATCGCCTATTTTGATTGTTTCTCCTCGCCCGACTAGTAAGCAGCCAGCCGGTGAACCGGGTAGAAGGTATGAATCAAATGCCTCTGTATACACAGAAGTATAGCCAACATAGTCAATGGATTTACCCTCTGCAAAAATTTTCCAGGTCCCTTCAGCTGAGAAATAAAATGTTAGGGTATGCTCAAAGTTATTCTTAAACAGGTATCCCGATGCGGCCTCAACCTTAAATCTACCGTTAGTAGGAGTCTCTCTATTAACTTCAAGGAACCACCAAACAGTAATACTATCTGTAGCAGATAGATCATACAAATCGCTACTTTGAGAATAATAATTACAAAGCAAGGAGACGCTTTCTTTTGGATCCAGGCTAATGGTAGTCTGCTCTCCCACCTCTTCATAGTGCTCTGCTTGCTTAATTAATAGGGCACCCACTGGAAATGTGGGCTTGAGAACATGTGAGGGAACTAGAATTGATTCGGCTGGATCAACTGTCTGGCCAAGGGAAGTGAGCGACAATGGATTTTCTAGCTCACCTGGCAATAGCTCATCTGGAACCTCGACTGACCATGTCCCTTTAACATCAGGGACAAAGGTTACTTTCACCTTAAAATCAGTGGGATTCGTAAACAGTTCACCTTCATTGGCATTGGCAACAACTGATAACTGACCATAGTTCAAAAACGAAGACAGCAAAATTGGTGTTGTATTAGTAACAGCTGGCTCTTCTACAATTGTCGATGTTGTTTCCCCATTTGCAGAATTCACTGAACTGGCCAGTCCAAACCCTTGGCTAATCGCTGTCCAATTTGCTGTTGAGCGTGATTTCTTAACCATATTCTCTAAAACAGATACTATTTACTTCGATCACGTTCAGCCACCCATTCAGAGCAGACATTCTTCTCTGAATTCACTTGACATAGGTTTACAGGGTGCAGAAACTCTAATTTTCTGGATGGCTATAACAGCTCACCAAAAAACTTTTTATCAAAAACCATACAAGCAGGGAATAACGCCTAAAATCAGGCATCGTGACAGCATCACGACAGACAATCAAACGTCTTCTTGGACCATATCTTCTATCTTCAAACAAAGAGTAGCAAGATTTTAGCCTCAAGAAAAGCATGCTACCAAAAAGCTAAAACCCATACTATAGGCTCTCTTATTTTATTAGCTACAACACGCAAAGAAACATCTGTCAAACAGATCTAGTGCTACTTAGCTCAAAAAACAAAAGGCTTCTGGGTACATCACCAACTTAAACCAGTAGACCTATCATAGACAAGGGAAGAAAATACCGCCAGACATTTCGAGACATTTCAATTTTTCTTAGCAAATGAAACAATGCTTTACCAAACAATCCATGCAACAATAATTACCTATACTACAAGATCATAATCTCGGTGTAGCGTTGCACCGAGATTACAGGCAATATTTAAAGTAGTCTCGGTATAGCATTGCACTAGCTCCAATGGGTCTTTCGAACACAACAGAGCTGTTGCAAATGATCGTTTCCTCCACCCACATTATTCATATCTTTGACCGAGAAGGGGATATTGCTGAAGTGCTTTACAACGTTAATAATTTGCGCCATACCGGTGTCGTAGTGTGGGCCGACACAATTATTTTTTGAAGACGATCCCAATCGATTATGGGGCAAGCTGGAAGCTCAGCCAATAGTGACGTATCATGCGGTTAATTCGTGGGTAACCATAACGCATCAAATCACAATAACCTTGGCCATTTTATGAAGTAAAGCTTGCCATTATCCAAGATGAATTCTGAAACATCTATTCCAGATCCCAATGGGCATTCTTCCCTGGAAACAGAGATCATACGCTTACGTAAATTAGTTGAAGACTTAACGCTAAAAAATAGCGAATTAGAAACTATCGTTGAAATTATTACAGATCACTCAACAACCCTGGAAAATAATCTCAAAGAACAGAATCAAACCATGGTAGATTACATTGAACAAGTCAATACAATTACGGCGGCAGCTATTACAGTTCAAAACAATACCTTTAATCCTAATAGTCTAAAATCTATCTCTGCCCGAACCGATGAGCTAGGCAACTTAGCTCAAGTTTTTTCAGAAACGGTACAATCCGTTAAACATCATGAGCAGCAGCTAATTGATGCCAATAAACACCTTTCCGATCTTTTAGAGGCCTACAGTCGATTTGTCCCTGAAGAATACCTGATTTTTCTTAAGCAAGATAGTATTATCAATATTCAACTGGGGGATCACGTTAGTAAAGAGATGGCCGTTATGTTTTCTGATATCCGCTCATTTACAACCCTGTCGGAACACATGACCCCCCAGGAAAACTTTAACTTCATTAATGCTTACCTACGACGGGTTAGCCCAGAAATTCGTAATCACAATGGCTTCATCGTTAAATATCTAGGGGATGGCATGATGGCAGTTTTTCCCGAAAGCGTTGATGATGCACTGCAGGCGGGCATTGCCAAAGCTAAGCGAGTGACAGAATATAATCAGCACCGTTTGTCTGCGGGGTACCAACCATTGGAAGTGGGTATTGGTATTCATGTGGGGCATATGATGGTAGGCATGGTTGGTGAAGCTAATCGTATGCAGGGCGATGCCTTCTCAGACAATGTCAACTTGACTGCTCGGCTAGAAGGGTTAACCAAATACTATGGCGCATCGCTCCTCATTTCAGAGGAAGTTTTGGGGCAGTTAAGTCAGCCTGAACAGTACACTTTTCGATTGTTAGATCGCGTTATCGTCAAGGGGCGTCAAGAACCCATTACCATTTATGAAGTCTTAGAAGCTGACCTTGAAACCTCTCATTTTCTAAAAAAGAAGACTCTTGCCCTGTATCAACAGGCAAGAAAATTCTATCAAGAGGGCAACTGGGTTCAGGCACAGAGGTATTTTGAACAGGTTCTAAAGATCAACCCAATAGATAAAACAGTACAATTTTACTTAGAACGGATTCAACAATTAAGCCAACGGAGCCTTCCTAATGGTTGGCAAGGCATTTGGAGCTTTACTCAAAAATAACGGTTAATAAATTGAATTACATTTACTCATTTATAACTTTCTACTCTCATTGTCAGGGTTCAAGCTGCAGGTTCCATTATGCTCCCCAATACTTTCTCTGAAACTGTTGCCTTAACAAAACAGTTTGTATTAGCAGAATTTGATAAAACAATTCAAAATCAACAGCTTTACTATCACAATCGCTGGCATATCAAGACTGTCCAACGACGAGCCAATCAAATCTTTTCTATCGTTGCCCCCCATTGGCAAAAGTCTAATCAGGACACCCAGAAAAACCCTGATCTAAGTCGCATACACAGCCTACTTGATTTGTGTGTAGCAACCCACGATATGGTACAAATCTTCTTGCCTCAAAGTCATCCCCATATTACTCGTCGGCGAGCCAGTGGAGAGAGTGAAAAGGCAACATGTGACAAGTTGTTGACCTATATTTGCCAGCTTAATCAGAACCTGGCATTAGCTGGGAAATTTCAAGCGCAGTTTTCTGAGAAAGATATTGAGTTACTCCAATTGGCAATTCTAGGCACAATTTGCACCTATAGTCCTTTAGAAGAATCTATTTATCAACCTGCTTTATATGATTCCGAAAATCCACCCCATATTATCACTCGTATCCTTGCTCTAGCCGATATTTCATCCCTGGGGATGGATGGTGTTACAGTTTATAATCGGGAAGGGAGTCTAATCTTTTTAGAAGAGAATCCAGATATTATTCCCTACATTCAAGAACAGAAAATAGAACTGTTATCAGCAGAACATCCCGAACTTGCTGAAAGTTTTAGACAGCGCTTACTCAAGCGAGCCCGCTGGCAACTTAGCTTTGCCCGTTCCCGATTGAGCAGAACGATTCAAGAATTAATGTTTTTTTCTGATGACGTCATTGACGCCTTGGTTAGAGACGCGTTTCCCTATTTAAATGAAGAGACTCTCAGGATAGTTGAAAAAACTACACCCACAGCTGTATCAACATCTTTGCAACAATTGCTTAAGTTTTTTCAACTAGACCCAGATCTAATCAAAAATCAGCTACAAACTCCGTCAAGGCTTGAATCATAGCAACTTTATTCTGCTCCTCTACCAAATACATATGCCCTCCAGGGAACAACTTCAATTGGAATGTCTGATCGGTCTGCTCCTGCCATCGCATCAGATCTTGAGTGTTTACCCCTTTATCATTCTCCCCCCCTAACGCTAAAATGGGACAGGATAAAGGGCCTCTAGGATAATAACTATAGGTTCGATTCAGATATAAGTCTGCCCGATAAATTCGCAATAACAGTTCCATCATCTTAGTATCTTGCAAAACCACCTCCGGTGTCCCCTCATCGGCCCGTAGCTCGGCAATTAATGTTGCATCATCCTGCTGGTCATCGCGCTGAGCTGCAAAAGTATGAGGTGGCTGACGTGCCGAAACAGCCAAAGCTACAGGAGCATATCCAAAACGATCCCGCAGTTGATGGGCTACTTCAAAACTCACTAAAGCTCCGAAGCTATGGCCAAACAAAACAAATGGCTGATCACAATGGGGGGTAAGCGCCTGTACCAAGGGTTCAACTAACTTCGGCCACTGGGTCAACAGCGGCTCACGAAACCGAGTTTCACGACCTGGCAATCGTAATGCCCAAAGATTTATCCATCCAGGCATGGCTGCTGGCCAATGGCGAAAAAACACACTACCAGATCCAGCAGGAGGGAAACAAAATACATTCAGTCGAGCCTGAGATCGCTGCTCACCTAAGGGTATCAGCCAGTCAGCGCTATTCTCTGGTATATGTGTCATTCCACCTAAACCCAACATTCAGTAGCTGTTTATTAGTACTACGACATAATAGCTACCAGCGATAACGGTATAGTTTAAACACTTCTGAACTTTTGACATCAATACGGCAGATCTACATGACTAACATAACCTACATCATAAATCGATAAAACACACCTAAAACCCCCGCAATTTATCTGAGTATACGGCTATCAATGAAATTCCCCCGCCACACAACAGAATATATAACGAGCCAATTATCGCAACCATTGCAAATGAGATACCCCAATCATAAAGTTGTCCCCCCCACAACAGCCCTATATTGGTTGCCAAGTTTGCAACAGAAACCATCAGGGCATAGGTAAACCCCTCTGCTCCTTGGGGGCAGATTTGTACCACTAGCCCAAAAAGTCCTAGAGTTCTTAATGTGACCGTAAACCCGCGAACAAGGTAAACGCCATAGGCGCTGGAAACATCCTGCATAAAGGATAAGCTCAGCAGGGAAATTGCACCACTGATGATGACTAATCTTAAAAGGGGTAGTTTTGGAAAGCGTTGCGTTAGAATTCCAAAGGCAATTGCCCCCAACCCTAATCCCAAACACTCCACCGCTTTAAGATTACCGATTAGCGTGTTGCTAAAGTCCAAGATCTGCCGCTGGTAAACATAGTCCACTGGAGTTGGGCTAATGTCCAGCAACAGGATCAAGCCAAGCATCAATTTTAGGTTGGGTTGCTTGGCTACCTGCCAAAATTGTTGCCAACTTCGGCCTAGAGTAAACGTTTTATTGGGTTGTTCAGGAAAGAAACTTAGAACAGCGATAAAGCCAATTCCTGGGAAAATTGTGCTCAGTAGGAACACAGTTGAAAGAGGGGTGTGCTCGGCTAACCACCCACCTAGACCGTACATTGCGATCGCAGTAAATCCTAATCCCGCCCACTGAGAAGCTTGCAGGATATTGGCGTTGCCTTGTTTCTGACCTTCTACCACCATTAATTTATCTGCTACTACATCAGAAAATGCCACACCAGTGGAAATCACCAGGCCCAAGGCAACTCAACTTATAGTTGAGGGTTCAGACCAACTTGTGATCATCACAAAGCTCACAATGATGCCGCCATAACAAATGAGTAAATAACTTTTGAAGGTATGACCAAACAGGGGCACCCCATCGACTAAAAGACCCCAAAGAGGTTTGATAAACCAAGGTAGAACGACTACTAGCTGAAAACTAGCCAGCTGAGTGGCAGAAAAACCTAGCGTATCGGTCAGATAAGTTACAAGGGGTAGAAAGGCTAGTCCTGGATTACTACAAGCCGCTTGAATGCCATAGAGCAATACCATGAAACCAATGAGCTGAATCATGCTCCCCCCTTTAGAATGTAGAGGTGTCCCATGCATGGAACACCTCTACACCTTATAGGCTCCTAGGCTCCTTATGTATTGTTTTGAATCAATCCCTTGGTTGATCTAAAACTTATCTAAACAAATCGGCTGGATCAGCATCCTTGAGTTTTACCAGGGCAATAATGCTAGCTAAAGAACAGGTAATCACAGTCAAGATAAAAATAGTGCATATTCTTGCCACACTCATATCCATAGGCAGGCGAGTTTGGTTTTGAATAAATCCGAATAAATATAGACAGATAATAACGCCAGGAATAAATCCTAGAACTGCCATCATCACACTTTCCTGAAGAACCGTATTCATTAAATACCGATTGGTATATCCAATGGCCTTGAAAGTAGCGTATACCGAAATATATTCAGAGATTTGGGTAAATAAAATCTGGTAGATAATCACCCCACCAAATAAAGAACTCATCATTGCCACAGTATTAAAAATAAAGCCAATAGGAGACCCTGTATGCCAATATTGCTTCTCACTCGCCATGGCTTCTTCTTTAGTCAAAACTGTTAAACCGTTAGGTAAGATTTCAGCAATTTTTTGTTTGACTTCCTGGGGATCACTTCCTGTTTCTAAGATAACAAGACCAATGTTGACTTGAGAGATAGGATGATTAAATAGGTGCGAAAAGTTCAGATCACTGGTCACCATAATGCCATTGGCAGATAAAATGCCGCCACCCAGAGAAAAGAGACCGGCAATCTTAATTTTCTTATCTGCCGCTTCTGTGATGAAAGATCCCTGATCTTCGAGGTTCTGAATAATTGGCCCATATCCAGACTGGGAAAGCTGATCATACAGGTAGGTATTGGCCTGGGTAATGACATTCAATTGCTGATTGATTTCAGACAAATTAAACGCAGACTGATTAGGATCAAAGGCGAATATAAGAATTACTTTTTTAGCTAGTGTCTGGGGATTTCTGAGGCCAGCAGACTTGAAATAAAGTGGACGACTTGACGCTACTCCCTGGATAGCGGAAATCTGAGACAAGACCCTTTTGGAAAAATTCTCTGCTCTGAGTGCCCAAAAGTTTTCTGCTTGATCAGATTGAATAAATAGATCCGCCTGCAATGCTTTATGAATTGTTACTGCATCTTCAAAAATACCATCCCTTAGTGCCGTAGCCACAAACATCAGGACAACAGAAAGAGTGACACTAAGCAGACTGATAAACAGGCGAGACTTTTTGTGGGTTAATTGTAGCCATGCCTCTGAGTCGAAAATATTCATCATGGATTGAGCGACTCAATTACTGATAAAGAGTGAACAACAATATAGTCACTATGGGGTTTGGATGGTAACGTCAGCCTCCATATGAATAAATTGTTCTACTTTTTGGCTATCAGATGGGTCCAAGCGAATCTTCACTTCAAAAACCCTGGCGTCAATTCCTAAGGCGGGATCATTATTAAAGATTCCTTTCTGGTCAATTTGAGGTGAAATTTGTTCCACTGTTCCTTGTAGGGCTTCCATCAGGGCACTAATTTTAACCGTTGCGGTTTGTCCAGGTTTGAGCCTGGAAATATCGGTCTCGTAAACCTCCGCCAGAACGTACATGGCTTGAGTTTGCCCTAACTCCAGGATGCCATCGTCAAATTTCACTCGCTCACCGGCCTGGGTATGGATTTTCAAGACACGTCCAGCGACTGGCGCTCGGACCCTAGCAAGCTCCACAGTGGCTTCTGCTTCTGCCACGGCGGCTGTCGCTTCCTCCAGCTCGGCTTGGGCTATGGTCACATCAACGGGGCGCACCTCGGTCAATTTGTCTAAGGTGGCGCTTTCACGGCGAATTTGTTGGGCGCGGGTGGATTGGATATTTTCTAGCTGGGCCTCGACTTCATCGAGTCGGGCTTGGGCAATTTCGAATGCTTCTTGTTTATCTTCCAGGTCAGCAATACTGATAGCTCCTTCATTGTAGAGGGTTTGAAATCGTTGATAGGAGCTTTCTGCATTTACTAACTCAGCTTGCATACGAGTAATCAGCGCCTGTTGCTCAATTACTTCGGTACGTACTTGAGCTTCTAGATTGGCAATCTGAGCCTCTTGAGCGGCTAGATCCCCCAATTTCGCGTCTCCCGCTAATATTCCCTCTAGCTGAGCCTGAGCTACAGCCATTCTCTTTTCGGCCCGAGTTAGACTGGCCTGTTGCGCATAGAAAGGGTCAAGAAGAGCTAGCACTTGCCCTTGAATGACAGTTTCCCCTTCTTGAACCTGGAGCTCAATTACTCGAACATCAGCTAACTGGCCTGCACCAGAAATGTTAATAACACCATCCTTAGGAACAATTCGTCCTAATGCGGCAATGGTGGGAGATGGAGTGTCAGGAGTTTCAATGGTCTCCAACTCCGTTTCCTGTGCCTGAGAGGTTCGAGATATTACCTGATTATAAATAGGCCAGGCAAGTACCGTGAAAACGATTAGCACAATGGCCCATTTATATTTTCGCAATATCACCAGTGAATTAAGCTGCATGATGTCAGTTGGTCTATATCTACACGCGTCGGAAGCTACAAAATCTACGCTAGCAACTGACGGGGCTTTTAGTCCGTTATTACCGTACTTTCTTTAACGTTAATAATCTTGCATAATGGCAGAAATATATTTTTATGTCAGTTTTGAAATGATATTAATTTGACTGACGCTTAGCATCAATGGGCAATGCGACACTACGACTTTGACTGGATCAGAACGGTTGTTATTCTTAATCTCATTCCTCTACACGTGGTCTGGTTGATGTTGTTTATCCCAGGGTTTTCACAAGTAGAGACAGCAAGTATGACAGCCTTGCTCTTGAAACTTTACATTGCCTTAGTGTCATCGTGGCATATGCCTCTTCTATTTTTGATTGCAGGCTATAGCGCAGCGGTCTCCTTAAGCAAACGATCAATTCGTGATTTTTACAGAGAACGGATTCAGCGACTTTTAATTCCCCTCGTTATATTTATGGTAACGTTGGGACCGATACAACGGTATCTTTGGCCTAACCATCTAGTCCCTCGTAATCTCACTGATTTTTTCATACATTACTTGCCCTTGCACATGGGGACAATTTTGCTGGGGCCTTGTGGTTCACGGTTGGGGCCTCGGTGGGAACATCTGTGGTTTCTTGCCTATCTCTTGGTGATGAGCTTCACTGTTCTAGTCGTCTTAATTCGATTGTCTAGGGCAACTATCATGGCGATGGCAAACTTGCTGTATCGCCATATTATTTGGCTACCGATGCTCGGTTTTGGTGGTGCTATGGCAACTTTAGGATATGTGTGGCCCTTGTTTGACTGCCAAACTCTGTTTCAGGACTGGGGACATTTTGTCTATAACCTATGGGCGTTTGTGATTGGCTATCTGATGTATGTAGACTCCCGTCTGGGCAAGGCTATCCAAGCCAAAGCTGGTTTGTTTTATAGTCTATTCCTGGTCAGTTTACTGGCACGCTTATTGCTGTTGAGCCAATACCAGGAAAACTTTTATGGAGATACGTCTGATCTGGGGCTATACCTGCTGCGTTCTGCTATAACGGGGGTTCATACCTGGAGCGCGATCGCATCAATCCTGATTCTTACCCGCCGTCATCTGGCCACCATAACCAATCCTTTCCTGAAATACATGGGCCAGGCTTCATTACCGATTTATATCGTGCACCATCCTCTGATCGTGATTTTGGGGCTCTATATTCCTAAACTAGGACTCAGCATCTTTCCCGAATTCTTAGTGTTGACCATTTTGACTACCCTATTCACCTTCCTAACCTATGAGTTTCTAATTAAACCCTGGCCCTTAGTTCGCATGGGCTTTGGCATGAAACCATAGGGAGAACAAAATTTTCCTAAAGCCGCTGCGGTAAACTCACACCAAAAATCCAGTTACCTGGTGCTTGAACATCATTGCTATAGAGAAACTGAGCAAAGATGGTTTCAAATTCTTTCTGGCAAAGATGGCCATCCTGGTTGAGATCTAGAGTATGAAATGCTTCTTCCAATGCTTCTGTCCGAATGCCATAGGCCTGGTAGAACGTGCGCAACTCATCTATAGCCACCCGGCCATCTTGGTTAGTGTCAATGACCTGAAGAAAGAGATTGGCAAAGTCATAATCCACCTCTTGCTCCAACCAATGTAGCCATTCAGCCCGATCAATACATTGATTGCCATCACGATCAGCCAACTGTTGCAACATTTCACCAAACCCCACTAAGGAAGCCTGCAAAACCTCATATTCCGATGTTCCTGGAGACCAACCACGAAGTTTGGCCAAGGCCTGCCCCGCTTGTCGAAAATCTTGGAGTTCAATGGTGCCACTGTTATCAAGATCCAACAGTTCAAACAAATGTATTAACTTCTGTTGACGACGACGACGCATGATCGCCGAGAAACGGGAATGGGTAACTTGCTGCCAACAAAGAATGACCGCAATGGCAATTAAGGCTGCACCAGTCCAGTAGGGCCAATTTTCTCCCAGGCTTCCAAACAAAAAACCGGCCCAAACGGATCCTAAAAAGGTAGCTAAGCCAATCACAGACTGCATCAAGCCCAGGGTCTTACCCTGTTGTTTCGCCCCAGCTAACTGACTGAGTAAACTGGCCAGCACTGGATTTCCTAATGCTTGGGCAAAAATTGTCAATAACAGCGCTGCCAGTAACTGAGGAACATTGTTTGCAAAGGGAATCAGCACAAGCCCCAGGGCGGCCATCGCAGAACTCCATAGGAGTAACTTAATCTCTCCCACCCAACGGGTGAGTCGACCGAGCAAACTCAGTTGAATGATGGCAATGGTTAAACAATAGAAAATCAGCAAATAACCAAATTCCTGGGCTCCCCAACCAAAACGCCATTCACACCACAGGGCAAAAATAGCTTGAATGCCAATGCCACCGAAAAAGGTGATAAAGGTCAACGTGATCAGCATGCCAACCAATGGACGTTGGAGAACTTGCTTAAGCTCAGGGAGCAATTGAGCCAGGGGATGCCGGTGCTGAACTGCTGGCTTGAATCTTATGGGCTTCACTTCGGGCAACGCGCCAAAGGCCGCACAAAATGTTACCCCGGAAGCAATGGTGGCGGCTAAAGCCGGTAAACGAAAATTTGGGCTGGTTGAGTCACCACCGATCAAAAGTCCGGCAATCACAGGGCCAATCACAAAACCAATCCCAGCTGCAGCGCCTAGAAATCCTAATTTCTTAGTGCGCTCTTCAGATGTGGTCAGGTCTGAAACATAGGCTTGAGCAATCACCATGCTGGCACTGCTCAAGCCCCCTAGAATACGGGCCATAAACAACATCCATAGAGTGTTAGCAAAGCTAAGCCACAAAAAGGATAAAGTTGTCCCCGCAATGTTGAAAAGAAATGCCGGACGACGACCGATGCGATCGCTCAAACTGCCCCATAAGGTGGGTGCAAAGGTCAACATCATAGGAAATAACCCCAGCAAAATGCTGATTTCCAATGGAGACGCATCCAGGGATTGGGCATAGAAAGGCAACAGGGGAAGCACGATGCCAAAGCCCAAAAAGTCCATTAAGATACTGGCCAGTAGGACTACCAAAATCTTAGTTTCGTTTCCCTTTTGAATCGTTTGAACCATTGATATGCCCATGGGTTGTCTCTAATGTTTTCCTAACAAGGATTTATCAAATGAAAAGATTTTATTATACTGTGCACACGACTCTCTCTCGACTGAGATTAACTGAGCTGGTAAATCGATATTTCGATTTATTTATAGGGGGAGACAGTCGTCCTGTTTTCTTTAATATTGATCAAACCTGCCCCGAATTAAGAATTGTAGATAATGCGCTTAATGAGATTTATGCAGAGCTTTTAGATTTGTTGCCAGATCAGAGCCAAATACCTAAATATCATGAGGTTGATCAATATCAAACCACCATCTCCCAAGGGAGTGATCCTCAAAAAAGTTGGCGGACCTTTATGTTATTCTCCTTAGGAGAAAAGCCACTGAAAAATCGACAACGATGTCCTAAAACCGTGGAAGTAATCCATCAAGTGCCGGGGCTAGTACAGGCTATGTTCTCCATTTTGGATCCAGGGAAAAGTATTCCCGCCCACGAAGGCCCTTCCCGAGGATATTTACGTTATCATCTGCCTTTAATCGTTCCCGATATAAATCCGCCAACAATTTACATCAAAGATCAGCCCCACACCTGGCAAAAGGGCAACAGTATTCTCTTCGATGATACCCATGTACATCAGGTTCATAACAATGCCTCCGAAAGCCGAATTGTTCTGATTTTGGACATTCTGCGTCCCATGCCTTGGCCTGCTCATATTGTTAACCTAGGGGTACTTGTATTTGCTAGATATACGTATGCCAAACGTCTTAAATTTTAGGCACGGATTACAGGGAAGATTCACGATTCAGACCTCATAATTAGGGTTTGCTGAAAAACTCAATAGAAATCTCAGGGATTATCCAGCAGCCCAGCCAGGGTCAGTAGCCCCTTTCCCAGGGTCGAGCCTTTTCAGCCAGTCCTTGCTTAAGGTGTCTGTAAAGGGTCTCACATCTGCCTGAGAGCGGCGGAGTAAGCGGATCACCCCCATCAAAAACAAGCCAATAAAACGGCGTAGCCGTTTCTCCAAGTTCATCACCAAACAAGTGATGGCAATCATGGTTTCAGCAGTTTGGGCGAGTTTGGCCATGACGTGTCCGAGTCCAAATCGTCGTTTGGCCTGACCAAACTTACCTTCGACAGTGACTCGAATACTCTCATCGTCTCGGGCTTGTTGTCGGAGGAAGGCGTGTTGAGCTTCATCGAGTGACGGTCGACCCAAGGGCGGACCACTTAGACGGATGCCATGCTGTTTACACCACCTCAAGTTATCGCGTGTCCGATAAATCTGGTCGGCATGCACTGAGGCGGGATAGTGTCCGGTGCGGGCGCGAAAGCGTTCTATCTGGGGTATCAAGTCTTCGGATTCATTAAAGTTATCCCAACTGAGACGGTCGAGAAACACATAGCCCGCCACACAACTCATGGCGAATTTGGCTCCAAATTCAACGGGGGTTCCGGCTTTACCGCGCACAATGGGTCGTACATGGGGCTGTGAAATACTCACAATGCGGTCATTAATCCGTCGCTGCTTGTGTTGATACATGTGCTGTTGTTGGCGATAGACCTCATAAATCACCAACAGGGTCTTGTACTCTCGTGGATTCAGCGCTGCAAGCGTTGCGCCTGCTTTGATTAACCGGTCAATGTACCCTAGGTTTCGTCGCACATAGTTGAGTTGTTGTCGGAGGCCTTTACGAATCAACTTGCGTGACTTCTTGCGCCGTTTCACAATCCTGAGGTAGTCTCTGCGGGCGGTTTGTCGATACGTTCGAGGCTTCTTTGGAAGACAGCCTGCTACCTGTTGATACAACTCATCAATGAGCCGTTCACTGTGCTCTCTCGCTTGGTTGAGTAAATCGAGGTCAGTCGGATAGTGAATATCGGCAGGCGCACAACTCGCATCCACAATCAATTGACCTTGATTGCCACTCGATGGCGGGGCTGGTGGATCTGAGTCATCATCGCTCTCGGATGCACTGTCCTCAGATGAGGCGGAGGCGGGGGCCATGCCTGCTTCAACCACCGACTCATTGACCGCTGACACCAGGTCGACACGGATTCGTTTGCGAAAATGAACCAGCATCGACGCATCAAACGGGGGCGTGTCGCTGTACTCATGCAGTCCAAGAAAATATTGCAGATACGGGTTCTCTCGTATTTGGTCTATCGTCTCTCGGTCGCTGGTACCCAATTTCTCTTTGATAATCAATGCGCCCAGAGCCATCCGAAAGCCCTTCGCTGGCGCTCCCATATCCTCGCTAAACTGGCTAGCATAGGTTGATTCGAACTCATCCCATGGGATCATCTCGGCCAGTTTCACCCAGCGATTCTCCGACGATAATTTGCCCCCAAACGGTAGATAAAAATCTTCGAAAGATAACTGGCCAGGTGATGATTGTCGGTACATTTCCCTGAGTAGGTGCAAGGGTTTTAAGCATTTTAGCCACTTTTTCGTGCACTTAAGCACATCTCAATACAATGAAACCCTTGCAAACTATGAAAGCTGGACTTCAACAGCAAACCCTAATTAATTTGCAAGAAATTGAGCTGTGACATGGGGGTTAAAGCGAAATATAGGACTTCAGATAATGGGTGATTGGAGTTATCTGATCGGCTTCTCTCAAGAGACTAAAGTGATCTCCAGAAATAGTAAATTGTTTGAAGTCCCCTTGGATAATTTGCTCCCAACGGATCTGTTCCCAGCTCAGACTAGCTGAATTTCGGACTCGCTCCGAGATTTTATCTGAAGCCTGTGTCACAGATTCGCCAGCACTGATGAGTAATGCTGATCCACCATAGGACTGGGGACGATATTGGTGTAGGGCCAGCACATTAGCCTGAAATACTTGCCAGAGATGCTCTAAACGGTGAAACGTCACACCGGGAGGCAGAAGCTGGTGCTGCTGGCTGAACTCAAATGCCTGGGCAAGGGACATGGGAGAAGTTTGAAGGATTTGTAATGGGGAGGGTAAGGGTTGCCCCATCTGTCCAGCCAAGTCTTTGAGTAGCTCCATCAACAACCACCCCTGATTGAATTCTGGGTGATTCATTGGGTCATTTTCCACACCAGTGACTATATTTGGACAGTAGAGGTAACTATCAATCAAACCTAATAACGCTACCGTTTCCCCTTGCTGGCTAAGCTGCTGCGCCATTTCATAAGCAACAACGCCCCCCATGGACCAACCCACCAGATGATAGGGGCCCTGGGGCTGAACCGTTCTAATTTCTTGGCAGTACGTTGCTGCCATGGCCTCAATGGTGGTCAACGGTTGCTGTTGCCCCATCAGCCCCAGGGATTGGAGGCCGTACAGGGGATAGTCTGCCCCTAGCTGCTGACTCAGGGCGGCATAGCAAAAAACATTTCCACCGATGGGGTGGATACAGAACAGCGGTGTTTTGTTCCCTTGTGCCTGAATCGGAACTAGAACCGTATCTGAAACGTTATCAATCCCCCCATCCCGCTCAAGATACATGGCCAACTGTTCAATCGTGGGAGATTGGAACAGGATAGCCAAGGGCAGATCGGCCTGAAATTCTTGCTGTAGCCTGACCATCAGCTGAACTGCCAGGAGGGAGTGCCCGCCCAAATCAAAGAATGTACTCTGCACACTTATGGGGCGAATCTCCAGGATTTCTGACCAGATTTTGGCCAGCCGCAATTCAATCGGCGTGCGGGGTGCAATGTAGGTTTGGGAGGAGAGAGACTGTGCTAAAGCCCCATCAGGAGCCCTTAAGGCATGGCGATCTACTTTTCCGTTAGGGGTGAGTGGCAGGGTATCCAAGGGGACTACCAACTGAGGGACCATATAGGGGGGTAAGGACTGTTTCAGATAGTCTTTTAAGGCACTGGTCTCAATCGCTCCATTTGTTTCATTTTTTGCTTCATTGTCTGTCTCGTTACTGATAGCCTGGACAACAACATAGGCGATCAATGTCGAGTGACCCAGGGAATCAGTCTGGGTAACAACAACACATTGCTGCACCTGGGGGTGGCTATGGAGCACCGCTTCAATTTCCCCTAGCTCAATACGAAAGCCACGAATTTTTACCTGGTCATCCAGACGACCCAAATAGTCAATATTGCCATCAGGGCGATACCGCACACGATCGCCTGTTTTATAGAGTCGTCCTGTGCCAAAGGGATGGGGTATAAAGTTCTCTTTTGTTAATGCTGGCTGGTTTAGATAACCTCGGGCCAGTCCGGCTCCGCCAATGTACAATTCACCAGGAATGCCCATGGGCATCGGTCGATGGTGAGCGTCCAGGACATAGGTTTGGACATGGGCCAGGGGTCGCCCTATGGGTACTTCGACTAACCGGGTTCCTTCAGAAGTCTTATTGGTGGAAAAATTGTAAGTGGTGGCCACAACGGTGGTTTCTGTGGGGCCATAGCTATTGATCAGCTGGGGAAACTGCCCGACATTTTGCTGCCAATGGTTAACCTGCCTGGGGTCTGCCCGTTCTCCTCCAATAATGACTAACCGCAGAGGCTGCAAAGATTGGGGGATAAATTGGGAAACCAGTTGATGCCAGTAGGCCGTGGGTAAATCGAGGACGGTAATTTGCCAGTTCTGGCATTGGGACCAGAATCGGTCTAAAGCCAGCATTTCCTCAGTTCTTAGCACCAGGGTGGCTCCGACGCTCAAGCAGGGATAAATTTCTTCGACAGCAGCATCAAAGCTAATGGAGGCAAACTGTAGTACCCGGTCTGTGGGGGAAAACCCATAGGTGGTGATGGCCGTTTGGGTAAAGGCTATCAAGGCCTGGTGCTCAATCAAAATGCCCTTAGGTTGGCCAGTGGAACCGGAGGTATAGATGACATAGGCCAAATTCTCAGCACCCACCTGACTGATGGGATTGGTAGAGGGGCAGGTGGCAATGGTTGACCAGTCGCTATCTAAACACACCGTTTTTGCCCCGTGGTCTGGCAATGCCGTCAGCAAATGGTGCTGGGTCAGCAGAAGAGATAGGCCAGTATCCTGTAGCATAAAGGCAAGGCGAGCTAGGGGATTGGTGGGATCGATGGGAACGTAGGCTGCGCCAGCTTTGAGGATGCCCAATAGCCCCACTACCATGTCGAGGGAGCGGTCTATACAAATGCCCACAAGGGTTTCGGGACCTATGCCCAAGTCTTGGAGATAATGTGCTAGCTGGTTAGCTCGCTGGTTTAAGGCTTGATAGCTCAGGTGTTCCGATTCCAGGCTGACGGCGATCGCATCTGGTGTGCGTTGCACCTGGGCCTCAAACAGGTGATGAATACAGGCCTCTCGGTTCTGAGCATCGGAGACGCCACTGGCAGACTCACCATGGGCACCACTCCATTCCATCAATAGCTGGTGTCGTTCTGGCTCCGTCAGGAGGGATAGCTCACTGATGGGGCTGGATGCCCTGGTCACCATGCCCTGCAGCAGGGTGATAAATTGCTGGGCCATGCGCTCAATGCTGTCGGGGTTAAATAGGTCGCTGTTGTATTCCCAATGGGTGACCAGGGCAGGGGTGGTGTCTGTGATCGACAGGGTGAGGTCAAATTTTGCGATCGCACTATCCACAGCCAGAGGCGTCAGGGTAAGTTCCGATGGGCCAGCGGGCAACGAAGCCAGGGGAGCAAGCTCAGCATCCAGGGCAAACATCACCTGGAAAAGGGGAGAATAGGCCAGGCTACGCTCAGGCTGTAGGGCTTCCACGATTTGTTCAAATGGCACAGTTTGATGGTCGTAAGCCTCCAGGGCCATCTGTTTCACCCTGGTTAGAAAGGCAACAACCGTATCTGTTTCATCCACACCAAGGCGAAGCACCAGCGTATTTACAAAAAAGCCGATCAAAGGTTCCAGTTCAAACCGCTGACGATTTGCCACAGGGGTACCCACTGCAATATCCCGTTGCCCACTGTAGCGATGGAGCAGAAGTTGGAAGGTGCCTAGCAACAGCATAAATAGGGTGACATCCTGCTGCTGGGCAAAAGCACGCACCTGCTGGCTTAAGTCTGGCGGCAAGCTGATCCTATGGGTCCGCCCCTGAAATGTTTGGACGGCAGGACGGGGGCGATCGGTGGGCAATTCTAACAACGGTGGTAGATTGGCCAACTGTTGTTGCCAGTAGCTTAACTGGGTGGCTAAATCTTCCCCCTGTAACCACTGGCGCTGCCAGAGGGCATAGTCAGCATATTGAATTTTTAACGGCGGCAGGGTCGCAGGTTGGCCCTGGGCATAGGCTGTGTAGAGGGTGCTCAGTTCCTGAATCAGCACCTGCATGGACCAACCATCGCTAATAATGTGATGTATTGTTACCGCTAGCACCGCAGCCCCGTCATCGAGATTGACTAACGCCATCCGTAGTAAGGGACCTTGTTCCAGGTCAAAAGGTTGTTGTGCCCTTTGCAACAACCAATCCTCCAGGGGAATCTCCAACGTTGGGATAACCACTAACGGAATTTGCACTGTAGGCTTAACCACTTGCCTGGCCACACCCTCAACAACGGGAAATCGAGTACGCAGACTCTCGTGACGATGCACCAGGGTATCCAGGGCCTGTTGCAAAGCGGCGGCATTGGGTCTGCCACTGATGCGAACGGCTGCAAAAATGTTATAGATGGCCAATGGCTCCGCCTGTTGTTGTACCTGATTTTCCTGCTGCTCCAGCTGAGCTAAAAACCATAATCGTTCCTGGGCAAAGGAGAGGGGGATAGGAGAGTCATTCTGGGATCGAGGCGTAATGGGAGGGACAGACCGAGAAGGGTAGGCAGCCTTATCCAGAGCAGCATCCAGGGCATCTATAGTAGGAGATTCAAACAGGGTGCGCAGGGGCATTTCCAGATCTAATGTGCTACGAATACGAGCAACTAACTGGGCCGCAAGGAGAGAATGACCCCCCAGGTCAAAAAAGCTATCGTGGAGACCAATGGTATTAATGGGTCGGGATAACACATCAGCAAAGAGACTGGCCAGGTGTTTTTGTCGCTCTGTAATCGGGGCAATATAGGTGGCTGCGGGACTCGCTCCATCAAATACAGGCAGGGCCTGACGGTCAATCTTGCCGTTGTCAGTCAAGGGGAATGCGGTAAGAGACATGATCCCTGTTGGCACCATATAGTCAGGCAAATGCTCCTTCAAATAGGCTTTCAGAGCATAGGTATCTATATCGCCCGTCTCTGTTGCATCAGTCTCTGTTGCGCCAGAGTTTAGATCGCTATTGGGCACCATATAGGCCACCAGACAGGGATCGCTAGAGGCATTGGCCTGGGAAATAACAATACATTGTTGTACTTGCGGGTGCTGACTGAGAACCGTTTCGATTTCACCTAGCTCGATGCGAAAACCGCGAATTTTTACTTGATGGTCCAGCCGTCCCAGATACTCAAGACTGCCATCGGTGCGATACCGCACCCGGTCGCCTGTTTTATACAGTCTCCCTGCCCCAAAAGGGTTGGCAATAAATCTCTCTGCCGTTAGCTCTGGTCGATTGAGATAGCCACGAGCAAGACCAGCACCACCAATATGCAATTCCCCTGCTACACCAATGGGCACTGGCTGTAGACCATGATCCAATACATAAATTTGAAGGTCAGCTAAGGCTTTACCAATGGGATTGCAAGATTGTTGTGAGTGCTCAGCCGTTAACGGTTGATGGGTAACATGGACCGTTGTTTCGGTGATGCCATACATGTTGATTAATTGGGGCTGGTCCTCACCATGGCGATTAAACCAGGGTAGGAGACTTTCCACCTGTAGTGCCTCACCGCCAAAAATGATGTAGCGCAGCCCAAGGGAATCAACAGCGTGGTCTTGATCAACCTGCATCAATTGCTGAAAGGCTGAAGGGGTTTGATTGAGTACTGTGACCTGATGATGCACCAATAAATCATAAAAGTCTTGGGGAGAGCGACTCACCCAATAGGGCACAATCACCAGGCGACCACCGTGGCATAATGCCCCCCAGATTTCCCACACTGAGAAATCAAAGGCATAGGAATGGAACAGGGTCCAACAGTCTTGTTGATTAAAGTGATAAAGGTCCTGGGTAGTCCGTAATAAGCGAATAACATTGCGATGGGGAATGAGTACTCCCTTGGGGTTGCCAGTGGAGCCCGAAGTGTAGATCACATAGGCGAGATTATTGGCGGTCCCATTTCTGGGAAGATTCTCTGCAGGATACTGGGCAATTTTCGATGTATCATCCTGCCCACAGTTATCCAAACAGACTATCTTGCCGTTATAGTCTGAGAACAACTCCAGATGCTGGTTTTGAGTCACCAGAACGTTCACCTGTGAGTCCTGAAGCATAAACTGCAGACGTTGGGACGGATAGGTGGGGTCCAGGGGAATATAGGCCCCACCCGCCTTCAAAATTGCCAACAGCCCTACCACCAGGTCTATTGAGCGCGACATACAGAGACCCACTAATGACTCAGGGCCAACTCCCAGGCTGCGGAGATAATGGGCCAGTTGATTAGCCCGATTGTTTAACTGGCGATAGCTGAGTTCTTCTCCCTCAAACACCAGTGCGGTGGCATCGGGTGTGCGGGTGACCTGGGCTTCAAATAGCTGATGAATACAGGGATAGGCTTCTATCTCTGGAGGCACAACCGCAGGCTGATTCCAGTCCACTAACAATTGATGCCGCTCCGTTTCACTAAGCATGGGCAGAGCGCTCACCGGTTGGGATATATCTGCCACCAGGCCAGTCAACAAGCGCTCAAAATGGCTGGCCATCTGTTTAATGGTGGTAGTTTCAAATAGATCACGGTTATACTCCCAGGTTGCCATCAGCCCCTGGTCTGTCTCACGGATTGAGAGAGTTAAATCAAACTTTGCGATCGCAGCATCCACAGACAACGGTGTCAGACTCACCTGATCCAAAGCCAATGTTGTTAGCGGAGTATTTTGCAACACAAACATCACCTGGCAAATGGGGGAATAGGCCAAACTGCGTTGGGGCTGCAACGCCTTCACCACCTGTTCAAAGGGCACATCCTGGTGGGCATAGGCCTCTAATGCCATCGCTTTCACCGTTTGCAACAGCTCGGCACCTGTGGCGGTCCCATCAATGGGTGTGCGTAGCACCAGGGTATTCACAAAGAACCCTAGTAATGACTCCAACTCAGGATGCTGGCGATTGGCAATGGGGGTGCCCACCAGGATATCGGGCTGACCGCTGTAGCGATGGAGCAGAATCTGAAAGACTGTTAATAACAACATAAACAGGGTTACCCCCTGCTGCTGGGCCAGGTCTCTCACCTGGGCACTTAAAGCAGGAGATAGATGAACCCTATGGGTACGCCCGTTAAATGCTTGCACTGGGGGACGGGGATAATCGGTGGGCAATTCCAACAAGGCTGGAGCCTGGGCCAGTTGTTGTTGCCAATAGTCCAAATGCTGGTTAAGCCTGTCTGTTTGTAGCCAATGGCGTTGCCAGCAGGCATAATCCACATACTGCAGGGAGAGCGGTGGCAGCTGGGGGGATTGTTCCTGGCTATGGGCGCGATACAGGTGGGCTAATTCCTGGCTAAAGCAGCCCATGGACCACCAGTCCCAAATAATATGGTGCAGATTTAACACCAACAATGCGTCGGTGGGCGATCGCTGCATCAGGCTGGCCTGCACCAGTGGCCCCGTGGCTAAATCGAAGCACCTGGCAGCTTCTTGCTGAATCCAGGTTTGCAGACCTGGGGCAAGGTCGGCAACAGAGTTTAGGGGGGCAGGCTTGTCATTCTGAAAATCTGAAGTTGTTTCCCCATGGGGCCAGTTTTCCAGAGAAAGGGGCCAGAAACCGCTGTCATGGATCACCTGTCTGGGTTTACCATCAATGGATTTAAAGGTGGTGCGCAAAATCTCATGGCGCTGCACTAGCGTATTGAGTGTCTGCTGCAGTGCATCAATCTTTAATGGCCCCTTCACCTGCATCACCACCAAAAAGTTGTAGGTGGGGCTGGGGCCTGCTAACTGATCCACTAACCAGAGCTGTTCCTGGGTCCAGGAGAGGGGGAAATGGTTGGTGGTGCGATCGCAGGACCAGATCGGCAAATTAGCCGGGTCAATCCCTTGCTTTTGCAGCAGCGCAAGCACAGCATCTCGCTTTTGCAGCGGCAAATTTGCGAGCCGTTTGATCAGGCTTTTGATTTTGGTTTGTTGCTGCAGTTGGCTTTGCTCTGGCATGGGTCTTTTCCTTGCGCGGCTGGTGTTCTTGGGTGTTAGGTCACCGGCTGTTAGGGTGAATGGGTGGATGGGTGGATGGGTGATGGGGTGGATGGGTGATGGGGTGATGGGGGTATTAGGGTTGGCTTAAGGCATTGAGTTCCTCCTCACTTAGGGTGTCTACCTGGTTCAAAATGTCTTCTAGCTGATCCAGGTCGGCGGTGGAGGAGCTAGCCATAGCAGACGGCTGCTTAGCCTTAACTACAGTGGCCAGCTGGGCAATGGTGGTGGCTTCAAACACGGTGGTAATGGATAGATCGATGGCAAAGGTTTGCCGCAGGTGGGCTAAAAACTGCATGCCGATGAGAGAATCTCCCCCCATTTCAAAGAAGTTGTCGTGGATGCCAATGGTGTCGCGACCCAGCAGGGCTTGAAGAATTCCAATAATTTTATTTTCCACTGGGTCATCAGACACATTGACCACGGGAAATTTGATCGAGGGGGTAGCGGCTGGCTGATGGTGTTCTGGACGGTCACCCATCCGCCGTTGGGTCGTCAGGCGGGAAGTTAACTCTCGTGTGGAAACGATCACCTGGGGTTCCGGTTGCCCCAACAACTGCTCTAGCACTTGACCACAGTCAGTGGGGAAAAGACCAAGGGCTAGCTCTGAGCGCATCTGGTTCAGCAGCCAGTGGTTGGATGGATCGCCTGCGAGACGTTCAGACAAGGTTTCCATTGCCTTTGCTGCCATGCCCACCTGTTGTAAACTCTCCCAGTTAATGGCCAGGTAACGGGTGGGGGAGTTTACATTACGAGCCTGGGCATAGGCATCGAGAAAGGCGTTGGCGGCACAGTAGTCGATTTGTCCTACGGCCCCCGTAATGGCGGTCACAGAAGAACAGAGCACCATAAAATCTAGTGGGCGATCGTTTAAGTCCTGCAATGTTTGGTCTAGAGTTAGGGTGCCTTGTAGCTTGGGTTGGAAGACGGCTATTGTCTCTGCCTGGGTGCGCAGATCGATTACCCCACCACCGGGAATACCTGCTGCGTGAATAACGCCGTGGATAGGACCAAATTGTTGAATGGCTTTGGTTATCGCTTGCTGGAGAGCTGTGCGATCGCAAACATTCGCTGTAACCACTAAAATCTCCGCTCCTGCTTCTTTTAAAGCCTGTAGGGCAATAATTTTAAGGCTAATGGGATGATCTGAGGGGTGGTTTTCTAGCCAATCTTGCCAGTCTGACTCCTGAGGAAAGAAGGACCGACTCATCAACACCAGCCTGGCTTGCCAATGTTGAGCCAGATGTTGAGCTATGGTCAGTCCTAACCCGCCTAAACCTCCCGTGATCAGATAGACACCCTCTGGTCGCAACAGCGTCTCTCCCTGGTTTTCTAATTCCATCGGAAAAGACTGAAATTGTTGGACCCAGCGATAGGGACCCCGATAGGCAATTGCCTGGTTTTCGGGTTCTCCTGCTGGTGCTTCCATCTCTGTAACTAGTTGATGGATAAGGTTTGATGATGGCTCTAAATCAAGGTCAGGCTGGGATGCTGAATCAGGCAACAGGATATCCACACAGCGACAGGTTAACCCAGCGATTTCTTGAGGGATAGTCCGGATGGCTCCCCACAGGGTGGCCTGGTTGGGAAGCAGATGTTCTTCTCCAGTGACCCTCTGGAGATGCTGAGTAATCACAACGAGATCACAGGAATGGTCAAACTCCTGCTTGTTCCAAGCTTGAGCTAAGAAGAGAAGACCGTAGAAGCCCAGGACCAGAGACTGATCCGTAGATTGAACTGGTTCAGATACCTGTGGAACTAACGTCCAAAGATGGAGGATTTTATCGGGCTGTTGTTCCAAACGTTGCAACGCCTGGAGTAGATGGTCATAGTCCTCTCGCTGCTGGGGATTAAGGCTGTAATGATTCTCTCCTAGAGATTGAAACGTTTCGCCAATTTGGACTTGGATAATCGTGCGATCATTTCTCCCTAGCTGCTTAATCAGGGGAGTCGCCACATTGAGATCATCAACAAAGACAAGAATCGTATCTGTAACAGTCTGGGTTTCTCGCTTAACTGGGGGAATGGGACGACGGCTCCAAGAGGGGACATAAAACCAATCTTTAAACTCTCTTCGATGTAAGCCTTGAGACTGATTTGATTGGGCAGCCAGAGAACCAGAGGTCCCCATGGGCGCATCAGACGCCTCGATCCAGTAGCGTTGGTGTTCAAAGGGATAGGTGGGTAGGGCCAGACGGTGGCGACGTTCATGACCATAGACGGCAAGCCAATCAATCTCCGTCCCTTGCAGCCAAAGCTTTCCCAGGGCAGATAACAACGTAGCCATATCGGATTTATCTTCCCGAGGGTGGCGCAGGGTGGCAATCACTGCCTGACCCTGACCGGCTGGATGCCTCTGGACCAGGGAACTAAGGGCACGACTAGGGCCTACTTCCAATAGGGTATGTGGTGGGTCCGCATCCTGACAAAGCTGGGTTAGGGCCTGGGAAAATTGGACAGGTTGGCGCAGATGTTGGACCCAGTAGTTGGGATCCGTTGCTTGGGCGGTGGTGATCCAGGTGCCGGTGAGGTTGGACAGGTAGGGGCGTTGGGGAGGCTGGAAATCAACCTGCTGGCACTGCTGGCGAAACGCATCCAGGATGGGCTCCATCATGGGGGAATGGAAGGCATGGGAGGTGTGTAGACGACGGCCTTCGGTGTCCTGACTGGTAATGTATTGTTCAAAAGCTGATATGGCTGTCTTGGGGCCTGATACTACGCAGCGGTTGGGTTCATTCAGGGCTGCGATCGCAATCTCTTTAAACCTAGAATCTTTATCCAACAGAGATTGCACCGCCTCTGCTGCCAGAGGTACCGCCACCATTGCCCCTGGCGACAATTGTTGCATCAGTTGCCCCCGCTTAGCCACCAGGGCCAGTCCCGCCTCCAGACTAAACACTCCGGCAAGGCAGGCCGCCACATATTCTCCAATGCTGTGGCCCACCATTGCTGTGGGTTTTAATCCCCAGGCTAACCAGAGTTGGGCCAGAGCATACTCGATCACAAAGAGAGCTGGTTGGGCAATTGCCGTCTGTTGCAGCTGGGCCGCAGCGGTGGCCTCCTGTTCTGGAGCTGGATAAAGAATCTGGCGCAGATCGAGTTTTAACAGGGGTTGTAACAGGTCAGCACAGCGATCTATCTGTTCCCGAAAAATGGGTTCGGTTTGATAGAGGTCTCGACCCATGTTGACATGTTGGGAGCCCTGGCCTGGAAAGAGAAAGGTCAAAGATTTCCCCTGTGGTTTACCCGATCCAGTAACAACCTGAGGCCCGCTTGGCAGAGCTAGCATCTCCTCAGCGTTCTCTGCAACTGCCCGTAATGCCTGGATGGCCTGATCAATGTCCTGACAAACCAGGATACGGCGATAATTAAATGCCTGCCGTCCACAGCTCAGGGTATAAGCAACATCGGCCAGATTTAATTCAGTTGCCGATTGTTCCTGGAAGAAATCAGCCAGGTTGGTGGTCATCTGAGCCAAGGCCGATGGGGTTTTGGCCGACAGTAACAACAACTGCCAGGGACGCGCAGAACCCGATAGTTTTAATGGGGGTGCTTCTTCGAGAATCACATGGGCGTTGGTGCCACCAATGCCAAAGGAACTCACCCCCGCCCGTCGAGGCTGGAGCGAATCAGCATGGGGCCAGTCCTGCAGTTTGGTGTTGACGTAGAAAGGCCCCGTACCAAAATCAATATTGGGATTGGGGGTTTCAAAATTAAGGCTGGGGGGAATGGCCTGGTGCTTCAAGGCCAGGACAGTTTTGATTAGACCTGCCACACCCGCTGCCGTATCTAAATGGCCCACATTGGTCTTAAGGGAACCGATGGCGCAGGTGGGTTTCTCAGGTTGCTCAGGGTGGCAACGAAATACCCGATTGAGGGCGGCAATTTCGATGGGATCTCCCAGTTCTGTGCCGGTGCCGTGGGCTTCTATATAGCCAATGGTATCGGCGTCCACATTGGCCACTGCCAGGGCTTCATTGATCACCGCTGCTTGACCGGCGACACTGGGGGCCGTGTAGCCCACCTTCAGGGAACCGTCGTTGTTAATGGCTGAGCCACGAATTACCGCATGGCAAGGGTCACCGTCTGCGATCGCATCTTCCAACCGTTTCAGCAGCACCACCCCTACACCGCTACCGCCAACGGTTCCTTTGGCCTGGGCATCAAAGGCCCGACAATGGCCATCGGGGGCCAGAATCATGCCCTCTTGATAGAGATAGCCCGTACCCTGGGGAATCGCAATAGACACCCCGCCCGCCAGGGCCATATCGGTTTCTCCATTCAGGAGACTTTGGCAGGCCAGATGGACCGCCACCAGGGATGTGGAACAGGCCGTTTGTACCGCCACCGCCGCCCCGGTCAAATTGAGCTTGTAGGCCACCCGACTGGGCAAAAAGTCCTTGTCATTGGCAATAAAGAGGGGATACAGACCCACCGTCCGCAACAGGTCTTGACGCTGGGCCAGATGATGCAGCAAATACCCATTCACCCCCACCCCAGCGTAAACACCCATCAGTCCCTGATAGCGTTGAGGGTCATAGCCCGCTGCTTCAACCGCCGTCCATGCACATTCCAGAAACAACCGGTGCTGGGGATCGAGAATTTCTGCTTCCCGAGGAGAGATATCAAAAAATGGAGCATCAAACCCAGCCACATCATCTAAAACAGCCTTGGCCTTGACATAGTTTGGGTCGGCCAATAGCGCTGGATCCACCCCTGCCTGCAACAGTTCCTGATCTGAGAATTGGGAAATGGATTCCACCCCTGCCTGCAGATTTTGCCAGAATGATGCCACATCCGGTGCTCCAGGGAACTGGCCAGCCATGGACACAATGGCAATATCCGCACTAATATCTCTGGCGTCAGGATTAAAATTGTCGTGATTCTGTTGCACCATTGTTTTTCCCCTGTTCTGCTTGCATTAATCCACATGTAGAGAGCGTGAATGTCTAACGTTCTCGATGTCGCCGTCGGGCCTGTCGTCGTTGCCGGGTCGCCGTCTTTACCTGATCTCGCTGATCAGAATTTAATCGTTCAGGAGGTGACAGCTGGCCCTGAGATAGATTCGTCAGATAATCTCCCAGAGTCTTGATGGTGGGATAGGCAAATAGATCCACCAGGGGAACAGAAAGCTGTAAATCTGTCTGCAGAGCATGGTATGCCTGAATCAGCAGCAGAGAATTCCCCCCCACATCAAAGAAATTGTCGTGGATGCCCACCCGTTCCATCGATAACACCGACTGCCAGATAACCACCAGTTTTTTCTCCATCTCACTTTCGGGCTTAACGTACTGCACATCGCTCACCCGCAGTTGCCCCGGTGCAGGCAAGGCGCGACGATCTACCTTGCCATTGGGAGTTAAGGGTAATTTTTCCAAGGGGACAAAGGTACTGGGTACCATGTAGGCTGGCAGCCGCTGATTTAGATAGGCTTTTAAGTCACTCAGGGCTAGTTCCGGTGCATCACCCACAATATAGGCCACCAGGCGCTTATCACTGGGGGTATCACCATGGACAACCACCACCGCCTGCTGCACTTGCCCATGGTGACGCAGCACCGCCTCAATCTCTCCTAGCTCAATGCGGAAGCCACGCACCTTAGTCTGATGATCGAGACGTCCTAAATACTCCAGATTGCCGTCTGCACCATAGCGAGCCAGGTCTCCAGTTTTATAGAGACGGCCTTCACCAAAGGGATTAGAGATAAATTTCTCTGCCGTTAAATCCGGCTGATGCAAATAGCCCCGAGCCAGCCCAGCACCACCGATGTGTAACTCCCCTGGCACACCGATGGGAACAGGCTGGAGATGGTCATCCAAAATATAAACCTGGGTGTTGCCAATGGGACGACCGATGGAGACTAGAGAGTTGCCTCCATTAGATTTGACCTGATCAAAAGTCTCCACCCGAAAACGAGTGGACCAAATCGTCGCCTCCGTCGGGCCGTACAGGTTCCATAGGTCTGCTCCTGACGCTGACAGCTGTTGCGCTATAGTTGTCGGCAATCCTTCACCGCCACAGAGCATGGTCATGGGTGCTGACTCCCCAGACCAGCCCGCCGCTAACAACAGTTGCCAGGTGGCTGGAGTGGCCTGCATGATGGTCACTGGTTGGTCAGATTCCTGATGTGAGGCTGGGTTTAGAGGCTGTAATTGGCGCTGTAATTGCTGACCATCCCGAGTTACCGCTGTGGGCAGAATGACCACCTCTGCGCCGATGGTCAACGGTAGGTAAAGCTCCAGGGCAGCAATATCAAAGGCCAGGGTGGTGACGGCGGCCAAGCGATCGCATTCCCTCACCCCAGGCGCATCCTGCATCGTAGTGAGGAAATTCACCACAGACTGATGTTGAATTTGCACCCCTTTAGGAGTCCCCGTGGATCCAGATGTGTAAATAACATAGGCCAAATTCTCCGCCGTCACGTCCGTGGGGCAGCTATCGACACTGGCCTGGGCGATAGTCTCCCCATCTCGGTCCAAACACACCACCTGTTCCGGCGCAATCTCTAACCCTAACGCCTTAAAACAATCGGCCTGGGTCACCAAGAGAGCAATTTGGGCATGGTCCACCATAAACTGCAGCCGCTGTTGCGGGTAGCCAGGATCCAACGGCACATAGGCTGCCCCTGCCTTCAAAATCCCCAACAGACCCACCATCATATCCAGGGAGCGTTCCACACAGAGACCAACTAAAACCTCAGGTCCCACCCCCAACGTTCTCAAATGATGGGCCAGCTGATTGGCCCTGGTATTTAATTCCCGGTAACTCAGCTGGTTATCTAAATAGGACACCGCCACCGCATCTGGCGTACGCTCCACCTGGGCCTCAAATAAGTCATGGATGCACTGGTGTTCGGGATAGGGCATCGCCGTATCGTTCCACTCCACCACCAGCTGATGCCGCTCTGCCTCACTCAGCAACGGCAGGGTGACCACCCGTTGAGACTCATCCAACACAAATCCGGTCAACAAAATCTCAAAATAGCTAGCCATTCGTTCAATCGTAGCCATCTCAAACAGATTGCTGTTGTACTCCCAATCCGTAATCAATCCTTGTTCTGTTTCTTCCACTGAAAGGGTCAAGTCAAATTTGGCCGTAACTGTTTCCGTGGCCATGGGGGTGAAGGTTAATCCAGGTATTTGGGTAGAGGCAACGGGGACATTTTGGAGAGAAAACAGTACCTGGAAAATGGGGGAGTGGGCCAAACTTCGTTCAGGCTGTAGGGCTTCAACAATTTGCTCAAAGGGCACATCCTGGTGGGCATAGGCTTCTAGAGCAACCTGTCTCACCTGATGCAGTAATGTGGCCACCGTGTCTTCCGGATGAATTTGGGTACGCAGGGCCAGGGTATTGACAAAGAATCCAATCAGCGGTTCTAACTCTGGCTGTTGACGGTTAGCGATGGGTGTGCCCACCACGATATCGGACTGGTTACTGTAGCGAGATAACAGCAGCTGAAAGGCCGTCAATAAGACCATAAACAGGGTTACCCCTTGCTGTTGTCCTAGCTGGTTTAGCTGCTGACTTAACGCCAGGGGTAGAGTGAGGCGATGACGCTGCCCCTGGAAGGTTTGTACGGCAGGTCGAGGATAATCGGTGGGTAGCTCTAAACGGGCTGGACTATCAGCCAACTGCCGTTTCCAGTAGCTGAGCTGAGACTGTAGCACCTCTCCCTGGAGCCATTGCCGCTGCCACAGGGCATAGTCAGCATACTGAATTGTCGGTTCGGTTAACGGTGAAGGGTGCCCCTGGTCATAAGCAGTATAGAGCGCCGCCAACTCCTGCATCAGCACCCCCATGGACCAGCCATCGCTGATCAGGTAATGGGTAGTAATAGAAAGAACTGCAGTCGGCTCAGAATTCCGCCTTCCGCCTTCCGCCTTCCGTCTTCCGCCTTCCGCCTTCCCTAATCTGTTGATATCTGTTGAATCAAAACAGATTAGCTTAATCCTAAATAGGGGCCCTGCAACCCAGTCAAACGGCTGCTGGGCCTCTTTCACCAACCAATCAGATAAGGACAATTCCAGGTCATCGGCCTGAACAATTTGCAACGGTGTTGGGGGAACGGGATTAATCTGTTGTACCGCCATGCCATCTTTCCAAGGAAAGGTGGTGCGCAGGGCTTCATGCCGTCGGACGATTTCACGGATCGCCTCCGTCAGGGCAGTAAGATTTAGATTCCCCTGAATGCGCAGGGCTGTATGGGCATAGTAGGCGGTAGACAGACCCTCTAGCTGGGTGAGAAACCACAGCCGTTCTTGGGCATAGGAGAGGGGGATGGGGGCATGATCCTGTAACCTTGGAGTGATGGCAGCGATCCCATGGGTTGTCAGGTTCTGATTAAGAACAGCATCTACTCCAGCCACCGTGGGAGCTTCAAACATTGCCTGGAGGGGAAGTTCCACCTCAAAAGTTTGGCGCAGGCGGGCCACCAGCTGAGTTGCCAATAGAGAATGGCCACCCAACTCAAAGAAGCTGTCGTAAATACCAATCTTTTCCAGAGGTAAGGAGAGCACCCCAGCAAAGAGGGTGGCAATCAATGTTTGTCGCTCGGTTTGAGGGGCAACAAAGAAGGCGGATGTGGCGGACTGTTCCTGGTTTAGATCCAGGGCGAGTAAGGCCCGGCGATCTATTTTGCCATTGGGGGTAAGGGGAAATTTCTCCAGGCAGGCAAAGTGGCTGGGTACCATATAGGCTGGCAACTGAGCTTTTAGGAATTGCCGCAGTGCGTCAGGTGTGGTAGCGGTATCCGTTATCGCTTGTTGTTTCGGTTTCTTTGATGGGTGGGAGGGGGAGGGGGCGGCATGGGATCGCGATGGATGTACCGCGTATACCATATACACCTCCAAATCAGATTCTGATTTCGTTGTTTGTAAGGTTGTTAGGGAATGACTCCCATTGTCCTCCTGGCTATTTTCATCACTGAAATAACGACCAGCCATGGGAGATTGTGTATCCGAGGAGACAATATAGTTGTCAATCTCCAGACCATAACCATGGGACTCTAGTAGTTGACAGACCTGTTGTAGCATTTCGGCCCCTTCCACCTCCAGGGTCAGTTGCTTAATCTTCGGCCAGTCTTGAGGTTGGATTCCTTCCAGCACCAACAGTTCACTCTTTTCCACATCGACCTTGAGCAAATCAATTTGGTCTACCTCATAGTGTTGAATTAGGTCTGATAAGGTGGTCAGCTGACAGGCATAGGTTTCAGACCGATATCGCTCGTCTACAAACTGACGCACGTGATCAATGTCATAGTTCATCAGCACGGCTTCAGCCACCTGCTTATCCTGGTCTGGATCCGCAAACCGTCCCGAAACACCCGACATTTCAGGGTAGAAGGTGAACTCCAGTGTCTCCGCCTGATTAGAAAGGCCCTGGGGGATGACAGTCACCTGATCGCCATAGGGTTGCACATTGGCCTGTAGGCGCTCGAATGTGGGGGGAATCGGTTCAAAGGCATAGACTGTCGTTTCAGGACAGGTTTGTTGAACAAATAGGGTAAACAGACCAATGTTAGCCCCCACATCAAACACACAGTCCCCCGGCTGAATCGTAATGCCGTGGCGCAGGTAAATCTGTTGCTCAAAAATCTCGTCATAAATGGCGCGGGTTTGATGGGCACTAAAGTGGGCCACTGTGAGACCATTGGGCAACTGCATCCTGGGCAAGGTGGGCGATGGCACAAAATAGGCCACCAGTTGTTGTTGGGCAGCCACCATCACTACTGCTTCCTGTACACCAGGGTGGTGACTAAGGGCTGTTTCAATATCTCCTAACTCCATTCGGAAACCGTTGAGCTTGACCTGATGGTCGATCCGGCCCATAAACTCCAGATTGCCGTCCGGTCGCCAGCGGGCTAAGTCCCCTGTTTTATAAAGACGTCCTGCCCCAAAGGGATTGTCAATAAATTTTGCTGCCGTGAGTTCCTGTCGATTCCGGTAGCCCCTGGATAAACCATCTCCACCGATGTGTAGCTCCCCTGGCAGACCCATGGGTACCGGCTGAAGATGGGTGTCTAGAATATAAATTTGGGTATTGGCAATGGGGCGACCAATGGCAGTTGCTGGGGCTGTTGAGCCAGCCTCCTGCTCAATCACCTCAATACCAAAACTGGCGGACCAAATGGTGGTTTCAGTGGGGCCATACATATTGTTGATTTTGCCCTGCATTGCCCCTCGAATTTGCTGAGCTAATGGTGGAGGCAGGGCTTCTCCCCCCACCAACAGATGCTGCAGACCACTCAGGTGATTTAAACCATCGGGTGTTGCCATCAGCATCCGCAGCCAGGAGGGAGTACATTGTAGATGGGACACTTGATGGGTCTGGATCTGATTGAGAACGGTTTGCTCCGGTTGTCGAGATTGCTGGGCTAAGTTACTCCGATCTTTCAGGGTTTTGAGATATTCCAGGCTAGCAAGCACCGGATCCACATCCACCCCAAAATCAATCAGGCAGGCCACTTCATTCACTCCAGTCATCTGCAGCCGATCAAGCATCTCCAGGCATTTCTCTGGGGTACCCAGCAAACCACTGGTCTCAAAATAGCGATCAAAGGCAGCGGACAATAACGCATCTCGATCTGCCTCGTCAAACGAGTCAGCCTGGACCGTCACTTCAGCCTCTGGCAAAACTTTGAGCATGAGTTCCAGAGAACTGTTTAGATAGGCGCATAGGGGCTGACGCACCTGCTCCCGTACGGTGTCGAGATCCTCTCCGATAAAGGTGTGAAGCATCAGGGTGACCTGGCCAATGCCTGAATGTCCCTGCTGTTGCCAAGCCTGACGATAAATTTTAATGTTCTCGGCCAGGTCTTCAATGGTTTGGCCCAGCAGATGGGTCAAGAGATTTGTGCCCAATTCCCCGGCCAGGCGAAATGTTTCTGGATTGCCTGCTGCGGTAATCCAGAGGGGGAGTTCTGGCTGGATGGGTCGGGGATAGGTGCGAACCTGAATGGTGTCATCGGTGCCGTTGGGGCGAGGGATCGCCTCCCCTTGCCAAAGTTGTCGTAGAGTGGTGATACTCTCGGCCATAATGGCTTTGCGATCGCAATAATTCTCCGGAGCCAGCACAAAGTCATTGGGATGCCAGCCGCTAGCCACCGAAAGACCGACCCTACCGTTGGATAGGTTATCCACAAAGGCCCACTCTTCCGCCACCCGCAACGGATCATGGAGAGGCAGCACCACGCTCCCGGCCCGGATTTGAATCTGTTGGGTGGCCGTAGCAATCGCCGCACTGGTCACCGCCGGATTAGGGTAAGTCCCGCCAAATTCATGGAAGTGGCGTTCTGGGGTCCAAATAGCGGTAAATCCATTGTTATCGGCATACTTGGCCCCTTCCAGCAACAGTCGATACTGGTCTGCAGCATTAATGGTCTGACTGTTGTTGGCAAAGTAAAACAGACTAAAGTCCAGGGGCTGGGACGGAAGACTCGGGCTAGCGGCAGCTGAGATATATTTAGAATCGGTTTGCAGGATGACCTGAAAGCCCGCCGTCAAGGTCCAGAAAATTTCTAGCACCGAAATATCGAAGGAAATGGTGGTCAATGCCAGCCAGATCTTGCGATCGCCTGACTCCACCAGATCATCCATCGCTGTGAAGAAATTAATCACCTGGCGATGTTCAATCATCACTCCTTTGGGTTTCCCCGTAGAGCCTGAGGTGTAAATCACATAGGCTAAATTGTTGGCGGTTACCGGTGTTGCCTTAGACAGTTCGGAACCATGCAGGGAATTTTCTGCATCAGAATTTTCTGCATTAACCGTCGCCTGTCGAATAGTATCCCAATCTCGATCTAAGCAAATTACCTGTGTTTCAGGATTTTGCGCCCCCTGGTTGGGTAACACAGACAGCAGCCGTTCCTGGGTTAAGAGCACCGATATTTGCGCATCGTCCAGCATAAAAGCAAGGCGTTGCTGCGGATATTCAGGATCTAGCGGCACGTAAGCGCCACCCGCTTTGAGGATCCCCAGCAGCCCCACCATCATCTCCAGGGAGCGTTCTACGCAAATGCCCACCAATACCTCCGGCCCCACCCCTAACCGTTGCAGGTGATGGGCCAGTTGATCGGCGCGGGTATTTAAGTCCCGATAGCTCAGTTGTTCTGGGCCAACGACGAGTGCGATCGCATCCGGTGTACGTTCTACCTGGTCCTCAAACAGCTGATGAATGCACGTATGCTGGTCATAGTCCACCGCCGTATCATTCCACTGCACCAACAGTTGATGTTGTTCTACCTCAGTCAGTAGAGGGAGCTGGTGAATGGGCTGCTGGGGATTGGTAGCGATCGCCGCCAACATAGTTTGAAACTGTCCCAACATGCGCGTGATTGTATCTTCCTCAAACAAATCACTGTTGTACTTAAATGCCCCCGTTAACCCCGCACTGCTTTCCACCATTTCCAGGGACAAATCAAACTGTCCCTCAAACTGCGGCAGATCATAGGGAAGCACATTAATCCCGCCCCAGTTTTGGAGACTATCGCCATCCAGGGCGGCCAGCACATGTCCCTGGGGGAAATTTTGCAAGATAAAAATCGTTTGAAAAATAGGAGAATAACTAGGATCTCGCTGGGGCTGTAATCGCTCCACCATCAACGCAAACGGAAAATCTTGATGGTCTAACGCCTGCCCCAATGTGCGTTGGGTCTGGGTTAACATTTCCGTAAAACTGGCCGTTCCCTGTAGCACCGTCCGAATGGGCAACAGATTGAGAAAATAGCCAAAGATCTGCGTAAAGTCTGAACGTGTGCGCCCGGCCACTGGGGAGCCCACAATAATGTCCTCCTGCTGAGTATAGCGGTGAAGAAAGACTTGATAGGCCGTTAGCAGCAACGTATACAGGGAAACTTTTCGGGTCTCCGCCAGGGCCTTTAGCTGGCCCGTTAGTTCTGCGGACAAGTGCAATGGACATGAGCCGCCACGGTAGGTTTGCACTGGCGGTCGGGGCCGATCCAACGGCAGCTGTAGCACCGACAGTTGCCCCTGAAGTTGAGTTTGCCAGTAGTGCCACAGTTGTTCTCCCTTAGCACTGACCAGTAGCTGTTGCTGCCACTGCACAAAGTCTTGATAGGTATGACTGGGGGGAGTTAGAGAAAGCGATTGCTGAGTTTGTTGAACTCGATAAAGAATGGGCAACTCATCGAGCAACAGACTGAGGGACCAGCCGTCATAGACAATATGGTGCATGGAGATCAGCAGAAGGATTTCCTGCTCCGCCAACTGAAAGCACCTGACTCGGAACAGAGGACCCGCCTTTAGATCAAATGGGGTGCGATGGGCGGCAGTCACCTGTTGCCGCAGCTCTAGTTGATCCCAACCCGTGGCATCCATCACCTGGAAGTCCAGGGTATTTGCATCCAGTATCTGTTGCTGGGGCTGGTCATCTAAGCTGGGAAAACAACTACGGAGAATGGCATGGCGCTCCAGAAACTGTTGAAATGCACTGCGCCAGCTGGAAATGTTATTGGCATCCATTAGCCGCACTGGAAAAGACACGTTATAGGCATAACTGTCGGGGGCCAGGTTCCAGATAAACCAGAGCGCCTGTTGATTGAAGGATAGGGGATACTGTTTCTGGGTAAGGGCATCAGATGTCAATGTCTCACCAGAGGCATCAGATCGGGCCGCAATCGCCAACTCAGGCTGTGGTCCTGCCGTATCCACATTTAAATCAAGTAAATCAAGGTCTTCCCACTGCTGACGAATAACATCTTCTAAAGTGGCCAGGTTCACCCCACCCATAAATTTAGAAACCGGAATCTCCACCCCAAGTTGTTGCTGGAGCCGATTTCTTAGCTCTACAGCCATTAATGAATCCATACCCAGTTCAAATAAATCCTGGGTAGGCTTTAGCTTTTTGCCATCCGGCAAACCCAGCACCTGGGCAATGCCCTCTGCCAAGTTTTGTTGTAGGGATTCATCGCGCTGGGCTGCAGGTAAGGCCCGTAGGTGTTGGATTAAATGTGTACGGGATTGGGGTGTACTTTGTGCAACCGGTTTCGCCACCAGCTGCTCTAGCAATTTTCGGGGTCGCCCAACTTGATATACGGCATCAAATTTCGACCAATCCACAGCGGCTACCACCCGCTGAGTGCCGCTACTGCCCAGCAATACTGATAAGGCAGCGGTCATCTGTGGCAGTGTTAAGGGGGTGACCCCTAACTGGGATAGTCGCTGGATAAGCTGGTCTTCCACATCTGTTAACATGCCTGCTCCTGCGATCGCAGACCAGTTCACCGTCAGAATCGGCAAACCCTGCACCCGACGGTAATGGGCCAACAAATTCTGAAACTCATTAGCGGCCCCATAATGGGCCTGTTGAGCTGAGCCCCACACCGAAGCAATGGAACTAAAGTTAACAAAAAAGTCTAGATCCCACTTCAAGCTTAGCTGGTGCAGGTTCCAGGTACCGGCTACCTTGGGGCGCAATGTTTGTCGCAGTGTGGTGGGTTGCAGCTCAGCGATGGGATGGGCTCCGCCCCCGATACCGGCAATATGAATCACACCCTTTATTGAAGAGAACTCAGGCAGTTTCTGTAACGCTAAAGTGAGAGCCGCTTCATCTCCCACATCTGCGATAGGCGTGACAACGTTTGCCCCGGACGACTGCAACTGGGCCACTGCCACTTGTTTTTGGGGTGTATCCGCCCCCCGCCGACTCAGCAGGATCAGGTGTCGGGCACCCTGCTCTACTAACCATTGGGCAACAACAAGACCCAATCCCCCCAGTCCGCCTGTAATCAGGTAGCTACCCTCAGATGAAATTGAGAGTTGCGTCGTTTTCTCGGGGATACTCTGACTCAAACGAGCCACATAACGAGTCCCACTGCGATAGGCAACCTGTTCTTCTGTTTGATTCCCTAAGACTTCTGAGATCAGAATATCAGCCTGCTTTGCCACAGTCATAGAACCATCCAGATCCACCATCCCCCCCCACTGTTGAGGATGCTCCAGACCAAAAATTCGGCTCATCCCTCGCACAGGGCCTTGGGCCAATGTGGGTAATTCTGTTCCCAGAGAAACCGCATTTTGGGTAATCACCCAAAGCTTGGCATTGGATAACGCCGGTTGCTGCGTCAGGCTCTGCATTAAAAATAGCAGGGGCTGACAGAGAGAATTGATGGCCGATTCCAATGCAGTAAGATTTGGGGTCTCTCCCGTTGTATCCCCAAGCCAGATAACCCCTGCAATGGGATGAGAATCTATCTGTTTCACCTGATCCCAGAGCGATTCGAAGTCAGCAGGATTCTCAGGCTGCAAGGTGTAGACTGAGTTGTTGTCCTGGTTTGCAATGGTGTGGTCTAAAACAACCCGACTACAGGTTTGACCCAAGGTTTGCAATTGCTCCACTAAGGCAGCGCCTGACTCTGTTGAATCGCTAACAATGATCCAATGACGGGGTGAGATTCCATCATTGGGCAAGTCCTGGCTATTTAAATCTTTGACAACCCACTGTAATTCATACATTAAATCCTGAACAGATTGAGCCGCCAGCTGTTGTTGATGGACCTGCACCAGGCGTTCCAAGATCCCGGTATCTGAATCTGGCTGGCCAGCCAATAGCTGAGTCAGCTGAGCCACATCGCCTTGATGCAGTAGCTCTGTTACCTGTGACGTTAGGACGGAACTAGCCTGGGGAGTTGGTTCTGTAGTCTCTTCTACCCAGTAGCGTTGTCGTTGGAAAGGGTATGTGGGCAACGCCACCTTACGCCGCTGGGGATAGTCTTGATCAAACCGTTCCCAATCAATATCGACACCCCTGATATACAGATCACTCAGGCTGCTTAGCATCTGTTGCCAATCCGTTTGATTGGGTCTCAGACTAGGTAGCCACAGGTTACTTTTATTGTCGGGAAAACATTGTCGCGCCATGCCCATCAGAACCGGCTTAGGACCGCATTCTAAAAAGATACCGTCTTGTTGTCGTAAGCACTGTTGATGAAGAGACTCTATCCCTGCTACAAGGTTGACAGGGGCGAGAATATGCCGACACCAATAGTCTGGTGTGGCAATTTCTTCGTTAATCACCTGCCCGGTGACATTGGAAATTAGTTTGAGTTTGGGGATGGAGTAGGAGATTTGCTGCGCGACTTGTTTGAAGTCGGCCAGCATAGGCTGCATTAAGGGAGAATGAAAGGCATGGGAAACCGGTAACTGTTTGGTTTTGATCCCCTGGTCTTCAAGCTGTTGGGCAATGGTTTGAACGGCGGTTGCGTCACCTGAAATCACAGTGCTTTCAGGCCCATTGATGGCGGCAATGGTGACGTCGGCCTGATCTGCAATTACAGCCTTAACTTGCTTAGCTGAGGCCATCACTGACACCATAGCTCCCCCTGAAGGCAACTGCTGCATTAGCTTGCCTCGCATGGCAATAAGTTTCAGGCCATCTTCCAGGCTGAAGACTCCAGCAACACAGGCGGCGACATATTCACCGATGCTGTGGCCTATAACAATGGATGGCTTAATGCCCCAGGATTGCCAGAGTTGCGCAAGGGCGTATTCGAGGGCAAATAGGGCGGGTTGGGTGTAGGCAGTTTGGTCAAGGGGTGAGGTGTAATCAGACTGTAGGGGCTGGCCTTGTGCCTGCCCTTCTTCCGCAATATCTGGGTAGAGAATATTGAGAATATCTAGATCTAGGTAGGGGCGGAGAATATTGTTACAGTGGTCGAGGATTTGCCGGAATAGTGGCTGGGTTTCGTATAGCTCTCGGCCCATGTCTCTGTACTGTGCTCCCTGGCCGGTAAACAGGAAGACAATTGCAGGTGGGTTAAGGGAATCCCGTGATGCTTCAATATCCCTAATTGTTATCTCGTTGTTTTCTAGTTGATAGAGCGTTTGACTGAAGTCATCCACTGACCTACCTACAAGCGCAATACGCTCGTTGAAGTGGGTGCGCCCTTGGTTGGTGGTGTGGCAAATATTGGCAATGGCTAGCTCTGGATGGTGATCTAAGAATTTTCTGTAGTGGGTGATCAGCGATCGCAACCCTCCTCTAGTTTTGGCTGACAAGGTCAGCACATGCCAGGGCCGCTCTGGCTGATTAGATGTTTGATCAGAGATGGGGACAGCCGGAGCTTCTGCCACAATCACATGGGCATTGGTGCCACTTACTCCAAAGGAACTCACCCCTGCTAGCCGAGGCTTGTCTCCCCGTACCCAGGGCGTTACTGACGTAGGAACGGTCACCGGCATTTCTTCCCAGTCAACCCGTGGATTAGGCTGCTTAAGATGGAGATGGGGAGGGATTGTCTCCTGTTGCAACGACAGAATTACTTTGATTAACCCAGCAATCCCGGCAGCTCCTTCGGTATGGCCGATATTGGTTTTAACCGAGCCAATCATCAGGGGAGAATCTTGAGGACGCTGGGAACCATAGACATTGGCCAGGGCCTCCACCTCAATCGGATCGCCCAGGGGGGTGCCGGTGCCATGGCACTCGATATAATCCACCTGGGATGCCTCTAGCTTGCCGCTGCCTAGGGCCTGACGAATAACAGATTCCTGGGCCAATCCATTGGGCACCGTCAACCCACTACTGGCCCCGTCATGGTTAACGGCTGATCCTCGGATAATGGCAAGAATTTGGTCGTCATTGGCCTGGGCATCTGATAACCGCTTGAGTACTACCACACCACACCCTTCTCCCCGACCATAGCCATCAGCCGATTGGTCAAAGGTTTTACAACGACCATCGACGGAGTTCATGCGGGTTTGCGCCTCAAACACACTGACCTGGGGCGTCAGCATCAGATTCACCCCACCCACCAGGGCCAGGTTACATTCCTGGTTGCGTAAGCTCTGGCAGGCCAAATGACAGGCCACAAGAGAAGAAGAACAGGCTGTTTCCAGGGTTAACGTGGGTCCATTTAAACCTAAGGTATAGGCAATGCGTCCAGCTGCAAGGGGAGCACCGGTACCAAAGGCAGATTGCAAATCAGTAGAATGGGCCACCAGCTGTTGATAGTCATGGGTCATCATGCCGATGAATACACCGGTTTGACTTCCTTTTAGCGCCAGGGGCGACAACCCTGCATACTCAAGACTCTCCCAACAGACTTCAAGCAACAGACGATGCTGGGGATCCAAGTTTTTAGCTTCCCGAGGAGAGATTCTGAAAAACTCAGGATCAAACTGATCCACATCGGTGATGAAGCTGCCATGGCGGGTATACATTTTTCCAGCTACACCGGGCTCTGGATCATAATATTGATCAATATCCCATCGCTCCTTAGGTACCTCGGTGGCGGCATCAACACCCTGTTCAAGTAACTGCCAAAAGGCTTCTAAATTAGGAGCTTTGGGAAAACGACACCCGACACCAACAATGGCAATGGGTTCTATCCTGGCCTGCTCTGCCACCTGTAGCTTGGTTTGCATCCGTTTCAACTCAAGCAGAGAATTCTTGAGCAAGGAGCGATGGTCATTTGTCGATTGTTGTTGGTTCATCCCCTATACCTCCGCTTGAATTTCGCTGAGTGTTTGGCCGAGCATGGCCGCCAGTTCGTCTTCTGAAAGATCATCCAGCGCCTCAGCATAGTTGTCTAAGTCATCTGGCCCCGCTGCAGCAGGTGGTGGATCGTCGGGTATCTCATCCTTCGCCAATACCGGTAGCTGTTGGGTCAGGTATTCGACTAAATCTTCAATATTGTTGTAGTTAAACAGGGCTGTTGCGGACAGTCGATAGCTTAAGCCTGTCTGTAGCCATTGTCTGAGTTCGGCAATCATGAGTGAATCGATGCCTAAATCAAACAGGCCGGCCTGTGGTTCGATTTGGGTGGGATCTGATATACCGAGGACCTGGGCTAATTGCGATCGCACCCGTTCAATCAAAAACTGACGACGCTGGGCCCGAGGCAACGCTTCCAACTGCCGAATCAACCACCCTTCCTGGAGACCTGGAGACTTAAGCGGGGCTACATCCTTAAGCACGGGCATTGTTGTTCCCACTGTTGCTCCCATTGAGGTTTGGCCGAACCATTGGGACCAGTTCACAGAGATCACCCCAACTTGAGGCTGATTCAACTGGAGGGCTATCGCCATGGCTCCCATGCCCCGATCAATATCAATGGACTGGAATCCTAAATGCTGTAAACGGTCTAGTTGAGGTTTTTCCAGATGCTGTGCCATGCCCCCCGTCGCCCAGGGTCCCCAATTCAGGCTTAAGGCAGGCAATCCTTGACCATGGCGATAATGGGCCAACCCATCCATAAAGGCATTTGCCGCTGCATAATTTCCCTGACCAGGGGCACCCAAGAGGGACGCCGCCGAAGAGAACAGAATAAAAAAGTCCAGCGGCTTATCTTGAGTTAAACAATGGAGATGCCAGCTGCCTTTCACCTTGGCCGCCATCACCTGTTCAAAACGTGACCAGGTTTGATTCTGTAGCAAGCCATCGTCCAAAACTCCAGCGGCATGAACAATACCTCGTAAAGGTGGCAGCTGTTGATCAATCTCACCCAGAATATTCGCAAGAGACTCTTTCTGAGCAATATCTCCCTGCACAATAGATACTTTAATGCCAGTTTTTTCCAAATCCTCAATCATCGCTTGAGCCATCTCCGATGGAGACCGTCGCCCCATCAGCACCAGCGACTCTGCCCCCTGCTGTGCCAACCACTGGGCCACTTGCAACCCCAGAGCTCCCAAGCCTCCTGTAATTAAGTAACTGGCTTGGGGTTGAACAATCTGAACTGCGCTGTCAGGCGATTTCGCGTTTACTTGCCTCAGTCTTGCCCCATGGCGCTGTCCCTGGTGATAGGCAATGCGGTTTTCGGAGTCAGCATTTAACAATTCCTGAATCAGCACAGACCAATTGCCTTCTTTTAACGAAGCCGTTTCTAAATTCAGCAGTCGACACTGCAACTCGGGCTGCTCTAACGCCACAACCTGTCCCAATCCCCACAGTGGAGTCTGCTGAACTTGATGGGTATTGCCCAAACTTTGAGCATTTTGAGTCACTAGCCATAGTGGGGGCGGCTCATCTATCAATTCAGATGCTAGCGCCTGCACCAGATACAGCGCACTTTCACAACTCAACTGTAGACTCGCAAATACATCTTCTGAATCCTCAAGGTTTTCTAAATCACTCTCTAAACTCCACAGGTGGACAACCCCTTTGAGATTAGGGGTAGCCTGGGCAATCGTCCTTAGTAACTGTTGAAATGACTTAGCCTGGGTTGGGCATACCTGATAGTGGTCTGTTGCTAACTGCTGAAAATCGTCTCCTGGTGAAACACAAATACAGTGCTGTTGCTGTTGCGCCATCACAGCGGTCAACTGTTCTCCCCAGGTTCCTGCAGGCACAAACATTAGCCAGGTCCCTGACTCTTGGTCAACAGTAATCTCCTCTATCTTTGACGGTTGCCAGTCGATTTCATAGAGCCAGTCCTGAAGATTGTCTTGTAACGTCCCCAGAATCACCTCTCGGCTGGCTTGCCTCACCTCAAATCCGTTGATGCGAGCCACCACCTGCCCACTGGTATCCAACAGCTGCAAATTCCAGACCTGCTGATCAGCCGATATCTCTTTTTCCGGATCCAACTGACCATGACACCATAACCGCTCTCCCTGGGGACGGGCAAAATAGGAGAATCGCTCCATCTGAAATGGCACCCACGTTCCTTGCATAGTTTCCTCCGCACCTTCAGCGATGCCAACGGCAACCAATGCCTGGAAACAAGCATCCAGCAATCCTGGATAAAGCTCATAGCCATCATCCTGCACTCCGTCGGGGCGGACTAACTGCCCTAACACCTCACCCTGGCCTACCCAGGCTGTTTCCATCCACTGAAAACGTGTTCCCAACTGAATATGTCGTTGATCCAGGCTTTCATAGATGGCAGCCCCGGCTACCTGCTGGGTACATCGGTCCTGAATAGCCTGAATTTCAATCCAGCTAAATTCGCCATTGGTACTGGACGTCGATAAGATTCCGGTTGAATGAATCCCATGGTCATCGCCCTGTAGGGCACTGGGGCTATCGCTGGACGAAGGGTTAAAGCTAATGACTTGAAACTCCCAACCTTCCTGGTGAGGCGTCAAAACAGTTTGCACGGTGCGCGCTTGCTCCTCAGCAATGGCCAGGGCTTGGGGAAAGAGCACCTGGGTCATCTGGAATGTTCCTTGGGGAAATGTGAGGCGGGCAGCCGCTAACAGGAGTGAGAGATAACACGCCCCAGGCACAACCACTTGCTGAAATACTCTGTGGTCAGCTAGGAAAGGAATTGATTCAACACTAAAGTGCGATTCGAAGAAGATATCCTTGCTTAAGGGAGATTGGAATTTTTGAGCAATTAGCGGATGGTGTGTCCCTAAAGAAGCCGCTGATTGAGATAGTGAACTGCCATGGACAGTCGCATTTATAGCGGTCTCTACCCAGTAACGTTGTCGTTGAAATGGGTAGGTGGGTAAGGATACTTTGCGCCGTTGAGGATAGGCTTGATCAAAGCCTGCCCAATCGATGTCCCAACCTCGGACATACAATTCTCTCAGACTGGCTAGCATTTGCTGCCAATCACTTTGGCTAGATCTAAGGGATGGCAACCAAACCTTCGCACTATCGTCCGACAAGCATTGACGTGCCATCCCTAACAGGATCGGTCGAGGTCCACATTCAAGGAAAATATCAATCTCCTCTTGCCGTAAACGCTCCATGCCAGCAACAAAGTTGACGGGGGCCAGGACATGGTCACACCAGTACTCAGGGGTAGCGACATCATCAGTAACCACCTGACCAGTGACATTGGAAATTAGTTTAAGCTTGGGCAGCGAATAGCTGATCTGCCGGGCCACCTGCTCAAATTCAGCCAGCATCGGAGCCATTAGTGGGGAGTGGAAAGCATGGGAGACCTGTAGCTGTTTAGTCTTAATGCCCTGGGTTTCTAACTGGTGCGCAATGGCAAGAACAGCTGACTCTTCTCCTGATATCACCGTACTCTCCGGTCCATTGATGGCGGCAATGGTGACATGCTCCACCATCAGTTTATTCACCTGTTCGGGAGAGGCCATCACCGAAACCATGGCCCCACCTGAAGGCAACTGCTGCATCAACTGCCCCCGCATTGCAGTCAGCTTCAAACCATCTTCCAGGCTAAAGACATCCGCAACGCAGGCGGCCACTATCTCACCGATACTATGGCCCATCACCACAGATGGCTTAATTCCCCAAGATTGCCACAGTTGATACAGGGCATATTCAATCGCAAACAGGGCCGGTTGAGTATACGCCGTTTGATTCAGCAAATCATTGTCTTGAGCATTGTCTGGAATATTGCCCTGATCCGGATAGAGCACATTCAATAATGGTCTCTCTAAATAGGCATTAAGAATTTCACTACATTGATCAAGACTTTGTTTGAATGTCGGTTGAGTCTCATATAGCTCACGAGCCATATTGACAGACTGTGCCCCCTGGCCAGTGAACAACATGGCCAACCGTGAAGCCTTACTATTGCCAGATTGTCCTAAACGGATATCGTCTCTCTGATTTGATTCTCTCAGCTGTTTCAGTTGATCAGACACCTCAACTAAAGACGTCCCAGCTACAGCCAGACGGTATTTGAAATGGGCTCGTCCCGTGTTCACCGTGTAACAAATGTCTGACAGTGTTAACTCTGGACGATGGTTGATATATGTCTCATATTGTCCAACCAGGTCCTGTAAGGCTTTCTCTGTTTTGGCTGCCAGGGTCAGTATATGCCAAGGGCGCTCCATGGATTCTGACACGGGCACAGTATCAGGTGCTTCTTCCACAATTACATGGACATTGGTACCACTGAGACCAAAGGAACTCACCCCTGCTAGTCTAAATTTCTCTCCACGCTGCCAGGACTGTATTGTTGTTGGTACAACAACAGGGATTTCGTCCCAGGCAATGCGTTGATTGGGTTGCTTTAGATGTAGATGGGGCGGAATCTTCTCATGCTGTAAAGAGAGAATCACTTTGATTAACCCAGCAATGCCCGCTGCCCCTTCGGTATGGCCAATATTGGTTTTAACCGAACCAATCATTATCGGAGAGAACTGGTCACGATGTTTGCCATAGGCTTTCACCAACGAATTGATTTCAATGGGATCTCCTAACGCGGTTCCGGTCCCATGGCATTCCACATAGTCGACTTGAGTGGCTTGCACATTGGCATTGATAAGGGCCTGTTCTATCAACGTTTTTTGAGCTAATCCGTTGGGTACCGTCAAACCACTGCTAGAACCATCGTGATTGACGGCAGAGCCCCGAACTAGAGCCAAAATTTGATCGCCATCCGCTTGGGCATCACTCAGGCGCTTAAGAACAACAATGCCGCAGCCTTCACCACGCCCATACCCATCGGCACTATTATCAAAGGTTTTACACCGACCATCCGGTGAATTCATCTGGGCTTGGGCTTCGAGCACACTCATCTCGGGTGTCAGCATCAGGTTAACCCCACCCACTAAGGCCAGGTTACTCTCCTGATTACGTAAACTCTGACAGGCTAGATGACAAGCTACCAGAGACGAAGAACAGGCTGTTTCGACGGTCAATGTGGGTCCATTGAGACCCAAGGTATAGGCAATCCGACCTGCTGCCAGGGGTGCACCGTTGCCAGAACCAGTATGAACGTCTACGGTCTGGGCAGCCAAGTGTCCATAGTCGTGGGTCATCATGCCAATGAATACTCCGGTTTGAGTCCCTTTCAATGAGAGCGGCGACACCCCGGCATCTTCTAGGCTTTCCCAACATACTTCCAATAGCAATCGATGTTGAGGGTCAAGACTCCTGGCTTCACGGGGAGAGATCTTGAAAAAGGCTGCATCAAATTGATCGACATCGGAGAGAAAACTGGCGTAGCGGGTATACATCTTGCCAGGTACATCTGGGTCAGGATCGTAATATTGTTCAATGTCCCAACGATCTGCAGGCACCTCAGTGACGGTATCAATTCCCCGCTCTAGCAGCTGCCAAAAGTCAGTTGGATTGGTGGCTTGTGGGAAACGACACCCCAAGCCGATGATGGCAATGGGTTCAGTGCTATAGTGTGCCGCACCATCAGATGCGGCCATATCTCTCCTGGGTTCCTCAGCCGATGTCTGACGCTGACTCTCCAGATTCTCCTCACTCCATTGCAAAACATCTTGAACGAGATAATTTACCAGGTCATCCAGGGTGTTGTAGTCAAACAGATCCGTAGCCGACAATTGACAGCCTAAGCAGGTCTGTAGTCGATTGTTCAGTTCCAGGATCATCAGGGAATCTATCCCCATGTCAAATAAGCCAGTGTGGACATCCAGGGTGGTTGAATCGGTAATACCGAGGATCTGAGCTACTTGTAACTGCACCTGGTCCATCAACAAAGCACGACGCTGTTCCATGGGGACAGTCTCTAACTGCTGACGTAACCACCCTGTCTGAGAGGATTTTGAACTGTTAGGAAGCACTGCTCTCAGCAACGGCATCTGAGTAGCCGTTGTTCCCTGGGCTGACCACTGCGACCAATTGATGGGCAGTACTCCCACTTGAGGCAGCTCAAGCTGAAGACACTGTTGCAAAATGGAGATCCCTACCTCAAAGTTCAAGGGTTGGAATCCGGCTTTCTCGAAACGGCTTAGCTGTGAATTGTTCAGCTGAGCGGCCATTCCATCCCCTGCCCAGGGTCCCCAATTAATACTCAGGCCCGGTAATCCCTGGGCACGACGATAATGGGCTAAGCCATCCATAAAGGCATTAGCAGCAGCGTAATTCCCTTGTCCCAAGGAACCGAGTAACGAAGCGGCTGACGAGAAGCAAACAAAAAAGTCTAACGGTCTCTTCTGAGTTAATTGATGGAGATGCCAACTGCCCAACACTTTGGCCGCCATCACTTGTTCAAACTGTGACCAGCTCTGATTTTGCAGCAGACCATCGGCCAATACCCCAGCCGCATGAATAATGCCTTTTAATGGGGGTAACTGGGTGTCAATGTCATCCAGAACCGTAGCTACATCAACAGCATTCGCCACATCCGCCTGGACCACCGAAACAGTTACCCCGACTTGCTTGAGATCATGGATGATGGCTGCAGCCGTCTCCGAGGGCTCTCGTCTTCCCATCAGCACCAGGGAGGTGGCACCGGATTCTCCCAGCCATTGGGCAACCTGGAGACCCAGTGCGCCCAAACCTCCGGTAATTAAGTAACTGGCATCCGGTTGCACCCAATTCTCTTGATTAGAAGCAAGGGCGGTTTCTACATCAGCAACATAGGGTTTCAATCGAGCAACATGTCGTTGGTTCTGGTTATAGGCCACCAGATTCTCTGCGTCAGCACTCAATGCTTCATGCACCAAAATTTGCACCGCTTCCGCAATGGCAGACTCCTCATCCAAATCAAGTAAGTGACAATGCAATTCAGGATGTTCTAGCGCAATCACCCGACCCAGGCCCCACAGTGGAGTTTGCTGGATTTGAGGAATCTGTTCTCTGTCCAAACACTGACTACCCTGGGTAACCAGCCATAGGGCAGGAGATTTTTCCTGTGATCTCAATGCCTGCAACAACTGCAGAGTAGTGCCACAGGTTATCTTCAGGCTGTCGGCTAAGTCCTCCATGTGGCTGGTTAAGCTCCACAAATGCACAATACCTTGTAGCGCGATACTTTGCTCATTAAGCTGTTGAAAGAGTCGCTCAAACCCATCGTCTTGGTTGGGACAGACCTGATAGTGATGGTCATCCAACTGCTGGAACGTTGTGCCAAGGGAGACCACTACACAGGACTGACCTTTTTGAACCAGTGTTTCTTTTAGTTGTTCTGCCCACTGCGCAGTAGGTACCAACAATAACCAGGTACCCGCCTCAGATAATATTGATTGAGGTTGAAGGTCTAACGCCTGCCATTGCAATTGATAGAGATATTGACTGGTATCCGCTTGCAAGTACTTTAAGAAACGCTCCCGTGGCGCACGCTTGAGGGTAAACCCATCAATACGACCAAAAGCCTGACCAGTCTCATCGAGTAGATGAATGTCATAGGCACGGGTTTGCAACTGTTCATTGATGCGTGTGGCCTGATTCACATAGGCATAGAAACGTTGAGGGGCAGGACGCATCAGGGTTACCTCGTCTACCTGCCAGGGAGCCCAGAACACTCCAGGCTCATGGTCAACATCAACCAGGTCTGCGGTTAGACGGGTACAGGCATCGAGCAAGACCGGATGAATCGGTTCATTGGCTAGGTGGGAAGCTAGAACCTCTGGCACCATAATTTCAGACAGGGCGATGCCATTCCCCACCCAGGCCTGTTGAACTACCGCCAGCATCGGACCATAGGTTACAGAGATACTGCCATAGAGTTGATTTAGAGTATCCGCTGTAATCGGGGCTAATTGTTCCTGCAAATGGGCAATATCGACACTCAGAGGAGAGAACAATTGAGGGGTATCCTGCACGGTCAAACTGGCATGCTGATGCCACTGGTCTTGTTGAGTTGCATCCCGACTAAACACATCAACCCGACAAGAGTTCATTTCTTCAGGCGGTTGTATCACCAGTTCTGTTTCCCGTTCACTATTGGGTGTGGCTAGGAATAAGGGTTCAAGGAAACTAACAGATTCAACCGTGGCTGGTAGTTCAAGGGTTGCCAGGGTCATGGCAATATAGCTCACCCCTGGAATGACGGCTGTATCATAAACCCGGTGATCATTGATCCAGGGATATTGGATGAGATTAATGGTTTGATGGTAAATCGTTTGTCCGGTGGAGGCCAACTCTAATTTGTTGCCCACTAGCACATGATGGGGCTGACCGAGCAGACTTTGATGTTTAGGTACGTCAACCCAGTAACGTTGCCGTTGGAAGGGATAAGTGGGTAAGGCAATTTTACGGCGTTGGGGATAGTCTTTATCAAAACCAATCCAATCAATCTTTACCCCACGAACATGGAGCTGACTCAAGCTAGAGAGCATCTGTTGCCAATCATTTTGGCCTGCTCTGAGAGACGGTAGCCAGATTTTCTCGTTATCTTCTGGTAAACATTGTCGTCCCATGCCCAACAGAATCGGCTGAGGTCCACATTCCAGGAAGATATTAATTTCCTCCTGCTGCAAGCGCTCCATGCCAGCTGCAAAGTTGACGGTCGAGAGAATGTGCCGACACCAATAGTCAGGGGTCGTGACTTCTTCAGATACTATCTGTCCGGTGACATTGGAAATTAGTTTGAGTCGGGGCGGTGAATAGCTAATCTGTCTGGCCAACTGCTCAAAATCGTCCAGCATTGATTCCATCAAGGACGAATGGAAGGCATGGGAGACTTGCAGCTGTTTGGTCTTGATGCCCTGGGTTTCAATCTGTTGAGCAATGTCTAGCACCTTAGACTCTTGACCTGAGATAACGGTACTCTCAGGTCCATTGATAGCGGCAATGGTGACATTGTCTGTCATGAAAGTACTAAGTCTTTCAACAGAGGCCATCACCGAGACCATCGCTCCCCCCGCAGGTAATTGCTGCATCAGCTTGCCCCGTGTGGCACTGAGTTTCAAACCATCTTCTAGACTAAAGACTCCAGCAATACAAGCTGCAACAAGTTCACCAATACTGTGACCCATCACAACAGAAGGGACAATGCCCCAGGAATGCCACAGTTGATAGAGGGCATACTCAATGGCAAATAGGGCCGGTTGAGTATATGCCGTTTGATTCAATAGAGCATCGCTTACTTCTGTACTCTCATCTGGATAGAGTATTTCTAATAAAGGTCTATCCAGATAGGTATTGAGAATCTCGCTACATCGGTCTAAAGTTAGTCTAAACGTGGGCTGACTCTTATAGAGTTCTCGGGCCATATTGACATATTGTGACCCTTGACCGGTGAACAGTATGGCAACTTTAGGTGTTTCAGCTGTCTTGAGAGTCCCCTTAACCAATCCCGATTCCACTTGTCCTGCAGCAAATGCGCCGAGTTGCGCTGCCGCCGTTGTTCCGGTTTCTGCTACCACAGCGAGTCGATGGCCATGAGCCAATCGTCCTGTACTGGCACTGAAGCATACATCTGCCAGGGATTGTTGAGGGTGACTCTCGAGATACTCATGATAGCGCTGGGCTAACTGCACCAAACTCTCTTCAGTCTTGGCTGATATTGTCAGCACCTGTAATGGGCGGTCTACGGGGGTCTGAATTATTTCCGTTGGCATCGGCGCTTCTTCGATCACCACATGGGCATTGGTCCCCGTAAAACCAAAGGCACTTACCCCCGCTAACCGTTGCCCTGGGCTGTTCCAGGGTGTTAATTCTTGGGGCACTTGTAGCCAGTCTTGCCAATCAATCTTTGGATTGGGCGTATTCAAATGCAGGTGCGCTGGAATTTGCTGGTGCTGCAATGAGAGCACCACCTTGATCAATCCTGAGATACCTGCCGCTGCTTCCAAATGTCCAATGTTGGTTTTAACCGAGCCAATCAACAGAGGCTGTGTTGCGTTGCGATCTTCTCCTAGAACAGCCATGACCGCATTCAACTCAATGGGGTCACCCAGGGAAGTGCCTGTGCCATGGGCCTCTAGATAACTTACGTCTATTGGCTGTACTTTAGCCTGGGTTAACGCTTGTGTGATTAACCGTTGCTGTGCCTGGCCATTGGGGACAGTTAAGCCACTGCTTGGCCCATCCTGGTTTACCGCACTGCCGCGAATCAACGCCAAAATCGGGTCGCCATCCCGTTCAGCCTCGCTCAAGCGCTTCAGCACAATCATGCCACAGCCCTCGCCTCGACCATACCCATTGGCACTCTCATCAAAGGTCTTGCAGCGACCATCTGCCGATATCATTCTGGCTCTGGAGGTGCCAATGTAAGCGTTGGGGGTCAGATGTAATTTCACCCCACCGGCCAGGGCCATATAACATTCGCCCAGGCGTAAACTGTTGCAGGCTTGATGGACGGCGACCAGGGATGAAGAACAGGCGGTATCCAGGGTCATGGTAGGTCCGGTAAACCCCAGGGTATAGGCCAGTCGGCCTGCGGCACTGGAGATATGATTGCCGCTACCTGCGTAGGTCGCCAGGGGACTGTCGGGAGATTGTTGCAGATGTTGCTGGAGCAGTTGCTCATAGTCATGACCATCATTGCCGACAAATACCCCCACCATTGCTTCGGAGAGACGCTCTACTTTTTGTCCGGCGCGCTCCAGGGCTTCCCAACTGACTTCTAACAGCAATCGATGTTGGGGGTCGATGGCAACGGCTTCTCGGGGAGAAATACCAAAGAAGCTGGGGTCAAATTGGTCCACACCTTCGACAAAGTGGCCATAGCGAGTGAGTATCTTACCAGTGGCTTCCGGGTCCGGATCATAGTAAGCATCAATATCCCAGCGCTCGAGGGGAATCTCATTGCGGGTATCTTCACTGGCTTGGAGCAGCTGCCAGAATTGCTCAGGTGAATCAATTCCACCGGGCAGACGACAGCCCATCCCTACAATCGCTATAGGTTCATCTAATGCTTGGCGCTGTGGGGGTAACGTTGTTTTATCCTGGGACTGATCAGTAAGTTCTAGTACTTCACTGGCCAAGTAACGGCTAAGCTGTTCAATATTGGGAAAGTCAAAGGCCACCGTAGTGGGTAAGGCCACTCCTAACAATTGTGTCAGGCGGCTGCGTAGATCCACCGCCATCAGCGAATCCATTCCCAATTCGAAAAAGCCCACTTGAGGATCGGGCAGAGACGTGGAAGAGAGTCCCAATACACGGGCCACTTCTTGTTGAACGATGTGCTTTAGACGCTCAAGTTGTTCTGCTCTTGGCAATGACAGAATTTGATCCATCCAATCCGTCTGAACCGGGGGCTCGGCTGCTAACGACTCTGGTTCAACCAACGGGTCCAATAAGCTTCGATGCCGACCGGTCTGATAAACCGCATTGAATTGTTGCCAGTCCACGGCGGCCACTACACATTGCTGCGCTGAAGTGCTGAGCAACTGTCCTAAGGTAGCTGTCATTTGGGGCAATGACAGAGGAGTAATGCCAATTTCAGAGAGTCGTTTTACCTGGGAGGCGTCAGCCTGGTTCACCATGCCACTGCCTGCGATCGCAGACCAATGTACCGTCAGACTGGGAACCCCCTGACTATGTTGATAGTGACTCAACAGATTCTGAAATTCATTGGCGGCCCCATAATGGGCCTGATGCGCCGACCCCCAAACGGCAGCAATCGAACTGAAGTTGACGAAAAAGTCTAAATCCCATTCCAAACTCAGTTGATGCAGATTCCAGCTGCCTTTTACCTTAGGAGCTAACGTCTTCGCCAGTGTGGACTGGTTCAATGACTCAATGGGATGTAAGCCACCATCAATCCCAGCGGCATGGATCACCCCTCGCATGGGTGGCCATGACTCGGATAATGGGGACAAGGTTGTTTGCAATGCCATGGTGTCATTGATGTCCACTATAGGCATAACAACCTGACAACCGAGCGATCGCAACTGGGCAATGACGGCTTCTTTTTCTGGGGTATTGGCCCCCTGTCGACTTACGAGAACCAGATAACGAGCCCCTTGTTCCACCAGCCATTGGGCCACAGTCAGCCCCAAACCACCCAGGCCGCCACTGAGCAAATAGCTACTCTCCGGATCAATTGTTAATGGGGTATCTGGTTTAGGCTGAGTGCGTACCAGCCTGGCCACATAACGTTGATGATTCCTGCGATAGGCAACTTGTTCTTCCGTGTGATTGGTTAAGACTTCGGTGCTCAGACATTGCGCCTGTTGCTCCATCGCAGTCTGACTATCCAGGTCGATGAGGCCGCCCCATTGGTGGGGATGTTCCAGGCCGAAGATGCGACCTATGCCGCGCACAGGAGCCTGAACAATAGCAGGCAGGTCTGTCCCCAAGGCCACCCCCTGCTGGGTCACTACCCACAACCTGGTTTGGGAGAGTTCAGGTTGCGTTACCATGCTTTGCATTAGCTGTAGCAATTCGGTGCATTGCTGGTTGACTGTTCTATCTAGAACATCTGCAGTAAGGTCTGTTAAATTAATCTCTTCCAGACTCCGGAGCCAAAGAATACCGGCAACTGGCAAGGTGTTGGTCTGGCTTAGGTGGGTCCATAGTCGGGCATAGGCATCAGGACTATCCGGCTGCAGAACATAGTTAACGTGGTCATTGTTCTGGGGCAGTTCCTCTGCTAAAGTCACCAACGTACTGGTTTGGCCATGGTGGTGTAATTGGGATGCGATCGCATCCCCTAGCTCCACAGATTGAGTAAAAATTAGCCAGTGGTGAGGCTGATATTCGTCTATAGCAGGAGCTGCTTGCTGCTGCCACTGGACTTCATACAGCAAATCCTGGACCGATTGAGCAGCCAGTTGTTGCTGATGGACTTTGACCAACTGTTCTATTGTCTCTGTAGCAATAGGAGAATGATTCTGGGTTGAGAGCAGCTGGTTGAGTTGAGAGATATCTCCTTGGTCTAACAGTTCAGTGACCTGGGAACTACTGTTTGAAGCAGTTTGAATCTGCTGTTTGGGAGTATCAACCCAATAGCGTTGCCGTTGGAACGGATAGGTGGGCAGAGAGACTTTGCGACGTTGGGGATAGTCCCGGTCAAAGCCAGGCCAATCAATATCTACACCTTTACTATAAAGCTGTCCCAAACTGGAGAGTAGCTGCTGCCAGTCACTTTGACCAGATCTAAGGGAAGGTAGCCAGGCTTTCTCCCCATCCTCTGATAAACATTGTCGGCCCATGCCCAACAGAATCGGTTGAGGCCCACATTCCAGGAAGATGTTGATCTCTTCTGACTCTAAACATCCCATGCCAGTAGTAAAGTTGACCGGGGCAAGAATGTGACGACACCAGTACTCAGGCGTTGCCACGTCATCCGTGACCACCTGGCCTGTAACATTGGAAATCAGTTTGAGTTGAGGTAATGAGTAACTAATCTGTCTGGCCACCTGCTCAAACTTATCCAATATCGGTGCCATTAAGGGGGAATGGAAGGCATGGGAGACCTGAAGCTGCTTAGTCTTGATTCCTTGGGCTGCCAACTGTTGCGCGACAGCTTGAACCGCAGATTCTTCCCCTGAGATCACCGTACTCTCAGGACCATTAATGGCGGCAATTGTCACGTCATCCTTAGCCGCCAACACAGATTTAACCTGCCCCACAGCCGCCATTACCGAAACCATGGCTCCACCAGCGGGCAACTGCTGCATCAGCTGACCTCGCATGGCACTGAGTTTCAAGCCATCTTCTAAGCTAAAGACGCCAGCGACACAGGCGGCGACAATTTCGCCAATACTGTGACCCATGACTACTTTGGGTGTAATGCCCCAAGATTGCCAGAGTTGATACAGAGCATATTCCAGGGCAAACAGAATGGGTTGGGTATAGGCAGTTTGGTTAAGGGGAGATGTGTAATCAGACTGTAGGGGCTGGCCTTGTGCCTGCCTTGGATCAATGTGTAGGGGCTGGCCTTGTGCCTGCCTTGGATCAATGTGTAGGGGCTGGCCTTGTGCCTTCCCTTCTTCCGATATATTCGGGTAAAGGATTTGGAGAATATCTAGATCTAGATAAGGGCGTAGACTGTTGTTACAGTGGTCGAGAATCTGCCGGAATAGTGGTTGGGTCTCATATAGTTCTCGTCCCATCTCTGCATACTGGGAACCTTGACCAGTAAACAGAAAGGCGACGTTGGGAGTCTGTTGAACGCCTGCTCTGCTTCCATTCCCTACTGTCGCTGATGCCTGGCTGTTATTTCTTAATTGCTTTACCAGCTCGGGTACAGAGACAGCGGTTAGCGCTAACCGCTGTCTAAAGTGAGATCGACCTGCATTAGCGCTAAAGCAAAGATCGGCTAAATTAATCTCTGGATGAGTGACAAGATAGTCACAGTACTTTTGGCATAGCTCTGATAACGCTTCAGGGGTAGCAGCAGATAATCCCAACAGGTGTAACGGACGGTCGATACCTGGGGAAGTGATACTAGAAGGCTTTTCCGAAACCGCTTCTAAAACAACATGGGCATTGGTCCCACTAAAGCCAAACGAACTCACTCCGGCTTTCCAAGACCCGGTCTGATGCTCCGGCCATGGTCTCGTTTGAGTCGGTACTTGTAAACCATTCCAATCGAAATGGGGTGTGGGTTGCTGTAGATGCAAATGAGCCGGAATCTGACCATGTTGCAAGGATTGCACCACCTTAATCAACCCAGCAATCCCAGCTGCCGCCTCCAGATGACCTAGATTTGTTTTCACTGACCCCACCCATAGGGGCTGCTGTTCTTGATCCGATGCTTGATCCGATGTTTGATCCGACGATTGCCCTGCAGCCATGACTGTTTGTATAGCAGTTAACTCAATGGGATCTCCCAACGCTGTTCCAGTGCCATGGGCTTCAACGTAATCAATCTCTGCGGGCATTACGCCTGCATCCAACAAGGCTGACTGGATCACCTGTTGCTGAGCTAAACCATTAGGGGCCGTTAATCCATTGCTGCGACCATCCTGGTTCACCGCTGACCCACGAATAATTGCATGAATTGGATCGCCATCCTTCAATGCATCCGACAATCGCTTCAGGAGAATCACGCCGCAACCTTCTCCGCGAACATATCCATTGGCGTCAGCATCAAAGGTTTTGCATTTACCATCAGGCGTTAACATTTGTGCCTCAGAGAGGGCAACACTGTTCTCAGCGGTCAAAATTAGATTGACACCGCCTGCCAGAGCCTGTTCACATTCTCCCAGACGCAAGCTTTGACAAGCATTATGAACGGCCACTAAGGATGAAGAACAGGCCGTGTCAATTGCTACACTAGGGCCTGTCAAGCCCAAACTATAGGACAGTCTTCCAGCAGCGGTACTAAAGGCGTTCCCGGTGCCAAAGTAGGGGCCCACTTCTCCAGCTTGTTCTAGCAGCCGGGTATAGTCATGGGTGCTAATGCCAATAAAGACACCAATCTCTCTCCCGGAGAGTCTGCTAGGAGCTTGAACAGAATCTTCAATGGCTTCCCAACTCACTTCTAGCAACAGTCGTTGCTGCGGATCTAGACTGATCGCTTCTCGGGGTGCAATACCGAAAAACGATGCATCAAATATGTCTACTTGTTCAAGAAAACCACCATAATGGGTGGTACCAGGGTAACTGTCAATCGCCCAACGGGTGGATGGTACGGTTGTGATCACATCGTCAGCCCCCTGCAACAATTGCCAGAAGTCTTCGGCATTATTGATGTTGTTGGGAAATCGACAGCCGATGCCAATAATTGCGATCTCAGATGTGAGCGTCTCCGTTGCCCCTTTACTCCCCCTAAGCTTTGTAGGAACATTGCCTTTTTCGGACGTTGGTTCACTTAGATATTCGGATAGAGCCGCAATGGTGGGATAGTCATACAACAGAGTGACCGGTAACGGTCGCTGCAACCAGTCCTGCAATTCTCCTGATACTCCCACAGCGGTTGCCGAATTGAGACCATATTCTGCCAGTGGTCTGTCTCCAATGATTTGACCAGGCTCAAGGTTCAGGTGTTGAGCTAACTGAGTAACCAACCATTGATGAATCTGTGACGCGGTGGGATGAGAATTATTGTCTTGGGTCGTTGGGGCAGACGTGTGCCACTCGGCATGGGGGGCTGCCATTGGTTGAGTCTCTTTAACATCCTCAAACTCTTCATGGGCCACCGCCGTCAAACTTCCATTTAAGAATGCGCTGCGGCAGGCGCGTCGCTGAATCTTGCCGCTTGACGTCTTTAAAATACCGTTGGGTTTGAGCAACAAAACACTTTGGACCTGCAGGTCAAAGGTTTCTGATATGGCCCGCCGCATCGCATTGATCACCTCAGGGCCATTGAGCTGACGCAGGTAACTGCGTTTTACTTCATGGAGAACAACCAGCTGCGCCTGTTCTCCCACCTCAACAGAAAATGCCGCCCCACCACCAGGTTGCAGTGCTGGATGACTCGCTTCAGCAACTTGCTCAATATCTTGGGGATAGTAATTTTGTCCCCGAATAATGATCAGGTCTTTTAGACGTCCAGTGATAATCAGTTCCCCTGCCACCAGACCACCCAAATCACCCGTTCGCAAAAAAGGCCCTTCCTCGCTCTCCTCTAGATAGGCCTGAAACGTTAGCTGAGTTGCGTCTGATTGTTGCCAATACCCCTGGGCAACACTTTCACCCGCCAGCCAAATCTCACCGATCTCTCCCTCAGCACAACGTTGCCCAGTTTGGGGATTAACAATACGCACATTCAAGTCTGAAGGAGGAATACCGCAGCTCACCAATGATTGAGTCTGAGTCTGAGGTGACCCAGTCTCGACCACTACCTCAATCTGTCCCGCAGTCAACCTTGAGGTACTGACGGTCAAAGCCTTTGGTACCTGGTCAATGGGGTGCCAACTGACCCCTAATGTCGCTTCCGCCAAACCATAACAGGGCATAAAGGCCCGTTGCTGAAACCCACAATCCTTAAAAGCAGCAGCAAACTCAGCCATGATTTGCGCTCGAATGGGTTCAGCGCCATTGTAGGCTACCGTCCAGCTACTCAAATCCAGCTCTGCCTTTTGCTCAGGTCGAATTTTTTGTACACAGAGTTGGTAGGCAAAATCCGGTGCCCCCCCATGGGTGCCCCGAAACTTACTGATTGCCTGCAGCCAGCGCACGGGCTTCTGCAAAAAGGCAGTGGGTGACATTAAGATTGACTGACAACCCACATACAGCGGCTGAAAAATACCGTTAATCAACCCCATGTCGTGATAAACAGGCAGCCAAGACACGGATCGACTGGCAGCAGAACTATGGGTAACCGCTTGAATCAGTTTGCTATTGTGGAGCACATTCCCATGGCTAACCATCACTCCTTTGGGTTGCCCGGTGGAGCCTGAGGTGTATTGCAAGAACGCCAGGGTATCGGCAGTGATGGCAGGGATTGCCAAGGAACCCAGCGATTGAGAAGGCTTGATATCTTCCGTGATTAAAACCGCTAAATGGGTAATGTGAGAATAGTCTGCACTTTGTTTTTGGAGCTGTTGCCAAATGTTGGTTGTGGTGAGTACAACTGCAGGTTGGGCATCGTTTGCGATCGCACCCAAGCGCGACCGCCGCTGCTTTCGTCGCGGCGGATTGGCAGGCACCGCAACAATACCTGCGTATAAACACCCCAAAAATGCTGTTATAAACTTTAAACTTGGAGGATATAAGAGTAAGGCGCGCGCTCCAGGTTGCGTAATTTGCAATAATTGCCTTGCGATCGCCTGAGCCTGTTGTTCTAATTCTTGATAACTGAGCTGGTCAGACTCTACTTCCCCATCCTGCAGAAACGTATATGCCGTTTGATCTGGTTGATAGGCAGCACGATAGCTTAGTAATTCAATAAGATTAGAAGAACCTGGGAGTTCCATGGGTTTATCAGAATGATCTACAACAGCGTGCCCTATCCATCGTTCTCAATCTGAGAACGAAACAACAAACTATAGAATTTCTAAAATTTTCAACTTAAAACTCAAGATTGGCCAGCGCACAGCTTGCAAATACTAAATTTTTTTAAGACTGGATCGTTCCTGTCTTAAAAACTTCAGTGTGTAATTATGTAACACTGAATGAATCACACTCATCGTTCAATGTTGTGGGCGAAAAACAAATAACAACATGTGTGATGACTGTAATCAAGAGCTTTAGAACCTCACATGGATTCTAAGGTTAATTAATGGCCCAATATGCAATTTAGCATATTGGATGTCTTAATATGTTTGGTGTCGCATTAGAGATAAGCATCCATCTTTGTAATTATTATGGTTCTATTATCTTAAAGATGTCCGACAGAAAACATCCCGAAAAGTTCAGGTTTATTCAGATAAAAGTTCAGATTTATTCAGGTGTTTGGGAAAATAGTCAGACTAGCCAGATGTGACTGTTTTATCTTTGATGTTCATTTTCCTATCATGGGCTTGATCAAAGTTTTCTGGTTTAATGTGCTTTTGATGTCCACTCAATAAACTGGATACGCCGGTAGTTTCAGGGAGTGGAGCTTCCTGATTGAATGAGAAATAGTTTTCAGGTTCTTGATAAACGGTGATGTAGCCCTCGTAGTTGCGTAAGGCAACTTGATGAACCCCTTGACTCAAAAGATATTGGGGTGCAATCGGAATTTTACCGCCACCTCCTGGGGCATCCACTACATAGGTTGGAACGGCATAACCACTAGTATGTCCCCTCAGGCCTTCCATGATTTCGATGCCCTTAGCGATGGGCGTTCGAAAATGGCCTGATCCCTTTACCAGGTCACACTGGTATAGATAGTAAGGACGAATGCGATTTATCACTAACGTATGCACAAGTTCTTTTTGAATGGCTAACGAATCGTTGATCCCTGCCAGTAAGACACTTTGATTGCCAAGGGGAATACCTGCATCCACCAGTTTTGCCAGGGCATTGCTAGCCTCAGGGGTAATTTCTTTCGGATGATTAATATGCACATTCAGCCAGAGGGGGTGGTATTGCCGTAGCATGTTGCACAACTTATCGGTAATGCGCTGGGGTAAAAAGATAGGAACTCGGCTACCAATGCGAATAATTTCAATGTGGGGAACTGCCCGCAGGCGAGACAGCACATAATTTAGAAAAGTAGTAGAGAGCGTCAGTGGATCACCACCACTAATGAGAACATCTCTAACCTGAGGTGTGTTCTGTAAATACTCTATCTGAAGATCTATTCCTTGTTTGTTGACACTGGCTTTCGGATCACCCACCATCCGGCTTCGGGTACAATATCGACAGTAACTGGCACAGTGCGTGGTAACCAACATCAGAACTCGATCTGGATATCGATGCACCAGACCAGGCACAGGACTATGCTGATCTTCTTCCAGGCTATCAACCTCCATCCCTTCAAAGGCGAGAAGTTCTCTCCCTAACGGTATAACTTGTCTGCGAATCGGACAATTGGGGTTATCTGCGTCTATCAAGCTCATAAAGTAAGGGGTAATATCAACCCGAAACCTATGATCTGAATTTAGACCTGCTTTTTCCTCTGGGGTAAGTTGGAGAATTTGTAAGATTGTTTCTAAATCACTAATCCGATGCTTGAGCTGCCATTGCCAATCATTCCAATCATGGTCAGGAGTCTCAACCCATTTCTTCGGACGGGGCGTAAAGTGTTGGGTGGTGTTGGGTGGTGAAGTTGCCATGGCAGGTATTGGATTTTGGTGGTGATAGTGAGGACAATCAGATGGATGACAGGACTTAAGATATTTTGATCTGTTCGATAGATTTAAGAATTTTCTGAGCCAACATTTCGATATGGGGTTCAACCATAATGGAGGCATGGCTACCAGAAATGGTATATACGTCAATCTCTTCTGCTGCGAAGGGTTGCCATCCCATAGCCAAATTTTCGTATGATTCTGATAGGCCATACTGGGATAAACTTGCCTCTTGAGCCTGAAATAGGGTGATGGGAGTCGGAGATGTATACCTGGGACTATAATCCAGCTGAAACTGAGTCCGAAATACTTGAAACAATCCCCGGACTATTTTGCTATCCGATTGAGGGGGGAGCACTTCGGCCATTTCAAGCCGTTGTTTTAAGGTGTCGATTTGTTCTGATTCGGTGAGTAAGTGGAGTTTATCGACATCGATTTGGAGACTATCACCCAAAAGCTCCTCAATCATGCCAATTAACAGCTGCATCCACGTGGTGTGATTCCAGTCAGCATAGGTTTTCTGGCGACTTACATCTGATGATGTCGTATTAGTTGCTGAGGGTGCGATCGCATCGATCATAAAAACCCGACCAATGGACTGTCCTTGACGCTGAAGCTGCTGCGCCATCTCAAAAGCCACCTGAGCACCAAAGGAATGTCCCAAGAACACATAGGGGCCTACAGGTTGAACTGTCTGAATCGCTTGAATATATTGTTCCGCAATGCTTTCAATACTTTGGAGAGGAGGTGTTTCCCCATCCAGACCTTGAGCCTGTAGTCCATACAGGGGTTGATCGGTACCCAGGTGTCTGGCAAGGGGGTAAAAATAGAGCACATTGCCGCCAGCACCGGGGACACAAAATAATGGAATCGCTGAACCGTTAGGTTGAATCGGTACCAGGGGAGACCAATTTGGTTGAAACGAGGTAGATCCTAAAACAGCTGCGAGTTCTTCAAGGGTGGGATGCTGAAATAATGTGGCTAGGGGTAAATTGATTTGAAAATATTGTTGAATTTGAGCCATTAAACGCATGGCTTTTAGAGAATGCCCGCCTAGTTCAAAGAAATTATCTTGGATACCAATGCTCTCTTTGCATAATAAATCTTGCCAAATTTTAGCCAATGTTTGTTCTATAAAATTACGAGGGACTGTCTCAGGCTGGTTGTGGGTGCCTTGACTTTGACCTATGTCCAATAAAGAGAGTTCCTTCCGATCTATTTTTCCATTTTGGTTGAGGGGAAAATCCTCCAGGGTTACGAATGTACTTGGAATCATATAATCCGGCAGCTTTTGTTTGAGAAAATTTCGGAGGTCGGTCGGTGAATGCTCTGGAGGATAGAGAGAGGGACAGATATAGGCCACTAGTCTTTTATCCTCAGGCATCTCTTCTTCTACAGTAATTACCACTGCTTGGTTGACTTGAGGATGGCTACTCAGGACGGTTTCGATTTCACCCAGTTCTATTCTAAATCCTCGAACTTTAACCTGATAATCCACACGACCCAGATATTCAATATCGCCATCCTGGGCATATCGGGCGAGATCTCCTGTTTTATAGAGTCGTCCGGAGCCAAAGGGGTTAGGAATAAACTTCTCTGCGGTCAGTGTGGAACGGCTTAAATAACCTCTGGCCACGCCCATTCCCCCAATGTATAACTCACCAATCACTCCTTTGGGGACAGGGCATAATTCTGCATCCAGGATATAAACCTGAGTATTGGCGATGGGGGAACCAATGGGAATCGTTAATTGAGTATGAGCCTTTCCATCTAAGCTAGAGTGTGAAACGCAGAACTGGCTTGACCAGACAGTTGTTTCTGTGGGTCCATATAAGTTCCACAGATTTTTGCTACGGGGCAAGAGCTGACGGGCAATCTCAGGAGGCAGGGTTTCACCACCACATAAGATCATCATATCTGTTGAGATTGCATCCCATCCAGCTAACAACAACATTTGCCATGTGGCGGGAGTTGCCTGCATAATTGTGGGCTGGATTTCAAGCAGTTTATGCTTAAGTTGTTGTCCATCTTGTGCCACATTCTGGGGAATAAGCCATAGTTGAGCGCCACTAATGAGGGGCAGATAAATCTCCAATGTGGCAATATCAAAGGCTATGGTTGTTACTGCAGCTAGACGGTCGGAATGATCTATTCCTAAAGTCTCCTGAAAACTGCATAGGAGATTGGCCACCGATTTGTGTTCAATTTGAACCCCCTTAGGCTGTCCTGTTGAACCCGAGGTATAGATAACATAGGCTAAATTGTGTGAAGCTGCGCTATTATCTAGATTTTCAGGCGATTGTTTGGCAATTATCGATGCCTGGTCATCCAGGCAAACAACTGAGCTTTTAAGGGAGAGAAATTGTTTGTACAATGAGGCTTGAGTCACCAGTAAAGATACCTGTGCATCAGTCAGGATACTGTGAAGCCGCTCTGAGGGATGGTTTGGGTCGAGCGGGACATAGGCCCCACCCGCTTTCAAAATCCCGAGCAACGCCACGACCATATCAATTGATCGGTTTACACATATCCCAACCAGAACCTCTGGTCCTACGCCCTGTGCTTGCAGATAATGGGCCAGCCGGTTGGCCTTTTGATTCAGCTGCCGGTAGGTGAGCTGCTCTTGCTCAAATACAATGGCTACAGCATCGGGGGTTTTAGCAACCTGTGCCTCAAATAGCCGGTGAATGCATTGTTCTTGCAAAAGGTGGCATTGGGTATCGTTCCAGGTAACTAGAGCCTGATGACGTTCAATTTCATCGAGTAAGGGCAATTTGCTAACAGAATTTTGAGGGTCCATCACTACAGCAAAAAGCAAATTACTGAAATGAGCCGCCATCTGTTGGATCGTTAAGGCATCAAACAAGTCTGTGTTGTATTCCCATTCACAGGTTAATTGGTTCTCTCTTTCAGTGATGGATAGGGTGAGATCAAACTTAGAGATTGTGTTTTCTATCGTAGACTCACTCAAGGTTATCCCTGGAAGTACCAGGTCGTCCAGCGGTGCATTTTGCAATGCAAACATTACCTGAAATAGAGGAGAGTGGCTCAAACTCCGTTGGGGGTTCAAGGCCTCTACTACTCTTGCAAAAGGGACACCTTGGTGCTCATATGCCTGGAGGGCTGTTTCTCGAAAACGAGTTAATAAGGTCTCAAAACTAAGGTTGTTCTCAAAGCGAGTTCTTAAAACCAGAGTATTGACAAAGAAGCCAATTAACGGCTCTAGTCCAGGATGATTGCGATTGGCAACAGGAGACCCAATTAAGATATCGGTTTGTCCACTATAGCGGTAGAGCAATGTGGCAAATGCACTGTGCAAGATCATAAATAGGGTGACCTGCAGCTGTTGCGATAACCGCCTTAGTTGTTGAGTCAGGTCCCTATCCAGGAGAAACTGTTGACTGGCTCCCTGATAGGTTTGCACCGCTGGACGAGGGCGATCAGTTGGCAATAATAATAGGTCCGGCGCATCTGCAAGCTGATTTTGCCAGTACTGGAGTTGCGTTTTAAGGGTTTCGGATTGTATTTGCTGCTGCTGCCATACTGCGAAGTCTGTGTACTGAATCGGTAGGTCGGTCAGCGGTGAAGGGGCTCCTAAACAAAATGCCTGATATAGGGCCGAGAGTTCTTGCATCATAACCCCCATTGACCAATCATCAGAAACAATATGGTGCAAGGTAAAGAGAAGGGTATAGGATGATGTACCCAGCCGAAACACAGAACATCGCAGCAGGGGAGCGACTTCTAAATTAAATGGAGTCGCAGCCGCTTGCTGAATCTGCTGGTTTAAAGTTTTTGCTTGTTCATCACCTGTTAAAGTTTGCAAGTTAATTTGCTCAATATTTATGGTGGTTGATGCTTGTATTACTTGAACAGGGACACCATTCACGGTTTGAAAGCTGGATCGTAAGATCTCATGTCGATTAACTATTGCTGAGAGTGCCTGTTGCAAAGCATGAAGATCCAACGATCCTTGGAGCAAAAATGCTTCAGATATATTGTAAGTTGCACTGGAGCCTTCAAGTTGATCTAAAAACCATAATCGTTCTTGAGCCCAGGATAACGGATACTGCTGTCGTGATTTGTCAGCACCAGAGAGATCAACACGAGGTATGGAGAAAGCCTGATGGTTACTGGCAGCATTTTTAAGCTGATGTATCCTTTGGTCTAGCTGGGTAACAGTCGGCGCTTCAAAAATGGTTCTAATGGAGAGATTGGCCTCAAAAGTTCGTCTGAGGCGTGACACTAACTGAATGGCCAATAAAGAATGTCCACCTAGGTTAAAGAAATTATCGTATATACCAACTTTGTCGATGTCTAACACCTCGGCAAAGGCTCTAGCGATGATTTCGCCACGAGGAGTATCGGGGGCAATGTATTGCTCTTCCGGCAGACTGTTCCTATCAGGTAGTGGCAGTGCTCGGCGATCTACTTTTCGATTGGGGGTGAGAGGAAAAACATCTAAGGCCACAAATGCGCTTGGGATCATATACTCCGGTAGCTTCTGTTGGAGAAACTCACGCAGTTGCAAAGGAGATGGAGACGGCTGAGAAGCAACAAAATAGGCAATTATTTTTGTGTGATGGGCAGCCTGACGGGTTGTAATCACCACTGCTTGTTTGACTTGAGGGTGACAATTCAAGACCGTTTCGATTTCACCCAGTTCTACCCTAAACCCTCGAACTTTGACCTGATAGTCTACACGACCCAGATATTCAATATCGCCATCCTGGGCATACCGGGCGAGATCGCCTGTTTTATAGAGCCTTCCAGGCCCAAAGGGGTTAGCAATAAACTTTTCTGTGGTTAGCTCTGGTAAATTGAGGTAGCCCCTCGCCAGGGTAATACCGCCCACATATAATTCTCCCTTCATCCCCTTAGGGACAGGTTGTAGCGATGGATCCAGAATATAGGTTTTGATATGAGCTAAGGGTTTACCAATCGAGGTTTCACTCCCTTGCCAGTTAAGAATTTGCACCTTAGAAAGGTGACAGGTTGTGGCTACCACAGTCACCTCTGTAGGACCGTAACTGTTGACAAGCTGAGGATAATCACCGCAATGATCGAGCCAGCGTCGAACTTGTTCTGGATCAGCACCTTCTCCACCAATAATCACGAGTCGAAGCGATGGATTAAGGGTGATCTGAGATTCGGAAAATTGAGAACAGATGTGATGCCAGTAAGCTGTTGGCAAGTTTAAAACAGTGATCTGCCAATCATGACACTTTTGAATAAGTGTCGCGATGTCATTCATATCCTCTGTGCGCAATACCAGAGTTGCTCCTGCGTGCCAACAGGGGTAAATTTCTTCAACAGATGTATCGAAGCTGACTGAGGCAAATTGTAGAACGCGATCCGACGACGAAAGACAATATTTTGCTGTAATAGATTGGGTGAAATTTCTCACAGTCTGATGTTCAATCATCACCCCTTTTGGCGTTCCAGTCGATCCAGATGTATAGATAATATAGGCTAAATTGTTAGGGGTAACTTGAGTGAGAGGGTTAGACTGACTCTTCTGAGAAATGACCGTGCTATCGGTATCTAAACAAATGACGACTGCCGAATGCTCAGGTAATCTGGATAACAAATGGCTGTGGGTTACTATGACTGATACCTGAGTATCGGCAACCATAAACTGGAGTCTTTCTTGAGGATAGCTAGGGTCAAAGGAGGCATAGGCTCCCCCAGCTTTCAAAATCCCCAACAGTCCAACCATCAAGTCAATGGATCGCTCTAAACACAATCCTACGAGCACTTCTGGTCCAACCCCCTGGTCTATTAGATAGTGGGCTAATTGATTAGCTTTGTCATTTAATTGCTGATAGGTTAGTTGCTGTTGCCCAAACACCAATGCGATCGCATCAGGTGTCTTTATAACTTGTGTTTCAAATAACTGATGAATACGCTGATTGCACGGGTACTCCCTGGCTGTATCATCCCAACCCACATAAGAAAGATCTAAATTCTCATTTTTAGATACAGCCATATTTACCCTTTTTTGATTCTTGATTTTTTATTTAGATTTCTGTAACTTTTCTGCTAGCGACTGTAGCATCGGCTATGTGTGTGAAGTGACTAACAATACCCTTAAGCGGAAAGGTAACAGATAGAGTGCATAAAAGCAATCAAATACAATTCAGTGAAAGTACAGTTGTAACCGTACCAGCTCTAATTAGAGTAGTTCTGTTGGTGTTAGTACTGATTATCCCCTGAAGGTAAGAATCTTTCTTTAGAAAAGTTTTTGGGTGATTCTCAAACGGTCTCGGTGTGACGTTGCACCGCGTGATCTGCATAGGCCTGTGGGGTAACCTTAATCATCTATTTCTCAAACACCTGAATAAACCTGAACTTTTATCTGAATAAATCTGAACTTTTCGGGATTTTTTCTGCCAGGGATCTCCGAGATAATAGAATTGCAACAATGAAAAGATGGATGCTTATATCTGATGCAACATCAAAATTTCGAAGACATCCAACCGGTTAAAACGGATATTGAGCCGTTTCCTCAATCGGTGTCGAAGGCTAATTTGCCTGAAATTTTCCTGTCGCATGTTCATCAATTTCCCAGTCAACGTGCCTATACTTTTCTAAATAATGGTGAAGCCGAGACGGCGAGTCTAACCTATCAGCAACTGGGCGATCGGGTACAGACGATCGCGGCTAGATTACGCTCACTCACAGCCCCTGGAGACAGAGCGCTACTGCTTTTTTCGCCTGGGTTAGAGTTTGTTATGGCATTCTTAGGATGCCTACTGGCTAACGTGATTGCGGTTCCCACATATCCTGTGCGCCGACCACAACATCTGGAGCGCCTGGCTGCGATCGCCCATGATGCAGAACCCACCCTAGTTCTAACAACTCAGGATCAGCTTGAGCAGGTGCGATCGCACTGTCAAGAACTTCAGCTCGAACAAATACGCTGCGTTGCGATTGACCAATGGGCTGACGAGACTGGAGCTGATTGGCCGCCGTTAGATATTGCACCAGAAACCCTGGCATTCGTGCAATATACCTCAGGCTCCACTGGCTCCCCCAAAGGCGTGATGATCAGCCATGCCAATTTACAGCACAATCTAACTCAGATTCAGGCTGGTTTTGGTCATACTCCCCAGAGCCAGGGTGTCATTTGGCTGCCTCCATATCACGACATGGGCTTAATCGGTGGCATGCTTCAACCCCTCTTCGTTGGTTTCCCAGTTGTGTTGATGCCAGCCACTGCATTTTTGAAAAAACCAATCCGTTGGTTGCAAGCGATCTCTGATTATCAGGCAACAACCAGCGGAGGACCGAACTTTGCGTACGATCTCTGTGTGCAACGGATAAAGCCAGAGGAGCTACATCATCTCGATTTGAGTTCTTGGGACGTTGCTTTCACAGGGGCAGAGCCAGTACGACCTGCAACAATACAACAGTTTTCGGCTAAATTTTCAGCCTGTGGCTTTCGATCAGAGGCATTTTATCCCTGCTATGGTCTAGCAGAGGCGACCTTGATGGTGACTGGAGGTAATCGGCTGCAGCCACCCAAATTTCATAAGCCTGGTACACCAGACATTGATCAAAATCTAGCCCAGAGTCTAGTCGGGTGCGGCCCAGCTAGAAATGATATGGATGTTGTGGTTGTCGATCCTCAGAGTCACGATATCTGTGCCGTAGGACAAGTTGGGGAGATTTGGGTGCGGGGTCCAAGTGTGGCCCAGGGCTACTGGCAGCAGGAAACGGCAACGGCGTTTAAGGCTTGCTTGGGTGAGACGACTCGTACAGCGATTGGTGAACACACTGAATCACCTTTTCTCAGAACCGGTGATTTAGGCTTTTGGGTAGAGCGCGAACTCTTTGTTACAGGACGCCTTAAAGATCTCATTATCATTCGAGGTCAGAACTATGCTCCTGAAGATATCGAATATGTTGCAACCCGAAGTCACCCAGCCTTACGCCCTCATGGTAGTGCAGCTTTTTCAGTTGACCTAGAGGGGACTGAGGCGTTAATTATTTTGCATGAAGTAGAGCGTACTGCGATCAAAGACCTGGATGCTGAGTCGGTAATGAATGCGATTCGTCAGGCTATTTCACGGCACTATGAGCTACAAGTATCAGAAGTCATTCTCTTGAAAGCTGGAAGTTTACCGAAAACATCTAGCGGCAAGATTCAACGCTACATCTGCCGTGATCGTTTTTTGGAGAATACCTTAAATGTTGTTGGACGATCTCACTTTCCAGTGAACTCTTTTCAGAATGAATCAACCACGCCTTGTTCAGAGGAGGAACGGCAGGTGAAAGAGAGTGCGACGGCCCAAGCACCAGTTACAAAAGCAGCGATTGAAGACTGGTTAATCCAGAATTTAGCTCGATATTTAAAGGTAGCACCAAGCACGATCGACCCACGCCTGCCATTTGCAGATTATGGATTAGATTCATCCGTAGCCCTCAACTTAACAGGAGAATTAGAAGACTGGCTGAATGATGAAATCGAACCTGATGTATTCTGGCGATATCCCAGTATTAGGAAACTAGCGGAATACTTTGTTGAGGGGGATTAGGCCGTGATCGAGTTTAATCCATTTTTACCAGAGTTTCGAGCTAACCCCTACCCCTTTTTTCAACAATTACGAGAGCAGGACCCAGTTCATCAAACCGCCAGTTTTACGGGAGCCTGGGTGCTCACTCGTTATGCTGATGTCAAGGCTATTTTGAGTGATCATCGGGTTCAAGTTGACAATTTGCCAGATCGATTGGGTCAGAAAGCGGCTTATCTAGAGTCCGGACAAAACTTTGCCCATTTGCAACAAACGATTGGGGCCTGGTTATTTTTCCAAAATCCCCCAGATCATACCCACTTTCGGAATCTGGTGAGCAATTATTTTGCCAGTGCTGCGGTTGAGCAACTTCGCACTCAGATTCAAACTATTGTGGATCAGCTAATTGCTAACGTCCTAGATCAGGGGAGAATGGATATTATGTCAGACCTGGCCGCCCCCTTACCCACATTAGTGATTTCTACAATACTTGATATCCCTTCAGAAGACCAGACTCAGCTTACGCAATGGTCGTACACTTTGTTTCGAGTTTTTGATCAGCCCATTTCTTTAAGAGGCTATGGTCGTATGGAGGAGGCTGCTCAGGCCTTTAAAGGTTACTTTCAAACCTTGATTGAACAGAGAAAAAAAAGTCCGGGTTCTGATTTATTGAGTCAGCTTTTGAGAACGCAAACCCACAGTAATGTTCTTTCTGAGGAAGATTTCTTAGGGTTCTGTGTGATGTTATTTAGTGTGGGGCAAGAAACAACGGAAAACATGATTGGGAATAGTATGCTAGCCCTTCTCAATCATCCTCAGCAGCTTAAACAGCTTAAACAGGAGCCAACACTGATCAAAAAGGGGGTAGAGGAACTACTGCGTTATGATAGCCCAGTGCAATTTCTAGCGCGCATGGCTACGAGTGATCTAGACATTGGTGGTAAAACAATCAGAGCTGGCGAAAGAATCTTTTTAGCCCTTGGCGCTGCCAATCGAGATCCACATCAATTCTCAGAACCCGATCGATTGCATTTTCTCCGTCATCAGGGCCAACCCATTCCGTTTGGATCGGGGATTCATTATTGTTTGGGTGCTGCTTTAGCCCGGATGCAGGGTCAGATCGCGATTAACACAATGATTCAGAAATTACTGTATCTTAAATTGGCTCCTGAACCTTTGAAGTGGCGAAAAAACCTGGTTTTGAGGGGCCTGAAGTCATTGCCTGTGACATTTGAGGCCAGCCAGTCAACGTAGTCACCGTTGAACAAGAATTTTGGACATCAGATCGGGAGTACTTGTTAAGTGAGTGTTGAGACCAGAAAAGACCCTATCGCGATCATCGGGCTTAGTTGCCGGTTTCCAGGCAGTGAAAATCCAGAAGCCTTTTGGGAGTTCCTCAGGCGGGGTGGAGATGCAATTACCGAGATCCCCGACTCTCGATGGGATATTGATGCATTCTACGATCCAGATCCCGCCAAGCCTGACAAAATGAATACCCGTTGGGGTGGTTTTTTGCCCCAGGTGGATCAATTCGACCCACAATTTTTTAATATTTCTCCCCGTGAAGCCATCAACATGGACCCGCAACAGCGGCTCTTGTTGGAGGTGGCCTGGGAAGCTCTTGAAAATGCCAATATTATTCCACAACAGACGTCAGGGAAATCCGTGGGTGTTTTTACCGGAATTAGTACCCATGATTATTCTGTGTTGACCTGGGGCCATACTCAAAATGAACCCCATGCCGCCATTGGCACGGCTAATTCAATTGTGGCAAATCGCCTGTCTTATCTCTTTAATTGGACAGGTCCGAGCATGGCCATTGATACGGCTTGCTCGTCGTCGTTAGTGGCAGTTCATCTAGCCTGTCAAAGTCTCTGGAGGGGGGAATCTCCCCTAGCCATAGCTGGGGGAGCCAATATTCTGTTACTTCCCTCCAGTACGGTTAGCTTCTCGAAGGCTGGTTTTATGGCGGCAGATGGCCGGTGTAAAACGTTTGATGCCCGTGCAGATGGTTATGTCCGCAGTGAAGGGGTGGGGATTGTTGTCTTGAAGCCCTTGAGTCAGGCGCTGGCAGAGGGCGATCTCATCTATGCCGTCATTCGGGGCAGCGCCATCAACCAAGATGGCACCAGCAATGGGATTACGGCACCTAACCCTGTCTCTCAGGAGGCCGTGTTGCGGGCGGCCTATCGGGATGCAGATGTACTCCCCAGTCAAGTGCACTATGTCGAAACCCACGGTACCGGCACTAAGCTCGGCGACTATATTGAATTAAAGTCTTTGGGTAAGGTGCTAGCCGAGGGGCGGCAGCCAGGTGATATCTGTCGTGTTGGGGCGGTAAAAGCCAATATTGGTCACCTAGAAGCTGCTGCTGGCATTGCCGGTTTGATCAAGGTCGCCTTGTCGCTCAAACAACGTGAATTTCCTCCTCAGGCACTCTTCGAATCACCTAATCCCCATATCAAATTTCACAAGCTGCCGATTCGAGTGCAACAGAAATTAGAACACTTACCTGAACAAGACGGCCCTATCCTGGTAGGTATCAGTTCATTTGGATTTGGTGGAACCAATGCCCATCTCGTCTTAGAATCAGCACCGGTTCAATCTGGAAAACAGCGACCAAACTCTCTCCAGTCGCACCATCCACCAGAGCAACGGCCTCTCAATTTACTCACCCTATCGGCCAAAACAGATCAAGCCCTCAAAGCACTGGCTGTCAGCTATCAAAACTATTTAGAAACGCATCCTGAGGTGGACCTGACAGATATTTGTTACACCACCAATGTAGGGCGATCTCATTTTGATCATCGTCTGGTGGTAACGGCAAACTCAATCAGTGATTTACAACAAAAACTGCAAGATTTTTGTGCTGGAGAAACAGCTCCTGGCATTACTGAGGGTGTGCTGGCAGTCACGGCATCTCAACCCAAAGTTGCGTTTTTATTTAGTGGTCAGGGGTCTCAATATTTTCGGATGGGACAGAAACTCTATGAAACCCAACCCATCTTCCGTCAGAGTATGGAGCAGTGTGATGCGATCTTAAAGCCTCATCTAGACCGGTCCATACTGGAGATTCTTTACTCGGCTGCCGATCCTGAAGCAATGGAAGCGTTGCTCAATCAAACGGCCTTTACACAACCCGCCCTCTTTGCAATTGAATATGCTCTCTGTCAACTTTGGAAATCTTGGGGTATTCAGCCTGATGTCGTCATGGGCCATAGTGTGGGGGAATATGTAGCGGCTTGTATTGCTGGGGTTTTCAGCCTTGACGATGGTCTGAAGCTAATTGCAGCCCGTGGCCGTCTTATGCAAGCTCTGCCCAGGGGAGGGGGGATGGTTGCTGTTATGGCCTCTGGTACAAAGATTAACGCTATGCTGCAGGCTGAGGGGTTGGAGTCTGTTGCGATCGCAGCATTAAATAGCCCCAATAATACTGTTATTTCAGGTCCGCTAACCGATCTGCAACAGATCACAGCTGTGTGTGTAGCCCGGCAAATCAAAGTCACCCCCCTGAGGGTTTCCCATGGATTCCACTCAGCGTTAATGGAACCCATGCTGGCGGAGTTTCGCTCTGTCGCCGAGCAAATCAGTTACCAAAAACCTCGGCTACCCATGGTTGTCAATGTGACTGGTCAATACGTCACAGAACACCTGGCAACACCTGACTATTGGGTTAACCATGTGCGATCGCCCGTGCGGTTTGCGGAGGGCATGGCCACCTTAGCAGGGCAGGGCCATAAAGTCTTTTTAGAAATTGGCCCTAAACCCATACTCATGAGCATGGGACAACAATGTCTACCCACTGGAGACTATCTCTGGCTACCTAGTTTATATCCAAAGCAAGGAAATGATTGGCAAATCCTCTTGCAAAGCCTGGGTAAGCTCTATGTCAAAGGAGCCAGGATCAATTGGTCTGGAGTCTATCAAGGGTATGACCCTCAAAAAGTTACTCTGCCCACCTATCCCTTCCAGCGTCAACGCTATTGGGTTGAGGTCACCAAACAACGCACACTGCCAGGCCAGGCAATGCATCCTCTCTTAGGTATCAAAACCGAAGTTGCAAGCGGAGCAACACTTTATAGCCAGCAATTCGCACCCAATCAAGGGTGGCTAGCCGATCATCAGGTGTACCAAAACACAATTATGCCCGGAGCTGCCTTTGCCGTCATGGCAATGGCCTCGCAGCAAGATCCTACTCAACTGCACGATGTGACCTTTGAGCGGCCTCTGCTGGTATCGGAACTCTGTGAACTCCAGCTACACCTGGAAACAGGAGGAGAGGGTGAACAGCAACGCTTCACCATTTATAGCCGCACATTATCCCAAGCCGGAACCTGGCAACTCCATAGTTATGGCCGTATTGGTCTCGCCTCCTCAGGTTCTGAATTCATCAATAAATACATCGATCTTGAACAGCTCCAATCTCATCTCCCATCTCACTCAGTGGATCAGATGTATGAGCATTTAGGGGCCACTGGCCTCGAATTCGGCCCTGCATTTCGAGGGATTCAACAGCTATGGGGGAGAACTGGTGAATCCCTGGCTGAAGTAATGTTGCCTGAGGCACTGGTAGCTGCCGAACAAATCGAGCCGATTCATCCAGCCTTGTTAGATGCTTGTACCCAAACCCTCTTTGGTGCCATGGATGAGACTTTAGATGGTGGGCTCTATCTACCCCTGCGATATGGTCAGCTTGAGCTACAGCGCTCTGCCCCCTCCCATCTATTCTGCTATGCCCAGATCAGCGAAATTGATGCCACGGAGCAGACAATAACCTCGCATCTCACGTTTGTCGATGAGCAAGGTAACGTATTCGGCGGCATCCAAAACTTTGTTATTAAGCGAGCAGCTAGTGATAACCTGCTGCGAGAGCAAGTTCAATCAACAACGCAGTTGTTATATAAGACCCAATGGCAACCCGTCGTTCGCAATCAGACAGTCAATATTGAAACCACCATGGCACCATGGCTTATCTTGGGCGAGGTCGATGGTTGTGCCACCCTGAGTGAGCAGTTAGCGGCCCAAGAACAGTCGGTGTTGTGTGGTTTACCTGAACAATTGGCAGAGTTGCTCACTCAAGGGATAGCCCCAGACCCCACGGAGCATGCTGCCCTGACAGGCATTGTGCTGATCAGTACCGTCAATATGGACGATATGACCGCTGAGGTTGAGGAGAATGCCAATACCATTCTTCAGGTGGTTCAGACACTGCTAACTCAGGATGTGCCTCTACCCCATGGGCTAACGCTGATAACTCAACGGGCCATAACAGTGGATGCCACAGCCGATGTAGCACCGGCTCAATCTGCACTCTGGGGCCTTGGCCGAACTATCCAGATTGAACAACCGCAACTCGGATTACGGCTACTGGATGTTGACAGCCTTGATACTGTCTCCTTGTCTGCAGGTTTAATGCACTCCATGGAGTCACAGTGTGTACTGCGGGAAGAACTGATCTTTGTGCCGAGACTCACTCGCACTCAACTCGACCGTACTCAACTCGACGTCGCTGAGTCGCTGAATATCCGAGCCGATGGCAGTTATCTCATTACTGGCGGATTAGGAGCCTTAGGTTTCCAGGCTTGCCAGTGGCTTCTGGAACAGGGAGCCCAGCATGTGGTGCTCAGCAGTCGGCGGGACGCTGATGAAGCCATTCGACAACAGCTTACTGAACTTGAACAAACCTATGACGGCACCATTGAAGTCCAAGCAGCGGATGTCACCAATCCGGAGCAAGTGAGTGAACTGATCAACGGCTTTGGCCAAAAATGGCCACATCTGGCTGGCCTGATCCATGCCGCTGGGATTCTTGATGACGGTAGCATCAGTGAACAAACACCTGAACGCTTTGCTCGGGTGCTTGCCCCCAAGGTGCAAGGTGCCTGGCATCTACACCAGGCCACGGTTCACCATGACTTAGATTTCTTTGTCCTCTATTCATCAGTAGCATCCACGTTGGGGTCTGCAGGACAGAGCAATTATGCCACCGCCAATGGATTCCTCGATGGTCTGGCCCAGCATCGTCGTGCGCTGGGGCGCTGCGGCACCAGCATAAACTGGGGACCGTGGGCCAATGTTGGCATGGCCGCTAATGCCAACGTGCGTGCCAACGTAGTCAAACGGGGACTGGTCCCCCTACAAGCTCAGGACGCCCACCAGGCAATGGCACAGTTACTGGCAACCGACACCTCCACCGGGATAGTCCTGGATGTCGACTGGAATCGCATGGGTCGCCACTTGGGGGGAGTGCGCTCTCCGATATTGAGTCAATTGATCTCCCTACCCACGCTCACTGGCCAGAGTGAGCTGGTTCAACAACTGCGAAACGCCCTCCCATCTGACCGCGCCTCCTTGTTGTTGCGTCATATTCAAGGAGAGCTACAACGGATTCTCGGCCTGGCTCAGTTGCCAAATCCAGATGAGAATTTCTTTGACCTGGGCATGGATTCACTCATGGCCGTTGAATTCCGTAACCGATTACAAGTCCAGCTACGGTTAGATATTCCGGTTACTCAATTTACGGGAAAAGCCAGTGTATTGGCGTTGGCCCAATTTGCCCATCAGCAGTTAAACCTTAAGATTTTCTCCATTGACTCTGCTAAAACGCCCATATCGCATGACAGTAATGCAGTCAGTGAGTCAGATAGTGTAGCTGATCTGCCTAAGATACCATTACCTTCTTTGGCGGAAACCTGCGATCGCTACCTGGAAATTGTCACACCGTTTTTAACAGAACCAGAACAAAGAAAGACCCAAGCAGCGGTCGAGAAATTCCTCACTGGCAAAGGCATTAAGCTACAAAAGCTCCTGGAAATTCATCATAACTCAACAACAAAGGGGTACATGTATGACTTCCGAGAACAAGAGTTTCTGTCTATCCGAAAGCCCCTATCTGTTTTCCAAAATTATAATTTATTGTTTGAAGCTTCACCACAAGTCTCAGAGCTTAAGTGGTCTCGACAAATTGCATTATTAAGCAGTGGTGTCCTCCACTTTTACCTGAAAATTAAAAATGGTACCTTAGAACCCGACAAAGTAGGTGATATCCACCTCTGTATGTGTCAGTACGCCAGGCTCTTCCGCACCAATCGGATTCCTAAAATTGCCCAAGATAACCTCTATACTCCAACCCAACACCAGACTTTATCACCGTTAGCTAATGAGCATTTTATTGTTGCCTATGACAGTCAGTTCTATGTTGTCACCATCGATTTAAATAAAGCTGACACGTTAGTTCAGCAAGTGGAGAGACAGATTGATGATATTCTGAGTGCTCCCAAAGAAGAAATACCAACCGTTGGGCTACTAACAACCCTACATCGTACAGAATGGGCAGTTTTTAGGTCTGCATTGGCTTTATCTAATGCAACCGCACTGAAAGCAATAGATGCTGCCCTGTTTATCCTTTGTTTAGACCATGAAATCCCAGATACATTAGAAACATGGAGTCAGCAAACTCTGTATGGAAATGGTAGCAATCGCTGGTTTGATAAAACCTTACAATTAATTGTTACCCCTGGATGCAAATGGGGGGCAAATGTGGATCATGCCCCTGTGGATAGTTTATTAATTGCTCGATTGCTAAGAGATATAAGCAAATACATTGATACTTTTCTAGATCAACAACTGGTTGCATCAGTTTATCCTGCACAAGCACAAGATAAACTGATGCAGTCACCTACCAGGTTAGAATGGGTGCTCAGTAACGAGCTGACACAATCCATAGAACGGGCGAAATCGGAGTTCGATAAACTGTCGCAGACGTTTCAGTTTCGCAGTTTAGCCATTGAAGGGTTAGGTGAGGACTTGATTGCTCGACATCAATTTAAGAATCCAGAGGCGATTGCTCAACTGATTTTGCAGCTGGCCTATGCCCGTTGCCATGGCCAGGTGGATAATATTTATCAACCCGTGTCCACTCGACATTTTCGTTATGGGCGCACAGAGGTTTTACGTCCGGTTACCCCAGAGTCATTGCACTTGATTCAATGTTTTGAACAGGGGGCTAATGCTGAAGACGGTTACGCAGCTCTTTGCCAGGCTATGGCTAAGCATGATCAGCGAAAATCTCTTTGTATGTCTGGCTACGGAGTGGATCGACATTTATTCGCCCTTCATGAACTAGCCAAACAACAAAATTTTATGCCTGAGATTTTTCAGGATAAGGCGTATACACAAATTCTGACCAAAAGTGTTGTAGCCACCACTGGGTTTATGGAGTCTTTTCTAACTAAGTTTATGGGGGCGAAAGAAGATATAGAGAGGGGGATGTATCCAGGTTCCTTTGCACCGGATACCCCTGACGGTTATGGCTTTAGTTATATTTTGATGGGTGATTGTTTTCTCTGTGTCGTTACCAGTTGGTCAGAGTCGATCAACCAATTTACGCAATGTTTACAGCAGTCTGCAGAAGACGTTAAGGCATTGCTTATCAGTCAAATGCCTACATCTAAAATATAGACCGAAGTGGCGAATTTCTCAGGGTTTGGAGGATAAATCAATTGACAACGCAATCATTACATCAGTTATTAGCGACCTGGAACAATACTGCTGTTGATTATCCTCAAGTCTGTCTGCATCAGCTGTTTGAACAACAGGTAGAACGAACACCTGATGCGATCGCAATTAGTTTCGAAGGCACTCAACTAACCTATCGCCTCCTAAACCAACGTGCCAATCAACTCGCCCACTATTTACAACGTCTCACCATTACTCCAGACACCTTAGTTGGCATCTGTATTGAGCGATCTCTGGAAATGGTTGTCGGCATTTTTGGCATTCTCAAAGCCGGTGCAGCCTATGTCCCGTTCGATCCGGGCTACCCAAGAGAGCGCCTGGCCTATTTACTCTCCGACTCTCAAGTTTTAGTGGTGCTGACGAGTGAGGTTGCGGCTCCAGCATTGCCCACCTCTGCAGGCCACCAGATTTATCTCGATCGGGATTGGGCCATGATTGCCCGGCAACCCCAAACCAACCCTGCCAGTGCGGTTAATCCTGAGAATTTAGCCTATACCCTGTACACGTCAGGGTCTACCGGTAAACCCAAAGGGGCCATGAACACCCATCAGGGGATTTGCAACCGGTTGCTCTGGATGCAAGATGCCTATCAATTGCAACCAGATGATCGGGTGCTACAAAAAACACCCTTTAGCTTTGATGTCTCCATCTGGGAAATATTTTGGCCCTTAATCACCGGGGCACGTTTGGTGGTGGCGAGACCCGGTGGGCATCAAGATTCTGGTTATCTAGTAAAAACAATTGCTCAAGAACAGATAACCACATTACATTTTGTTCCCTCAATGTTGCAGGTTTTTCTAGACGAGAAAGACCTCACGATCTGTTCCTGTCTTAAACGGGTGATTTGTAGTGGTGAAGCGTTACCCTTTGCACTTCAGGAGCGTTTCTTTAGTTGTCTAGATGCAGACTTATATAACCTCTATGGTCCCACGGAGGCAGCGATTGATGTCACATTTTGGTGCTGTCAACGGGGCACGTCTGACAAAATTTTACCCATTGGTTACCCGATTGCCAATACACAAATTTACATCCTTGATAGTCAGCAACAACCTGTTTCCATTGGAGAAGTCGGAGAGTTATACATTGGCGGAGTTGGCTTAGCTCGGGGCTATCTCAACCAACCAGACTTAACCGCTAAAAAGTTTATCGCCAATCCATTTAGTCCCCATCCTCAGGCTCGACTTTATCGGACAGGAGATTTAGCTCGCTACAGAGCCGATGGTGCCATCGAATATGTAGGTCGCTTAGACCATCAGGTGAAAATCAGGGGGTTTCGCATCGAATTGGGTGAGATTGAAGCGGTTTGCTGCCAATATCCGGCGGTTAAAACAGCAGTCGTCGCTGCCCGCGAAGAGACACCTGGCGATCAGCGTTTAGTTGCTTATGTCGTTGCTAAGGACCAGGATGACCAGGCCGACTTAGATCTCCAAAATGAGCAGCTATCGCAATGGCAAACGGTCATTGATGCCACTTACCATGCCTTGGAGAAATCACCTGACCCCACACTCAATTTAGCAGGCTGGAATGATAGTTACACAGGACAGCCGATTCCAGCACCAGAAATGAGAGATTGGGTTGAACAAACTGTAGCCCGTATTTCGGCCCATCGGCCCAGACGATTGCTAGAAATTGGCTGTGGCACCGGGATGCTGCTGCTACGCATTGCCCCCAGATGTGAACACTATTACGGGATTGATCTGTCTCAGGCCGCATTAGACTTTATTGACCAACAGGTACAAGGCACAAGCTGGCAAGACAAAATCACCCTTACCCAGGCAACGGCCAATCAGCTTACCCAGCTTGAGACAGAGGGGCTGGACACCGTTATTTTGAATTCTGTTTTACAATTTTTTCCCACCGTTGACTACCTGGTGGCGGTCCTGGAACAGGCTGCTCAGAAGGTCACAGAGGGAGGGGTTATTTTTGTTGGAGATGTACGCAATTATGAATGGCTAAAAGCTTTTCATACGGATATTCAACTTTCTAAAGCACCAGATTCTCTATCCTGTGAGCAACTGCACCAAAGGATAAAAAAAAGTCTGAATGCTGACACGGATTTGACCATCACCCCCGAGTTTTTCCTCGCATTACAGCAGCAGATTCCGCAGATCAGCCATGTTGACATTCAATTAAAGCGAGGGCAAGCTCAAAACGAACTCACCCGCTTTCGCTACGATGTTGTCCTACACATTGGCAAGCAACAACAAACAGGACTCCCCATAACATGGCTGGACTGGCATGCGGATAAACAATCTCCTCCCCTAGACGTAGCGACTGTCAGACAGTGGCTGCAAACACAACAATCTGACCTGTTGGGTATTCGAAATGTCCTAAACCCTCGCCTCAGCCATCCATTTCAGGCGTTACGGTGGTTAAATGGCGAAACGCCATCCGGCATATCTACGGTTAAAGACTTACGGCAAAGCTTGCAATCCCAGCCAGAGCTAGGAATTAATCCAGAAGCCTGGTGGGAGCTAGCGGAGGAGTTAGCTTATACAATTTATCAGATGCCCTCTGGCTGTAATGCTCAAGATTGTTACAACGTTGTCTTTCAGAAAGAAGGACAATCTCATGGTCCACTGTTAGATTACCTCGGTACTAATGTCGACTCTCGACCCTGGGCTACTTATAGTAATAATCCGTTGCGATCGCAACTCACTGGTAAATTAGAAACCAAATTACGCCAATATCTACAAGAGCAGCTACCAGACTATATGGTGCCGTCAGCGTTTGTGCTGCTGGACAAAATGCCCCTCACCCCCAATGGCAAAATTGATCGTCGAGCCTTACCGGCACCCGATCGCCAGCGTCGCGAATTAGAGACCGAGCTAGTCTTCCCCCAGTCAAAGCTGGAGCAGGACATTGCTCAAATCTGGCAAACTGTGCTTCAGCTGGACGTTGTTGGTATCCATGACAATTTCTTTGATCTAGGTGGTAACTCTTTACTTTTAAACCAAATCTATAGCCAGTTAGCTGACCATCATGGTGGGATACTGTCAATGGTCACGTTATTTCAGTACCCCTCCATCAGTGCCCTCGCTGAGTATTTAGAGCAGGCATTGCAGCAGCAGCCATCACCCTCCAGGAAACCTTCTCGCTCTTCTCTGAAGTCTCGTCAAGCCCATGGTGAGACTAGTGATATCGCCATCATTGGCATGGCAGGCCGTTTCCCTGGGGCCAATAATCTGGAAGAGTTTTGGCAAAATCTGCGCGATGGCGTAGAGTCAATTACATTTTTTGCGGATCAAGACTTAGATGTTAACGATGCGGACCTTATTCATCGGCCTAATTACGTGAAAGCCGGTGCGGTCTTGCCCGAGATCGATCAGTTTGATGCCGCTTTCTTTGGGTACAGTGCCCGTGAAGCCGAACTGATTGATCCGCAGCAGCGCATCTTGCTGGAATGTGCCTGGGAAGCCTTTGAACATGCCGGGTATACCCCTGAAACCTATCCTGGTTTAGTGGGCACTTACGTAGGGTCTGGCCTCAACACGTACCTACTCAATAACGTCCACCCAAATCGGGGATTTTCCAACCACAGAACCTTTTTAGAATCAGCCACCGATTTGCAAGTCCGGTTGGGCAATGCAAACTTCAGCTTGCCCACTCGCATTGCCTACAAACTAAACCTCAAAGGTCCCAGTCTAAATATTCAGACAGCTTGCTCCACCTCTCTGGTATCCGTCCATGTGGCCTGTCAAAGTCTCCTTGCAGGAGAATGTGAGCTGGCCATTGCTGGTGGCGTTGCGATTACGGCTCCTCAACAGGTGGGCTATCTCTATGAAGCAGGTAGTATCGCGTCCCCAGATGGCCACTGTCGAGCCTTTGATGCTGATGCTGAGGGGACCGTTTTTGGTAATGGTGCAGGTATTGTTATCTTAAAACGATTACAACAAGCCCTAGTAGATGGTGACACCATCTACGCAGTGATCAAAGGATCGGCTGTGAACAATGATGGCGCGCTCAGGATTGGTTACAGTGCCCCAGGTATTGAGGGACAGGCAGCAGTGATTGCTGATGCCCAGGCTAGAGCTGGCGTTGATGCGGATACGATCACCTATGTCGAGGCCCACGGCACCGCCACGAGATTGGGGGATCCCATTGAAGTCACTGCATTAACCCAAGCCTTTCGTCAAACTAGCCAGCGGCAGCAATATTGCGCGCTAGGGTCTGTTAAAACAAATATTGGCCATTTAGCCGAAGCCGCAGGCATTGCCGGATTAATTAAAACCATCTTGTCCCTGACATATAAACAAATTCCGGGCAGTTTGCATTTCAAACACCCCAATCCTGAAATTGATTTTGTTAACAGTCCCTTCTATGTCAACACACAACTGACAGACTGGATCACCGAAGGGATTCCCCGCCGTGCTGGGGTAAGTTCCTTTGGCATGGGTGGTACCAATTGTCATCTTATTTTAGAGGAAGCACCCAACCTAGTAACAGAACCTGTAAAACAGAATTCACTAACCCCACCTTTGCAACGTCCATGGCATCTATTAGCCATCTCTGCTCAAACCGATACTGCGCTGAGAACTTTAGCAGATCAGTATATTGATTATCTGGCGTCTGATGCAGTTGAAACCTTGGACAACATCTGTTTCACAGCCAATATAGGTCGTCAGCACTGGTCACATCGACTTGCCATTGTCGCCTCTTCCATCCCAGAACTCCGGCAACAATTACTTGCTTTCACGGCAGCACCTGCCTCAACGTTACCTGCCTCAACGTTACCTGCCTCAACTTTTAAATCCTCTAACTCTAGCGGAGTAAAAGAGTCAAATCGAGGAAATCATATTGCCTTTCTCTTTACAGGACAGGGATCTCAATATGTGGGTATGGGGCGTCAATTATACGAGACTCAACCATTGTTCCGTGAGACCCTCGATCACTGTAACAACATTCTTCGCGCCTACCTAGATCTCGATATTCTCGATATTCTCTACCCAGATATCTCGGAAGTAGGGCAGGTACAAGACCAGCCCCTACAGTCTGATTCCCTCTCTTCCCCTCTCTCTCTCTCTCCTTCCCCCCTCGACCAAACCATATATACCCAACCTGCTCTTTTCGCCCTGGAATATGCCCTATATAAACTCTGGCAATCCTGGGGCATTCAGCCCCAGGTGGTGATGGGCCATAGCGTTGGCGAATATGTGGCAGCCTGCGTTGCCAGTGTTTTTAGTCTTGAAGACGGACTCAAGCTGATAGCGGCACGGGGTAGGTTGATGCAGGCATTGCCCGCCAATGGGGCCATGGTCGCCACCATCGCTGCTGAGCACAAGGTGCGTGAGGACATTGCAGCAGCAGGCGTCACCGTTGCCATTGCCGCCGTGAATGGACCCGAGAGCGTCGTATTTTCGGGACAGCACGATGCGGTCCATGCGGTAGCGGCAAGATTAGAAGCCCAGGGCATTAAGGTCAAGCCTTTAGCTGTTTCTCATCCGTTTCATTCTGCGTTGATCGAGCCGATGCTGGGTGACTTGAAACAAGTACTCCAGGAGATTCAGTTTTCTCTCCCTCAAATCCAACTGATTTCTAATGTGACTGGCACGTTAGTGACTGAGGAAGTAACAACAGCGAATTACTGGTGCCGTCATGCCCGTGAAACCGTTCAATTTGCCAAGGGCATTGAGCACCTGAGACGCCAGGGGATCAATCTATTTGTTGAAATTGGCCCAAAACCCACACTACTGGGCATGGCACGGCTCTGTTACTCCAATAGTCCTCCGCCTTGTCCACCCCTATGGTTACCCAGCTTGCATCCCTCAAAAAATGACTGGCAACAGCTGCTGACCAGTTTGGCCGCCCTCTACCAACAGGGGCTTGCTGTGGACTGGTCGGGGGTTGACCGAGGGGATGATCGTCGTCGCCTGCCCCTGCCCACCTATCCCTTCCAACGGGAACGCTACTGGATTGAGGTGAAACCCCAAACACCAACACCGCCCATAGTTTCAAACCCTGACTCAGCGCTTTTTCCAAAGCAGATCCAACAGAGCCACCCACTGCTAGGCTGTCCTGTGCCCTTGGCCGGAAGCCAGGAATTACGATTCCAGGCCGACCTGCATCCAGATTCACCCGCCTGGCTAAAAGATCACCGCATTTTTGAAACGCCGCTGCTGTCTGCAACCGGCTACATAGAAATGGCCCTGGCCGTCGGAACAATCGCCCTAGAATCAAACTCTCTCTTTCTCAAAGATATCAATTTTAAGCAAGCGTTAATCCTGCCTGAAACGGCCCATCAGGTGGTTCAAACTGTGTTAACCCCAGAGAAATCCACCTATCGGTTTGAAATCTATAGCCTTCATCAATCGTCCTGGATATTGCATGCCACTGGTCAGATTTTGCCATCGAGACCTAAAAACGAAATCGGAGTCACACTGCCGGACCTGGCCACACTGAAGGCACAGTGTAACCAGCCTATTGCGCGGGAGACATTATACGACCGGTTTGATCAGCAGCAGATGCACTATGGCCCCAGTTTTCAGGTAATCACACACCTGTGGCTAACAGATAACCTGGCCCTGGGGCAGATTGAATTAGGAGACCTTGAGGCCAGGGATCTGGCCAATTATCACCTGCACCCCATTATTTTAGATGCCTGTCTGCAAGTCTTAGACCTGCTGCTTCTAACGGACCATATACCCGGCAAAACCTATGTGCCCGTGGGGATTGATCGCCTACAAGTCTATGGGCGGGCCACCCAAGAAACCTGGGCATTTGCACAACTACAGCCACTGGAGAGGAACAGTGCAGGTGCTGAAATCAGAGCTAATTTTGGATTGTATAGCCCCGACGGTCAGCCCATTGCTTGGCTAGAAGGGGTGCGGCTCCATCCAGTGGAACACCGACAAATTCAACGCCAGGCGACAACGAGCACTCCAACCTGGCAAGACTGGTGGTATTCGGTTGAATGGCAATGCAAACCGCGTGCTAATGCTGCCCATAGTGCCAGGTCAATCCCTCAACACTGGTTAATCTATGCCGATAATCAGGGCATTGGGGAAAAATTGGCGGTTTTGCTGGAGCACCAGGGGCATGATTGCACATTAGTCTTTCAATCTGAAACAGGTCACCCGCAATCCCATGAACAACCACTGACCACCCGCCCCCTCACAGGGGTTATTCAGTTATGGAGCTTAAATTGGCCCTCGTTGCCGCACCAGGATAATTCAGATAGCTCAGCCACCTATTTAAAGCAAGCAACTCAAGCCAGCTGCCAGGCCACACTGCATTTGGTCCAGGCTTTGGTGAAAACATATCGGGAATTGCCGAAGCTGTGGTTGGTAACACGAGGTACCCAAGCGGTTATTTCCAACGAACCAGTCCCTGGCCTAGCTCAAGCCCCTTTGTGGGGGATGGCCAAGACAATTGCCCTGGAACATCCCGGATTCAACTGTTGCCTGGTGGATTTAGAGGCGGCAGCAGTTGACATAGACCATGACATCAGGCAGCTTTGGGCTGAGATTGCCCCCAGAGCTGCCACCTCGCCCCAGGAACCCCACATCGCCTTCCGCCAGACAAAACGCTACGTGGTACGACTCAACCATTATGTACCGGGAAATTCTCACATTTCAGATAACGACCGACCACCAACAGAATCCTGCCAATTAGACATTTCTGAACGGGGTAATCTCGATCAGCTATCTCTTGTTCCGGTGGCAGTCCCCCAACCCCAAGCAGGAGAAATTGCGATCGCAGTTCAAGCCACCGGTCTCAACTTTCGAGATGTGCTCAATGCCCTGGGACTTTACCCAGGCAATCCTCCCCTGGGTTCCGAATGTGCGGGATACGTTGTCGCCTTGGGTGCTGGCGTCACCACATTTAAGGTGGGTGATCCCGTGTTGGCGATTGCCCAAAATAGCTTTGCGAGTTACGTGACCACCCCGGCAGAATTAGCGATCGCAAAACCCACCCATCACAGCTTTGCCGACGCCGCCACCCTTCCCGCTGCATTTTTAACCGCCTACTGGTGTTTACATCACCAGGCCCATATTGCCCAGGGCGATCGCGTTCTCGTCCATTCTGTCGCAGGGGGCGTCGGCCAGGCCATTTTGCAACTAGCACAGCAAGCTGGAGCCGAGGTGTTTGGTACAGCTAGCCCGGCTAAATGGTCGGTATTGCAGGCCCAGGGATTGACCCCCATGATGAACTCCCGCACCCTGGAGTTTGCTGATCAGGTGATGGCCAAGACAGATGGTCAGGGCGTGGACCTGGTGATCAATACGCTGACGGGTGACGGGTTTATCGCCAAAAGCCTGGAAATTGTTGCCCCCAACGGTTGTTTTTTGGAACTCTCCAAACGCAATATTTGGACTGCCGAGCAGGTCGCCCAGGTCCGACCCGATATTCACTATGAAATTGTGGATTTAGCCGAGGTCTTTGCCCAGCAACCTGGGCTTATTCAAACGATGTTGCAAACTCTGATGGCAGACTTTGCGGCAGGTAGTCTGCAGCCATTACCCAAAACCATCTTTTCGTTGCAACAGGCTACCGATGCCTTTCGCTATATGCAACAGGCGAAACACATCGGTAAGGTGGTGGTGACGCAACCATCGGGCAATGGTGCTGCGATCGCACCGGTAAAATCGGCAACTGGAGAGATGTGTATTGATTGCGATCGCACCTATCTTATCGCTGGGGGCCTGGGGGCTTTGGGGTTACAGGTCGCAGGCTGGTTAATTGAGAAAGGAGCAAAGTATTTAATTCTCCTGGGTCGCAGTGAGCCATCCCCCGCCATCCAGCAAAAAATCCAAGCCTGGCAGGCCCAGGGCATCACCATTGACGTCGCTCAAGTCGATCTGACAAATATCAAACAGGTTGCCAGCCTCCTCACTAGAATTGACCAGGACGCTCCCCCGTTGGCCGGTATTTTTCATACAGCTGCCGTCCTCGACGATAGCGTCATCACCCAGCAATCCTGGGAGATGTTTGAGCGGGTGTTAGGGCCTAAAGTTCAGGGAGCCTGGCATTTGCATAGGCTTACTCAAACCCAGCCCCTCGATTACTTTGTTCTCTTCTCATCCACAGCCTCTCTGTTAGGGTCCGCAGGGCAAGCTAACTACTGTGCTGCCAATGCTTTTTTAGATAGTCTGGCAGCCTATCGCCGCTCCTGCGGTTTACCTGCCACCAGTATTAATTGGGGACCCTGGTCAGAAATCGGTCTGGCCATACACACACCGCAGCTCTTGCAGCGACTGGCCCAGGCGGGTATGGGCAGCATCAGACCAACCCAGGGCATCCAGATTTTAGAACAGGTTTTAAAGGAGCAGCCCTCCCAGGTCGGCATTATGCCCATGGACTGGCCAAAATTCCAGCAACAAACAGTATCAACCTCCCCATTCTTAAACGATATTTTAGATAAAGATATTTTAGAGAAAACCCAACTCAACCAGCTTCAGCACCTCTCCAGTGACCAGTTGCAGGCGCAGTTACTCAGTCTTTCCCCAGCAGCGCGTATTCAACACTTAATGGAGAATGTACGCTCTCAAGTTGCCCACATTCTAGGAATACGCGATTCGGAAAACATTAGTCCAGAACAGCGTTTAATCAGCCTGGGTTTAGATTCTCTCATGGCAATCGAATTAAATAATCGCCTGCAAGCCAGACTGGGTTGCACCCTAAGCTCAACCGTGTTGTTTGATTATCCGACCCTAGAAAAACTTGTCCAGCATCTGGATGCTGAATTGGCTGCCAAATTTAACCTGGAAGCTTTGCCAATAGCTACAGACAAGTCCTTCCATTCCACCCTTGTTCCCATTCAATCCAACGGAACTCGACCCCCACTATATTTTGTCCCTGGCATTCTGGGGAATGTCTTTTATTTAGAATGTTTGGCCCATTACTTGGGTGCAGATCAACCTGTTTATGGGTTACGTTCCTTAGGTCTCGATGAAGATCTAACCCCCTATACAACCATTGAAACCATTGCCGCCCATCACCTCCAGGCTATTCAACAAGTCCAACCCCAGGGACCGTATAAATTAGGGGGACACTCATTCGGGGGCAAGGTCGCTTTTGAAATTGCTCGACAGCTCCATCAGCAAGGTCAGTCAGTCTCACAGTTGGCCTTGCTCGATATTCCAGCGGGGATAACTAACCAAACTCAAGCCGTTAAAAGCTGGAATCAGGCTGACTACATTGCCTATTTAGGCTATGAATGGGGCAGCAGTTTGGGCCAAAATTTACATATCTCCAGTGAACAGTTACAAACTCTCTCACTACCACAACAGATTGAGTATCTGCAGCAAATGTTAAAAGATAGCGGTCAATTATATACCTACGATCAACTGTCTCGAATCCTGCAGGTTTACCAGGCCAATACCCAGGCCACCATTCACTATGATCCATCTATCCCAGAGCATAGCGATTTGATCTCAACTGTTCTCTTTCGTGCTAAAGAGGCCTCCCCAATGCCTGAATTTTTACCCGATCGCCATCAGACCCAGCTCGATCCCACCTGGGGTTGGCAGCAGTATCTCAAGCAACTTGATTACAAACTTGTTCCAGGCAACCATTTCACCATGCTTAAAGTTCCAAACGTTCAGTATTTAGCGACTCAGCTCTCAGCCTGGTTAACCACTTAATCTGGTACCTATCTCACCCCTATGAGCGACAACAGAAACTTAGACGCTTAGAATTTTATGCAGCCAAGTAGTACTCAAATACATCAACCGCAGACTAGTGAGCCCGTCCCTTTGCACGATACCTTTTTACGTGTCAGGGGCAAACGCTTTCATTACCTTTGGCTAAGAGATAACTGTTTATCACCAGAGTGCCATCATGCTAGTTCATTCCAAAAAATCTATGACATTAGCGATCACCCAGTTCCCCCACGACCCCATGCCGCTTGGATAGACGATGACAAGCTAGTGATTGATTGGCAAGAAGAGCCACCCCACCGTAGTAGTTTTCCACTTACCTGGTTGTTAAGCCAAACCTACGACGGAGACAATCATACTCATACCTTGAGGACACCGAACTCTCAATTAGAGGGTAAAAAAACTCTCTGGAATCAGGCCCAGCTAAAGGCCCAAGGATTTGAAAAGCTTGACTTTCAAGCTTGCTCGCTACCAACCTTGATTGAGCAATTGGATGTTTTAGGATGTGTCTGCCTACGCAATGTGCCATGGCCAGCCTTAGATCCATTTGTGCGGTCAATTGGTCCGGTTTATGAGCTGCTGGACCTCGGACGCTATTCTACTGTTCAAGCCGCTGCTAATAACCACGATTTATCCTATGAAGGCAATGCGCTACCGCCCCATACTGATCTGACCTATATCCCCGCGCCGCCAGTGGTTCAACTACTTTATTGTGTCGAAAATCAAGCCACTGGCGGAGAAACAGTTTTAGTGGATGGGTTTCGCGTCGTCCAAGACTTTTGTGCAGATCATCCTGATCTCTTTCAAATCTTAGCCACATCTGACGTTCAATTTCGACAATTTTTTGAACAGGCTGGTTACTTTACTGCCCATAAAACCCCAATTATTAAACTTGATAAAGCTGGAGATATCACTCAACTTTACTTTAGTCATAAAAACTTTGGTCTGCATTTAGCATTTGAAAAACTAGAACAGTTTTATCAAGCCTATATTATGTTTTCTCAGTATTTGAAAAATCCAGCGTATCAATACTGGTTTAGACTCAACCCCGGTGACTGTCTTTTACTCCAAAACTTTAGAATTTTGCATGGACGTAGCGCGTTTGATCCAAGTTCTGGCCCCAGGCATCTTAAAGTCGCTTATCTAGAATGGGCCTATTTCACAGGCCGTCGTGATTTTCCAGTTTTGCGGCCTTTTTATCAAGTTGAATCACCCATCAATTGAGGAATGAGCGAGATGAATGTCCATGAAAAAGTGCAATGGGTCTATCAATCAAAAAATAACCAGGATCTAGCCGAGCGCTACGATGCTTGGTCTGCCGAGTATGAACACGATCTAGAAGATCTCTCAGGCTATGTCGGTCCCCAACGGACGGTGGAGGTCTTGACCCAGTATTTACCCTACACCGCAAAAATTTTAGACGCAGGCGTTGGCACCGGATTGGTGGGTAAGGCACTGCATGCTCAAGGTTTCACTCATCTTGAAGGTATCGATCTATCTGAGGGCATGCTGAAAAAAGCGGCAGAAAAAGGGATCTACCAAGCGCTGTACCGGCGGGTAATGGGTGACCCCCTAGGTTTTCTTGACAATTCATATGATGGAATTATCAGTGTAGGTGTCTTTACCTATGGCCATGCTCCCAGTAAAACATTTGAGGAATTGATCCGAATCACCAAACCGGATGGATATATTATTTTCCCCCTACGACCTGAATTTTATGAAAGTAGTGACTTTAAAACCAAAATGCTTGACTTAGAAGTCTCGGGTAAGTGGCAACTGGTTTCACAAAGTAACAAAATTCAGCCACTGCCCCAGCTTTCACCTGAACTTGACTATCAAATTTGGGTCTATCAAGTCAATAAATAATTAAATCTTGAACAAATGACAACCCTGCAAGATCGAGAGAAAAAGGTGTTAGCAATTTTGCTGACGAGTACCCTTTTGGATTATCTCGGTGCTGGCATTATTATTCCACTATTACCCTTCTACGCAAAAATCTTTGGTGCCTCCCCCTTAGAAATTGGACTTTTATTTAGCGTTTTACCTTTTATGGGTATTTTCGCACCCGTTTTTTGGGGCAGTTTGAGTGATCGGATCGGCCGCCGCCCCACCATACTCTTTAATATTGCTGGCACAACCCTGGGATTTTTATGTCTTACCATTGCCAACACACTACCAATACTTTTCCTGGCACGAATAATCGGCGGTGCAGCCAGTGCCAGCACTGTTATTGTTCAGTCATATATCTCTGATTTAACCACTCCTGAACAGCGTACCCAAACCCTAAGTTTTCTCGATGCTGCCGCAGGCATTGGCTTTATCTTAGGGCCTGTGATTGCTGGGCTACTAATTGGCAGTGACCAAGCCCAGCCTAATTTTCGGACACCGGGTTTGGCAGCAACCATTGCCTCTGGCTTAACATTTTGTATGGCTTTTATAGCTCTCCCTCGAAAGCATGTGGGACGGATAGCTCTAGCCAGTAAAAAAATTACCTCACCCAAACGATTTCTGAAGGAAATCAGGCATACACTGCGGCGTTCCTTGATTGGCAGCTTGATCCTGGTGGTTTTCGCCATGGTTTTTGTTGGAATGGGGCTACATACCACCTTGGCCCTTTGGTGTGATGCTCGATTAGGTTGGGGACCTCGGCAATTTGGCTATCTCATCGTAGGCTACTGCCTGGCTACCGCAGTCATCCAAATCGGTGTAATGGGACGCCTCGTGCGTTGGTTGGGCGAAGTTAAATTGATTCTCTTAAGCTTGGTCCTGATGATAGCAGGACTTGTCTTAATTACTTTTTCAAGCACAGGCCCTCAACTGGTTGGGGCGATGCTGCTGTTCGTTGTGGCTGATGCTACAGGTAACCCCACCCTGACTAGTTTATTAAGTCATCTATCGGGTGCCAAACAACAAGGTAAAACCCTTGGAATCATGGAGTCTGTTTCAAGTCTGGCCAGTTGTTTAGGGGCTATTTGGGGTGGCTTTTTATTTGAGATTTTGGGGACAAATTGGCCCTACTGGATTAATGCGATATTGCTATTGATCGGTGCCTTCTTTGGCTGGCAGCGGATTACCCAATCCCGACTATCAAGAGTGATGCAGCGACGTCGTCAGCAAAAATCAATGCACTTATTTGATCTGCTAGATCAGGATCAAAACGATGTGATTGAATTACAAGATTTCCAGAGATTGGGTCAAGAGTTAGCGAACATTAGAGGTTGGAATCCTGAAACATCAGATTATCAAGTTTTACAAGGATCGCTCACAAGGTTTGGTCGATTATTGCAACAGCTAGCCGATCAAGATGGGAATAAGAAAATTGATCGCGCCGAATGGTTACATTGCTTAGAGCATAGAATTGATTACGATTTCACAAACCTGTTTCTGAATATGATTGATGCAGATGGTGATGGGCAGGTAACGGTCAAGGAACTCAGAGATTTTTATCAAGCCACTGGCATCAATACAACAGAGCTGGAGGAATCCTTTGATATCTTGGACCTCAATCAGGATGGCCATCTATGCCAGGAGGAATTTGAAAAAGCTGTGACTCAATTTCTATATGACGAAGATTTACAAGCACCTGGCAATTGGATCTTTGGGGTAAGTTTACCAAGGCAGTTGTAAACCTATGACCTTAGAAGACGTTAATCGACCAGGTTTCTTGGCCTGGTTGCAAGATAAAAGTCATCTTGCTCAGATTGCTCTATTTCTCAGCGTACTGATTGATACTGTCAGTTCCTCGATTGTGGTGCCCCTGATTCCCTTTTATGCTCAAAACTTTAATGCGTCACCCATAATGACAACATTGGTATTTAGTGCATCCGCCATTACGGGGTTCATGGTAACACCTGTATGGGGCGGACTGAGCGATCGCTTTGGTCGGCGTCCTTTATTGCTCACCAGTATGGTGGTGAGTGGAATCGCGTGCTTGTGGTTTGGGCTGCTGCACTCCCTCTGGGCGTTGTTTGCCTGTAATGCATTGATTGGAGCCGCCTCTGGCAGTGGCACTGTTGCTACAGCCTATATTGCCGATGTTACCTCAAGTGACCAGCGAGCCAGAGGTTTAGGTGTTTTATCGGCAGCCTATGGTTGCGGCATTATTTTAGGTCCAACCTTAGGCGGGTTCCTGGTGGGCTCAGACTCTGCAACGTCTGATTTCTTGACCCCTGCCCTGGTTGCAGCCAGTCTTTCTGCCCTTGCGGTGACATTCACCTTTTTTGTCTTACCAGAATCCTTACCTAAGATTCATGTAGAGCCTGATCAGACACAGCTAAAATCATCAGCTTTCAACTTCACAGACTACCAGACAATCTTGAAGAATCCGTTGACACTTACCTTGATCATGGGCTTAGTCCTGATTGCCTTTGCAGGTAGTAGTGTGCAATCGGTTTTAGGGCTATGGACAGGTCAAGAATTACATTGGGGCCCTCAAAGTACCAGCTTTCTCTACGTTTACTGGGGAGGGTTAGCCATCTGTATTGAATTGGGCTTAATCAACCCATTGATTAAACGATTTGGAGAATCGAATCTCTTTATTTGGGGGCTCTTCACTTACAGTATTGCGATGATGCTTTTGCCCACTAGCAGAAGTTTACTCAATATTCTCCTGTCACTGTCAGTGATTTGCCTGGGCTATTCACTATGTCGAGTTGTTGCGGTTAGCCTGCTGTCACAATCTGTATCAGCTCGACAACAAGGTAAAGTATTTGGACTGACTGACTCTGCGATTGCATTAGCCACAATTATATCTCCTCTATTGGCCGGGTATATGTTCACCGCCTGGGGAACCTCATGGCCTTTTTGGGTTGGCCCAATTCTTATTATTGTGGTTAGCCTATTGAGTGTTCGTATAATTATGCAGTCCAGGGTTTCCGTCTCTTGTATGCAACAGCGACAGCAAAATCTACAACAACTTTTTGATATTCTTGACTATGATCAAAATGGAGAAATCGAGGCCCACGACTTCCAGCAAATGGTCAATGCATCAGCTCAGGTTTGGAGATGGAAAGATGACTCAAAAGAATATAAAACAGCATTGTCTTTTTGGACTGGACTGGGGAACACCGTTCAGCAACTGATGGATACCAATGGGGATGGTAGAGTCAGTCTAGATGAATGGATTGAGTTTATGGTTAAGGATTTAGATTTTGACCTGGCAACTGCATTTACCAAATTTCTAGATGTTAATGCCGATGGGAAAATTTGTCTAGAAGAACTCAAAGCATTTTATTACCTATACAAAACAGATGAAGGTATTGCAGAAAAGACCTTTGAGTCTTTAGACTTAGATCAAGATGGTTATATTTCTCCAGATGAAATGAGTAAAACCTTTAAACATTTTATCTATGGTGAGACATTAGAAAGTCTCCAGCGAAAATGGTTGACAGGCATTTAGAGCATGTTGCTTGTGTAAATATAAGCAAGCTAGTGCAGCAACGTACATTCCGCAGGTTAGGTTCAAAGATCAGGCTTAGGGGCACTGCGTTGGATTACCCGTGTTCCGTTAGCGCTATCTGCCGCAGCCACCCGCTGTCCCTATCACCGATTGAGGCAGTTAGACGTGGTCGAACAGCCCTACTATGACCAATCAGAGCGCCCAAAAACAGGGGCGACACCCACCCGAGTCACCTATCGAATCACCGCCGATGACGCCGCTATTCATCAGGCAAAGCGGAAGGCAGGATACTTCTGGTCTAGGGACGTTTTAAAGCACAACAGCACCCAGAACGATCTACCTGAGGAACTCTTCTACATTAGATTAAGACGCTCAAGAGTTGTTGTTAGAAGAGTAATCTTGACTAAAAACAATGCTCTCTAGTGCAAGTAAGAAGAAATATCAGTGACCTGTTTGGGTGCTGGCATTGAGCCGTCAAACGATTCTGTTGAGATATCGATTGTTGACCTCCTTTGTTGTGATTACGAACTTTTCAGCTCATGTATTCAGCATATTGCTTGAGTGGATCAATGCCTCTTTTCTGACATAAACGTTAATGTTGTTAGTTTTTGTTACTAGTTAGTGAGTTGGGTCTCTAGGATATTGTGGTTGATGACACTGCAAGCAGTGATTTTATACTTGTAGAATCGGGCTGTTCAATCGTAGGTTAAGAGCTGATGCGCCGACCAAGACCGTAAATAGCTAGCCAAGGGGCAGACCCGTTACCTAAATCGCGGAATGCGACTGGCAGGCTGAAGTATTTTCGGCCATTGCCGTACCATATTGCGCTGAGTCAGTTGGCCCGGTTTGAGGCATGGATGTAGGATGTGGACGATGTGGGTAGTCCAGCAGAGGCGGTGGATAGTAGTGATTTTGATCCGGGGTTGATGGAGTGGTAGAGATGGTGGAGATCGCAACGTCAACCCAATAAATTAACTGCCTTTCAATTCCGTAGGCTTCTCCTGTGTCTGTGGAGTGTTGCTAGCCGAATTATCCAAGACTACTGCAGCCCCTAAACCAATCCAATGCGCATTCTCTTGGCCAATTATGGGCCAAGAGAATGCGATGGGTGAACGGATTTTTCCATAAGTACGCTAATCAACCTCAAGGTGACACTGCCTTTTTTTCGGCAGAGCTCTAGAATGCAAAGTGTTCCACTTAGATGCCAATAGCCATGTCGACTGAACCTCTCAATCTCACACCTCTTCGGGATAAAAAAGCCTTCATTTGCGATATGGACGGCGTCATTTACCATGGCAATCGGCTACTACCGGGAGTATCTGAGTTTGTCGATTGGCTACACCAGAACGACAAAGCTTTTTTATTTTTGACCAATAGTAGCGAACGATCACCTCGTGAGTTAAAAGAGAAGCTCAGCCGATTGGGTATTGAAGTGTCAACCAACAACTTCTACACTAGTGCCCTAGCTACCGCTGCCTTCATAGCTCAGCAGAAGCCCGGTGGCAGCGCTTTTGTCGTGGGAGAACCAGGGCTAATCAACGCCCTATATGAGGCGGGGTTTTCCATCAACGATACAGCTCCAGATTATGTGGTAGTGGGTGATACTCGCAGCTATAGCTACGAAAAGCTAGAACATGCCTGCTTTTTGGTACAGAAGGGAGCGAAGTTGATTGGGACTAACCCAGATGTTACCGCCCCGTCAGAGAAAGGAATCATCCCAGCAACAGGAGCTTTGCTATCTCCTATTGAACTGACAACGGGAGTTAAGGCTTACTGTGTAGGTAAACCCAACCCGTTAATGATGCGAAACGGCCTCAAAAAGTTAGGAGCACGTCCGGAGGATACCGTAATCATTGGAGATCGTATGGATACAGATATTATTGCGGGTATTGAGTCAGAGATTGAAACGGTGTTAGTGTTTAGCGGTGTCACGCATCCAGAAGATCTCCCTCGTTTTGCTTACCGACCCAACTATCAAGTCTCTGGAGTAGGACAGCTTGTACCAAGCTAAGGTGGTTATCTTAGAGAAAGACAATTTTTGTAACGAAGCTTGCCCCTTAGCCGCATCTTTTAGAATTCGCGATCGCAATAAGCCCATTCCTTTATCCGGTGTCAGGGTACGTATAGCCCGAAGGGCATGGCTCCGCTAGGGCGGAGCCTCTCCGGCGGAGCCATGCAAATAAGATAACCACTGTTGTCTTTGTTCAGCCGTGAGATGGGCTAGCGAGGGTATTGAAAATTGAGATCGTAACTCCTCCCCTATCCTGCTCGGCCCCCAATCCAGCCGCTGCAACTGCTCCACTATCTCCACAACCGTCTCTAGCAACCGCTGCTGCGCCTCTGACAGCTCTGTATCTAATAACTCAGCACATAGCTCAGGCGGCTGTTGCCGTAACCATGCCAGGGCCTCCGCCATCAAAATCGGGTCATCCAACGTCAACCAGTAAGCCATCTGCTGTAGATGGGCTACTCTAGACTCCTGGGCCAGTATCTCCTCAGCCTCTACAACCTCCTGCGCTGCCTGTAAATCGACAACGATCTGAGCCTTTGACAACCTCTCTCGGATGCGCTGAATCTCCTCTCGATGAGGATTACCACCCTCTGGCTGAGATGCAACAGATTTCAGATCGCTAGAGCCATTGATTTCACTGCTATTACCATCTATACCTTGTAATAAGCTTGTAGAGCTGTGACAGTTTTGTGCGTTAGCATGGTCAAACTGTTCAGATTCATTTTCATTCTTAAGTTGCGGTGTATGTGGGCATTTTTCCTGTAATTTCCAGTGTGGATGCCAGAGTTCTTTATATCGATATAAAGAACCTCCGCCAATACCAAATTTCTTAAGGGCATTAAACCTGGCAGTTGCCTGTTCTGGCAGGTCATTTTTATCTGAGAGTTCTTTTAGTGCGGCTTGGATTTTGCCTTTGGTCTTTTGGCTCTGCCGTTGATTCCAGCTGGGTTCAGTGTTTTCAGAGTCTGGTTTCTCCTTTTTAGATTTGTATTTTCCAAACTGTTCTCCATAGTGAAAGTAATGACTTTTCTCGATACAGCTGACCCACTCAGAAACACGGTCTTCGATTTCATGCTGATGACGACACCACAGCTCATAGCCAGGCAAAGCTTTAGCTATCGTTAGAACTTCTTTGATTAGACTGTTACCGTGTAGCGTTTCACCGCCGTATATCACATGGTGAAACACATAGGTGCGCATGGTGATTCGACCCAGCAATCGATTTGTTTGCCCATGGTCAGTCCAACCCTGCTCAATTTCAGCATTGAGATCGTTTAGGAATTTGTCGGCCTTGTTCGACAGACGATAACTGCGCCGTTTCTTCTGTCGAATGATTTGCTGTAGTGTCTCATTGCTCAGGTTGTTGCGTCCCTGGCATTGTCTCCATTGATCGACAAAGGTAGTTTGGTCGGTCCAGATCGGGTCTAGATCATCATTGAGTAAATACGACCCACGCTGTAGCGGTAGCCGGTGGGCGTTAAATAAGTTCGGAGTACTTTCGATGGTGTACAACCGAGCATTGGGAAAGACTTCAAGCTGACCGGGGGTGACCTTAAAGCCCTGACTTTCCAGAAGCAATGTGATGCCACTGCCCACTTCCCAAGCTGTCAGTGATTCTGAAAATGGAAAATATAGGTGCAGACCCTGACTATCGGATGAGGTGCAGGTGATGGCTGACACAAGACCTAAGGGTTCCAATGCCTCGGTCAGTTTTTGAAAGGCAATGGGATCTCGCCGGGGATGGTATGCGCTGCCAATATCAATATCGACCATGGCGTACTGGGTTTCCTTCCCAAACCGCACACCATATAAATAAGTACCCTGTTCAATCAGTCGGTCTGATAATGGATGCCGACTTTCCGTTTGCCATTGAGGGCGTTTACCTGGTAATGGATGCCGCGCGTAGATGTAATCGTGACGATGGGGAAAGAGCTCCAAAAACTCATTATTTTCTGGAACATAGCTAAAACTTAGAGAGGCGGCTACGATAGTGCACCTCCTTTCCTATTTAACCCACTACAAATTGTCAGCCCTGGTAAATCAATACCAGAGTTGCTAGGATCGATAGGCATGCAAAACAAACCCACTTTGTGGGGACTGTTGATAGCACCAAGCTCTTAGCAGACCGGCAAGAAAGCGAAGGGCGGGTGCTTTTGCTATTTACCTGCTTCCAGTTGAGTAGTTCATCTGTTTCCAGGCACCTGAGAGGTTAACACTAGTCTGTGCTGTTCTCAAGAGCTGGAAATGCCTAGTACGCCAAAGTTATAGGGCTTTGATACGCGAAAGTCACAGGTAAATTGGTACGCGAAAGTCACAAGTGCTGGCACATTATTTACGGTAAAGTTACAGGCAAATCCATACGCGAAAGTTATAGGCTTCAATGTATTGCCTACGGTAAAGTTACAGGCAAATCCATACGCGAAAGTTATAGGCTTTAATGTATTGCCTACGGTAAAGTTACAGGCAAATCCATACGCAAAAGTTATAGGCCCTATTTGAGAAATACTTTGAATTAATTGTTTCAGTTGAACTGCACTTAACGGTATACGGCAAAGGGATAGGCAAATCTATACGCGAAAGTTATAGGCTCTGGTGCCTCACATACGGCAAAGGGATAGGCAAATCCATACGCGAAAGTTATAGGCTCTGGTGCCTCACATACGGCAAAGGGATAGGCAAATCCATACGCGAAAGTTATAGGCTCTGGTGCCTCACATACGGCAAAGGGATAGGCAAATCCATACGCGAAAGTTATAGGGTTTTATTCAAAAAACATACGCGAAAGTTATAGGGTTTAAGAACTGGGAAAAGCCCTTTATCATGTGGCTGATGTTTCCCACGGTGGCGGTCTTGTCGACAACTAAGGATGCTGCAAAAGATACGACGTTTCCAGTCGATGGGCAGCTCTTACGGGTTCTTCCGCGAGCCGGAGCCTCATTGAGAAATCCAGATGTCAACTTGCCAACGTTACGAACAGATGGTGAAAACTATTACCTGGAGATGCGGGTTGATGCAGATCCAGATGAAGCTAGTGAAGTTGCTGTCACTCGCCGAATTCCTATCGAAGACCTATCTGGAGAGGAATGGGAAGAGCTTAAGGAGCAATATGACAGTTTAGATCTCGAGGCGTATCTCGGGGAAGGAATTAAGGGGTTAGAGAAAATCCAAGACCGACGAATGCAGCGGTTGATTGCTGCACTGCTAACATTTCTCAACCCACGTCAGGTTTCAATTGTGCTTTATCTTTATAGAGCTGCGGCCCAAGAAGGTAATCGTCCTGGTGTCAGCTTTCGCTCTAATGATTTATTAGAAGCTATGGGCTATAAGCGTACTAAGGATGGCGGTTTTCCGGCTAAGCTGCGGTCCCAGCTCCACTGTGATTTGATGGCATTGCATCGTACGGAGTTAGTGTTTGCTCAGTCTCTGCCTAAAGGAGATAGCCTGGGTGCTAAGGTTACGATCAAAAATGTTCTGAGGATCAAAGAGTTTGAAGTGGACAATGTGCCGCGTGACTTTGATCTGGATAAGGCTGCAGACTATACCTATGAGTTAGCGGATGCTTATACGGTGTCTTTGGAATTTTTTGAAGGGCCAGCCCGTACAGGAGACTATGTTCTCTTTGCGAATAATCTCGACATGACTCAGCGTTTGGGTGGAAGTGCAAAACATAATTACAAAACCAAGTTGTTGCTCTATCTTGCTAGTCGGTTAAAGTGGGACTCTCCGGAAGATGGTCAGTTTTTGACAATTTCTAAGCGCTATCTGTTCAAAAATCTTGATCTGTTGGGTAGCAATTCGTCTCGTAATAATCAGTTATTTTGGCGTACGGTTGAGGAACTGCGGAGTGGGGGGTATTTGATGGGGGCTCAAGAACTTCCTGGTAAACGTAAAAATGCGTTGATTCAGTTTCAAATTAATGCAGAGAAGATTAGTGCTTCTTCTAAGAAGTAGCGAAGATCACGTTATCAATTACTGGGTTCTTTCGTCATAGCAGCCGTTTCTTTTGATTTCTGACCCTCTGTCTAAAGTTTTTCTACGCTCCAGATAGATTCGGTATCATCCTTACCCTCGCAGGTAAATTGGTATCCATACCGTTCAAAGGTCTCATCTTCGAACACTCGTCGAACTAAATTGAACGGCAGGCAAACGAAGCTATAACCCTTGCAAAGTAAGGATTTCACCATGAATGATATATCTAGTTTGACCGTTGAGCGAACGGTTATAGAACAGGCATCGTACATAGCGTTATGTGGGTGCGACGGCGACGGGGGTGAATTTTAGTGATTCGGGCGACTAGGGGCGCGTTAATCTATGGGGTAGTGCCAGACCTTGGATGCTATGAAGCTGCTGGAGGTAAAATTCAGAGCCAGACGCAGACACTTTAAATGCGTGGATGGATAATGAGCGTGGATGGATGATGATGATGTCTTGCAGCCTGAGAATTTTGATAAGGGGAGTGCTGCTTTTTGCGATCGCGGGAGTAAGGATATCCGGGTTAAGGTTCTTTGCCGGTTTCAGTCGATGTTGGGTTATGAGAGTTATGTAGACTCTTGGATGTTGCTTGCTGTAATGGTAGGGATGGTCAGGTTTATCAAGAGGCAATTGATGTTACCTCATACTTCTCAAGAGGCCTATATAGCAGTGAATAAGCCGTTGTCGGTGAATGAGTGGAGTAGCTGGTAGGGACTATAGGTGATGAGTCTCGAGATCAGATAGAAGCTGTTGTGAGAGAATAGTCTAAGCAGACTCGAAAGTGGTTGCCTTGGTGACTGAACGACTTTTGTTTTTATGATTAGTACTTATTTGGCTCTGGTGAATACTGGTTGGTGCAATGGAGTTTCGAAGTATGCTGAGATATGTGCTAAAAGACGTAAGTAAATAGTATTTTTGCAGTAACGAATGTTACTAATTTGTTATTCATTAAGTATCTTGGTTTTCCCCTAAAAAAGAATAAATTCAATACAAGCTTTTTCAAAATTTTCAATGTTGCTCGCTACAATATTCACTTTTAGATGGATCTAACTCTCTCAAAGATTTGTAGTATATAAGTTGACGATTATTCCTAATCATGTACTATATTCCGTAGATTTTACTTTAGATGGACGGTAAAGCTTAAACTTGCGGAGTTTTTTCATATGCTCAGTAAATTATTTAAGTGTTTGCAGCAGACGAGCTTTATAGGTTTGATATTGGCAATTATTGTGGTGGAGTCTGCTGGTGCTCAGATTAAAGTGCAAAATTTTAGCAACGTACTCTTTAAATCATCATCTAGTGAATCAAGTCGTGTCTCAGAGAGTAATGGGACAATTGTAATTTTGCCGCCTGCCTATGATGAGAAAGAGACTTATCCAGCTTTGGTTCTGTTGCCTTCGACTGGTGGTAGGCCTATAGATTATTTTAGAGGGCCTTTCGCTGAGCGGTATCAATCACGTAACGATAATCCATATATACTTATTTTACCTGACATACAAAGTAACGAGAGTGCTTACAGCAGTGGTGAAGCTTGGCTTGCGACTATTGAACAATATGAGAAATTGGTAGGTAGCAATTTAGATTTCCTGATTCCTAAATACAATATAGATTCATCCCGCATTGTTATAGGAGGATATTCTTTAGGAGGCGATCTAAGTTGGGCATTGAGTTTAAGAAACCCAAGTGTCTTTCGAGGCGTTATTGCTGTTGGTAGTCAGAGCAATATAAGAAATGATTTAAACATGCCCAAATTAGCTGTTAATGATTCCCGTTTCTTTATGATTATGGGAGAAGAAGACTGGAGACTTCAGAGAATGCGTCTTGCTGTTGATGAATTAGCTAGATATAACATTACACATCGATTTGAAATAATACCAAATGCAGATCATTACACTATTTTTAATCAGTATCCCGTAGGAGAAATATTTACTGAGGCAATTGATTTCATTCTATTTGATGAAATGTAGTAAAAGGTAGTGAGTAGTGAAATTTAGTGAAATATGGCGAGCATTAAATATGCACTAAATTTTTATCAGTTTCGGTAGCCTGCATTAGAGGTTTTTATTTGTATTAATGAGTTCCCGTGATGATTATGAAAAAAGATGTGAATTTTTTCTTGAAGGTTTTAATTATTCCCTTGATAATGGCGGCATCAGCAATAATAGGTCTGAAGTCTACCAATGCTCAACAAGAGACTAATGATGCTGTTACTACTTCTACTGAACCTACTTCAGATGAATCGACTTGCGTTTTAAGAAGTAATAATATAGAGGTAAAACTTCCTATATCCTACAGTGAGGATCATACTTACCCTGCTCTAATCATATTACCTTTTACAGGTGGGACACCTGCTAGCTACTTTAGAGGATCTTTCGCTGAAAAATTTGAGACACGTGTTGAAAATCCCTTTGTTGTTATTCTATTCGATATACAAGGTAGCGCTAATGATTACACACCACCTGAGAATTTTGGACCAGCAATTGAAAGGTGTGAGCAGCTAGTTTTGGCACAACTCGAAGATTTAGTTCCTCAGTACAGAATTGATGAATCTCGTATTGCTCTTGCTGGCTCTTCTTTAGGAGGAGATTTTAGCTGGTCTTTGAGTTTAAGAAACGCAGATTTCTTTAAGGGAGCTGTTGTGATTAATAGTCGAAGTGGAGACCGAGTGTGTGTTTCAGGTATGCGTCAGTTAGCTGAGAACAATGCTCGCTTCTTTCTAGCTTCGAGCGAAGAAGATCCTAAGAGCCGGCTTCCATCAATGCGACAGTCTGTAGAAGAACTAACTCAATATAATATCGCTCATCGATTTGAGGTTATACCTACTCATGAAACAGATCCTGAAAGAGGATATGGCCCAAGTGAGCTGCGTACAGAGATTTTAATGCAAGGTGTTGATTTTGTTCTATTTGGAGATTAGAAATGGTTGTCTAGTAGTTGTAAATGTTTTGAATGAGAACTTAGTGTTTTTACTGTCTGAGGTCCGAGAATTATGAGAAATACTAAGTTTCTTTCATAAAGAGAATTTAACGATTAGGCAAAAGGTTATCGAGGATATGAAGAAGCTAATTAAATTTACTCTTGCAGACAATCAAGAAATTATTGCAGAAGTAGATGAGCCAATAGAGGATGGACGTGTTGGACTTAGGCCATCTGAGATGATGGAAGATGCTAAACAGACTTTTGAACAGGCTTTGGAAAATGTTCGTCCTATGGCCACTGTGATTCTCTCGAAACTACAAGAACTTAAGCAACCAGCGAATGAAGTCGAGGTTAAATTCGGGGTAAAGCTTACAGCCGAAGCAGGAGCCATTATTGCTATGGCTGGCGGAGAAGTAAATTACGAAATCACCTTAAAGTGGACAAATAATTGACTTATGAAGCGGGGGTTAGATAACTCTTTAATACGAATTTATGATGCTAATGAGCGATGTGTTGGCATTGGTGTTTTAATTTCCAAAAAATATTTTTTGACCTGTGCTCATGTAGTTGCTGATGCTTTGGGTTTGGAGCGTACAGTTTCTCGTGCACCTAAAGGAATTATAAGACTTGACTTTCCTTTCTTGATTGAACATGAATTATTGACAGCGCAGGTTGTTGAAGAGGGGTGGCAACCAATGCGTCGAGATGTTTCAACGCGACCACAGAGAGGGGAAGATATAGCAGTTTTAAGACTACATCGGGAAGCTCCAAAAGCAGCCTATCTTTCTCAATTTGTGCAGACCGAACAGTTAGAAAACCATGAGATTGAAGTATATGGTGTACCTGTTGGTAACCCTCAAGGAGTTTGGGCAGGAGGACAACTTGTCAATAAGCTGCCTAATGGTTGGATGCAATTAGAAAGCTCTAGTCAGTTAGGGTATCGTATTGAGCCAGGTTTTAGCGGGTCCCCAATTTGGGATAAAGAATTACAAGCTGTTGTAGGGATAACAGTTGCGACTGATCCTAGACGTCCTGATGCACGTGTTGGATTTGCAATTCCAACTGAGATGTTGGCACTTGCTTGGCCTGATTTAGCTGAGCAAGCTATTCCACCCTGCCCTTATCGAGGCTTATTTGCATTTCGAGAACAAGATGCAAGATTCTTTTTTGGGCGTACACAGTTAGTTGAATCGTTGATTCAATCTTTCAATAATCAAGCTTTTACTACTGTTATTGGCCCATCTGGCAGTGGTAAAACTTCTATAATTTTTGCAGGTTTGATTCCTCGCTTAAGAACTGCTCGGCAATGGCTGATTGAAACTTTTCGGCCTGGCGATCGCCCATTCTGGAACTTAGCAGCTATCTTCGTAAAGCTTCTAGAACCCAATTTAAGGGAAACGGATCAATTATCTGAACGTATTAAACAAGCAGAACTCTTAGCCCAAGGACAACTTAAAATTCAAGATATTCTTTCTCGCCTCCTAGAGAAGTATCCAGAGCAGCAACTTTTGCTAGTCATTGATCAATTTGAAGAACTATATACTCTTTGTCCGAAACCTGAGGAACGCCAAAATTTTCTAAATCAGATTTTGGTAATTGCAAAGCACCCACCTTTTTGCAAAGTCATAGTTTCTTTAAGAGCTGATTTTATGGGATTTGCGCTTTCAGATAGCACTCTTGCTAAAGCTTTACAGCATGGTGATATTAAAGTCGGGCCAATGACTCCTGATGAACTGAGAGAGGCAATTATTGAACCAGCTAATCTTTTAGGAATAGCTTTTGAAGAAGGTTTAGTAGATCTCCTTATATCGAAAGTTGCTGAAGAGCCTGGCAGTTTACCACTATTGGAGTTTACCTTGAAGCAATTATGGTCTCGACAAAGACATGGCCGGTTAACATTTGAGGCTTATAAGGATCCTGAAATTGGTGGTGTAGAAACAGCTTTGGTTAACTATGCCAGTGATATATATAGCCGGTTTAGTGAAGCAGATAAAAGACAAGCTCGCAGAATTTTAGTCCAGCTAGTGCGACCTGGAGAAGGTACTGACGACACTCGTCGTTTAGCAACTCGTTCAGATTTAGGTGAAGAAAGTTGGGATTTAATTACGAAGAGGGGTGGGCTTGCGGATAGTCGGTTGGTAGTAACAGGACGTAACGCTGGTGGGCAGGAGACGGTTGAAGTTGTCCATGAGGCTTTAATTCAAAAATGGGATTTGTTGAAAGGATGGATGGAAGATGATCGTAGATTTCGTACTTGGCAAGAGCAATTTAGAGTTAATGTGCGTCAATGGAATGAGACTAATAAAGATAAAGCAACTTTATTAAGAGGAAAACCTCTGACAGACGCTTCTGCATGGAAACGGCAACGTCCATATGAATTCAGTCAATCAGAAAGCTCATATATTCAAAGAAGCCTTATAAGAGAAAGGATAAGACAATGTAGCTTTTTCTCTATTGGGGTTATTCTTTCTGCTCTTACAGTGTTTGGCCAAAGACAATTTGCAGGACGTCAGTTTCAACAACAGTTTTCAGCAGTGCTGATTGCAGGTTCTACAGAACCAAGTTACATCCATATTTTACCGAGAGCAATACAAATAGCAAATCAACGAGTTAATAGCGATGAGATCGATGAAGCAATTGAAATTCATAAGAATGTCTTAAAGGCTGTCCAAACCTTTGAAGAATCTGCTTCTGTGGAAAATCGTAATCGATTGACTGAAAAAGACTTAAGGAAACTCAGAATGATTAAGGAGACAGCTGAAAGAGAATTAGTAGACATTATAAGCCAGTACTATATCCCTCAACTGCAAAATGATTTAAGTGAGTCGCCGCCTCATATTGGTTTTTCAAAAAAGAATGCGAAGTTTACTGACTTCGAACATCAATTTACAGGAGCATTAAAAACTACTTACAGAATCTTGTTACGTAAACCTGGTTTAGGGGCAGATGAAGATGATGATGGACGTTTAGGACTAGAAGAGATTCTTTATTTGCCATGTGGCACATTAAAAGAGATTGAAGAGTTATGGCATCTTGCAACTAAAAATGATTGTGGTTTTTATGGGGAAGACTTTTATGAATCAACAACCTGCGATGAGCTTTCAGGCGAGACGCTTTCATATAGATTATTTGAATCTGTTGATGCGATAGAAAAACGTATCACTAGCTGTCCTAACTTTAAAGCTTCAAAAGCATAGGAGATTATCATGAGTGCAGAAATATTTAGATATCTATTCCATGTTGCTTATCAGCATATCCGTGCATTTATAAATTCAAGATTAGGTTTAGCAACTTTATTTTTGTCATCTTTGCTTCTATTAGTGCTAGGGACTAAAGTTTACGCAAGAATTCCTGAAGCTGCAGTTATCAAGAGTGTTAGCGGTCCAGGAATTTCAGGAATTCATTTCTGGATGCGTCGTACCTCACCAGACTCAGGTGCAAAGCAGGAACTTATCAGGGATATTCCAAATATCTCTGATGGTAATAGCCGTATTCAACGTGGTGGACAACTTTCAGTACCAACTGATGGCAATTCCTTAGCATCTTTGTACTTTGAAGGAGGAGGTGAAAGTTATGATGGGCTTGTTGTTACAACTAGACCATTAAATCGTTCTGATCGTCAATCAACTTTGTATGAATTCCCTTGTAGGTTTAGCGGGGGAGAATATCTCCTCGCTTGGAATGCTAATTCAGGAGGAGCCTGTAGAGCCGATGATACAAATCCGGGTATTGAGATAAAAAGAAACGGAGAAAATTCTTCTTCTTCGATACGTTCTACTGACCTTGTAGTAGGTACAGCGAGTATTGGGAAAAAACAAAATTCATCTGAGGAAGACTCTGAGCTTCCTTCAGATGATGTTGAAGTTAATCCTGGCGCAGGACCGGTTGTAATACGTACCTCTACTAGACTATCTACTGAAACGGCTTACATTCTCGAAAGATGTGATGTTGATTTTGTGGGCGATTATTGTCAACGGGAAATTCCTGTAAGAAGAGATGCTATCAATATTGAGGTTTTAGAAGGAGAAATTTTTGTAAAGTCTGAGCAAGATCCTGAAGGAGAAACAGTGTTGGAAGGCCAGAGTTTTTCTTATCCCAAAAAAGAATTTACTCGCTTTGATGTTGGTCAAGCTGCGAATTCTTGTGAAGTGTTGAGATTTCTCAATGCTGCATATTGGATAGATTCTGGTACATCTCAAAACATTGCTGATGGAATTACTCAGCAATTACATCAACATCGAGATTATTTAGGTATATCGGGTCGTACACCAAATGGCCTTTCTTCTTTAGAGCGAGATATTTTCGCAGAACTAAATCGAGTACGTTCTAATCCTGGTACTTATGCTGACTTGCTCGAGGAAAATAAACAATATCTCAACAACAATTATTTAAACCTACCGGGTGAAACAGCTAATCCTAATTCCAGATCAAACGCCGTGAGTGGAGCTATTTCTTTCCTTCGAGAACAGCGAAATTTGCCTGAGCTTAGTATCTCTAAGGGGATGTCTGCTGCTAACCGTGATCATATCCTGGATCAGGGAAAGAGCGGCAAGTTTGCTGGACATACTGGTGAAAATTCAAGTGGTGCTGGTGCGAGGTTACGTCGTTATGGTTCTGTTGGATGTCCTCCTAGCTACGATGAAGATGAATTTGAAAATATCGTCTATTTTGATCAATCCGCCCATCAAGGATCTGTCCCTGCCAGCCAAGCTGTAGTCATGGAAATGTTAATTACTTACAGGCCACGTCGAACAGGCAATCCGGCTAATCTCTTCAATCCAGATTTTCAGGTAACAGGAGTAGCCTGTGGTCCACATAGTGATTTCCTTCCTGATATGTGTGTAATTACATATGCAAATGGATATGTAGAAAATGCTGACATAAGTGAATAATGTCGTTTTGCACAGTTTCTTCTAGTTAGCCTTGGAGTAGCTAAGCGTCTGAAAATTCCAGAATTTTCAGACGCTTAGCTACTTAACTGCTCAATCTCCTGCAAAAGCTGATCAATTTTAGTAAGGCGCTTCTTAGCTTCTGCTGATTCAAGTAGTAATTTCTTTTTGCGTACAGATTTAAATCGAGCAAAAATCTGATCAGAGATGGAGTCTGGTACAGATGAACTGTTTTTTAATTGTTCTTTTTCAAGATCTTTCACCAAAGCCATTACATCTTGCTTAGTCAAACCTGCTGCTTGCTCAACCAGTTCACCATGTAACTCAGGCTTCTGACGGTTCAATAGCACCGCATTCGTGGGCGATAATTTCCCCTCTCGTACCGCCTCCAATATCTCAGGAGCCAGATTCAGCATTGGTAACCGATTGGAAACAAAGCTCGCTAGCTTCATCCCAAACTCTCCAAGGATTTCAGCGATTAGCTTCAGCTCATCCGCGCTGAAAATTCTAGAATTCTCAGCGCCTCTGGAACGTGAATTCTTAACCCGATAAAGGCCTGCCTTCACATCTTCAATCGGGATATCCAGGTGCAATGACAGCAAACTTAAAATACTTTCCGTCTGCTCAATTGCCGTAATTTCTTCATTCAGCAAGTGGGCGATCAGTGCGGCTTCCAATGCCATCGCATTTGGCATATCCCGCACAATGGCCGGGATCGAGTCCATCTCTAACGCACAGCAACTGCGCCAGCGCCGCTCACCACTGATGATTTCATATTTACCCCTAGCACCAGGCCTGACCAAAATTGGTTCCAGCACACCATGCTTTGCAATCGACTCCTTAAGCCGCTCCATCTTTTGTGGATCAAAATAAAGTCGAGGCTGCTTTAACCTCCCTGGGAGCTGGAGCGGTTGAATATCAGCAATCGGTAATCTAAATGACTGCCCAGAAAGCGACTTCAAACTTTCAATTTCTTCCTTCAGCTGGGCAATCGTCTCACCCTCTTGAGCATTTAGGGCACCACTAAACATGGTTGCCATGGGTCGTTTACTGATGCGAGCCATCGCTAATCCATCTCCTTAATGACTTCAACGGCAATTTTTTCGTAAAGCTTGTTGTTGGGATCCCCTGCTCTGTAGATACCCAATGGCAACCCGGCAGCTGCGGCATTGGCAATATAGGCATTGTCCTTAATCGTCGGAAACATCGGAATTTGCATGTGCCGCATAATATCAGGTAATCCTTCAATATCTGACAGACCTAAATTATCTCGATGCATTGCCCGGTTCTTGGCCCCATTTGGCACCACTCCAAACACCTTAGGCGCAGGCTTTAGACGTAACTCAGTGCGAGTCAGGCTAATCCACTCCAGCAATTTAGCCATCGCATCCATATCCTTGTCCTCTGGCTTCAGTGTGATAATCACATCTGTACTTGCCGACAGAGCTGCGATATGTAGCTGCTCAATCGTGCCAGGGCAATCAATAATTAGCACATCGTGGGGAAGCGGATGATCTTCCAATGCATCTGCCAATAAGTAAGCCCCCCGCTTATCCAAAACGAGTCGCTGTGTCGTTTCAGTGAGTGGTAGTCCCCCCAGACAAGCCTCGATCCCCTCGATGCGATCCCTCCAAACTGGAAACAGAGGATAGTCCCCTTTAAAGTCAGGCCGCAACACCCAATCCATTGTTTTCTCCTTCGGAGGATCATCCAATCCACAGAAAAGAGTCAACGAACCATTGGGGTCACAACCAAACATCGCAACCTTTTTTCCTTTGCGGGCGAGCTGGTAAGCCAGGTTAACCGTCAGTGTGGTCTTACCAACGCCACCACTATTCGACATGATTGAAATAACTTTTTTCAGCATCTTTGGTGTGGCGAAGTTTCAAAGCGTGCGCGCACATCATAACTCAATCTGACTGAAAATTCTCAGAATTCTTAAATAGAATTGTTGAATTTGAGAATTCCAGAATTTTCAATAGACTTTTTAGTTGTGATATTGATGCTGTAAGCGCTCCTTGAGCGGAGCCGAAAGGAACGCTTACGCTACCTTGTGCCTGATATCGGAGGTCAGGCACTATGAACCAGCCGCTCTCTCCAAAAACAAGATTACCTTTTACCAAACAACCCAGACTCCGATGCCTGGAGCGTATCGTAAAAACTCTCTTTCGCCTTCAGTTCCAAAGCCCGTTTGGTATAGCGTCCAAACACATTCATTGACTTAATTCGCATCAGCCTGCGCACAAACTCAGGATTCATTCCCTCCAGGATCAACTGAGTCCCAAATGTATGACGCAGCTGGTGCGGATGAATTTTCTCGTCCAGTTCTGCTAACTCAGCCAAATCCTTGATGCAGTTGTATACCCCTTTGTATCCCATCCGCTGTCCCCGGTTCCGATTTGAGAGACTTACAAACAAAGGAGCCTCCAGGCTAGTATCAAACCCCTGGTTGAGACATCAACCCAAATAACGATCCAATGCATCACACGCCTGGGCCGATAACGGCACAACGCCATCACTCCCCCACTTCGCCCCCTGAATCGAGATAGACCGATTGTCATAATCCCCCACATTTCTTGCTGCCACCTCATTCCCCATCCAATTTGGCTAGCTCTGAGCATGCCCCTAAGTTGGGACATTGAGATGCTACCAATCCCGGTGTTTGAGTAACAGTTTCACAGAAGAACCTAAATGGACAGTACTTTCGAGCCATAGCTTTATTCTAGTTATCTATTAAAACTATTTAGCTAGAACTAAGTCTGAAAGATGGATGTCCCATTGAGCACCCACAGTAATGAATCGTTAGGTCTTAACCAAGCTATGCGTTTTTCACCCGATCCTTAAAGCCCTTACCTGCAGAAAAGGCAGGAATCGTCGTTGCCGGAATCTTGATCACTTCAACCGTTTTCGGATTACGCCCATCCCGTGCTTTGCGGTCCTGTGACTTGACGTTTCTAAGTGAGGCACAAGCACTTATTTTCTGAAGAAAGTCAGGTTCGGTACCCTATAGATAGGTTTTGATGGCCTGTGGCCCAGTTTCGCACAAGTCGGGGCCATAGGCCCACCAAAGTTGGTTTTGCCCCCTCACTACCAGCCAGTCCAGATGCTAATGCTGAAGACTACGGCCTAGATGGAACCATGGGCGCAGCCGATTTGCTGGTCCTCAGCTATCTCAACTGGCCTCAAAATTACACCAGCATTAGCGATCGCTTTGGTTTTCCTGCGCAGCGAAGCGAGAGCGCAGATTACTACAGTATTTCTGGACATCAATGGGTTGCCATTTATTACGATAGTACTGGCAATGCGACTGGTTACAGCATTAGCGATAGTCAGTAGACAGCAACCAGGCAGAGACCAGGGTAAAATTTTCTGACTGTATATGTTCTGAAAGGTCGCTTAACATCTAGTAGACAGCACTAGTTAGCAACGGTATCATTACCATAGTTCAGATGTATTTACGTCCGTAAACACAGGTGAACCCATGAAAATGCAGCAGCTTAAAAAACGGGTTTGGAAAAGTTGGTCCAAACTCAATAGCTTTAAGGGCAAGCTCACAGGGTCATTAGATGACTATGTGAGAGAGGTTAAGTTGTTTGGGGATAGACGCTATAAAAAGACCTGGATAGCAGCTTTAGCCCGGTTTGAGGCAGCTTTGCACTACAAAGGCACTTTAGACCCCTGGACACTTATCGTTCATGGGTTCAATTTCACTCAAGACCGCTGGGATTACGAGTACCGTAATGAAATCCTGGACGAGTTTTTGATGTACGAAGACGGTCTGGACATCATCAAAGCGGGCCTTGAACAGATTTTCACATCGACCGATTTTACTGCTGACGAACAACAGGAAGCACGAAATAATGGGTTTTTTGAACTTCTGGAAGGAAGAGAAAAACAATTACGAGGAACAGGCGTCCCAGTTGGATCTATCGGGCAACTCGCAGGCGCTAACGCCTAAGCGTCACCGGGTTGATGGGGCCATTGTTAACCGTCGCTTTAACAGGGCCATCAAAGACAATGGAGGCGCAGGCGATGTTTATCGTGACAGTGCGATCGCACAAACCCAGGAACTATTTGATTGTGACGTAGACGAACTCTATCGAGAAACTGGTGGTAAGCGTAACGACCGAAGTTCATTGCCCCAGCCAGCGCAGGAAGCCTACATGGTTAACGAGTCGATAACAGCTCACGAACTTGAACGTATGATCGGGACCATTGGTGGTGAGGACCAAGAGGAAGTTAATGACGCGATTGTTGGTCTGGTTCGACAAGAGGCGAAACGAACCCGTTGGCGTTTGCCCTGGTAATGATTTAAGCAAATTTTACTGATAGTTTACTTACAATTTCCTTATTGCTGTGATGCTGTTATACAGATTGCTGCAGGAGGATAGAAACTCAGAGGATGGTTATATACTTGTGTGCAGTCGGTTATGACAAGCAATTCAATGAGTGAAGAGCTACAAGCGACATTAGAGCGTATTGCTGAGCAGCAAGAGGCAAATACGGCTGCGATCGCAACTCTAATTGAACGTCAGGCCCAAAATGAAGCAACCATTGCGCGGCTGCTTCAAATGACGGAACGCCTAGCACCTCAAGTAATTGAAAATACCGAGCGTCTAAATGACCTTAGCCCTAGTGTATAGATCTGTAGCTCAGGCTAACCACTGTAGGGAAGCCGCGCTGAGATGCAATTAGTAACTGAACAACTCGCACTATAAAAACGCTATAGTTTGTTGCGATGCTTTGCTTATCAACGGTTTTGGATTCTACCTGTAGTGATTCTGATATCTAAAATCAGACAATTGAAGCCCTGCAGCTATTTAAGCGAAGCTGAAATATGAGGCAATTAGCTTCTGAATCGGCCAGTTCCACAGAATCCATATGTCAATTACTCCGGTTATTTGAATAAATCCATACTCTGAACCACCCAATTCCTCGATCAAGGTCCAGGGGGCTGACAATTTATGTCAGCTAATTTTATATATCTCTAGCATTCCGCCCGGAAGCATTACCCAGTGGGAGTTTCACGTTGTAGACATGTCCACAACGTGAGTTTGAAAAATCAACAGATCATGACTCTTTTGGTGTGCCATAGAGATCTTCAAAGGCCTCTTCCATTTTGAGATCCAAGGCCCGGTCACTGTACCGAGCAAAAATTTTGTCAGAGCGAATGCGAACCGCTCGCTTAGCCAACAATGGGTTCATGCCAGCAGCGACGAGCGACGTGGCAAAGGTGTGTCTCATGCGGTGAGGGTGGATATCGTCTAACTCACTGGCTTGCGCTAAATCCTTGACCAACTCATAGATGCCGCTGTACCCCAGGCGTTGCCCCCGACTGTTATTAGACAAACTAATAAACAAGGGAGTCTCCTGGCTGACGACGAACCCATGGCGTACCAACCACCCCAGATAGCTATCCAAGACGGCGACCGCCTCCGGCTTTAACGGCACCAGGCCATCACTGCCCCACTTAGCCCCACGCACCCTCAACCGCCGTCCATCATAGTCGCTGATATCCAGACCGCACACTTCCCTGGCCCGTAATCCATGGCTGAGCACCTGGAGAATTGCCCGGTCGCGCACTTCAGAATCACCCCGGTAGGCCAGGGCCTCAAATAGCTGATTAATCTGAGTTTCCGCTAAATCCCGAGGGGGCTTGGCCGGTTCTTTAAGAAATTCAATGGTGAGGGTGGGATTGCGGGTGATATAGTCCTTGACGGTAAGCCACTTGAAGAAACTCTTCAGGGTGGCTAAGGCCTGATTAATCGTGGTTGGAGCCAGCGATCCCCCTCGCTTACTGGGCCGGTTCTTCAGGTACTGCTTATAGCGGTCAATGTCGCGGTGGGTAATGTCGTGCCAGGGTTTATTCTGGGTCCAGGTATAGAAGAGCCGGAGCTGCCGTTCATAGGCTTTGAGGGTACTGGCGGATAGCTCACGCGATCGCAAAAACTCCACCACCCGCTGCCAGCCCAAATCCTCGGTCACCCGCACCGGTGCCTGAGCAATCTGGCCAAACTCAATAAAAGTGGGCTCAGGAATGTCACGAGCCATTGGCAACTCCCCTTATTTGAAACAACCCGCAGGACGAAACACCCCATCTAGCGTGGGTATCTCCCTGTGATAGAAATTTTACCCAAACTAATCCCCTTTATATTGGTTACACTAAAAATACGACTAAAAATAATCTGCTGAATGTGAGTTATCATGAACCTTGAAATTAAAGCGTTTTGTCGATTCCTCGATTTTTGATGGCAGATGGCACGACGCTTTGGTAGACTTTTGTCTCTTTACCTTTGCTGGTCCAGTGCTGACCTGCGTAGTCGAGGGGGCTACCATCGCTATCGTATTGTTCAAGTGCCTTTTCTGTCGCCAGTTGACCCGCTATATTCAACACCTCTTGAATCTCATCCTCACTGGTTAACATCGAACTGCTAAAGGGGATGGTTACCTGTATCGTGACACTATTAGCATCACTACTGACAATAGATGCTGGCATGCTGCGCGCTCCGACGACAATGGCATTACCTTAGTCTATCGTTACTGAAAATTACATCCTGGCGAGGTCATACCCCTTGTCTAGCTCCCTGAAACACCGGTTGAGCCTCTCATTTATATGCAAGACATTTGGTCAGTAATGCTGTTTAAGCTTTGAGTTAGAAACTGTAACAGAAGTGATTGCGCAGTATGAATGAAAAAGTGATCGCCTGGAATCATTTGCATGGAAAAAGCTGCACTGGTTTGCTTTTTCCATGCTTCCAGCATCTCACAGCTCATAACTGGATCTTGCAAACCACCAAAAGCTGTTATTGGACACTTTAACGGAAATTCTGGCTGATAAGTGTAGGTTGTAAAAACCGCAAAATCTGATCTGAGAGCTGGTAAGAGTAATTGCATTAACTCTTTATTAACAAGTGCTGCTTCTGGTGTTCCATGTAGACGACGCAAGTTCTCTATAAATTCAGCATCCGGTAATGTATGAATAGGAGGAACTGAGAAGGGCAATTGAGGGGCGCAGTGACCAGAAACAAACAAATGCGTCGGAGTGTAAGCACCGATTTTGCGAAGGCAACGGGTTAGTTCAAAGCAAACCAGCGCGCCCAGACTATGCCCAAGAAAGACAAAGGGTTTATCAAGATAGGGAAGCAGAGACTGTACAAGCTCTTTAACTAGAAGGGACATTTGAGTAAAGGGAGTCTCCTTTATCCTCATCCCTCTTCCAGGTAGTTCAATGGGGCAGACTTCTATCGTGGTAGGCAACTGCTCTGACCAGTTACGAAAGCTCAAAGCGCTACCGCCAGCGTAGGGAAAGCAAAATAGTCGTAAACTAGCCAAAGTATTAGGGTTGGGACAAGTTACCCAGGAATTTTTAGGAACGAGCATTATGGTTGTCTATCTCATCAACTATGCATAATTAAAAACACTAGACTACTAAAGGTTAACAAAGTCTGTAAGTCTTTATCTCGTCAAACATTTTGAATCTTTTACTGTAGATTCTTCGCTCTCCTTAATGGCTACCTAATGTAGTAGCAGGAGTCAAATTCTCAATTTTTTCCGAGATGCCAGCCACAGTAGGTGACTCATAAATGATGACTAAGGGTAACTCCAGCTCAAACGCTTTGCGCATCTGAGCAATAATTCGTGTGGCAAGCAAAGAGTCTCCACCTAACTCAAAGAAATTATCATAAATCCCTATCTTGTCTACTTGGAGAATTTCTTGCCAAATAGCAACAATGAGTTTCTCATTCTTGGTTCGGGGCGATACATAATCTGTTCTTAACTGTGGACGCCGCCCTCTACCTTGAATGTTAGGTAGGGCAGAACGGTCTAATTTACCATTAGGAGTTAAAGGAAACTTATCCAGTAATATAAACGCAGAAGGGAGCATGTAATTGGGCAACTTTTCTTGTAGGAAGTTGCGCAACTCAACAGACTTAAACCGCCTTACTGAAGATGGACCTCTAGACATTAGAACATCAAGTCCTATAAAATCAGCCACACAACCAGGTTGATTCAAAACTACACTTTCTTCAAATTCGTTAGCGGCGAATAACGTCTGCCACTGTTCTCTAGACAAAAGAGCATGCTTTGTACGTAATTTCTCATCCTCGAATACATCAAACCCTTGCTGAAGTCCCAAATGTAGATCAAATGACCGGTGAAACTTAGTTTCTTCTATTAATAGAAGCAATCCATTGGGAGCCAGCAGAGAACGAACATGCTGCAACGTTTTCTCTAAATCACGGGTAGTATGTAGAACACTTGCTGCGATAACGACATCAAAACTATTAGATTCATACCCCTGAATATGGGGATCTTTCTCCAAGTCTAACAGGCCGTAGCTAATGAAGGGGTAATCAGCAAAACTTTCTTTGGCTCTCTGGAGAAAAAAGTTAGAGATGTCTGTGAAAACGTAGGTGGTTTGATCTGGAGGCAGAAGCGGCAGTAAATGTAACGTACAGGAACCGTAACCTGCACCAACTTCTAATATACGTAGTTGCTTTTGCGGTCCTAGATTTTGCACCAAAACTTTAGCTAGTTCGCTAGCTATGGCATGACAGTAGGCAAATCTTTTCTGATAGCCATCCACGGCAAGTTTTTCATTAGCATATAATTCTCCAGAGTGTATTTTTTCGGTGAGAATGTTTGGTAAAATCTCAGCTGCACTGATATCGAGGAAATCAACCCATACTTTTGTAAACTCATTGCTTTGAGATAGTTCTGACTGAACTTCTGGTGATAACTCTTCAGAAACAAGTGTTGGTAAGCCAATGATACTTTCGTAGACCTCACCTTGTTGTTGTATCCATCCTTCCGCAATCAATACATTCAAAGCTCTAAGTACCCATCTACGGTAGCGGGGCGCAATCTGACACTTGGATATCAAATCATCTAAACTATATTTCTCTCCAGCTGAATTATAAGCGCCTAGCTTTCTTAGTGCCCTGCATACTGAGATGGCATATAAATGATCTTGATACTTCCATAGATGCGAAAATATTTTCGCATCTACATGCCAAAGATCATGCTGAGCTTTTTGGAGACCTGCTTGTACTAAAGATTCCCATAATTTATGAGAATCTGAGGGGTTTTTGCTTTCTACTTCAAAGAGATTAGGTCTTTTATCTGATTCTGGAACTACATAGGCTACTAATTGTTTATCCTCTCTCGATTCTCCAACTGCCGCGACTAACGCTTCTTTAACAGCCGTATGTTGTTGTAAATTTGTCTCAATCTCTCCCAATTCAATCCGGTGACCTTTGATTTTGACTTGAAAATCTTCACGCCCAAGAAATTCAATATTCCCATCCGGTAGATATCGACCCAAGTCACCTGTTTTATATAAGCGTTCCTTGGTTTGAGGATGAATTATAAAACTGGCATTGGTCTTTTCCTCATTTTGCCAATATCCCTTAGCCAGACCAATGCCGCCAATGTAAAGTTGTCCAGGAACCCACAGAGGGCATAACTCGAGGGCGTCATTAAATACATACATGCTCTGGTTAGCCATGGGGCGACCGTAAGGGATACTTTTCCACGTTGGGTCAACCTGTTCAATCGGGTAGAGAATTGACCAAATAGATGCCTCAGTCGCACCTCCTAAACTAACCAGTTGTATATCTTCACAAATGTCTTTAATCTGTTTTGGTAAGTTCAAGGGCAGCCAGTCTCCACTCAACATTACTAGCCGCAAAGATTTAGATAATAAGTCGGGACAATCTGCTGCATACTCCATTAGCATCTGCATTAAAGCCGGTACCGAGTTCCAGATGCTTACCTGCTGTTGCGCCATTAGTTTTATCCAGTGAGCTGGATCTTTTGTCGCATCAGCATCGGGGATGACAATTGTTCCTCCAGCAGCTAAGGTGCCGAAGATGTCATATACCGAAAGGTCGAAACTTAAAGATGAAAGAGCAAATACATGGTCTTGAGATGTTACATTAAAACGCTGGTTAATATCCAAAATAGTATTGACAGCACCTCTGTGGTCAATCATTACCCCTTTGGGTTTCCCAGTGGAGCCAGAGGTATAGATGACATAAGCTAAATCAGACGATTTCTGTATGGGTTCTAAAGGACCTATGGAACTAGGAGGTCTTGTTGTGTAATCTATACAGAGACGTTTGATGTTGTCTGGCCATTCTAAGGAAGCATCTAGCTTTGGTTGAGTGATGACCCATTGAACGTTTGCTTCCCGTAACAGATGTTGCCTCCGCTCAGTTGGAAGTGCGGGATCGATCGGCACATATGCGGCACCAGAAGCGTGGATACCCAAGACAGCGACGACTTGCTCCCAGCCTTTTTCCATGACAACTGCTATGAGCTGATTGGATCGAGTGCCTAGCTGTCGTAGGTGATGGCCTAACTGATTGGTGCGATCGCTTAGTTCCTGGTAGGTTAAAGTACGATCAGAGGTAATCACAGCTGCTTTTTGTCGATGCAAAGCTACTTGGTTAAAAAATAAGGTATGGAGCAGAGTATCTTCTGGAATGGCTATCTCAGTAGCATTAATATCTGTTAGTTGTTTAAGCTGCGTTGGGGGCAACAGCTGCCGTTTGGGTTCTTGCCAAAGGTCATCCTCGTCTGCTAAGCGACTAAGGAATTCACAATAGGCCGCAAACATATCATCCAAAAAATTAGGAGGAAAGAGATTCTTGATGGCATCCCAATTAACAATAAATGCACCGTCGTCTTCAACCGCCTGGTGATCTAGATAAACCTGAGGCGTTTGACTCAGACTGTAGACAATTTCTCCCATTTCCTCGTTACTAGGCGATGGGGGAAGATCTGTTGTTTGAGTTAAGCTCCCCATAAATGCTTCGGTATCAATACTATCATTGCCTAAAGTGCTGGTATACACTACCGGCATAAGTGCTGCTGAAGGCCGTTTTTGCAACTTGGCTATTTCTCTCAGCACTTCTAAACCACTGACATAACGATGATCGATATCGTTCCAAAGTTGCTTTTGAATCCGTTGAGCTCGGACTTCAAAGGAACTCTGGGCAGAGTTATCTACAGCTAGCAATGCTAACGATGTGAAGTCACCCACGATTTTATTAACTTGAGGATGTAGTGGAAACCGCTTGAATAGGGTTACATTGATTGTAAAGCGTGGATCTTTACTCCAAGCGGTAAGAATTTCAGCAAATGCTGCCAATACGACGACGGAAGGGGTTAAATTCGCTTTATAGCCCCTTCGTTTGAGGCGGTTCCAAGTGTCAGCTTCAAAACGTTTACTATAGTGTACAAATCGGGGGCGGTCAATTGTGGCTAAACTTTTAGCAAGGGGTAGTTGCGGAGCTGCAGGTAAGGTATGGAGTCGGTCTCGCCAATATGCTAGTGAGCGTTGATAGAGCGTAGATTTTCGTAGAGAAATTTCTGCTAAGACATAGTCTCGGAATGATAACTCTAGGGGAGTGAGAGAACTTTCTGGGTGATGAATTAGCTGAATGAAGTCTCGCTTTAGAATATCGAAGCTCCAGGCATCAGAAATCATCAGATCAATACTGGAATATAGACGGGTCTTCGATTTACTTAATTTGACAGCGCGAAATTCGAAGAGCGGATATTGATCAATGGGCAGTACTTGATGCGACATGCGGTCACGAATTCGCATCAAATGCGAATTCCTGGTATCTGGGTCACTCTCACTTAAGTCTAAAACTTCTATCTTATAAGCAGGAACCTCTTCTATAATCTGTTGCCTTCCGTCTGGCAAGACAATTGCTCGCATCATTTCATGATGATTAATGATGCGATTTAGTATATTTTCAAATCTCTTCAAATCTAAGTTGATAATATCTACTTCGGCATAAGCATGGGTAGAGATATTACTTAACTCAAATGCATCGTTACGACCGAGCCAGTAAGCCTGCTGAACATCATTGAGAGGAAAAGGCTGATATCGAGAGCTTTCATTGGGAACAATCGTAGGTAGTGATTGAGAGCCAGAACTTATGCTTTCAACAGCACTAAACTTATCCATAAAGGCTAGGACTTCTACTTTCCGCTCAGCTAGCTGAGTACGAAGAGTCGATGTCAAGGTTCCTTTGGGAGCATTACAGTGCAAGTAATCACCCTTACGCTGGAGCCGTATACCTAGATCCTTTAGGTAAGAAACGAATTCCTCTGTAGATTGTTTCACGACTCTATTTCCTTACGATTAACAAAATATCAAATCCTTGGAAGAAACTTTTAGCGCTTGACTGGCCAAATGCTAAAATCCCGGCATTATGTTTTGCCAAATTATCAAAATGGAGCATACTGAGCTAGAAGCTAAGAAAATGCCACTAAATTGGAGGTTATTTTAGAAAATACATGATTTAATCCTCTAATTAGACCACTTTATGCATAGTTAAGCCGAAATTTGAAGAAATCACTAATCGTAAAGTCAAATGGCCTATTGCTTTTAGCTAAAAATATCTGTGACCAGAATGCGAAAGCTAAGAGACTAAGGTTAAAGCGTTGGGATTTGAGTAGGTCAAAATAATTCTGTGAGGTGTCTCCTATTCCCATCGCCCTAAATAACCAACTGGCTGAATTCAGCGTAGATATGATATTACGTGCTGCTTCATTTGGAGAAATCAAGCCTTTTTCCACCTTTTCCATTTCGGCAATAGCTTTTGAAACATAACCATTTCCCCATGGACTGATTTGTGTATCTAGATCTTCTAAATACTTGATATCAGTAAGCTGCGATAATGATCGTGGCTTATAACCCTTTGTAAAAAGATCAATCTGCGAAAAGCCAAGTTTCCAAACAGGCATTAAATGTTGCATAAGCCAAACACGAAGCCATGCATTCATCAGATTGAAGTCTCTAAATGAAATATATGTACAGTGAGCGATCATGTCATTATAGTTGAAAATTTTCTCCTGCAAACTTGCTAACGAAAGAAAGTTCTGTGAGGAAAAGTCTTTTTCAGAAACTGCTTGTAAAATTAGTGCAGCAAGTGGATTGATCGTCAAGAAAGTTTGCGATAGTCCAACTGAAAATATCGGGTCAACAAACCCTGATGAATGTGGAAGGATATAAAACCTTTCTCCTACACAAGTTCTAGACGAATATTGGATGCGATCAGTAGATGTCCATCTTTGGACAGTTTGAGCCGACTCAAATTGAGATGCGATAGATGGGAATCGCATTATAAACTGTTGAAATTCTTGCTCTGGAGCAAGACCGTTTTTCGGCAAGTAGCGACTATTAAAGTTAACGCCTACACTACACACCGGATTGGTCGATTGCTCATGATTGTCAAATGGAATGACCCACATCCAACCTTCTTTGAATATATGATGCGTTGTTCCTCTTTTCCAAGGGATGTCACTTTTTTTTCCATTAGATTCCCGAATTGCTTCATCAGTACCCTTAACATTAATCATATGGGTAAATAGGCTTCTCGAATGGGTTTTGAAGCGTGTAGGATACTCTCTGAGGTTAAATTTTCGAGCGAGTATGGAGTTGTATCCACTAGCGTCAACTAAATAGTCTGCAGTAAATGATTCGCCATTCTTGGCTATAATTCTGACACTATGTTGACTAATCTCTAAATCAACTACATTTATATTTTCTAATAGCTTTGCTCCATAGCTGACAGAAGCTTTCACCAAATAGTGGTCAACTTCCTGACGGAATAAGTGACTGCTGTCGCCTGTTCCCCACTGTATTCTTTCATGGGAGGACTGTTCTTCTCCTTCATGATGGTATAGAAAACCGAATATTCGCTTATGTCCACAGGCAGAGGTGGAAAGATGTTCCTTAATATTTTGAAATGAACTTAAGTGTTCAAATTCAGGAATAGAATAGTTACGACTGAGTAATTTAAGAAGAAGTTCTGTGTGAGTTGTTAGTGATTCCCCAATTGCATATCTAGGATGGCTTTTTTTATCGACCATCAAAACATTTAAATTATGTTTTGCCAATATCGTGGCTAGTGTAGCCCCCCCTACTCCAGAACCCAGGATAATGACATCAAACTGATTTTTATGCGCATTATTCATTGCTATTCTTCCTGCTTTATTAAGCAAATTATGGGCTGCTAATCAGGCTACAAACTGTGGTGATCTTTGTCTTTGAGGTTGCCGTAGATTGGTTATCTTCACCTGAATCCCATTAGCAGGCGTCAAAAAAGTTCCTGCGACATGGTACCGCTCTGGCCGTCGATTAACAAGTGTCCATTCATAGTGAGAAACTAGTGTGGCTAACACCAGCTTTATTTCATATTCAGCTAATGGTTGAGCGATACACCCACGCTCGCCACCGCCAAATGGTAGAAATTCATAGTAGGAGAATTTTCTTTCTAAAAATCGCTCTGGCCTAAACTTTTTAGGTTCTGGATATAGGTCTTCACGCTGATGAACTAGATAGATGCAGCAGTCTAGGATTGTATTTGGATTTAATTGATAACCCATTAGTTCGACAGGAGTTTGAACTAACCTTGGTGATGTAAATGGAATAATTGGTGAAATTCGCATTGTTTCATTGCACACAGCTGTGAGATAAGGCAACTTAGCAACGACAACTGGATCTGGATCCTCACCCAAACCATCTAGTTCTTGTCGTAATTTTTCAAGTATATTGGGATGCGTATGCAACCAGTACATAGCCCAGGCAATAGCGATGGCAGTCGGTTCTTGCCCGGCAGAAAAGAGAAAGCGCAAATCATCACACAACTCATCATCTGTCATCGATTCACCTGTCTCATCTCGAGCTGAAACCAGCAAACTCAGAATGTCAGTTCGAGTGGAGTCATTTTGCTGACGACACTTTCTAATTTCATCGTATATTAACTCATCAAGCTGTTGCTTTAAGTATAGGAATTGCCCCCATGGACTCCATCGCCCTAAATCTTTTCTCAGACTAGGGAAAGTTATCAAGAATGGAACTAAAGGATTTTTAGAGTATCCTTTATAAGCTAGATAGCGCTGTCTTAGCCGTTGACGCAATCCTGGTTGATGCAAACCAAGAACAGTCTCTAGAATGACTTGAAGCGAAATTTCTTGTAGCGCTAAATAAATTGAAAAGCCTTGATTTGGAGGATGTCTGCTGATGATTTTTCGAGTGATCTCACAGATGGATTGACCATAGGTATACAATCGTTTGCCGTGAAATGGAGGCAATAAAAGTTTGCGTCGGTGTTGATGGCGTACATCATTAACCACGAACAATGAATTGTCTCCTACAAATGGAGCCATGGCTTGATGTAGTTCACCCGGTGACGTAATCTCTTTAGGTCGCGTAAAAATCTGCTGAATTGCCTTTGGGTGAGTGACCACTACGACAGCTCTAGACTCTGCAATCGATAAACTGCCTGATAGTGTAAAGATATCTCCATGACGTTTAGCTGTTTTGTCTAGAAATCCAATTGGATCAATGATATATTTCATCATCTGTAGCCAATGGGGGGTTTTAGAGCCTGCTAGTTCCATGTGTCAAAATAGATTTCAAAATTACCGAGTACCTAAAAAGATGAAAAACCTACGTATTCAATTGTTGAGTCTTTGCTAGACCAATGCTTAACTACATAATCTTGACTTCAGAGTATGTATAAGATAAGACTTCAATCGATTTTATAAATCAATCTCTTCTCGATCGTCTGCTGCTTGATCTGTAGTTTCAGATTGCAGTTGCTTAGCCGTCTGAATGTTATTAATATGGTTTGCCATGCCAGCAACTGTAGGGGATTCAAATAGACTGCTCGATGGTAAATCTACTTGAAATGTTTCACGAATTTGAGCCATCACCTGAATTGAGATTAAAGAGTCTCCGCCCAACTCAAAGTAGTTATCATGAATACCTACCAGGTCAATGCCAATAATTGTTTGCCATATATCTGCGAGCATCTTTTCCGTCGCATGTCTGGGAGGGACATAAGCATTTTCTAGTTCAGGTCTTGCATGATGTGATTGATCATTATTTCCTTTGATGAGATTTGCTTCTTCTCGTAGCGACTCCCATCTTGTCCAATAATCAACTCTAGGTTGTAGCTCCCTCGTTGAGACAATAATCTGATTAAGTTGACTCCAGGCTAAAACATGCTGGAAAATCTTTATGTCTTCTTCAGGAAGAATTGTCTGCTCTGAACTTGTTTCAACCAATGGTATAGCTTTACTTTCTGGTAAAACAGGTTTTCGCCCATCCCAATTGACACTGAGCCAAGGCGTAGGGAACGCTTGATTATGCTGATGTGCAAAGGCATCCATAAAAAGATTAGCCGCAGCGTAGGCCGCATGGCCAAGTCCACCGAAAAGTGAGGCTAATGAAGAAATTAGCAGACAAAAATCAAGGGATTTAGAGCCCAGGAGCTCTTGTAATATAAATAGCCCATCTATCTTGCCTTGAAACTGTAGCTTACAGTCTGCCGGAGTAATATCTTGAATCGGCTTAAAGAGCTGGGCTGCACCTAATACAACAGCATGAATCACCCCATTAAGTGCGCCAAACTTCTGCTCCGTTTGACTTAAAGCAGCCTGCATTTGTTCGAAATTAGAAATATCTGCCTGCAGGATTAGAATTTCTGCTCCTAAAGACTCAAATTCCTGTATTTTTCGAATCTGGCAGCTAATCTTATCAGATTCCTCATGGGAAGAGAGCCATGCTGACCACTGTTCTCTATTGGGAAATGACGAACGCCCTGTCAAAATTAATTTTGCCTGAACCGTACGGGCCAGGTATTCTGCCAGTATTAGTCCTAGGCTGCCAAGCCCACCAACAATTAGGTAAACGCCTGATTGTTTTAGCGGTAATTCTTCAGTAGGTCGTGCTTTTAAGGTTATCGGTTCAACCGTCTGAACCCATCGTTGCAGACCTCGATAAGCAACTATTAGCTCAGCTGGAGGTGCAAGGATTTCAGCACAGAGCTGATGAATTAACTTTTTTGATTGCCAGTTACTAGTCGTAGTAAGACTAATGTCAATGCTACGACAACGGATGTAATCATATTCCTGGGGGATGACTTTTAGTAAGCCAAGTATTGTTGTTTTTTCTGGATAATATATCGATTCCTCTTCTGTGACAGACTGCATATTATTGGACAGGACTGTCAATTGCAATTCCTGGCTCCAATTTTGTTTGCCAAGGGTTTGAACCAGGAAAAGCAAACTATAAAATCCCTGGGATTGAATCTGATCAAATTGATCAGGACTCGAATGGGGTTGACTTAGGGATGTAATTGTCCAACCATGGACAATATGATTAGGGACAATTCCTTTCTCCTGTAGCGATTCAAAAAGTTGGGAATAATCGCTTTTTTGCTCTGGATTAAGTGTGTAGCTATGCCGAACTGAACCATCCGATAAAGCTTTTTGTTGATGACCAAATATCTCTGAAATCTGAACCGTAATGACAGTTTGTTTCTGTTGTTGTAATTGCTCAGCAATAGACATGCCTACAGCTTCGTTAATGAAGACTAACCAACAATCAGAATGATCAGTGTACGACGTTGATTGTAGTGAAAATGGCGGTAAGGAACGCTTCCATTGAGGTAGATAGAACCAGTCAGCCACATCAGGCTTTTGTTCTAGGTTTTGCTTAGGTGACTGACTACCAAGCTGATTGTTGTCTGTAGCAAGGGCCGATGGGAGGGATGGTGCTGTTGTTTTAGTTGCTTTTGCCAGAATAATACTGTGACCAAATGCACTATCCTTAGGGAAAACGGCCACATCAGTAAAGGCGTTATTTTTGAGTGCTTGCTGCCATTCCTGACTGGATAGAAATGGATTGCCCAATGTGCGATCGCTTTTCTGATCTTTAAAGGGCTTCATTAACAGCCCCCAAGTTACCTCAAAGTTCAGTTGTGGTTGAGTGATCTCCCACAGTAAAAGGAATCCACCTGGAGCTACCAAAGAACGCACATTTCCCAGCGTCTCACCAATATTTTGAGTAGCATGCAGGACGTTAGCGGCAATCACGATATCGAACTCATGCAATGGAAACCCTTGAGTCTTGGGAGACTGTTCAATATCAAGCAATTGATACTGAATAAACGGATAATCAGCAAATTTTTGTTGTGCCTGTGTCAAGAACGCACCCCCAATATCGGTGAAAGTATATTGAGTCCGCTCATGGGGCAGCACTGGTAGCAATACTGATGTGGCAATACCCGTTCCTGCCCCAATTTCTAAAATCTTTAGGGTCGTGTCTGATGGTAGGGCCTGCGTCAATTTCTCCAAAATTGATCGCATAATATTCCTGTAGTAATCTTCCCAGGGAGACTTCTGTGTAGCTTTTACATCTTGATTGTGATAGATCAAACGATTAAATAGTTCTAGCGGTTCCTGATCACCTACCAAGATGTGGACTAAATTTTCACCAAAGAGCTGCACAAAATCCACCATCTGTGGTGTCTCTATCCAGCATTCTTGAGCTGTCTTAAGCAGTGTTTCAATAGCTCCATCAGTAGAATTGTTATCGTCTGGCGAGGAAGGTGACTGCTTAAAGGAACTTCCCTCTTGCTGTAACTGTCCTACTCTTACTAAAGCCTTTAACCAACTTTTAACTAGCTGATGGTAGCGAGGCAGAATCTGACAATGTTTGCATAGATCCTCTAAATTATGCTCAGTTTCTAAACGATCAAACGTGCCTAGCTGCCTCAAGGTTGAATTGATGTAGGCAAGACATAAGCGGTCAATCCATACTATATTTTTGGAGTATGTTGCCTCATCCAGGGCAGCTCCTCCAATTTTTGCCTGTTGTTCTCCTGCTTTTAGAAGCGATTGCCACAGGGACTGCGTCGATAAGTCAGGGTTTAATGGAGAACTGGAGGTATCTGTTGCCCCCAACCAATACCGTTGACGCTCAAAGGGATAGGTTGGTAAAGGCAAACGGTGACGATGTTCATGGGCATAAAAACCATGCCAGTCTATTTGAATACCAGCCAACCACAATCGGCCCACTGCATTTAATATAAAACCGATATCAGATTGGGTTCCCTTGGGATGGTGTAATGATGTCAGAACAACTTGCTCAGAGCGTTTAGCTGAATGCTGTTTCAGCAGAGTACTTAAGGTTCGCCCAGGGCCAACTTCAAGGAAAACATGGGCAGATTCTTGCAATATTACGTCTAAACCATCACTAAATCGGACAGTTTGTCTCAAGTGAGAGGCCCAATAATTAGGATCAGTAGCTGCTTCGTCCGTTATCCAATCGCCTGTAACATTTGAAATATAAGAGATTGTAGGTGATTGAAGCTTAAACTTCTGAACCTGTTCCTTAAAGCTATCCAAGATAGGATCCATCATCGGCGAGTGGAATCCATGGGACGTGTGCAGGGGACGACAATTCACGCCTTGAGATGTTAACTGAGCCTGTAAAGCTGAGATGGCTTCTGTTTTACCCGATACCACGCACGTCGACGGCCCATTAACAACGGCCAATGCTAAGTCTTCTCCCAGGAGGGGTATAACATCATTCTCGGGAAGTGGAATAGCTAGCATCTGTCCAGGGGGAAGTTCCTGCATTAACTGCCCTCGCTTTGCCACAATGGCCAGAGCGGCTTCCAACGAAAATACCCCTGCTAGCGTTGCTGCAACGTATTCACCTATGCTATGACCAATCATGGCCGCTGGCCGGATTCCCCAAGCCATCCAAAGCTTTGCAAGTGCATATTCAATAACAAACAGTGCTGGTTGAGCGATTGCTGTTTGGGTTATTTTTTGAGCTGCTGTCTCCGCATGTTCCAGATCGGGGTAAAGGATATGGCGCAGGTCAAGCCCCAGAAGAGGATAAAGATATGTGGCACAGGTATCCACATGTTCTTGGAAGATGGACTCTTGTTGATAGAGTTCACGGGCCATATTGATATATTGAGCCCCTTGTCCCGAGAACATAAAAATTATGGGCCGCTTATGAGGCGTTTGATGCTGCGTCAAGTCATACTCAGGATCTAGCGATTCAAACTGTTTCTGAGCCTGATCTAGGTGCTGACAAATTAAGATTCTGCGGTGCTCGAATGCTTGACGACCAATGCTCAGGGTGTAGGCAACATCCGCTAAGTTCACATCAGGATGCTGGCTCAAATAATTCGCTAGATTAGCTGTTGATTTATCCAGTGCAGATTGCGTTTTAGCAGATATTACCATCAACTGCCAGGGACGAGAAGAACCTGACGGTTGTCGTGATGGTGCTTCTTCAAGAACAATATGTGCATTGGTACCACCAACGCCCAAGGAACTCACGCCAGCTCTTCGGGGTGTCCCATTAGCATGCCACTCTGAGAGGGTGTGGTTGACATAAAATGGGCTATTAGCAAAGTCAATCTTAGGGTTGGGCTGCTCAAAGTTTAAACTGGGCGGAATAGTCTGATTTTCAAGGGCTAATGCTACCTTAATCAGACCAGGCATACCTGCTGCAACCCCTAAATGCCCAACATTACTCTTAACCGAGCCAATGGCACAAAATCCTTTTTGATCCGTGCTTACTCGAAAGACATCTGTGAGAGCAGCAACCTCAATGGGATCCCCCAAGACTGTTCCAGTTCCATGGGCCTCTATGTACGTCACAGTTTTAGGATCAATTTCGGCGATCGCTAATGCATCAGCTATCACAACGGCTTGACCATCAACACTTGGGGCTGAGTATCCTACTTTACTAGCACCATCATTGTTAATAGCTGAGCCTCTGATCACCGCGTGGATATGATCACCGTCCTCTAGGGCATCAGAAAAACGCTTGAGAAGTACAACACCTGCCCCACTGCCGGGAACAGTACCCTGTGCTTTGGCATCAAAAGCCCGACAGTGCCCGTCAGGGGAAAGAATCCCCCCTTCTTGATAAAAGTAGCCTGTTTTCTGGGGTCCCCTCAGATTTATTGCCCCCGCTAACGCCATATCACACTCGCCATTGAGGAGACTTTGCCCTGCCATATGAATAGCCACCAGAGCACTCGAACACGCCGTTTGAACCATCATGCTGGGGCCTTTGAGATTGAGATGGTAAGAAACTAGCGTTGACATATAATTCAGGTCATTACCAAATGAAGCCTCTACCCCACTCATGGTTGGCTGCAACAAACCCTCTTGACCTGTGAATTTCAAATAGTGACTTATATTGCTACCAGCGTATACACCAACACTACCGTCATAATGCTGAGTAGTATAACCCCCATGTTCAAGCGCTTCCCAAGCGCATTCTAAAAATATGCGATGCTCTGGGCTGGTTAATTCAGCTTGCCTGGCATTTAAGTTAAAAAATGAAGCATCAAACCATTCAACATCTTCGAGACAAGGATCTGCCTTCACGTAATTTGGCTCATTCACCCAAGCCTGGTTCTTGCCTAAATGATTATGTTCTTGGTCTGAGAAAAAATAAATCGACTCTATCCCATCAGATAGATTTTGCCAAAACTGCTTAGGACTATCAGCTCCTGGAAAACGACAGGACATGCCAATGATGGCAATAGTTTCTAAGGCCTCTCTATCTGCACTAGTTCCAACCATAATTTGTCTCGCTTCATTTCATGTACTCAGTCTTCTTTAAGCAGTAGGGGGGACTTACAGAGTCCGTCGCCGTCGTTTCTTAAGCTTTTCTTTGCGACTCTCGGCACGACTTAGCTGTTTATAATTTGACCGAAAATTGCTAGTGTTCTCACTAAAATACTTATCCAAATCATTAATCGTTGGATGCCTAAATATTTCAGTAATGGGAATATCTTTTTTGAAAACCTCCTTGATTTTATTATGGATTTGAACAATTTGGATTGAATTTCCTCCGAGATCAAAGAAATTATCATAAATACCAACCTTTTCTATTTGTAGAACCTGCTTCAGAATGTCGGCTAAAGTATGCTCTGTCTCAGTAGTCGGTGAAACACTCTTTGCTTTTGATGTGGGTACAATATCTGCCGCCGGGAGTGCTTTTCGATCAATCTTTCCATTCGGAGTTAATGGAAACTTATCTAAAAGACAAAATGCTGGAGGAACCATATATTCTGGCAGTTTTTTACGTAAAAATTCCTGTATTGAATCAACAAACAATCTGCGCTGATTTTCTAATGGCGTGTTCTCTTCTTGGCAAATGATATAGGCAATTAATTGCTTGCTCTTTTCATCGACATCTTTAGCTAAAACAAGCGCTGTTTCAATCGCTGGATGTGAACTGAGTACAGATTCAATTTCACCGAGTTCAATTCGATGACCATTAATTTTGACTTGAAAATCTTCTCGCCCAAGAAATTCAATAGTGCCGTCAGGCAAACAGCGCCCTAAATCACCTGTTTTATACAATTTTTCCTGAGTTTGAGGATGGGTGATAAAGCTTGCTTTTGTTTTATTGTCATCCTGCCAATATCCTTTTGCTATGCCAATGCCACCAATGTAAAGTTGTCCTGTAACCCAAGTTGGGCAAGCTTCTAGCGTTTTATTTAGGACATAAATTTTTTGATTGGCCATGGGACGACCATAGGGAATGCTCTTCCAGTTTGGATCAACTTGATCGATAGGGTAAAAAATAGACCAAATTGAAGCTTCTGTTGCTCCACCTAAGCTGACTAGCTTGATATTCTGACATAGTGACCGAATCTGGTCTGGTAAAGACAGAGGAATCCAATCACCACTCATTAGAGCCAATCGCAAAGATTGTGGAAACAGTGATGTAAACCCGACTGAATATTCTACTAACATTTGCATCAAGGCTGGAACTGAATTCCAAACGGTCACTTGCTGTTGGACCATCAATTCTGTCCAATGAGCTGGATTCTTTATCTCATCAGGATCAGGAATAACAATGGTTCCACCAGCGGCTAGCGTTCCAAAGATGTCAAATACGGATAAGTCAAAACTTAGGGATGAAAGTGCAAATATACGATCAGAAGAGGTGATCTTAAAGCGTTGATTAATATCGAGGATGGTATTAACAGCACCCTGATGATCAATCATGACGCCTTTGGGTAAGCCAGTGGAGCCAGAGGTGTAAATAACATATGCCAGGTCGGATGTGCTTTGTACACACTGCACTTTGCTGGCAACTTGAGGCAAGCTATCGTCTATGGAGAGACGTTTGACCGTTTCAGGCCAGTTTAGAGTATTATCGAGTCGCGATTGAGTTAATACCCATTGAACTTTGGTTTCCTTTAAAAGATAATGCTGGCGCTCAGTTGGCAGCTTGGGATCAATTGGCACGTATGCTGCACCAGATGCCAGGATACCCAAAGCTGCAACCACCTGTTCCCAGCCCTTCTCCATAACAATGGCAACCAGTTGGTTGGGCTGAACACCTTGTTGATATAAGTATTGAGCGATGTAAGCAGCTCGCTCACTTACCTCTTGATATGTAAGTATACGTTGGGATGTGGCGATAGCAGTATGACTTGGAAACGTTTCAGCTTTTTCAAAAAACAATGTATGTAATAAAACATTTTTCGAAAAAGAAACATTAGTTGCATTGATAATAGCCTGCTGTTGAGCAGATTTGGAAAGATTACGAATAGGGACTTTCCAAAGATCCTCAGAAACAGCCAATTGTTGAAGAAATAGATTATAAGAAGAGAACATTTCATCTAGTAGTGCCGGAGGAAAAACCTCTTCAACGGCATCCCAGATATAGAATAATCCTTCGTCAAGTTCGGCAATTTGATGATCTAAATAAACCTGAGCAGTTTGGGTTATATTGTAAACGTGCTCCCCTAACCAACCCATTGTCAACGCTTTTGCTTTGGTTGCATCATTTGTTACCCGTTCACTAATTAGCGCACTAGTGAAAACAACTGGCATGAAAGCCTTTGACGAATTTTTCTGCATGTGGGCCAGTTCCCGTAAGACGTAGACGCCTCCTACGTCTTTATGATCCAGATCTTGCCAAAGCTGTTTTTGAATGCGCCTTGCCCGGTTTGTAAAAGACTCTTGTCCAGAATTATCGATGGCTAATAGTGTCAATGACGTGAAGTCGCCTACGATCTGATTGACTTGAGGATGTAGTGGCAGACGATTAAACAGGGTTAAGTTAATCGTAAATTTGGGATTTTTACTCCAAACTGTCAGAACTTCAGCAAAGGCAGATAGCAATAATCCCGAAGGGGTCAGGCCAATGCTTTTAGCCTGCTGCTTGAGGTGATTCCAAGCAGCATTGTCTAAATGACCACTGCGGCGTGCAAATTGGGGATGTTTAATTTGGGCAGGTTGTTTAGCTATCGGTAGCTCAGGGGAGGGTGGTAAAGTAAGAAGACGATCCTGCCAATACGTTAGCGAGCGACTATAGGATTCTGAATTTTTCAGGGAAATTTTCTTTAGTACATAGTCTCGAAATGAGAGTTCTAAGGGGGGTAAAGGATATTCTGGCGTTTGCATCAGTTGGGCTAACTCGCGACTAACAATTGTCCAACTTCGCCCATCGCCAATCAAGATTTCGAAGCTAAGATAGAGCCTTATCCGATTGCCGTCCAGGCGAGCAGCCTGAACTTCAAACAGGGGATACTGATCTACAGATAATACTTGATGAGATAATTGTTCCCGAAGGTTTAGTAATTGAGTCTCAACTTGCTCAGGACTATGGGTCCTCAAATCTAAAACTTTTATTTTATAAGGGGGGACTCTTTCTAAAATTTGCTGCTGTCCATTGGGAAGAATAATAGTGCGTAGCATCCCATGCCGCTCAACTATTTTCTGCCAGGCATTTTCGAAGCGATTTAAATCTAAATCAATAGTATCTACTTCCAGATATCCATGGGTGGATACGTTCCCCAATTCAAAGGCACTATTACGTCCAATCCAGTAAGCTTGTTGAACATCTGTCAAAGGAAACGGTTGATAACGCTGACTAGGATCAACTGTAATTTGAGAAAGCTCATCAGTCGTTAACTTGTTTTCATCACCAGACAGATTCTTGCCCCGCAACCGTCTTTCAAGCAGGGCTAGTTTAGTCGGCGAAAGATCCGATTTTTGTTTAAGAATTTGTTCTTTACTAGTATTATGCATCGTTAATACTTTTATCCATCAAGAGTTGATTGAAAGGGCAAAATCTAAGTTTTACAGGGCTGATTTGACTTCCTCCTCTGTAAGTGATGCAAGTTCTTCAATGATCATCTTTTCGATTAGTAATTCGAGTTCTGAAATGGAAGGTGCCTCGAATAGCAGACGAAGAGATAAGTCAACTTCAAATACTTCGTTGATTTGGGAAATTAATTTAATCCCAATGAGTGAATCGCCCCCTAGATAAAAGAAATTATCATGAATACCGATAGGCTCAAAGCCTAAAACTGTTTTGAAGATATCAGCCAATTTATGCTCCAGATCGGTTTCTGGAGCAACATAAGCAGTCTTTAGATTGGGTCGCGTATGCTGAGTTAATGTATTTACAGCTTGCGCAGCATCTTCCTTTGAAGACTCAGGGTTTCCCCACTTGTTGATCATCTCCTTTAAGTTTCCTGGAGAGATCAATACTTGATTTAAGTTTTCCCAGAGAAGAATGCGTTCCAATGCCTCGATTCCTTCTTGTGGCATCAGACCGAGGTCACCCCAATTTTGAGCTAAAAACTGACGCGAGGCTTCTGCCTCACCTATTTTCCAAAATCCCCAATTTGTTGTTATCCAGGGGATAGAAGACCGTTGATTGTGCCAATGTGTAAATGTATCTACAAAGAACATTGCTGCTGTGTAGTCAATTGTACCTCGGCCGCCCAAAACAGAAGATAAAGAGGACATTAGCAAACAGAAATCTAAATCCTTATCTTGTAAAATTTCGCTTAGCACCCAAGTTCCGTAGACTTTGGGCCGGAAGTTTTGCTCGAATTGATTTTGGTTAATGCCTGCTTCGATGAGAGATAAGCCACCTTCGGAGGTATTGAGACCAGCTACATGAATGACGCCATTGATCGGACCAAATGCTTGTTCAGCCTGGGTTAAAGCGACTTGCATTTGCTGAAGGTTGGCGACATCGGCTTGAATCGATAATACGTTGGCTCCTAATGCTTCTAATGACTGTATCTTATGAATTTTACGGCTGATGATATCATCTTCATCTTCATGGGCTGCCAACCATTCAGCCCATTCTTCCCTGGCTGGTAAGGCTGAGCGACCCGTCAGAATCAACTTGGCTTGCACAGTTTGTGCTAAGTGTTCTGCTATTAGCGACCCAAGATATCCCAGTCCACCGATGATCAAATAAACGCCGTGATGCCTGAAGCGAGTTTGCCCATCCTCAATGCTCTTTAGAGGTGTCTCCTTTAAAATTGGTAGCCAACGGTGACGCTCTCGATAGGCAACTATAGTTTCCATGCTTGGGGTGGTAATCTCTTGCAATAGTTGAGAAACGCGCTCTGCAACTATTGGCTGATTATTTTCTGGTAAGTCAATATCAATGAGGCGACAGCCAATATCCTCATATTCTTGAGGAATAACCTTGATGGCGGCAAGGAGAGGTGCTTGTTCTGGCTGTAGTTTTTCGTCTCCATTGACCAACTGTATCTGGTTAGAGATCACCGTTAGCTGTAAAGGATTAGAGTGATTAGTCTGCTTACCCATGACTTGGGCAATGCACATTAAGCTATAAAGTCCGAAATGCTGCACTGCCTGAAAGTTCTCAATCGCTAACGTTAGCGGCTGTTCAGATGAAGTGATGCTCCAAAGATGTAGAACTTTTGTGGGTGTTAAATTAGCCTGTTGGAGAGCCTGGAATAGAGAGCTGTAGTCGTTTAGCTGATTTGGATTGAGTGTATAGCTGTAATGATGTTTGCCTTCTGCATCTGTAGTCTGCGGACAGTCAAAGTAATCGCCAACCTTAACCATCACAACATCATGGCCTGATTCTTGGAGCGATTGTCCTAACTGAACTCCTAAGCCATAGTCATCCGCAAATACAAGCCAGCATTCTGGATCGACAGCTGATTTTGTCGCGATCGCAGGTCGCAATAATGATGAGCGTGTCCAAGCAGGAATATAAAACCAATCAGCAATATCCGATTTTCTACCCAGTGGATTAAACGTGTTTTGAGCAGTAGTTGTAGACGTTGTCGTAAAAGCATCGGGCGTACTAGATGTGCTAGGTGAGTCTGCTTGGGCAACAAATATTTGTTGCCCAAATACTTCGGTTGCAGAGAATGCCTCCACCTCAACAAATCCATGGCGCTTTAGTGCAGCCTGCCATTGCTCTTTTGACACAAAGGGATTACCCATGTTGCGATCGTTATCGTTCTCATCAACCGGATTCATCAACAGAGCATCAGCAATATCAAAATTAAGCTGAGGTTGAGTAAATTCCCAGATAACAAGGATGCCCCCAGGTGCCAATAAAGATCGAACATTCTCAAGAGCTTTCTCTAAATTGCGGGCCACATGGAGAACATTTGAGCCGATGATAACGTCAAAATGATGTAATGAATATCCTTGCTCTTGCGAAGGCTGGTCGATGTCTAGGAAATCATATTCAACAAATGAGTAATCCTTAAACTTCTCTTGTGCTTGAGTCAAGAATAAACGACCAACATCAGTAAATGTATAGCTGGTTTGTTTTGGTGGTAATACTGGTAGTAATTCAGCTGTTGTGATGCCAGCACCACCTCCAACTTCTAGAATTTTAAGCTCTGTTTGAGGCGTCAATGATTTTATCAACTGAGCTAAAATAGCGCGGATAATTGATTTATAATAATAAACCTCTGGAAGCTTTAAGCTATACTCATCTTGGATTTGGTTAACTAATTTTGAGAGAATATCCCAAGGTTCTTTTTGTCCTGTTAAGACTGTTGCTAAATTTTCACCGCAGTTTTCGACAAGCTCTACAAAGTTTAGATTCTTTGCCCATTTTGCTTTGACATCAGCCAGATGATTCTGAATGGTGTTCCTTGAGCAAGGAGCAAGATGAGTGAAATAGTTATCCTCCTGCTCTAACTGGCCAGATTCTAATAATATCGCCAGCCAACGCTCTAATAGTTGATGATAACGAGGAATTGTGTGGCTTTGTTCCACTAAATCTGCCATCGTATATCGACTTTTTGCGTCCAGGAAAGTGCCTAATTGTCTAAACGCCATATTGATGTAAGCAACACAGAGCTGATCCAAGGCTTGTTTATTAGCTATGTGGGTGGACTCATCCACAGTAGCTAATCCATTCTTTGCCTGTATTTGACCAGCTTGTACTAGTAATGTCCATCTGTCTGATGCGGACAAGAGTAATTGAGGGGATGCTACTGCTTGAGGTTCAACCCAATATCGCTGGCGTTCAAAAGGATATGTTGGCAAAGGAAGCCGATGGCGACGTTCATTGCTGTAGAAGCTTAACCAATCGATTTCGATGCCTGACAGCCAAAGCTGTCCAAGGTTGTTTAGTAAGAACGCAGTATCGGATTGCCGATCGTATGCATGACGTAATGAAGATAAGATGTCGGTTACTTGATTTTTCTGCGTACCTAAACATTGCAATGCCAAGCTACTTAATGTTTGTCCTGGTCCAACCTCTAATAACACCGAGTGTTGCTGTTGATGTAATACCGTAACACCATCTGCAAACCGGACGGGTTGACAAAGATGTTGGACCCAATAATTGGGATCGGTTGCTTGTTCGGCAGTAATCCAGTTTCCGGTTAGGTTTGATATATAAGGAATTTGAGGCGTATTGAGCTTAATATTCCTAAATATTTCAGTGAAAGAGGGGACAATTGACTCCATCATATGGGAGTGGAAAGCATGGGATGTTGCTAGCCGACGACAGGCGATACCTTGGCTCATTATTTGCTCTGCCAATGCATCAATGGCTTCGGTTTCACCAGCGACAACGCAGGCTGAAGATCCGTTAATAGCGGATAAAGAAATCTTTTCACTGAGTAGTGGATGAACCTTTTGCTCTGGAAGTGGAACAGCCAGCATTGCTCCGTTCGGCAAATCTTGAATCAACCGGGCTCGTTTCGCTACTAAGGTCAGAGCGTCTTCTAAGGACAAAACGCCAGATAAACAAGCAGCAACATATTCACCAATGCTATATCCCATCATCGCCGTAGGATTGATGCCCCATGATTGCCATAGGGCTGACAACGCATATTCAATGACAAAAACTGCCGGCTGGGTAAGATAGGTTTGATTTAAAGTCTGGGTAGCTTCATCAGGTTTCTCTTCCCCTCGCCCCAGCATCTGACGGAGATTAATACCAGACTGAGATGATGATACGTTTACCGGTGGTTCAGGATCTTTAGATGTATCCATCTCTTGATTTCGATTGGGATAGATCACATCTCTCAAGTCAAGTTGAAGGAGAGGCTTGAGGTAGTCACAACAGCGATCAATTTGTTCCCGAAAAGCTTCTTCAGATTGATATAAATCCCATCCCATATTGATGTATTGGGATCCTAAGCCTGTAAACATGAAGGCAATAGTTGCCTCATCAGCCTGGTTGTTATCTGAGATGCTGCTGTATATCCGTTGAGGATTTTGAAATGCACTGAGCGCATCTTCAACATCATGACAAAGCACCATGCGGCGGTAATCAAAGACTCGACGCCCCATTTGAAGTGTGTAGGCAGCATCGGCTAAATTCACATCAGGGTTCTGTTTTAGGAAGTCGGTGAAATTGGCCGTCATCGTCTCCAGGGCAGAACTGGTCTTGGCAGACAGCATAACTAATTGCCATGGACGAGATGAGCTAGACGTTTCCATCAATGGCGCTTCTTCTAACACCACATGGGCATTGGTGCCGCCAATACCAAATGAATTTACACCTGCCCGTCGAGGTGTGTTATTGGTTTCCCATTCTGAAAGCTGAGCATTAACCTTAAAATTGCTGTTCGTAAAGTCAATCTGTGGATTAGGCTGCTTAAAATGTAAGCTGGGGGGAATTAATTTATGTTTGAGTGCCAAGGCTGTTTTGATTAACCCTGCCGCCCCTGCAGCAACATCCAAATGCCCTACATTTGTTTTGACGGAGCCAATCGCACAAGGCTGATTGTCTTTAGAACATCCAGCAAAGGCTTGAGTCAAAGCAGCAATCTCAATTGAATCACCTAAATGCGTTCCACTACCATGGGCTTCTACATAGGTGATTGTTTCAGGGGCAGCTTGGGCAATGGCCTGTGCTTCTCTGATGACATTTGCTTGGCCATCGACACCCGGTGCTGTAAAACCGACTTTTAGCGAGCCATCATTATTGACTGCAGACCCCTTAATAACAGCATGAATATAGTCACCATCGGCAAGGGCATCCTCTAAGCGCTTAAGGAGAACTAAACCGACGCCATTGCCACCGATAGCACCCTTTGCTTCAGCATCAAAAGCACGACAATGGCCATCCGGTGATAGGACAAGACCTTCCTGATAAAGATAGCCTGTTATCTGAGGGACACGAACCGTAACCCCCCCAGCTAATGCCATATCACACTCACCATTGAGCAAGCTTTGACATGCTAAATGGGCCGCCACTAGCGAGGTCGAACAGGCTGTTTGAACATTAACGCTTGGACCTTTTAGATTTAAGTGATAGGAGGTACGGGTGGGTAAAAAGTCTTTATTGCCACTTATCATTAATTGAAAGATGCTAGCAGAGTCTGAGGTATCAACAGTGGGATACAGATTATTTAGCAAATAGGTGTTGGTGCTAGATCCAGCGTAGATACCAATGGCACCTGAATAGTTCTCAGAACTATAGCCAGCATTCTCTAACGTTGCCCAGGCTTGTTCCAAAAAGAGACGATGTTGCGGATCCATCCTTTCTGCTTCTCTGGCACTGGTGTCAAAGAAAAAAGCATCAAACCATTCAACATCTGACAAAATGCTATTAGCTTTAACATAATTTGGATGATTGACTAGCTTTGCATCCACTCCAGCGTCTATTAATTCTTGAGTATCAAATCGAGAAATAGATTCTATGCCATGGCACAAATTATGCCAGAATGCTTCAATATTAGGTGCGCCTGGAAATCGACAGGACATGCCGATAATAGCAATTTCGGAACCATTAAAGTTTGATGACTGGACTGGATTCATTGAATAACCTCCTTTGGAAATAAATAGCTAATCTGCCCTCACTCACTGTTGAGTTGTTCTATACTGTTTTCTCAGTTGCCGGGTTTGTGAGATCGCAAATCGACGCCCTTGACGAGCGATAATTCGATCTTGTGCTTGCTGCCCAGAAGTGATGGCATGATGCGATTGGCTAATGTAATTTGCCAGTAACTTAATAGTCGGATATTGAAATAAATCCACGACTTTAAGATTCTGATTTAAATCCTTATTAAGGAGAATTTGCATCTTTACCAGAAGCAAAGAATGTCCCCCTAAATGGAAGAAATTAGCATTTGTACTAATATCTTCCAACTGTAAAACCTCTTGCCAAATCGAGGTAATCTTACGTTCAATTGATGTTTTAGGTGCTGTATAAGGTGCGTCTGAAGTTGCTTGCTTATCCGGTTGAGGCAAAGCTAAACGATTTATTTTACCATTGGGTGTTAACGGGAGATCCTCCAACATGACAAATGCCGACGGTACCATGTAGTCGGGCAGTTGGCTTCTAAGAAACTGTTGTAGTTCGTTGATAATGGTTGTGCCAGACGTTGAGAGGTCTTTAGCCGCAACAACATAACAGACCAACCGTTTGTTGTCGCTCGAATCTCCTTGAGCAACGACAACTGTTTCCTGAACAGCGACATGGGTAAGTAGCGTTGCTTCAATTTCCCCTAGCTCGACTCGGAAACCGCGTAGTTTGACCTGATGATCGTTGCGCCCAAGGTATTCAAGAGTTCCATCTGGCAAGAACTGTACTAAATCGCCTGTCTTATAGAGCCTACCGGCCTGTGGGTGAGAGATAAATTTTTCAGCTGTCAGTTCGGGGCGGTTCAAATATCCCTGTGAAACTCCTATCCCTGCGATATGCAGTTCACCAGGTACACCAACGGGCACTGGCTGTCCTAAGGAATCTAACACCAATACTTGTGTGTTCGCAATCGGCCGACCAATCGCAACTGTGTGACTGGACAACTGTGAAGCATCTATCTTATGAGCCGTAGCATAAACAGTGATTTCCGTTGGACCATACAAGTTCCAGACACCGGTTGCCCTATCTAATAGTTGATTCGCTAAATTACGAGATAAAGCTTCGCCACCACAAAGAATCTTAAGCTGGACGTGATGACCTTGCCATCCAGCAGCCAGGAGCAAACGCCAAGTTGCTGGTGTTGCTTGCATCAAGGTCGCGTTAGAAGTTGTAAGACATTGCTTCAACTGCTGAGCATCCATGGCAACCTGACGACTGGCAATAACAACACAGGCACCTGTTATCAGGGGTGAGAAGAGTTCCACAACAGACATATCAAAAGATATAGAGGTTACACTCAGCAGGATATCTGTAGGGATAATCTGGAACTCGTGCTGCATTGCCACCAGTAAATTGACCACATTTTGATGGGTGATTTTTACACCTTTAGGTTTTCCTGTGGAGCCCGATGTGTAAATTACATAGGCTAAATGATCAGAATGCTTGGGTTTCGTTTCACTGTAGGGAGTTGTTTGGCTAATTAGATCCCACTCCGTATCTAGACAAAGTACATGGGCAGGATGATCCAGCAATTGTAATTGTCCGATGAGATGTTGCTGAGTTAGTAGGATTGAAACCTGGGAGTCTAATACAATCGATGAGAGTCGCTCCTGGGGATAACTGGGATCGAGCGGTAAGTAGGCTGCACCAGCTTTGAGGATACCTAGCATTCCTACCAACATATCTAGAGAGCGTTCCAGATACACCCCAATTAGCATATCGGGTTTAACACCTAAAGTTTGCAAATAGTCCGCCAGATAATTTGCTCTCTGATTTAATTCACTATAGGTTAGTTTCTGACCATCAAATACAGCTGCAATTGAGTCAGGGGATTGCTCAACTTGAGCTTCAAACAGCTCATGAATACATGAATTACGAGGAAAGTCTATTTTAGTATTATTCCAATTAAGAAACTGTTGCTTTTCAACAGAAGTTAATGGCGATAGCTCACTAATAGGTTGAGAAGGTGCCGCTACAATGCTTTCCAACAGTACTTCAAAATGCCCAATCAGACGTTCTATCCTATCTATCTCAAAAATGTCTGTATTGTATTCTAACCTGCCCATCAAACCTGATTCGGTCTCAACCATATTAAGACTCAGGTCAAACTTTGAAGTATTGGTATCAATGGGTGAAATATCAATGGACAGGTCAGCCGCGTTAAAATTCAATTCCAGCGTATCTTCAAAGGAAAACATTATCTGGAATAATGGAGAATGTCCTAGATTTCGTTCTAACTTTAGTTCTTCTAGTAATTTTTCAAAGGGCAAATTCTGATGAGTATAGGCCTCTAAAGAAACCTTTCGTACTCGCTCCAATAAATCTTGAAAGCTAGGATCTCCAGATAAATCAGTTCGCAATACTAACGTATTTACAAAACACCCGATTAACGGTTCAATCTCAATTCGATTCCGGTGGGCAACTGGAACTCCCACCAGAATATCCGTCATGCTAGTGTAGCGATAAAGTAAGACTTTCAATGCTGCTAACAGCATCATAAAGAGTGTCACTTCAAACTGTTGACTGAGTGTTCTAAGTGCTTTAGCAAGCTTCTTGGATAGTGTGAATAGTTGCGCGTTACCTGAAAATGTCTGAACTGAGGGTCGTGGCTTATCCGTGGGTAATGCTAATAGAGTTGGCGCATCAGCGAGTTGTCGTTTCCAATAAGCTAAGTCAGATTCCCAAAAAGCTTCCTGTGAGTACTGCTTTTGCCAAAGTGCAAAATCTACGTACTGAATTGGTAGCTCTGGTAATGATGAAGGCCGACCTGTGGAGAAAGCGTTATAAAGTGCCAACAGTTCACGCATCAATATATTGCTTGACCAACCATCTGCAATACTATGATGCATGGTTAGTACCATCAGATGGTCGGCTGTGCTCAATCGCAGAAGTTTAAAGCGAAAAAGTTGATCAACATTTAAGTCAAACGGTTGACAGGCTGTTTCTGTTGCTAAATGCTGTATCTTGGTCTCTTGTTCAATATTAGAGAACTTACTCAAATCCACGAGTGGTAGTTCAAAGTTTGAAAAGGGAGCAACAACTGCATAGGTTTTCTCATCCTTGTCAAGAAATCGAGTCCGTAAAATGTCGTGACGCCTGAGGATTTCAGTCAGACTTTGTTCTAAAACATCGACGTTGAGTATTCCCTGTAAACGTATTGATGTAGCGATGTTATAGAAGGGATTGTTGGGCTGCAACTTTTGTAGAAATACTAATCTAATCTGAGCAAACGATAACGGTAGCTGATCGCTGTGGGGACTCTTCTGAATAGGGGGTAAATTATAGTGGGGCGTCATTTGCAGTGCTGCTTTAGTGGCAACTGCAAGTTCGGCAATCGTTGGTGTATCAAATAAATTGCTAAGAGATAATTCGATTCCCAATGTGGTTTCAATTCGAGCGATAATTTGAGTCGCTATTAGGGAATGTCCACCGAGTTCAAAGAAATTATCATGGATACTAATTTCCCCAATTCCTAAAACCTGAGCCCAGATCCTGTCAATGGATTCTTCGATTTCATCACGAGGAGCAACAACCGATTGCCCTAGGTTATGGTGAATGGCATCAGGAGTGGGCAAAGCCCGACGGTCAATTTTGCCATTCGGTGTCAAGGGCATGGATTCTAAAGATATAAAAATCGATGGAATCATATAGCCGGGCAAAGTTTTTCTCAGCCACTGCTTCAGTTCAGAGGAATTGGGTATTGCAACACCTTGATAGACAAGATAGGCAACAAGTTGCTGATTGCTAGATTCATCGTCCCTAAGAATAACGACAGCCTGCTCCGTAGCAGGATGCGTTGTCAAAGCTGCTTCAATTTCTCCTAGCTCGATTCTAAAACCACGAATCTTTACCTGATGATCAATGCGCCCTAAAAATTCAAGATTGCCATCCGGTCGATATCGAACCAGATCTCCTGTCTTATAAAGATAAGCAGAACTAGACTCTGTTAAGTGAGCTATAGATTTTCCTGAAATAAAAGATTTCTCAGTTAAATCAGGCCGATTTAAATAACCTTTAGCAAGATTAGTGCCACCGATATAGAGTTCCCCAGGAATACCAATGGGAACAGGTTGCATATGGCTGTCAAGAACATGGGTTTGTACATTATTAATGGCTTTTCCAATGGAGGGAGCCCAATGCTGTTCTAACTTAGCAGTCACTATGCCAGACGTTGTCACAACCGTATTCTCAGTTGGACCATAGTTGTTTATGACCGTAAAAGGTATGTTCTCAGATGGATATTGTTTTAATTTATCTCCCCCAGTTAACATAACGCGTAATGCTGTCTGAGTGGGCCAGTCCAAAGAAAGTAGGGCTTCTGCCAAGGGCGTGACAACAGCTGTCACTGTAATTGAATTTTCTAGGAGCCAGCTTTGTAAATTTCTAGGAGAGCGGAGGATGTTTGGCTCTACCAAATAGAGCGTTGCCCCAGCTGTTAGGCAGGGATAAACCTCTAAAACACAGGGATCAAAAGCAAGCCCAAAAATCTGTGTGACATGATCGCAAGTGGATATCTTAAAGGTAGAGTGATGCCAGAATACAAGGTTGAGCAGCCCTTTATGTGGTACGAGAACTCCTTTGGGTTGCCCGGTTGATCCGGATGTATAGATAATGTAAGCCAGGCTTTCGGCAGTGACTTTGCTATCTGGATTAGCGTTACTTGCTTGGTCAAAAGCCTGAACAACAGCATCTAAACAAAGGATCCGTTCCTGGAAAAATGACAGGCTAGGCAATAATGTTTGCTGCGTTAGTAAGATGCTGACTTGGGAATCAGACAGCATAAATCTCAAGCGCTCTTGGGGATACTCTGGATCAAGGGGGACATAAGCCCCGCCGGCTTTGAGAATTGCCAAAAAACCAATCACTAACTCAGGCGATCGCTCAAGACAAATACCGACCAAGCTATTGGAGCCTACACCTAATGTTTGTAAGTAATGAGCCAACTGGTTTGAACGTTGGTTTAACTCACGGTAGGTGATTTGCTGATTCCTAAAGACAATTGCGATCGCATCCGGTGTCTTTTCTACTTGCTCTTCAAATAACTCATGGATACAACGCTCATAGGAAATATTAGTAAACGTATTATTATTCCACTTTACCAATTGCTGTCTTTCAGCGTTCGTTAATAAAGGTAAGTTGGAAAGACACTGATCTGGATTGGCCACAATTGCTGTTAGTAAGGTTTGAAAATGGCCGATCAAGCGCCTAATTGTGGCATCGTCAAATAGCTCTGTATTATATTCAAACCTACCAATTAAACCACCCGTAGTTTCTTGCATCGATAAGCTCAAATCGAACTTAGCAATGGCGACTGGAGTTTCCCATCGACTAAGGGTAAGCCCCCCTGATTCTATCTGCTCGATTCCTAAACTCTCTAAAACAAATACAGCTTGGAATAACGGTGTATAAGACCGATCCCGCTGCGGTTGAAGTTTTTCTACTAATGTGTGAAAGGGAAGATCTTTATGTTCTTGGGCTTCAAAGACAATCTGCTGTACATGCTTGAGAAAGTCTCGAAATGAAGAGTTCCCTGATGGTTGAGTACGGATAACAACAGTATTCACACAGTAACCGACCAGTGATTCCAGGCTACGATTATCACGATTTGAGATGGTTGTACCAACGCACAGATCAGTCTGATGTGTATAACGGTGCAGCAACACCTGGAATGCTGTAAGAAGCAATGTGAAGAGAGTTACCCCATGCTGCTGACTCAATTGCTTGAGGGATCTCGTCAAATCCGCTCCAAGCGTTAACGTAGTTGCCTTTCCACGATTAGTTTGAATAACCTGTCGCGGACGATCCGTCGGTAGCTGTAAAAGGGGAGGAGCACCATTAAGCTGCTGTAACCAATAATTCAAGTGCTTTTCTAGAACCGTTTCAAGCTGTTGCTGTTGCCAATAGGCAAAGTCGGCATACTGAACAGAGAGTGCTGGTAGGGGTGAAGGGTTACCGACAAGAAATGCTTCGTAGAGAGTACCTAACTCTTGGATGATGACGCCACTGGACCAACCATCTGCAATCAGATGGTGCATGATAAAGATCAAAACATAGGATTTATTTTCCAGGCGGAAAAGCGAAATACGGAAAAGTTGCTCCTGTGCCAGATTAAATGGACGCTGAACTTCGGCAATGGTAAATTGCTCAATTTCTGCCCGTCGATCGACCTCTGCAAGATGTGAAATATCTACCTGAGATAACTGGAAATCATTGAGCGCTTGAATAACCTGAACTGGTTTTCCATTTCTACTTACAAAGTTTGTGCGCAGAATTGCATGACGAGCGATAACTTCCTGTAGAGAGCGCTCTAAAACATGAACGTCAAGCTGCCCCTCCAACGCCACTGCAAAGGTTTGGTTGTAGGTCGCTAGATTATTGTCCAACTGTTCGATAAACCAGAGCCCTTGTTGATTAGGAGCTAATGGTAAAACACTATCAGACGGAGCCGGTGAAATAGTGTTCACTTTGGCAGCAGCAGCCGTCATCGTTTGAGACAGAAACGAGATGATTTCGGATTTATGCTGTGCCAGTTTGTCGCGCAAAGCAGGTGTAAGGACATCATGAGGCGCATTGCAGCACAAGCTATCGCCCTCTAACCAGAGTCTAATATCCTTTTCACTCAATTCGAGCAGAAATTCCTGTATCGAACTCATAATTTGATTTCCATCCGTTGAGATGATGCAACATCAATAGGGGCTTGTAATTTTTGAGTGATTTGCTGAAATTTTTCAATAGAGTCTGCTAAAGCTGCAAGCGTAGGCGTTTCTAGCAAACGTTGTACAGACAAATTGATTTTCAATTTCTCACGCAGTCGAGAGAGAACCTGAGTCGCTTGTAAAGAGTCGCCTCCTAGGGCAAAAAAGTTATCTTGGGACCCAATTCTCTCAATTTGTAAAATTTCTTGCCAAACACTGGCAACTAACTGTTCCATATCATTTTGAGGCACTACATACGTGGCCTTTGCTTGGGAATGAAGCCCCTTCAATGTGCTCAGCGATAGGCGATCTACCTTGCCATTCGCGGTCAAGGGTAATGCATCTAGGAGAACAAATTGATGCGGCACCATATATTCTGGCAGTTTTTTGTTAAGGAAATTCTGTAGCCTTTCGGGTTTAAACTGCTTCACTGAGGATGGGCCTTGGGCAACCAGGACATCAAAGCCAATATCATCGGCAACTGAATCGGGACGATTTAGGAAGGTACTGTTTTCAAATCCAAGATGACATAAAACGCTCTGCCATTGTTCTTTAGAAGGAACGGGATGCTCTGGCCGTAAACTATTATCTTCAAACCGTTCAAAGCCTTGCTGTAGACCCATATTCAAATCAAACGCAGGATGAAATCTTGTTTTCTCAATAGCTAAAAGCAATCCATTGGGAGCTAACAAAGCACGAATATGCCGCAACGACTCTTCAATTGATCGGGTGTTATGCAAAACTGTTGCAGCAATGATGATGTCAAACGAGTGGGGGGCATAGCCTTGCTGGTAAGGATCTTTTTCAAGATCAAATCGATTGTACTCAATGAAGGAGTAGTCGGCAAAACATTCTTGAGCTCTCTGTAGAAAGAAGTTAGAAATATCGGTGAAGACATAAGTTGTGCGCTCAGGCGAAAATAATGGCAACAGGTGAATTGCTGTTGTTCCGTAGCCAGCGCCAACTTCTAAAACTCGTAATGGTCGATCTGGTTCTAAAGTGTTAAGGTAAGCACTCATAAAAGCTTTAGAAATCGCATTACAATCGGCAAACATTAACTGATATATCGTCTGAGTGTTATCAGATGTGTAAATCTCTGCCGAGTGAATTTTTTCAGTGATAATGTCTGCTAATTCTTCTAAGGGAGTTTTTGGCATGAGGGCAATCCAGTTTTGCATGAATTCGTCACTGCAAGATAAGCTGGATTGAATCTCTGCTGTTAAAGGTTGGAAGACCGTTGCTGGCAGATCTGCAATGCTTTTGAAGTGCTGGCCCTGTTGCTCTAACAATCCTGCTTTAATCAGTGTCTTGAGACCGCGAAGTAACCACTTGCGATAGCGAGGCGCAATTTGACATTGCACTATGATTTCATCCAGTGTGTACGCGTCTCCTATCGATTGGTAAATACCTAGCTTCTTCAATGCCTTACAAACTGAAATCAGATGCAAATGATTTTGATAGTCCCAATAGGCTGAGAAAGTAGATCGATCAAGCGTCCAGAAGGTTTGTTCAGCCTGTTTATATCCTGCTCGGAGAAGATCTTGCCATTGTTGCTGATGCTTTGAAGAGTTTGCCCGCTCTATTTGCAATAAGCCAGATTCTTCGCCAGGTTGAAGCACAATATAAGCCACTAGAGCCTGGTTCTCATGAGTATTTTTTAATGTCGTAACAACGGCATTTTTGATGGATTGATGCTGCATTAAGGTAGCTTCAACTTCCCCAGGTTCAATCCGATATCCGCGTAATTTTATTTGAAAGTCGACTCGCCCTAAAAATTCAATATTTCCATCAGGTAAATAGCGCCCTAAATCACCTGTTTGATAAATTCGCTCACCTGTACGAGGGTGTTGGATAAAGTTAGCCTCTGTTTTTTCCTTATTTCGCCAATACCCTTGGGCTAACTGAACTCCAGCACAGTGCATCTGACCTGGAACCCATACGGGACAGTCTTCTAGTGCATCATTCAAAATGTAGTACTGCGAATTAGCCATTGGCTGACCATAGGGAATACTTTGCCAATTAGGATCAACCTCCTCAATTAAATAGCCAATGTTCCAAATCGTTGTTTCTGTTGGACCACCAATACTTAGTATTTGTATCTGTGGCACGAGAGCACGTACCTGATTGGGGAGCGAAACGGGTAGCCAGTCTCCCCCTAAGATTGCTAGCCGTAAACTGTCAGGTAGACTTCTAGAATGGCTATCTGCATAGCGAACTAGCATCTCCATCATGGCAGGAACTGAATTCCACAACGTCACCCGATGTTGCTGCAATAGGCTGGCCCAATGAGCCGGCTCTTTAACTAAGGCTGCATCAGGTAGAACAATTGCTCCCCCAGTACTCAAAAGTCCGAAGATGTCATAGACTGATAAGTCATGATTAAGTGCCGTAAGAGCTAGGATGCGATCGCAGGCATCAATGTTGAAGCGCTGGTTAGTATTAACAACCACATTGATAACGTTACGATGTGAAATCATCACACCTTTCGGATTGCCTGTAGAACCAGACGTGTAGATCACATAAGCTAAATCATCAGAACCTTGAACAAGTTCGAGATCCTCTGTAGATTCATCTGCCAAGGAAAACTGATCAATATCATCCACATCCAAGCAGTGAATTTCTGAAGGATATTGCAACTGTTTTAACCAAGATTGAGTGAGGACAATCCGCGCCTTACTATTCTCTAATAGGTAAGATAACCGCTCTTGAGGAAGCTCAGGACTAATCGGAACATAAGCTGCACCAGCCAACAAAGTCCCCATCACTGCAACAATTTGTTCCCACCCCTTTTCCATCACAATGGCTACTAGCTGGTTAGGGCGAACGCCTAAGGCACGTAATCGATGGCCAACTTGCTTTGATAATTCATACACCTCTTGATAAGTGAGGTTGCGGCGGGAAGAAATAACCGCAACCTCTTTGTCCCTTAGTTTTACTTGTTCTATAAATAGCTGATGCAGAGTGATTTCAGGAATGGGGATTAATTTAGCATTGGCCTTAGAGCGTTGGTTAAGTTGATTTGGTAAGGCAAATTGACGACTTGTCTCAGTCCAAGCTGACTCAGATGATGCCAACTTTTGCAGGAATCGACAATATGCTGAAAACATATCATCAACCAACCCTTGTGGAAATAGCTCTTCAACAACATCCCAGTTGAACGTTAGAGTATTATTCTCTTCCCAAACTTGAACATCTATCCAAGCTTGTGACGCTTGGCTGATGCCATACACTAACTTGCCGAAGTGACTAAACGTACGAGTGTCCTGTCCCAGTGAACTGAAACCTAACGTGCTTGTAAAGATAATTGGCATAGCACTGGGCGCAGTGCCTCGCTTGCGGGATAATTCTCGTACTACACGGACACCACTGAAATAGCGATGTTCCAAGTCTCTCCATAATTGCTGCTGAAGCTGCACTGCTTGGTCCGCAAAAGATTTGGGCACTGAGTGATCGGCTTCTAACAAGGTAACAGACGTAAAATCCCCCAAAATATGGCTAACTTGGGGGTGCATCGGCAAACGGTTGAAAAGGGCAAGATTTATAGTGAACCGAGGAATTTTACTCCAAACTGCCAAGATTTCAGAAAAGGCTGATAACAATAATCCAGAGGGTGTTAAACCAGCTTGAGCTGCTTTCTGCTTCAATGCTTGCCAAACAGACTGTTCTAACCCACCTTCGTATCGTCTACATCGATGATGCTGAAGATCGCTAGGACGTTTTGCTAAAGGTAAATCTGGCGCTGGCGGTAGGGTATCCAAGCGATTCAACCAATAGTCTTGTGATTGTCGATACTGTTGCGTCTCCTGTAAAGATTGCTCAGCTAAGACATAGTCCCGAAATGAAATTTCAAGGGGGACTAATTCAGCGTTAGATGCTTGATAAAGCTGAAACCATTCATCAAACAGTCGAAATAGGCTCCAAGCATCAAATATTTGCAAATCATAACTAATATGCAGCCGAATTTTGCCTTTGTCTAAGCGCGTCGCCCGAAACTCAAACAGCGGATATTGGTCAGCAGGTAATACTTGATGAGACATTCGATGACGAATGTCGTTGATTCTAGCCTTTACTACAGGATCTGGCTGCGATCGTAAGTCTAATATTTCAATTTGATAAGGAGGAACTTTTTTCAGAACTTGCTGTTGCCCATCGGGCAAAACAATTGCCCGTAACATATCATGGCGATCAATTAACTGTTGCAATGCCAAATTCAATTTTTCTAAATCTAAATCATATGACTCAATCTCGTAATAGCCATGATTGGCAACCTCACCCAGTTCCAACGCACCACTGCGCCCTACCCAAAAGGCGTGCTGCATATCTGTCAAAGGAAAAGGCTTATAGCGATCTTCTGGCCGAGGTGCTACGTTAGGTAGCTGATTGACGTTAACATTCGAAACCTCACTATATTGATGTAATAGCGAAAGTAACTCTGCTTTATGCTGCGTAATAGAACAACTTATATCTGGAGTAATAGCTCCCTTAGGTGCGTCAACTTCTAACGCATCGCCGTAAAGAGATAATTTTACTCCATGACTGGAAAAATAATTTAACAACGAATACAGATCCATAATTACACCAAAGTAAATTGATGATCTACTTATCTCATTGCGAGCCAAACAGATTACAACTCTTGTTCCTGCAAGCTTTAAAAAGGAATACTTAATGTGTTTATTTTACTAGGCTATTTCGTTTCGAACATCAGAAAACTAGAACTAATCTTTCGAGGCCTGTTCCAACGATTCTAATCTACCTCGAACAATATCAATTTTTCCGATGCTACCTGGTCATAGCAAGAAGATAAATCCGAGCCTAGCTCTATAACTAAAGCATCAGGATGGGTCGTAATATGGTTCACTACAACATCATCAATCAGCTTTGTTCCAATAGCAATTCCCGCTTGATAACTCCAACTATACCAATCCTCCGAGTCAGCAGCCCAATTTAATTTCTGCCTCCATTCCATAGCTCTAGGATTACAAAACAGCCTATTCTCTCGCTGATGTTCATCAGCTCCTCCCCTAAACGTAAAAATTGTGGGGTGCGAGGAGCCCCGGTTAGTTGTGTCATCAGCATAGGAAGGATGTCTCCGTACCCTTAACCTATCGTTTGCAATGGTATTAGGATTAAGTAATACAGAGCCCTAAATATTTCTGACGTTCTACACAGTCAATAGAAGAATGGAGTTCTAATTTCTGGATTTACCTATCCTTGTATTCAATAGAAGACATGCCTACATCAATATAAAGTTCTCAATTGCATAGAGCTACCTCAATGACAGCTCAAAAATTGCTACCACAGAGATTAGGACGTTGCTTGCAACAACAGATGGAACGTTAGGTTGTGGAAGGCCATCCGCCTAAATTTTATAATTCTCACTTGTTTCCTAACATCCATACAATACTTTTCTGAAGGCAATGGATAGATATTCCATACCTTCGCTCCCGTAAAAATTACATGGAGAAACCCAGACAGTTGATTCACCTATTGAGTAGGCTCAATTTCTTTACTCTAGCCGTATACTCCACAGCTAGCAAAGTCATTCTAACTATTAGAAGACTATCTTTCGTCTGAGTCTTTCTTCTCAAGATACCCCCCTTTTCCAACAGGATTATCTACAGAGTGCAATAGTAACGATTCTCAGATGGTATTCATCTATGTATAAGCAGTCAAGAATTTAAATTGTGAGCCATGCATCTTGCTATCAGGTTAATCTAAAAATTCGCTAAGCCTAGGGTTTGAAAAAGCATTTATGCTTCAAAACCCAGCTACTTAGGCCGCAAATGTTTGTTCATTAACTAACCTTATCCTCTCTTATCTGACCCAAGTTAATACTACAGGACTAAAGCAGTAATCAGTTCATCACAATAAATATTTCCATATTTCCTATCCCAAACGGATCATCATCTATCCTCAGTAGAGCATAAATGAACACTGTTATGGTTCAGTAGATAAGAAAACAGCCTGGATGAGGGGACAGTATCGTTTAACGGCATGGGCTATAAACTCCAGCAGGGTCGCGAGCGGAAACATTCGCCTGTTATAGGTGCAAATTACGCGTATCTCACAAGGGACGGTCCCGTACCGAGAGCCGGTCAAGAGATACTCAGTGACATAGCTACACCGCTCTTTGAGCAGTTGCCTGGTCCCCCTGCTTACCGCGTACAATGACCGGCATCAGAAAAGGGGTATCGATAGCAATGACATGTTTGTGTTTCTTGAGTCGTCCTTGGGACCAGTCGAGACACCTTGGAATTTGCCTGTGACTCCATCTATCATTGGTGGACTCAGCATGGCATCAACGACTATCCCACGGCTACCTCAATTAGCCCCTTGTGTGATGCAGGCGATAGCAATAGTGCTAGCCACTAGATCTTCCAAGAAGATTTACAGCTGTTGGCCCATGACTTGGGCCTCGAGATTCGGATTGCTCATTGGAACTATGTTGCTCAAGCACAACAGGTCTAAAATTGGAGTTTATCAAATCCTTTTTCTTGAGCGGTTACTATACCGTTCAAGAACAGTTAGTGTGGACCCTTAGGTGTTCCAGGTTACTAAGACGTTAGCACAATGATCCTTTCTGAACCGCCCCAAGGCTTTCTCGATAAAACAACAACCTTGTTCCGTTCTCAACGCTTAATAGATAGACTTGGCCTGCGTCCACTATTTGGCTCAAGAGAGCTATCTTCAATTCATTTCAGATGTGCATTAGAGTATACACAATACCTATAGGAGGGTATATTGAATTACGACATTACATCGTTCAACCTCATTACAACCCCCTTTACTAGTTAAAGTTGCTGGATATATTGAAACATTCCCACTGGTCGCTGACTCACTACCTGGAGTTTGGCGGTGTTACCGATGCCCGTTAGATTCACCCCTTAATTCAGCAACACCTCTTTTCTCAGGCTCCCTAAAAGATCGATGCTCTATAAACAGTCGGGGGCACACCAAATTTCTCTTTAAATGCAGCACTAAAAGACGTTTCACTAGCATAGCCGACAGCTCGTGCAATTTCAACAATACTGAGCGCCCTGGTGGCAAGTAAGTCTTTAGCATGATGCATTCTATGCTCTCTAAGATAGCCAAAAGCAGTTTTACCTAAAACTTGACGAAAACCAATCTTGAGCTTGTAATCATTTAGACCAACTAGTTTAGCTAAGCTTGCTAATGAAGGTGGATGAGCTAAATCATTTAACAGAATCTCTTTGGCCCAATGAATTCGATCGATATCAGTAGGTTTGAGGGCAGGAGTTCGAGATTTTGTCTTTGCACTAGATGAAAGATGATCTAGAAAGCAGGCGAATACTTCAAGTGCTTTGCTTTCTAGATAAAGACGTTTTGTGAGGCCATGGTATGGGCACTTTAAGACTTGCTGCATGGCCATTTTCATTGTGTGCGTCATCCAATCAGTTTGTAAATAAGGGGACCTATCTTTCCCTTTCATAAGCCGCTGAAATTGGGTAGGGAGCGACTCAGCACGGCCATTCAATAAAGTATCGAGCACTTCAGTATCCATGGAGATATTGATAAATGAAAATGGTTTTCCAGCACAATACTCAATTGTCCCAAGTGTATCGGATGTAACACCCCAGCCAATTTGCCCTGATTTGAAGCTCAATTCCTCTTTGACCCCTTTGATCGTTCCCCTGGAACTGCCTGAAACGCAGAAGCCGAGAGTCAAAGATGCCGGGTGGCTAAATTCAGTCTCTAAGATAAGACGCTTTGGAAATAAAGTATTTTGTACCGATAGCTCAAATCCTGGACGTAACTTATAACTCTTTACCAAACCATTGCAAATACGCGACGGAAATATCAACGTATGCTCATATTCTTCTGAACTGATCGCTAAATCTTCTTGATGACTCAATTCGGCAAATAGTTCGTCTATATTTCGAACAGAGAAATTTACTTTCATGACGTCTGTGTGCAAAGTTTGATGTTGTCAATGAGTAAGTTCAATAAGAGATTTCAGTCTAAGGTCATACTTATTGATATGTTCCTAACATATGTATGAACTTACTCTCTTTTACACTTACTTATTCGGAGGAAGCCTGAAGAATGCTGAGCATTTCTCTAAAATCACTTTGTTAGCCAGCAAGATTAGCGTAAGAAACTATTTTAACGAGCAGAGAGGGAAGCTATGAAATTATGCCCGTTTCCGAAGAATCAATTGAGTCATTAAAATGTGAACCATCATTTTTGTGAACCATCACTTTTGTGAACCATCACTTTGGATGACTCGGTTAAATTCTTATACTCAGCTCTTGCACGTATGTTGGTGATGAGGCAATAACCCACGTCGGGTTCAAAATCCAACGCTAATTAAGGGCTGTCTGCTAAGGTGAAAACTTGGCCGTAGGGCTCTGGATATAGAGCTTTTACCGATCTCTCAACCCCTTTAGTGGGTTTTGATTCGATTAGCCGTGCAACTTTGAGTCCATGGTGAGCTAACGCCGCCTCGCCAGTTGCAAGATCTGAGCCTTTTACGAATAGCAGGGCTGTTCGCTCAACCGGCAAGAAACACAATTGTCGTGATTCTGTCGACAATCAGTCTATTTTAGGGTTGATTAGTTTGTGTTTCTTAGGAGTTATAGCTTCTAATCAATGGTCGGTAACATTTCCATCCTCAAAGGCCCGTTCGATGACCCAGCATCCTTTGGCAGAATGGGACTTTTGATTCCTTATGGCATAAAGCGACCTGAACAATCCATCAAATAAATCCATAGCTCATTGGATAAAGTTTACCCCTCCGATGAACTCCATTGCCCCAAAAGAGATACTCACTTGCAGTGACTTTACTTGTGTAAGAGACTTTTTCAAGAACCTACTGTCTCAAACATATTCAGGAACGTTGGTAGTCGTAATTGCAGCACAAAACGTTAAACCGAACGTATCAATTGTGGTACACGTCTTCAACCTTCTGTTGTATCGCTAAAATCATCATCCAAAAGCCATGAATCGTTGTGTTAGGACAACACCCCGACTGTAGCCTTTCAGGTTGACTTAGCTTTCTATGTTTATCCTAGATTCTATCTCCATACTTTCTTTGCTTGCCAATAGTAATAAAGCATTATTGAGAATTTATGTCAATAGATGCCATACCCCCTTTATATTACATATCGCTTGAGATAGCTTTCAATTGCTAAATCGGCACTGTAATGCGGCGGAATCATATATAACCGATGCGCTGTCAAATGGCGATAGGATTGATAACTTGCTAAATCTAAGCTCATTGCCAGAATTATTTGGAGTCTGATAACGCTAATCAAATAGCAAAGGAATGTAAAGCAATGAGATTTACGTCATAAAGTATGATATAGAGTATATTATTAAGTAGATCCACTGAAAGGTTCTTTAGCTACTGGTAATCTTTCTTGATTGGTCTATCTGAAAAAAGTCACTCATTCATCTGTCATAAGTAGTCTAGGTAACCTTTAAAGAGTCAATTCTGAAGGTTAAGTGATTTGAAAAAGCTTTTGCAACACTTATGTTGTTTAGAGGAATGAAATACTTTAAAATTCAGGCTACATGGAAATGGACCGTTACTTAACTTTTCCTGGTCGGCTTGAATATTTCATCTGTTTTCTAGGTTTATCTAAACTAGCTGTTCGTTTTTCAATCTCTCTGAATTGTATGTTTGAAGTTTAGAGTTGATCGTTGAATGGGGAAAGTTGTTTATTTTAGCATCCCTGTCGATTGAAGCAGTAGATGTTCAATCTATAATGTTACGTTTGCGATATTATCGTTTTTCCTGCTGATGAGACGCCTTGGTTTCCTGGTTAAGGTTTTTGGGGTCAAGCTTTTCCTTATTTGACTTGAGAATCTGGAGGGCTCCTTGTTGTCATGGGTAGAAGTGACAATAACGAAAGCTGGATAACATATATCTAGAAGATACGTACTGGAGTTTAACCCTCCTAAAGCACTAGATTGAGAGAACCATACTCCACTTTTTTCAGAATTGAGATGGAAGCATCAAACAGTTAAACAACTTGTTCACCTCTTAGAAAAGATTTAATTGACTTATCGAAGTATTTAATTTATGAATGCATTACAACCAATGAATGTGCTCATGGATATTTTATATGAGCTAGGTATTCCAACAGATGAGCTTAATCCAGATTCTTTCCTTTATAAGGATTTACAGTTGGATTCGACAGAAATAGTCGAAGTCGCTGTTGTACTGAAGCAGAAATTTGGTGTCAGGATTAAGCTAGAAGGCCGTCGAGATAAGACTTTAAGTGAGGTTTGCGATTTAATCAATTCATCCATATCTAAAGATTCTGAAAATGCTAGTTAAGCAGACTCATCTTGTTTTTGGAGAGATTGTGAATCATGTGGATGGGATTAGCTTGTTGAGGATTGTTTACATGGAAAATTAGTTTTCAAGCCTAGATTTTGACAGACGGGTACAGAGTGATTCTAGATTAGTGATAGCTAAGATTGATTGTCTTAGTTCATATCCATCGTCATTTAAAAAGTTCTCAATCCATGAGTAAAGGCTATTATGGTCAGTATTGATGAAGAGTTGTTTGATGTTTCCAGGCTTTCTGCATATTTAAATAGTTGACTTGCTCTGTAGAGTCAACTACCATTCTGTTATGAGAGAATCTTTTCTTATAATAGAATATAGAGGAACGCACTTTGTTACAGTCAATGGCTTAGTTTAGGTTATTGTGTTGTTAAGTGATATAGCTGCTGAATGTTTTTTGAAAAAGATTAGCTTTCAATTATTTTTGGACGATTCTCAAGATTTTTGGAGAGTACATAATTCTTGTAGTAAGTTTTTGTAGTAGATCAAGATTTGAGATTAGGAGGTGCTATCATCGCTTACTTTCTTCACTGCCTGCTAGATCAAGATAGGCAAGAGCTAATGAGTTCGTTGCGACCTCAACATCGTGTTTACATGAGAAATCACTTGGAGCAGATTGCTTTTGGTGGACTTGCTTATGATGAAGACTCTGATACCACTGTGATCTGTATTTGCTTAAACGTCGAGTCAGACTCTGAAGCAAGCGACTTTGTTAAAGATGATCCGTATTGGGAGGTTTACAAGCAGGTTAAGATTGAGAAGTTCAAGCAAATGATCCCAGGAGTGATTACTTAAAGACGATCATACGGTGTAAAGTCGGTCTTCAAAGCACTTCTTTTCGGTGTTGCTGTTTTTGGTAAGTCTTTAAAATATGAGTTGCTGTTTGTGCTTTGATAATTTGTTTTCGCTTAAGGAATTTCAACTAAGCGTAAGACATTTTTTCCTTCTAGAGATTCTGCCTAAGATTTTATTAGGATAAATCTTAGGCAATTGGATATGTAATCTGTTTTGAAAAGCCATCTGACTTAGGATTCTATAAAGCTATCGCTTTATTTGGATTGGTTCGGGATTTTAGAGGCTTTAAGGCAGTTTTGATTTAATCTAAGATAGCGTGTGACAAGTTCTTGGCGTAACTAGATTAATTCCCTAATCAATGAAAATCGCAAAACAGATCTACTGTACCAAAAGATATGTGAAGTTTCAGTAAATCTGTTTTGTGATTAATTCTGTAGATCTGCTCAGTTCGAGTTGAAAGAATTTCCAAGAAGCAAGGAGCCGAGATAGTTATGGATGTTAGACGTCATAAATACATTATTGTAGGTGCCGGTCCGAGTGGCTTGCAGCTTGGCTATTTTATGGAAAAAAATCAGAAAGATTATGTCATTTTAGAGCGTAATCAAACTGCAGGGTCCTTTTTTTCTAAATATCCGCTACATCGCAAGCTTATCTCCATCAATAAGAAGAATAATTATTTCCCTGAGGATGATTTTAATTTGCGTCACGATTGGAATTCATTATTGTCTGATGATCCAGAGATGCGCTTTACTGAGTACTCAGATGATTTATTCCCAAGTGCTGATCGACTTTACGAGTATCTTCAGGATTTTGCTAAACACTTTGATTTAAATATTACTTACGGCACTACGGTTTCTAAAATCAAGCGCTATGACAATGGGCACTTTCATCTCGCAACAGAGGATGGGGTCCATTATGAGTGTGAAGCTCTTTTTCTTGGATTAGGCCCAGTGAAAGCGCTGTTGCCAGATGATATTGAAGGCATTGAGCTGGCTACAGTTTATGATGATCAGATCCTCGATCCAGAAACTTATCGGAACAAGAGAGTCTGTATTATTGGACAAGGTAATTCAGCGTTTGAAACAGCGGAGTTTTTATCAGGGATTGCTAGCTTCGTTCACGTCTTTGCTAAAGAACCTATCAAGTTCGCATGGAATACTCATTTTGTCGGAGATGTGAGGGCTGTTAACAATAACATCTTTGATATGTATCAGTTAAAGTCGCTACATGCTGTACTAAATCCTCGATTAAAGCGAATTACTCGTCTGGAAAATGGTTGTTTGCAAACTAATCATAGCTATGATTATCCAAATTCAGACATTCCTGGCTCTCTTGAGTTGACTCGTGAGTATGACCACATAATCTGTTGTTCTGGTTGGCGCTGGTTTGATGAAGAACTCTTTGATGAATCGGCCATGCCATTATCTTGGAAACGAGGTAAGTTTCCAAAGATGACTCCCATCTGGGAATCGGAAAATGTTCCTAACATGTTCTTTATCGGTGCGGCCATGCAGAGCATTGATAGAAAAGCTTCATCTGCTTTCATACATGGCTTCCGGTATGCTATACGAACACTGTTCAAGCTTATAGAGGAGCGCTATGAAAATATTCCTCTGCCCAGCAAGACGATAAAACCATTAGATTGGGATAAACTTTTGGACTGGATGTACGAACGATTTAGCATCGCGTCTGCTATCTTTCAGCTTTTTGGTGTTCTTTCGGATGTTGTTGTCCTAGCCGATGATATGACGGAAGCGACGATTTTTGAGGAACTTCCCTTCAATCATGTAAGAGAACGCCATTTTGACGGAAAACATGTCCTGGTTTTTACGCTTGAGTTTGGTTTCGATAACTTTAAAGACCCAGCTATTACCTTTATGGGCCCCTCTGATCCGGTAGACACTTCCTGTGCGGCATTTTTGCATCCCGTCATTCGACACATTTACAACGGAGAGGAAACCGAGTTTCATTTTGGCGATTCATTGCTGGCCCGGTGGGATCGTCCCCATGGTGACGGAGGTGCCGTTATGTCGTATCACTACTTGTTCCAAAAATGGCTCGAAAATCAGTTAGGAATTGACCTTAACCTGCCAGAGCCTGTAGAAGGAGGCCCTTATCGTAGATGGTCTCAAAAAGAGATTGAAAACTGGAAGTTAAACAATCCACCGACTGATTCTATTGCAAAGTGTGTTCGCCCTGTGTAACGACAAAACCTTTGTGTTGGTGAGCCTAAAGTTGACTTCAGCTTAATCAGCTAGCTAATGATTGCAGGAACCATAGGACAATTGCCATGAAAAGCGTCAACGAAGAGTTACCTGATGTTTTTAATCTTGCTGCATACCTCATTGAGGGTAATCTAAACATAGAGTATAGTGATAGGATCGCTTTTTATACTCGACTTGGAACGTATACTTATACCCAAGTAAATAGTTTGGTCAAGCGTAGTGCTCAATTACTTTCTGATCTAGGTGTAGAGCAGGAAAATCGAGTGAGTATTCTCCTTGAAAATGAACCTGAGTGGATATTTTTCTTTTTAGGTGCAATTTGGTTGGGCGCTGTGCCTGTCCCTATTAACCCCACCTGTTCCGTAGAAGATATTGGTTATATCCTTCAGGATTCTCGGAGTAAGGTTTTGCTAACAGCTCAGGTATGGCAAGAAGAAATAGTATCTCTCCCATTAGACTATTTGTGTCATACCCTGCTTGTGGATGGTGAAAATCCCTTCTTGTCATCGCTTGAACATAGAAGTGAATTGATGACTCATGCTCAAACATCTCCCAATGAGCCTGCTTTTTGGCTGTACACATCGGGTAGTACAGGGCGGCCTAAAGGCGTCATTCATGCACATCAAAGCTTTCTTTTCTGTGCCCAAAATTATGGTCAAAGTACTATTGGTTTAAGTCAGGATGATATTACCTATTCGGTTGCCAGTATGGCATTTGCCTATGGGCTAGGCAATAGCCTATACCTACCCATGACGATGGGGGCTGCTTCAGTACTTTCTGCTACTAAAAGTGCTTTTGATATAGTTGATGATGTTAAACGCTATCGACCTACAGTTTTCTTTGGAATACCCAGTGTATATGCCGATCTTTTAGAGGTGGAGGACATTTCTAATTTTGATTCTTCATGTCTACGTTTGTGTGTATCGGCTGCTGAAAAACTCCCTAACAGTATTTGGCAGAAGTGGTTTGATACTCATCATCTAGAAATTTGTGAGGGAATTGGCACAACTGAATTTCTTTATATATTTCTCTCTAATCAATTAGGAAAGTCAAGACTAGGTAGCTCTGGATACCCTGTGGCTGGTTACGAAGTTCAAGTTGTCGATGAAAAAGGGCTTCCTTGCTCTATTGGTGAGATTGGTGAGCTGCAAGTTAGCGGTCCTAGCCTGATGTTAGGTTACTGGAATCGCCTGAAGGAGACTCGTAAGGCAATTCATGGTTCTACGATGAAAACTGGAGATAGGTATAGACGAGATTGTGATGGTTTCTTTTGGTTCGTAGGACGGAAGGATGAACTGTTTAAAGTTAAAGGGCAGTGGATTTCACCTTTGGAGATAGAAGAGGTCTTGCATCAGCACCCACACATCCATGAAGTTGCCGTGGTGTCCTCCTCTACCCATGGTGAGCAGTTAACTGAAATTGTCGCCTATATTAGTCTCAAGCCAGAGCAAATCTCTTCCCCAAAATTAGAAAGAATGATTTATCAGTTCGCCAAGCAGCGACTACCCCATTTTAAGACACCTAAACGTATGTTCTTTTTGGATAGCCTACCTCGCACATCCACAGGAAAAATTCATCGACAGATGTTGAAAAATATGCTTTCTGAACCTCCATTAGCTATTGCCAATTAAGCAATACCAGGAATTCTAATTTAGTCTGTTGAAAAGTATGTAACCCCAAAAGGAGAAAATGAATGGTACTGGATTTTAAACCTTCGACCAAGTACTATGAAACATTTATTCCTGGCAAAAGAGAACCCGTGATTATTTTGCATAATCTTCTCCAAACCGGAATATTTTCTAAGTATATGATGTACGAGTCAAAGGACGAGACTTGTATAGCTGGGGGTGAGTTAGCAAAAGTTTTAGTCACTCAGGAACAGATTTCTTTAGAGGGATTAGGTGCATCTAAATCTGAACCTGTTAGTGATCCCCTTAAACAAGTCGAGAATCTTTTGAATTCCTTACGCTTTGAAGATTGGACAGCTTATGGCTATGTTGCCTTTGATATAGCCCGATTTTATTCTTCTTATTCTAAGGCAATTGACCAACCGCTTTGCCATTTTTTTATTCCTGAAACTGAGTTACGCTTTACCAAAGAGGGGGTCAGGATTAAAACAACTAAACCTCTAGAAACAATTAGAGACCAACTCTTTTTTGATGGTCAGATGCCCAGCTTTGAATCAGCATCTTTGATATGTGATGATAGCGATCAAGAGGCCTATCAAAGCTCTGTCAATCAAATGGTTAATGTTATTAAAGAAGGACACTTGCATAAAGCTATTATTGCTCGATCACGTGAGATTTCTGGTACCTTAGATGTCTTAGGAACCTACGAGGTTGGCTCAAAAGTAAATAATGCAGCTCGTTCCTATTGTTTGGATTTTAAGGACATAAAAGCTGTTGGTTTTAGCCCTGAAACCCTTGTAGAGGTGAGTCAAGATGGGTTTGTAACGACTAATCCTTTAGCAGGGACTCGACCTCGTAGCAGTACTTTAGAGGAAGATATCAAGCTGAGCAAGGAACTTTTTACAGATGCCAAAGAGGTTAAAGAGCATGCCTTATCTGTGTGGCTAGCACAGGATGAAATTACATCCGTTTGTTTGCCAGGTACAGTGCAGGTGTTCAACTTTATGGAGGTTAAAAGGTACCGATGTGTACAACATTTGTCATCAAAAGTTGGTGGCCAGCTGCAGCCTGATAAAACCTTTTGGGATGCCTTAAAAGTGTTATTTCCAGGAATTACAGTTTCCGGTATCAACAAAGATAAAGCTCTGGAATGGATAAATCATTTGGAATCCGAGCCCAGAGGTCTTTATGCTGGAGGTATTGGGTGGTTTGATAGTCGTGGCAAAGCAGATCTAGCGATCGCAATTCGTTCAGCCTATCAATATGGTGAACGTACTTATCTGAATGCGGGAGCAGGAATTGTAGCTGAATCAATTCCTCAAAATGAGTACACTGAGTCTGTTAATAAGATGAATACAATGTTAACCAATTTAGTTTTGAAATCTTGAGAAGAAGCTTGAGTGACTGCTCTAATCGTTCAAGCTCAAGCCTATCTGATATTCATACGACTCTATCTCTCATGCCTTGAGATATTAAACGCCAACTATCTTAAAGCTAGTCTGGTCATGACGTTAACTATCCTGATGTAGTTGGTCACGGAATTTATTTGGTAGAAATCAGCCGCTTTCAACAACTAAGAAATCAGCTGAGAGAATCTTTAGATCATCATTGTTTCACGCACAGAGCGCACTGCAACTCATTCTCTGGAGAACGCCACCTTCACTTTTTGGTAGACTGTTTAGCTGGAAAATTGTTGTTGTAAAAGTACTTGGTCAAGACAATGTTCCTGAAAATCCTTAGCAGAGCATGGATATTCAAAAGCGGCCTAACGATCAGCTATTAGTAATCCTTAACGGAGAGATGTAAAATGTTGCTGATCGGCGAAGAATTAGAGCATAGAGTCACACGCCATCCTATGCGTTAACTAATGCGATTGTCCTTGGCTCAAACCAAGGGGTTAGGGTAAAAAACATTATTCCAATCCACTTTGGGGAAATGTTGGACGATGAGTGATTAGTGATGGCGAGTCTACATTACCTCATATACTCACTGAGTTCTGAAATAGCAGTTATGAAGATTCAATCAGTTGGTGTTATTGGTGCTGGCACAATGGGCATTGGTCTTGCCCAAAATTTAGCCCAGACAGGTCATCAGGTTACGTTGTTAGATGTTGCTGATCGGATTTTGGAAAGGGCTGAAGCCGAAATACGAAAAAATCTACGCATGCAAAATTTTTTCTCAGCCTCTAAATCTAACATTTCTCTTGAGCTGAGTACTATAGAAATTCTTGATAAAATTATTTTTTCCACAGATTATCAACAACTTAGAGATGTTGAATTTATCGTTGAAAATGCCACAGAAAAATGGAATTTAAAGCAAACTATTTATGAAAAAATAGATAAAGTTTGTCCTGCTGAGACTATCTTTGCAGCTAATACATCAGCCATTTCCATTACACGATTCGGTTCAGTAACTCAGCGGCCAGATCGAGTAATTGGTATGCATTTTATGAATCCTGTTCCAATTAAACCCATGGTGGAAGTGATTCGCGGTTACCATACCGCTGACGCGACGATTCAAAGTGCTCAAACATTGTTAAGACAAATGGGTAAGGACTCGATTGTTGTCAATGATTCCCCTGGGTTTGTAACTAATCGAGTCATGATGTTGACCATCAATGAGGCAATTTTTATCTTACAAGATCAGGTTGCTACTGTTGCAGAAATCGATCGGTTATTTAAAGGATGCTTTGGCCATAAAATGGGGCCTTTAGAGACGGCAGATCTCATTGGTTTGGATACTATTCTTTATTCGATTGAGGTTTTGTATGAAAGTTTTAATGACGACAAGTATCGCCCTTGTCCCCTACTCAAGAAGATGGTAGATGCGGGGCTATATGGCTGTAAGAACGGTAAAGGTTTTTACACCTACATTCAAGGGCAAAAGGTATCTGATTAAGCTTTTATCCTTGAATATTCACGAAGTTTTAAGGTCATTTTTACTGAATAAGGTTAACAAAAATGAAAGAAATCAAAGAAAAAATCTACTCGTTTCTATCAGGTCACTTTAGCGATTATCAATTGAAAGAAGATGAAGATATTTTCGCAACCGGTTTTATTAATTCTATGTTTGCCATGCAGCTGGTTCTCTTCATTGAGAAAGAATTTCAGTTGACTATCAGGGATGAGGAACTTGATTTTGAAAATTTTAGAACGGTTAATGCGATGACTCGATTGATCGAGAACAAAGTCTCTGTCACCACTAGTCACTAATGTTTTGATGCATTCTCTGCCCCTTTGGTATCAGCAACAGTGTATTAACTTGTGCTGTCGAGTACTACAAAGTTTATGCATATCATAATTGCCAGTTACTTCTCATAATGAGTATAAGTTTTGCTTGGGATTCAGATCAACTTGACTTCCGTAAGTCAGTCATTAGCTTTGCTCAAACGGAATTAAATCAAAGGCTAATTGAGAGAGATCGGAATAGTAAATTTAATCAAGAAGGTTGGATAAAATGTGCCGACTTTGGCATCTTAGGTTGGCCAATTGCTAAGGAGTATGGCGGACAGGATCTAGATTTTTTGACGATTATATTGGGCTTAGAAGGGTTAGGTTATGGTTGCAAAGATAATGGCTTAGTATTTGCCATCAACAATCATCTTTGGAGTTGTGCCGTCTCAATCGCCAATTTTGGCACTGAGGTTCAAAAGCAACAGTATCTACCATCTCTTTGTCAAGGAAAATCTCTTGGAGGACATGCTTTAACAGAGTTAACGTCCGGTTCAGCAGCCTTTGAGATGAAAACTGAAGCTATCCGTCATGGAGATTACTACATCTTAAACGGCACCAAAACGTTTATTAGCAATGCCCCTATTGCTGATGTCTATGTTACATTTGTTCGTACTGACTCAGAGGTAGATATTCAGAAAGGAATTTCTGCTTTTATCATCCACAAAGATTTACCTGGTTTGACGATCGAGAAAGAGTGGGAAAAGTCAGGGCTTCGTACGGCACCGATGGGTGAATTGGTTTTTCAAGATTGTAAGGTACCGGTTGACCATCGCTTAGGTCAGGAGGGGCAAGGCTATAATATTTTCCAGTCAACAATTATTTGGGAACGAGGATTTTTATTTGCTAGCCAGGTGGGCGTGATGGAAAGAATCTTGGAACAATGTGTCAACTATGCTAGAAAACGGCATCAGTTTGGCCAGTCCATTGGTTCTTTTCAAGGAATTTCCCACAAAATTGCTGATATGAAGATGAGATTAGAGCTAGCAAAGCTAATGCTATATAAAATAGGATGGCTGAAGAAAGAAGGTAAACGAGCTTTCTTGGAAGCTTCGATTTCTAAAGTTTTTATCAGTGAAAGTTTGCTTCAAATTTGTCAGGATGCCATCCAAATTCATGGTGCTAGAGGGTATATGACTGACTATGAATTAGAGAGGGAACTCCGAGATTCTATTGCTGGTACTATTTATGCTGGTACGTCTGAAATCCATCGCAATATGATCGCTACACTCATAGGTATTTAATCTTTTATGAGTATCAATTCAAGGTGGGGAGTAATTCTGGGAAAAGGAGATAGCATATAGAATGCAGCAGGACTAATACTTCTAGCTCTTGCATTCTATATTTCCACCTACTAAAATTTCCCAGATTAAATTGATCTCCACCTTTTATTTAATCAAGATTTTCTATCATTTAGGCTTAAGGAAAGAAGTATGAGTATGAACAGTCCATCTGTTTTGGTCTCACTTTATCAAGAAAATGATTATCAGGGTCTTAAGTCTGATAATCAATGGCTGGATTTATGGCAACATCGTATTGAAGCTTTACCGTTAGCGCCAGAACTACCTTTATCACGAAACCTCGATAAGCTTAATCCCAAGCTGACCCAGTATAGTCACCAAGTTGATTCTGCAACCTGGCTTCGGCTGCGAGAACAGACTGTGCAGTCTGGGTTAATGCCTAGTGAGATTGTGTTAGCAAGCTACGTTGAAGTTCTAACAGCCTGGAGTAAAAACTCTCACTTCACCATTAATGTGGTTGAACAGTCAGCTCCAGGTATCGGTGCAAAAGCCGAATTCGGGTTAGTAGCTAATCAATTCAAGCCAGGTAATAATTCATTCACCTTACTAGAGATCAATCATTCTGCTTCTGACTCTTTTGGGAATAAAGCTAGGCATATCGCAACACGCTTGAGAGATAATCCAAAACATCGATCAGAAGTTCAGTTTCAACAACTAACCTCATTGTCTGAAAACTCCTTAGAAAAGCTAAAGTCTATATTGGCTACATCCTTTTTTATTGAGCCTACAGAAATTAAAAAAGATGTGGCCACAAAGAATGATATAGCCATCCCAGCTGTGACAGTTCCTGCTCATTTAGAATGTCGATATCGGGAAGAAAACAACACGCTAACTATTAGTTTAAATGTTGATGAAGGTCTCTTTCCACCTGGCATGGCTAAAGATATGCTAGTGTCTCTCTGCCATTTATTACAACGCCTGGCTTATGAGGAAGACATTTGGCATGCAAATACATTGCAGATGATTCCTTGCACTCAACTTGAGCAGAGGGATACAGTTAATGAGACCTCCACCTCGTTATCTGAGGAGACACTTTATAGCTTATTTGTTACACGGGTTCAGCAGCAGGGCGAATCAATTGCCATTGTTACCCCAAAACAATCATTCACTTATGAAGTTTTATATCAACGCATTAGCCAATTAGGTCATTATTTAAGACAGTTAGATGTCCGACCTAATCATCTAATAGCAATTGTTATGGAGAAAGGATGGGAACAGATTGTTGCGGTGCTTGGTATCTTAGCTGCTGGCGCTGCCTATGTTCCAGTTGATCCTGAGTTACCGCCAGAAAGATTCCAATATCTTTTAGAGAATAGCGGTGTAGACATTGCTATAACTCAGTCATGGCTAGACGAGAAGCTATCCTGGCCATTGTCGATCCGTCGATTAGCCCTTGATCAAGAACATTTTCATCAGGGTAATTATTCTCAATTATCGCTAATCCAAAGTCCTGATGATCTGGCTTATGTCATTTATACATCTGGATCCACAGGTTTACCTAAGGGGGTAATGGTTACCCATCGTAATGTGGTCAATGTGGTTATCCATACTAATCAGCTTTTTCAGGTGAATTCCAGAGATCGGGTTTTAGCACTCACTGCCCTCAACCATGATCTATCTGTTTATGATATCTTTGGTCCTTTAGTAGCTGGAGGAACCATTGTGATGCCAGATGCTGCTGCTGTTAAATTTTCTCGTCACTGGCTTGATTTGTTGATCAAAGAGCGGGTAACTCTATGGAATTCAGTGCCTGCCATGATGGAAATGCTAGTCAATTATCTTGATATTACGTCTGAAAAGCTACCGCGGAGCTTACGTTTAGCAATTTTGGGCGGCGATTGGCTACCAGTTTCCCTAGTGAATCGCCTAAAAGCACTCTCACCTGATTTAAGTATTCTAAGTATTGGTGGACCCACTGAAACTACAATCTGGAATATTGGTTATCTAATTCGCTCAGTCAATCCTGATTGGAAGAGTATTCCTTATGGGAAGCCTATGGCTAATTCGAAGTACTATATTTTAAATGATAATCTTGAAGACTGTCCGGTGTGGGTTCCAGGAGAAATGTATTGTGCCGGTGTGCAGTTAGCTAGAGGCTACTGGCGCAACTATGAAAAAACAGCTGCTAACTTTATTAATCATCCTCGAACTGGTGAGCGGATATACCGGACTGGAGATCTAGGTTGTTATTTACCAGATGGTAATATCGAATTTTTAGGTAGAGTTGACTTTCAAATTAAATTGCGGGGCTACCGCATCGAAGCCGGAGAAATTGAAGCCGTACTTACAGAGTACCCTTCCATACAAAATGCTGTAGTTACGGTTGCAGAAACACAACAGCATCAAAAATATTTAACAGCTTATATAATTCTTCACCGAGGACACGTTCTTAACATTGAAGAAGTTCGCAGTTTTCTCGAAAAAAAATTGCCGTCATACATGGTTCCATCAGACTTTCAGGTCTTGGATGTTTTTCCGTTGACAGCAAATGGTAAGGTTGATCGTCTCATGTTGTCACAAGGGAAAATTACTCGATAAAAACCATGCATATAGGGCATATTTTTGTTACTTGAGCTTATGAGAGAGACATTTTTGATGAATAAATGGATGGTTTGTTTCCATCCAAGATCTCATCCTAAGCTGAGATTGCTATGTTTTCCACATGCAGGTGGTTCGGCCAGAGTATTTCATAAATGGTCTGAACTATTACCGTCGACAGTTGAGGTATGTGCACTTGAGTTGCCTGGACGAGGTAAGCGTCTATTGGAAACTCCATTTACTAACATTGATTTATTGCTGTCAGCCTTAGGCCCTGAATTATTACCTTTTTTAGATGTTCCCTTTGCGTGTTTTGGCCATAGTCTAGGAGCACGGATTGCTTTTGAGTTTTGTCGATGGCTACAAGAGACAGTTCAGCTTACTCCTCAACATCTTTGGGCAGCAGCAGCCCGCGCCCCTCATCTACCACCGGATACTAAACCAATACATGGTTTGCCTGATCCTGACTTCATTGTTGAATTAAGACGATATAGTGGCACGTCTGAAGAGGTTTTGAATAATCCTGAGCTCATGGGCTTAATGCTCCCTGCTCTGAAGGCAGATTTTTCATTACTGGAAACATATCAATATCGCCCTAGTGCTCCGCTAGATTGTCCAATTACTTGCTTTTGGGGACAATGGGATGACATTGCGATTCAGGCAGATGTGGCAGCCTGGCAGCAGCATACGAATACATTTAGCCTAGAACCCGTTCCAGGTAATCATTTCTTTCCCCATGATCCCCTGTTTCCCAAAAGATTATTATCTAAACTGATGAAATTTAACTGCGTTGAGTCTCCTAGTTGAAAAACTCAATAACAAGACAGATGACTCCATCAGTCCATCATCTCCAATGAATCTGACGTTACCGGTTTGCTCGCATATTCACGTTTGGCAGCTACACATACCTTGTTTTCGCTTTGAACTTGATCGCTGGTTTAAGTGGCTATCTAATGATGAATGTGAGCGTGCCCAGAGATTTTTCAGATGCCAAGATCGAGAACGCTTTATTCTAAGCCGAGGCGGATTACGCTATCTCTTAGCCTGCTATCTTGACTGTGCACCCAAATCGCTGGTTTTTGCCTACAATTCTTACGGAAAACCTCGTTTGGCAATTCCCGATGGGTCTTTACAATTTAATTTATCTCACAGCGGTGAATGGGTCGTGTATGCGATCGGATTCAAAGTACTACTGGGCGTAGATATTGAACAGATCTCCTCGCGAACTCGCTTGGATAAATTCCGAACTCGCTTGGAGGGGTTAATCGAGTACTGCCTCACATCAAATGAACAAATTACTTTACCAACATCCCATGTCGAAAGATTGGAAGGCTTCTTTAAATACTGGACCTTGAAAGAGTCTCACCTCAAGGCTATTGGGTTGGGCTTGAGCTATCCCATGACAGATATAGAGATTGCATGGCTTCCCGAACCCAAATTAGTGATTCCGGCCAAGATTGACCAAGCCCCTGTAGGTTGGACAGTCAAGCTTTGGTATCCTGCTGATGGCGCGATCTCAGCTATGTGTGTGGGTCAATCAAAGATTCAGGTAGTGATTCGGTCTTTTCCTGGGCATTAGTGCCCTAGGGATGGCGAGTACTGTTATTAAGGGTGCTACAACTTACAAATTTTTTCCTTAACTTATTTATTAGGTTTTCTGGGCAGTATGGGTAATACTGGTAATGTAGTAGAGACATCTTTTTCCATGAAAGGTTCTGGAGGATGCTAGAAACAAGTTCTTTGGATATACTGCTACGCTCTTTTACTACCTTTAAGACCTGATGCATTGGTGTGTTGTCATTCCTTGGTGTTAAGCCAATATTCGAGCCTAAATAAAGTTATCAGCAGGCTTATCGGCAACAAACTTATCCAGTCGTTCTGAATATTGATTCTAGAAGCGCAATATGGCAATAATAACACAGTTCTCTGATTATGAAGTTGATAGTTACACTACGATGATCGCGGCAGAGGATCCCGTAGATATTTATTTTCCCGTTTTACCTGATCCCGTTGAAGATAGTCTTGAATTTCCTATCGCTTTAATGCTTCAGGGGGCTTTTCTGGATAAGGCAGAATACTCAAATTACGCTTCTACAGTAGCGAGTTATGGATTTGTTGTCGTAGTTCCTAATAACGAACGAACAATAGTTGCTCCGACTGGGGACTCGTTATCTGGCTTGCTTGCCGAGCAGCAGCAAGTGAATGAGACTTTAACACAAATGCTATTAGAGGATACAGACAGTTCGTCTCCAGTTTTTGAGATTATTGATACAGATAAGATGGGACTGCTAGGGCACTCCTTTGGTGGCGCAGCTGGATTAAGTGCTATTCAAGAAGACATTTGCCTACTCGAATTTTGTTCTGAAGACGAAGACTATGTTCGACCGCCAGAATTAATGGCAGGCATCTTTTATGCGGCAAGCTTTAGAGACACTTTCACGGAAGAGGCTCTGCCAGTTAATAACGACGATATACCGACTGGCTTGATAGTCGGTGAGTTGGATGGTGTAGTTCCATCTATTCTTAGTGAAGAAACCTACGACCTGATTCTTAATCCACCGAAAGCCTTAATCACTGTTGAGGGCGCTAACCATTACAGCATCACAAATGAGGATAATCCTTTACGTGAGCCAAGCCGCTCCACGTTAGATCAAGCCATTGCAACAGAGACAATTGCTCGTTGGAGTGCCTTATTTTTACGAGCACATTTATTTGAAGATGAGGCTGCATTTGAATATGTCTATGGCACAGGTGATTCTCTTGATCAAAACGTTACCGTTATTAGTCAGTTACCAGATGTGAATCCTGGTTCTATCAGTGTCATCGATTTTGAGATGGCTGATGACCTCGTATTAACGGCTGGCACTATTATCACTGATCAATTTGAGGGGCTAGAGGTTTCAACACCGGATAATCCCTATGGAGCAATGATCTTCGACAGTGCTGAGCCCACAGGCGGCGATAACGACCTACTGGCACCCGAGTTGGGGAACGTGCTAATTATTTCCGAAGATGGGGATAGTAATGACCCCGATGACAATGCCAGAGGTGGCACTCTACGTTTTGAGTGGGATGAGCTAGTCAATGTTGCCAGTGTTGGCTTCCTAGATATAGAAGAGTCAGGCAGTTCTATTCAGTTATTTGACGAAAATAATCACTTAATTGAAGCTGTAGATATTCCAAGTTTAGCTGATAATAGTATACAAGAGATTATCTTGGGAGTGTCTGAGATTGCGCGGATGGACGTCACATTTGTTGGCAGTGGTGCGCTAACAGATATAGCATTGACAACAGATGTCGTCGTAAGTACGGTGTAAGAGTTATTTATGTTGGTCAAGACCTCTTAACCAGCGTAAATAATCGTAATTTTCAAGAAATTGCCAAGGGTCTGTATTCTGTCCAAACAGATACAGACCTTTTTTTATAGATTTACCGACAATATTATTATTTTGTCTGGAAATGTTAACTCTGATGGTGAATAGGGTTAGAAAATTCTGATGCATTAAGAAGTTTGCTCGTCATATTGGCTTTGTAGCTGAATGCCCTCGTGGGAGATGAACTGCCTTAACCAATATGACCAAGGCTATAAATCTATATCTAGAAGGACCATAGGATAATTTGTTAGATGCGAGATGATTTTAATATTTTTCAACCTAGCTCGATTAATTTGAGCTTTTAGAAAGATAAAGTATTGCAATCAGTCATTTTCTCTGTTAATAATGAGAGTATTATCAACACTGATATATTCGCCTCTGAAGAGCGATAAAAATATTCACCAAATACTGGAGAAGTCAAAGGGTACGCTGTTTCAATTTGGTTGATACAAAGCGAGATACTCAAGTTATGCAATTCTTTAGACTGTTTAGATTTTAGACCTTGTTAAGGTCAAATAGTCTCGGGATATTTGTTTGGGCTAGAAAATCCTGACCAGCTGTGGATTTAGGATCCAAGGGGCTTATAACTTCTGCCCTAACTGAAATTTCTCGGCATAAGCTCATACCTAGGTTTGGTTGCATAAGAGCATTTATCGTCTCAGCTAGGGGCATATTGAAAAGCTGAAAATACTTTTTGGGAAACTTTGAATTTTTTTCCTGATGTGACAGTGTCGGGATTTGACAAGTATTTCCCTTTAAAAGAGATTCAAGGATCATTAAAAGGAGTTATATCATGGTAATGGATGCAGTTGGAATCCGCTCCTTAGCATTATGTTTTCCAGATACAATTCGAACTAATGAATATTGGCAGGAAAAGTTGTCATCTGAGGCACCTCTAAGTGCACCAAAACGGGTTCGAGTTAAACGCCCTCGTCAATTTACTCCTAGTGCAGATGGGCTTGATATCTGGTCACGTGCAGTTGCACCATATTTGCCCGATCCATTTCGAGGCAGTGTGGAGCGAAGAGTAATTGGAGCTAAAGAGTCGTCACGCTCCCTCGAGTATCGTGTGGCTCAAGATGCTTTGTCGGCGGCTGGCTTAGTTTCAGATGAGGTTGAATTACTAATAGTCACTTCTATTTTTTCAGAGTCTTTAGGCTTACAAGATGCCTCTGACTTGTCCCAACAGTTGGGGCTGAAAGCGCCAGCCTGGAACTTGGAAGCAACATGTTCCAGTGCTTTAGTAGCATTGCAGAATGCCAGTGCTTTAGTAAAGGCTAACGAGCACAGACATGTTTTAGTTGTAGTTTCACATGTTGGTTCAAATGTTAGAGCAGACGATGATACGCTTTCGTGGTCATTGGGTGACGGAGCAGGGGCATTTGTCGTTAGTTCGCTGAAACCACATCAGGGGATTTTGGGTACAAAGATGATACATACTGCAGAAACAAGAGGAGCCTATATTTACGAGCCTGCTATCAATGCACAAGACCAGCCACGTATTTGTCTGCGCACAGGTGAAAACGCCAGTTCTCTTGCTGAAACGGCTGTTAAATTTGTTCGAATATGTTGCGAGGGAGCGCTCACTGCTGCTGGGGTAACGCTTGAGCAAATAAAGTTTTTTTCATTTAATACACCCTCTGCTTGGTATGCAAACGTTTGTACTCAAGCACTAGAAATTGATTCCAATAACACTATAAATCTCTATCCCTACTATGCAAATATTGGTCCTGTTTCGCCGATTGCAAACCTGTATCACGGGATGCAAAATGCCAAGTTTCAAGAAGATGATTTAGTGCTTGTTTATACGACTGGCGCAGCATCAACAGCGGCAGCAATGGTTATACGATGGGGAGATGTAAAACTTGGAGCAACTCCAGCTCCTCCCCTAGATGAAGAACTTACACAGCACATCGCAACATCTTATTGTGAGGCTGCTCCTCAATCCTCGTTGTCTCAGGTGGGCTATATTTCCCGCTCAAAAATTTTAAACGCCAGACCTAATCAAAGTCGGCAAATCTTAGAAATAGCTTTGTTAGAATGGCTAGCGACCTATCTTCAACGCCCAATTTCTGACTTCAATGCTCAGGAATCAATGGCTGCGTATCTTGATTCTCTTATGGTGTTCACTCTAAGGACCCATATTGAGCAACATCTCCAGATCCAAATTCCCATTGAACAATTTTTTAATGATAGTAGCTTGACTCAGCTTATTGAATTTATTTTAAAGCAATTATTGTTGGTAGACCTGATTGAAACTGAATCTATTGCAGAGAACAAACTTAGTAGTGAAAAAACAGTATCCAGGAAAAAACTCCTTTTTTAAACAACTTTTTCGATCTAAATCTTATTTGTGTTTGTCATTGGGTGAAGCTTTATCTGTTGGAGTATTCGGCTCCTTGCTTCCATCACAAAGTGCTAGCGCGGAGGTCATCAATCCATGCGAGTGTTTTTAAGATGAAGGCTCTAGCAAGTGCGGCTAAGCATAAACTCAGCATCTGTCTCTTGATTGCCTCATTCGTCTGGAGTGTCTGGTTTATCCTTTTAGGACCGACTTCTATTATTAATATTTTGCAGGCTTATTGGCCAATAACATTGACGATGCTGTTTGGCTCGATGGTGGCAGGCGGTACTAGCATGGGTGGCGGAGCCGTTGCATTCCCTGTCCTGACAAAACTCTTGGAGGTACCACCCCACGAGGCTAAGATATTTGCCCTCGCCATTCAAAGTGTGGGCATGACCGCTGCCACGCTTACCATCATCGCCATGAAAACTAAGATAGACTGGCGACTCATTTGGTGGGCCAGCAACGGTGGCTTGATAGGTATCGTAATTGGCACGCTGTTGCTGGAACCTCGGCTGCCTCCTGATTTTATTAGGTTGTCATTCACTATGATGACAAGCAGTTTTGGATTGGTGATGGTATTTATTCAACTACGTAATAGTGAACGGTGTATTCTGCATCCTTTTTGGGGACATCAAGAACGGGCTATTTGGTGGACGACGGGCTTTGTCGGCGGGATCATTAGTGGGCTGGTGGGTTCGGGAATTGATATTTTTGCCTTTTCGGTGATGGTGCTGCTGTTTCAAATGTGCGAGAGCATTAGCACGCCGACTTCAGTTGCCTTGATGGCAATTAATGCGATCGCAGGGTTTGTTCTGCACGGCCTATTCCTTAACGACTTTGGTTTCCCTGTTCGAGAATATTGGCTGGCCTCGGTGCCTATTGTTGTTGTGGGGGCTCCTATCGGCGCGGTTTTGTGCAGTTATGCCCAACGTCATCACATTGCGATCGTTCTACTGGGATTGATTTTTACTGAATTAGTCAGCTCTCTTTTGCTCATTCCACTTACTTGGAATAGTCTTTTGGCTTCCATCTGTGTTCTGACTGGCTTTCTTTGCTTTTATATCTGGATTGCTCACGCACAAGTCAAATAAAGCTTTTCTATTATATCCAAGTAGGCTCAGTCCAGACAAATTTTCCGTTAATTTTAAGAAAAAGTTTTGAATTAACTTAAAGGCTCTCAAATGAGACTACCTAGGGTATTTTCAATCTCCAGAATACCTGAAGGGCTTAAGAAAATACCGCTTGGAGCTGTTTTGCAGACCCTTATTATTTACGCTTCATAACAAACCTTACATTCGAGAGCTTGTGTTTGCAAAATATTGCAACCGCAGCATAGCCTCTCCAGAAAATGTTGGAACAACTATGAGAAAGGTACTCATATGATTCCAGGGGGACACCTTAGAGTTCAGCTAATAATTCGTTTCCAAGTCAACGAAGGATAATACTGTTTATGAATAGCGATTCATTGAATCTAATTGGCAATGACTCAGGCTATGTGGTCACTAATTTAGTGTCCAATAATCCCGATAACAATCCACAACTACTAGATCCTTATGTCAGTTTAGGTTGGGGAATTGCCATTCGACCTGCAGGATTGGGTGGTCACTTCTGGATCAACAATTCCGGTACCGGTACCGTGACCGAATATGTTGGCGATGTTGGCGGTGTTCCTATATATCAGGATAGTCTTAAAGTAGTAGAGGTTTCTCCCACACCACTTAATCCCTTTGAGCTGTCTGGACCAACGGGACAAGTATTTAATGGATCTGGTGATTTTATCATCACCCAGGAGCATCCCAATGGTGATATCACTGCTCCCAGCAAATTTATCTTTGTATCTAGCGATGGCGGTATTTCTGCCTGGACCGAGCGCCGCAATGATGATGGCACTGTTGATCGCCCCCTAGTGTCTGAAGTGGTGGTGGATAAACTGGGACAATCCATCTATTACGGGTCGGCGATTACCAACTTTGAAAGCGATAATCGTCTGTATGTGGTCGATTTTGGTCCTACACCAGGGATTGAAGTTTATGACGCTAACTTTTCTGAGATTACGGACAATTTTGAGTTTATTAATCCCTTTATTGATGAAGGGTATGCCCCCTACAACATTCAGAACGTTAACGACTCTCTATTGGTTGCCTACGCGATTCCATCGCCGGTTATTCCAGGGGATGAAATCATTGAACCTGGCCTGGGTAGAGTAGCCGAATTTGATTTAGACGGTAACCTGATCGCCATTTGGGATGATGAAGGGCTTTTAAATGCGCCCTGGGGATTTGTCGCAGCCCCCGACAATTTTGGCGAATACAGCAACATGCTGCTGGTGTCTAATTTTGGGGATGGCACTATCGTGGCTTTTGATCCTACGACGCAAGAAGCCGTTGATTATTTACGGGATGGCAACGGTGACCCCATCGTTATTGACGGTCTTTGGGGCTTAGTCTTTGGTAATGGAGGCAGCCTTGGTGAAACCAATGATCTCTACTTTGCTGCCGGTAATGATATCGGCAACAATCCAGGAGATGGCGTTTTTGGTAAGGTTGAAGTTGCCACCGATGTGGATGTCCCGGCACCAGGGGGGGATCAAACCTTTACGGGGACTGCCGATGACGATCTGCTGGTGATTGATGGAGATAACAACACCTTCTCTCTAGGGGCAGGCAATGATACTCTGACAGCTCGTGGCCTTAATCAAACGGTAACTGCTGGCGACGGTGACGATATTGTGAGTATCGGTAGTGGCACCGTTGATTTGGGTGGCGGTGACAACTTTGTGACCGCCAGTGACGGATCGACTACTGTCACCGCTGATGCAGGTAATGACACGGTTAATTTAGTCAAGGGTGACCTGACGGCTAATGTCGGTGAGGGCGATAACCATATCACCTCCGGTGCTGGAGATGATATGGTCACAGCAGGCAGTGGTGATGATATTGTCCATGCGGGTGCAGGCAGTAATACCCTCGACCTGGGTGGGGGGAACAACACGGTTAATACCATTGTTAACCAGGGCAATTTCCTAGTATCCATTGGTCAAACCACTGTTACCACTGGCAGCGGTAGCGATACCTTTAGACTGGGTGCTGGTGAGGGCATTGTCACGATTACAAACTATGATGCTAGCGATCGTTTTGAGCTAGTCGGCTTAAAGTCAGATTTTTCCGGGATTCTTGGCTTTAGTGACTTGGCTATTATTCAGGAGGGTGTAGACACTGTTATCACCCTGGCTGGTACAGACGATGTGTTGGCCATTTTGCAAAATGTGTCAGCCGACGCCATCAATAGCGGTGATTTTGAACTGGGTCAGACGCTGGTAGGTGGGGATGCTGACGACACCCTTGACGCTGGCGGTGGGGATGACACCGTAGCGGGTGAATCAGGTAACGATATCATCACAGGCGGCGGCGGTGATGATGTGCTGCGGGGAGATCGCAACTCCCGCGATGCTCAAACAGGTGAACCTGGCGGTAACGATATTATCTTTGGTGGCGACGGCAATGACCGCATCGGTGGCAAATCTGGTAACGATATCCTCAGCGGTGATGCCGGCGATGACTACATTTGGGGTGATGCCGGTGATGACATCCTAATGGGTGTCACTGGCAACGATATCCTCGTAGGCGATAACGACTCTGGCGGTAGCGGCAGCGACTTGTTTGTCTTTGGCAATGGCGATGGCACCGATACCATTCTTGATTTTGAGGTGGGCGTTGACCGCATCGGCCTGGTGGAGGGTGAGCTGGTGTTTGCTGACCTTAGCCTGACTCAGGATGGTGACAATACTCTGCTGGGCGTCACCAGTACTGGTGAAACGCTGGCAGTGCTGCAGAATGTTCAAGCTTCTGCCCTTGGGGCGAACAGTTTTGAGATTGTGCCTGATATTTCCGACCCTAGCGGTGGGTTGAGCTTAGCAGTTTAGATTAGAGAAAGGCTGGAAAAAGGGGACAGGGCGACGCGGGGATGCAGAGATCTATCTGAAGCTGCGTCCCCCTGTCCCCCTGTCCCCGCGTCCATCTCAAGCCCTGTCCATCTCAAGCCCTGTCCATCTCAAGCCTTATCCATCTGTAGTCGCTCCTGATGGAGCAGACACTGCTGGCTATTGACAATTAATTTCAATAACGTAAAAATATTCATATATATAATATTCCAGCTATAAGGCGTGATTGCTTCGGTGAGATCGCACCTAGCGAAGCATCAGTTATTATGTCAAGTCAAGTCTTTCTTTCCGATCACGATCTTGAAGAAATGCTGGCGGAGCTGCAGCAAGAGGCTGAGCAGCCAGATATCGGTAAACATTATCAAGCAAACGATAGTGAGATTGTATGGACCCTCAATAAACCCTTTGGTAAATGGTTTAACCATTCATTTCATCTAAGGGATTATCTTACTCTAACCTTAACCGAATGGACCTTCCAAGAGAATTTTAACTTCACAATGAAGAGCCAGACAGAGCCGTTATTTGGCTTCTCATTTTGTATGTCTGGCGGGTTTAGCGTAAAGCCATTTGGTAGAGCTAAAGAATTTGTAGCCCATGCTCGTGATACCCATATTGCCTTTTTTCAAGGCGATATGCAGACTACGTCTGAAGTGGATTCTGGTCAAACAGTTTCCCTCGTTCAAATAGGGGTAAAGCCCGAGCTTATTAATACCCTATCGACAGAAGTATCGGACCCATCGCAATCGGTTTTGCACCAGACCTTTTCCAACTATCAGACTGGAAAGTCGTGGTTAACGATAACGATGACTCCAGCAATGTCCATTGCTCTCCAACAAATTCTTCAGTGTCCCTATCAAGGAATAACAAAACAACTCTATCTGGAAAGTAAAGCGTTGGAGCTGATTACCCTGCAACTACATCAGCTTACTGAAGACCGATCGACCGCATCCACATCGCTTAAGTTGGACGATATCGACCGCATACATCTGGCTCGGGATATCCTGATTCGTAATCTAAACGAGCCACCTTCCCTATTGCTCTTAGCAAAGCAAGCGGGCATCAATAGTTTTAAGCTCAAGCAGGGATTTCGTGAGATTTTTAATACGACCGTATTTGGATACCTACATGCCTATCGGATGGAAGAAGCACGGCGGTTGTTACAGTTGGGCAAGTTGAATGTGACTCAAGTTGCTCAAACTGTTGGCTATGATCATCCAGGCAAATTTGCAGCTGCTTTTAAGAAAAAGTTTGGTATTAGCCCAAAGATGCTTAAGTCTTGCTAGTCAGTAGAGTGACGCGAGGACGAGAGGGTAGAGTGACGCGAAAACGCGGGCAAAGGGAGACGCGGGAATCCCTGATTGATCAAGCTCTCCGTGTCTGCGGGGCTCCCCCTTTCCGTGCCCTAACAATACCGGAAGGGCTTAAAAAAATACCGCTTGGAGCTGTTCTGTAGGCCATTATTGCATAAATTTCTCAACAAGCCCTGGTGTGTGTGAGGAATAGTATAGTGCGAAAATTTATGTTCAACGAACTTAGGGTATTTGGCATAGCTGCGTTTACCCTGTTAGCAACAATGCCTCCGACTATGGCAGAAGAAACGCTGCGCATTATTGTAACGGCCGAAAGAACGCCTGAAGATGTTCAAGATGTGCCCATTAGCATCACGGCTATTACTGAGCAGGAAGTTGAAGATGCGGATATTACATCGTTAGAAGACATTGCTCGCAATACTCCTAACTTTACATTCTTCTCCAGCGGTGATCGCTCCTTTGGGCTTTACAGCATTCGAGGGCTGTCCAATAGCACTGCGATTTCAAATCGAGATCCGGTTGATTTTTATGTGGATGGCGTTCCCTATAATTTTGCGTCTTTTATAGATTTTGATCTACCAGATTTGGAGCGTGTGGAGGTACTGCGGGGTCCCCAGAGTGTTCTATATGGCAGAAACTCCCTAGCGGGGGTGGTCAACTTGATTACCCGCAAACCCACCGATACCTTTGAGTTTAGCGGGGTGGCTAGCTACGGTAACTATAATGACCTGGATTTAAGGGCCAGTGTCAGTGGCCCCATCATTGATGATGAGCTGTTCTTTCGTCTTTCTGGCAACTATGGTTCACGGGACGGCTATCTCCGCAACACATTATTGGATGATGGGGTTAATGAACAATCTGGCGGTAATGGTCGAGGACAGTTGTTATGGACTCCATCAGATAATCTAGAGATTGCATTAAATACTTCATTTAATAACTACCAAGATGGAGCAAATGCCTATGTAATTCTCAATACTGATGATCCATTTGAAACTGAGCAAGATATTGATGGCTTTACCGATCTGGTCTCCAATGACCAGTCGTTACGCGTTGCCTATACCCATCCTGACTTTCGTTTCACCTCCATTACCAACCGTCGCTTTTCTAAAAATGATGTTGAATTTGATGGAGACTATACAGCCGCAGATGCTTTTGTGGTGACCATAGAAGAACTAACCAACACCATATTTAGTCAAGAATTACGGCTTCAGTCTCCTGAAACTGCAGAACGATTTGAGTGGATCCTGGGGGGATATTATGAATCAAATCACACTGACTCAATTAATAATGGTCTGATCAATGGTGATGATATCGCGACGATATTTGGCCCCACATTTCCTCTCCCTCCTGGCAGTATCAATGTAGCCAACGCTGAGGTCAATAGCGACACATTTGCTATTTTTGGTCAGATGAGCTATCGCCCCATTGATGCCCTTACCCTCACCACGGGCCTCCGCTATGAGTCAACTAATAGCACCCTGGAAAGGTTCGATCGATCGATTGCGATTCCTGGTCTGCCAGATATGCCTTTTATCTCTCTAGATGAGATTGAACAAAATGGGGATGAATTATTACCTCGCTTTGCAGTTGAGTATCGTTTCTCTCCGGACCTGATGGCCTACGGCAGTATTACCCGAGGCTATCGCCCTTCGGGTGTCAATTTAGGTCCCGGTGGTGAGGATTCTGCCACCTTTGATGCGGAGCGTTCCTGGAACTATGAAGTGGGTTTGAAATCCTCCTGGCTAGATGATCGTCTAGCGGTTAATCTTGCCCTGTTTCATACTCCGGTGGATGATTTTCAGATACTACAGTTTGATCTAATCGGCAACTCGTTTACTGACAATGCCGATGTGAGCATTACGGGCTTTGAGCTAGAGGCTAGGGCTACCCCTGTACCAGGGTTTGATATTATTGCTGGTCTGGGTTTGACCGATGCTGAATTTACTAACTTTACCAATCCCTTTACGGGAGACGATGCGGAGGGAAATAATCTTCAGTTTTCTCCTGATGTTACCTATAATCTTGCCCTCCAGTATCGCAGTCCCCAGGGACTGTTTGGGCGGTTAGAGCTTCAGGGATTGGGGACTACGTTTTTTGATGATGCCAATACCATAAAGCAAGAGCCCTACGCCATTTTCAATGCTCGTCTGGGATATGAGTTTGACAATACTGGCATCTATCTCTTTGGCAATAATATCTTTGATCAAGAGTATATCAATCAGGCCTTTGCCTTTCCTCCTTTCGGTACGTTGGCATCCTATGGAATGCCAGCAAATTATGGGGTACAGGTGAGGACGCAATTTTGAGTGGTGGTCGAGAATAAGGGGTGAGGGGGAAGCGGAGACAGGAAGATACGGAAAGAGGGGGAGGGTTTAACAAGTAGCGTCTCCGTCAATCATTTCCTTTGGTTGGATATGCTCATCTCGGTAAATTTGCCGCTACCTTTAAGAAAAAGTTTGGCATTAACCCAAAGGCCCTAAAATCAACCTCATTAGAAGATTTAGAAGACTGAAAATACCAGAGGGGCCTTAAAGAATACTGCTTGGAGCTGTTTTACGAACCATTATTATCTAAATTTTTGAATAAGCCTTGTGTCTAAGGGAGGGATAAAAAATAATGTTAGTACGAAAATTCATATCCAATCAAAAGACTAACCGTAACTTTCACCATTCTTTCCGGTAATTTATTACTGGTATTCTTATGAAAAATCGCCCTTTTACTAAACCGCCAACGGGACTCTGGAGCATCGTGGCTCCGGTTAAGGGCAAGATTGCGATCGCAATCATCCTTGCAGCTCTGAGTTCTCTCACCAGTCTTGGAGCTCTGCTTGCTTTTCCGCCCATTGCTGCTAACCTGCTTTCTGATTCCCCCCAGCCTGATTTGATTTGGCGCTGGCTGGCCGTTGCCATAGGACTAGTAATTGTTGCCTTTACCTCGCGCGTTCTGGCATTTAATATTTCTCATATGGCGGCCTTCAAGCTGGAGGTAATTCTGCGCACTGCACTGACAGAACATCTGGCTCGAGTTCCCCTGGGCTATGTGATTACGATGGGTTCAGGAGCAGTGAAGAAACTGGTGCAGGATGATGTTAAGGCGCTACATGCGTTTGTCGCCGATAGTACTCCCCTGATCGGCCAGGCCTATACGATTCCGCTGCTAACCCTGGTGACCTTATTTGTTGCCGACTGGCGTTTGGGGTTAATTACCCTGGGGGTGTTGCCTGTAGGTATGATTTTTATTCGTTTGGCCTTAAAAGACTATGCCCACCAGCGAGATGCCTATAATCGTGCCAATGAAGCCATTAACGGCGTGATCATTGAGTTTGTACAAGGGATGCAGGTGGTACGTACCTTCGATGATGGCAGTAGTTCCTTTGCTCGCTTTCAACAGGCCCTGGATGATTTTACCCGTAATCTGCGGGCTTGGAATCGAAAAACAAGGACTTCTGGTAGCTTAGGCTCACTGTTGTTTGAGCCGTTGCCAACATTACTCATCGTTCTAGCAGCGGGCACAGGATTTATGGCGCAGGGCACGCTAACATTTCCACGACTGTTGGTATTTTTGTTGTTAGCACCGCGACTATGTGGAGGCTTTAAACCTATACTTACCCTGTCTTCTTTTATCAATCAGTCTAATGCCGGGGCCTTACGCATCGGCTCAGTACTGGCGGAACCCATACTTCCCCAGCCGAGCCAGCCGCAACAACCTCAGAATGCTTCGATCGTCCTAGACAATGTTACATTTACTTACTATGGTGATCGCTCTGCCTTACAAAATGTGTCGTTAACCATTCCCGCTGGTACTGTCACTGCTTTAGTAGGCCCTTCTGGCGCAGGCAAAACGACCCTGGCTCGGTTAATTCCCCGATTTTGGGATGTGACCACCGGTTCGATGCAAATCGGCGGTGTTGATGTTCGCCAGATAACGTCTGATACGCTGATGTCCTGGGTGTCATTCGTATTTCAAGATACGTTTTTGCTCCATGACACGATCTACAACAATATTAAATTGGGCAAATCTGATGCCACCCAAACTGAGGTAGAAACAGCTGCTTGTGCAGCCCAGGCCCATGATTTTATTCTCTCATTGCCCCAGGGATATGACACCGTTGTTGGCGAACGGGGTGCACGACTGTCCGGTGGTCAACGCCAGCGTATCACCATTGCCCGCGCTATCTTGCAAGATACTCCCATTGTTGTGTTAGACGAGGCCACTGCCTTTGCCGATCCTGAAAATGAGGCCTTAATTCAACAGGCCATTGCCGCCCTCACCCAAGGTAAAACCTTAATTGTTGTAGCCCATCGTTTGGCCACTATCATGGGAGCCGATCAAATTGTCGTTCTAGATCGGGGACAATTAGTAGAATTGGGGCAACACGACCAGTTAGTGACTGCTAATGGCCTATACGCCAGACTTTGGTCACACCATCAAACCGCTCAAAATTGGCAAGTAAGAGGTCAATCATGGACACCCTCACTCTCAAAATCATCTTCTTAGTTTGCTTCGTATTAACGGGAATTATCCGCAAACCCTATCAGCGAGAGGTTAAGGATAATAACATCATCGACAATCGTAAAACACCTCTAGAGAATAGCTTGTTAGCATTTGTTCTTGTGGGGATGTTTGTTTTACCTCTGATTTATATAGTTACGCCATTGTTTGATTTTGCTAATTATTCGCTACCGATTTGGGCAAATAGTTTAGGGATTGTGATGTTTGCGATCTCACTCTACCTATTTTGGCGTTCTCACCATGATCTCGGCAAAAACTGGTCACCTACATTACAAGTCCGAGAAGACCATAGCTTGATTACCAACGGTATTTATCAAAGCATTCGCCATCCGATGTATACATCTATTTGGCTATGGGCGATTGCTCAAGCGTTGTTATTAACCAATTGGATTGCTGGTCTCTCAGGCATCATTGCTTTTGGTACGCTGTACATTCTCAGAATAGGCAATGAGGAGGCAATGATGCTAGAACAATTTGGTGAGCAATATCGAGAATATCGACAGAGGACGAAGCGGTTAGTACCGTTTCTTTTTTAACTGCCAAAAATATGTTCAAAACCTACTCCCACATGATGACCGTTGCCGGTCCTTACAAACCGCAACTACAAAAGACTCTCTGTTTATCTGCCATTGCATCTGTCATTCAAGGTATTATTTTCGCCTTGTTCTTTCCGTTGCTCTCAACATTGATAGCCCAACCTATCAATACTCAGCGTGTATGGACGCTACTGGTGATTTTGGGGCTACTTATCCTTATTGAGGGATACATTCGGTGGCAAGAGCTGCATTTTGGTTGGATTACCTCTAGTGAGGTGGCTCATGACACTCGTTTGCGCTTGGCAAAACAGCTACGGCAGATGCCTTTGCAGGAACTAAATCGGCGGCGAGCAGGGGATCTCAATGTGGTGATGAGTGGCAATGTCAGCGAATGTGTAATCTGGATCGGTAGTCTAAGTACCCTGGTGATTCAGACCCTGGTGACGCCGTTGGTAGTGGTGGTGGTGACGCTGTTTGTGGACTGGCGGCTGGCACTGACATTATTGGTGAGTTTTCCTCTGGCAATACCTATTTATCGCTACATGCGAACTCTGAGAAAGAGAAGTTTAAAAGCTGTTTCAGCGGCGAATGCAGATACCGCTTCCCGGGTAGTGGAATATGCTCAGGGGTTGCCAGTACTCCGGGCGACAAAACAGGTGGGAGTGAGATCACAACATTTACAAACGGCCCTTAAGCGTCAGCGACAGGTACAGGCACAGGGACAACGGTTGGCTAATTTACCCTCAATGGCCATTGCAACGTTGGTGGAAGTGGGGCTGATGGTTGTTATTGGTTTGGGTGCTCTGTTTATTTTGCAAGGCAGTCTGTCTGTAGCAGCTTTGTTTGCCCTGGTGGTAATTACCATGAGATTTAGCGAACCCCTATCGCTGCTCATCGTCTTTGCGGGTGTGTTTGACCTGATGGAAATTGCCCTGGAGCGAATTGAGACGGTGATGGCGATTCCGTCTTTGCCGGTGCAGGAGCCTCTAGCCCAGCTGGCTTGTTTTGATATTGAATTTGATCAGGTATATTTTCGCTATGCTGAGCACACTGAATGGACTCTGCGAGATGTGTCGTTTCAACTGCCGATGCGATCGCTAACGGCTTTGGTGGGTCCCTCTGGCAGTGGTAAAACTACAATTACGCGCCTGATTAGTCGTTTTGCCGATGTTCAAAATGGCTCTATTCGCATTGGCGGTGTTGATGTACAACAGGTACAACCGGCTGAGTTAATGCGGTGTATCTCGGTGGTGTTCCAGGATGTGTATTTGTTTGACGATACGATTCTTAACAACATTCGTATGGCTAAACCAAATGCCACCAATGCTGAGGTAGAGGCAGCGGCCCGTGCGGCTAACTGTCATGCGTTTATTACTCGATTAGCCCATGGGTATGAAACTCGCATTGGTGAAATTGGCGGTGCCCTATCAGGGGGCGAACGTCAGCGTATCTCTATTGCCCGCGCGATTCTTAAGGATGCGCCCATTGTTGTGTTGGATGAGCCTACCTCAGCATTGGATACGGAAAGTGAAGTGGCGGTTCAGACTGCCATCAATCGACTAGTGGAGAATAAAACAGTCATTGTGATTGCCCATCGACTTTCAACGGTGGTTGGGGCAGATTTAATTCTTGTTTTGGCAGATGGCCAGGTGGTTGAACAAGGTACCCATCGGGAATTGTTAGAGCAGCAGGAGCGATATGCAACGATGTGGACTGTGCAGCAGCAATCCCTGGGGTGGCGAATTATGGCTTGAGGTAGGTATGGGAGGTGAACTCTACAAGAATACCTATCTAGCGAATGTTTGAATAACTCTTAAGAAACACACTTGTCAGTCATGGGCTTAGGTTAAGCATAGGCCTGCGACTTTCATCACATCGGGGTTCTCTCTAAAATGAGCATTGTACACTATCACCTAGAGAAACCGCCGCGATTGGGCAGCTGCACAGCATTAAATCCCGAATATACCGCATTCTACAGCTGGGGTACTTTAAAGTTCGTCATCTCTTTTTTTGTTTGGTCGTGAACCAAAGAAGTGTGGGAAACGTCCTGTAAAGGGATGCTATCTACCCGAAACCAATGGATTGCCCCTATTGCGACTATCCGAAGACTCACAAACACGGTAAAACCAGCAAAGGAACTCAACGCTACAAATGCGTCCACTGTACGCGTACCTTCGTCGAAACCTTTGATACTTTCTACTATTGGCGTCAGGTCAGTGCCGATGAAGTGGAGAGCATCCTTCAATCGCAAGCAGAAGGGAGCAGTTTACGGGGCATTAGTCGAATCAATAAACGCGCCTACAATACCATCGTGAGTATCGTCCATGCGGCGGCTTACCGAGCTCAGTTGGTTCATAACGAAGAAGTTAAGGAAATTGAGACAGAGCAAGTGATTGCCGATGAGATGTGGTCATTTGTAAAAAAAACAGAAACGATGCGGGCCTGAGGATATCAATCTGGGAGACTGCTGGATAGGGGTAAGTTTAGCCAAGCAAAGTGGACTCATCCTGACTGCCCGATTGGGCAAGCACACGGATGCAGTCTTAGAAGAACTCATCACCTGCACCGAAGGCAAAACAGATTGTAAGGTCTGGTATACCAATGATTGCGCTGGCTATGGGCGAGTATTGCCGCCTGAGGTAGTCCATGTGGTTGGCAAAGAGAACACCCAACGGTTAGAACGAACCAATGGTATCATTCGGCAACAGACCGGTCGTTGGCATCGACGACAGAATAAGTTTGCGAAAGTCTGGCAGACGACCGAGAGTATTACTCGACTGGTCGTGACCTATTTCAACTGGATATGGCAGCACAGTCGCACAGGTGATACGGCTGCTCAGAGAGCAGAGATAACCACGAAACCTTGGTCCTGGAATGACATTGCTGCCTATCCCACTTTTTTCTGAGGCACGACCCGCTAACGCACTCATGCGAGGCACGACCTCAATCGACACACTCCTTTACTTTAGAGACTTTCGTCCTATTATGTCTAGAATGAAATAGCCCTGCACTGCTGGTATTGATATGTCGCTTGCCATTGTTGAGCAAAATTATGGCCACAGTGTAGCAACTCAAGTAGCACAAGATTTAGTTGTGTTTTTGCATCGACCGGGTGGGCAGTCACAGTTTAGCGTGGCATCTAGACGCCAAGATATTCGAGATGCCTCCATACGTGAACTGCAACTATGGATGGTCGAGCACCCTGAGGCAGACCTTTCGGTGGCAGCTTTAGCACGTCATGTTCGTATGAGCGAAAGAAATTTTTCGCGTGTGTTTATGGCTGAAGTAGGAACCAGCCCTGGAAAATATGTGCAACAGCTTCGGGTTGAAATCGCCCGTCAGTATTTAGAGCAAACCAAGAGGTCGATAGATGCGATCGCACACGCTTGCGGCTTTGGTAACGAGCTATCGATGCGACGCAGCTTTCAGAAAGTGTTAGGAATTAATCCAAGTGACTACCGTGCACGCTTTACCTCAAGTTAAGCCTTTGGTTCACAGCTTTGTGATTGAAGATTAGAATTCCAATAACACTATTTGCAGCTTTTCGACTCCCTTCAAACCTGCATTCCTTTCTAAACATGCCAGGGTTAACTGCTTCACTTTAAGAACAAAAAGGTCTCGCCATTCAAATATGAATGAAAATGGTTCTTGACAACATAAGGTACAGCATGAGAAAGCCATTTGTGCTCCTGTGGGTTGGCACTGGGAAAAGCATAGTTTTCTACTGTTGAACTTACAAAAAATGCTTCAACAATGCTTTGATAATTTGTTGGTAATGACTTAAAACTTGTGTAACCTTCGAAGAAATGCAAACGAAATAATGCTTCAATATCTCCTAGCGTTGACGCGATATCGTAGAGGTAAAAACCAAAACCACAGAGTGAAAAGTCTATTGGACGAACGTCTTCATCGTAGAAGACGTAATTACCTTGGTGTAAGTCAGCTGAATTATTCCCCATGTATCGCTTGTCTGCTGCAGGCTAGGCATAAGTTCTTGAACTTGTATCGCAGCCCTTTGGAAGACTTGATAATCGTCTGATGAAATTGTTCCGTTCTGCACTAGTACACCAAGTTGAGATGTTGCGGACTTTAGCTTCTCCACATTGTGAGTAGGACGAGAAAATCCAGATGGCAATGACCAAATGCTTGAATGTTGGTGCAGTTGTGCCTACAGCGCATCCAACTGCCAAATTTGCTGTGCTGTAGGCTCACTACCGAGATGTTCACCGTCTACCCACTGCAATAACGAACAAGGTATTGACACACCTTGTTGTGTTCCGACAATGTTAGTTACCCAGTCACCTAAACGGTTTTGTACTGGTTGGGGCACTGTTAACTCGGTATCCTGTGCGATCGCATTCAGCCATAATAGTTCAGACTCAATGATTGATGGCTTTTTCCAAGACTCATACAAACTCTTTCCAGCAGCCTTAACACCAATATGAAGCCGAAGCAAATACATCTCTTTTGCTGGTGTTTCAACCCGAAACGTAGTGTTTTGACTTTGTTCTAAAAACGATAATTGAACTTTGGGTAGGTCGTAATAGGTCAGGGCCGCTTGAGCAATTTCATAATTCATAACCAAGGTGTACTCCGTCAAGTTATACGGTTACGAACGTTTGCCTTGTCAACATAAACGGCTCTAAATCGTGGTGCTTCCCTTTCCAGAAACCACGCGCCTTAAATACTCCTCTGCTCTCAAAATCTAATTTCTCTAGCAGCTTTCTAGATGCCAGATTTTCTAGCATGATTTCAGCCACAACGAACTGCACTTTTTTAACCTCAAACCCATAGGACAGAATGGCACGTAATGCTTCACCCATAATGCCTTGTCGCCAAAATGGACTGGCCAGTTCATAGCCAAGTTCAGCAGCATTCGCTTCTCTATCCCAACTAAACCCACAAGAACCAATCAGGCGATTATCTTGTTTAAGAGCGATACCCCAACGTATCCCACGTCCACTTTCAAATCCTTTTGCCCGTCGCTCAATCACCCTCATTGCTTCATCGAGATGAGTAAATGTATCAAGATCATGAAATTGAGTCACTTTTGGGTTAGAAAATACTGAAAATATAGCTTCAGCATCTTTCTGGGTAGCTTGTCGCAGCTTTAGCTGCTTTGTCTCAAGGTAGGGAAATGGAACCGTTTCAAAATCCTGGCTCATCAGAATTATGACCTCATTTTTCGCCGTTGCTGATTTAAGGGATGCATCGATCTGTTAGAAATGTTATACACCAGAATTTTGTAGATGTAATCATCCCGAGGATCAGCAACGCCCATTTTTTTGATACGCATCTCCATTATGGAGATGTAGTGCGATTGTTACAGTGAGATCGCACTGTTGAAAAAGCTTTTCATAATTCATATTGCATAATCACTTCTCCATCCTCATCCATCTCACCTGTGGGTGTGAAGCCCATCTTTTTATAAAACCCTTCGGGGCTTCCTTCACCAGGAACACAGCTTGTCAATAAGACCTTTGCTTGTAGACGTGTTTTTACGTATTCAATTACCAACTCTGAAGCACGTTTGCCAAACCCACGAATTTGAAAACGTGTATCGCACAGTTATCCCGCGATCGCGTTTGCCGAGAGTTTGAAAGCTAAATAAACCATGCCGCGAATTGCAGTTCTGTGGATGAGTGAGAATCCATGCGATTCAGCGGTTGCGATCACGCTATCAGGACGCAAGCGTAGTTTTGGATAGGCGCTGACGGACGTTTGCCATGACGAATCAATAAGTGAGTGAACAATATCATGGACAATAACACTATCAGGACGATACTCAAGAAAGCATGTGTGAATTCGATGGTTGTCAGCTCGAACAGGAATAAACCGGTCTGTGCCAGTTAATTCATGGGTTGAGTAATCACGAAATGAGAAAATCAGTAATCCATCTGACACCAGCTTGAGAGCGACATCACGAATCAATACATTAACGGTATCGATAGAGGGAAGATGGGGCAGAGTGTCCCCCATGCAGACAACGAGGGACACCCTTTCGGTTTCAAGGTGGTCGGTGAACCTAGTGAGATCGGCAGCGATAGTCTTAATTGGTAAATCATTGACTACTGCTTTAAGCTCACTCAGTAATTGGGCCGACGTGTCGAACGCAAAAACATGGTATCCACGGCGAGCAAGGGGGACGGCATGGATACCATGGCCGCAGCCGAGATCAGCCACAATTTGTCCATCACCATCGGCGAGGCCAAGGTCGGCGTAGAAGTTATCGGCTTGCTTGCACGCAGCTTCAAAGTCGCCGACCATCCATGAGTATATTGGGGCAAGGTGGTTGGCATAATGGTCAGCAACAGATGTAGTCATGGAATTTGGCAGAGTAACGGTCGTGTTCAACAGATGCAGACACGTTCGAATTTAACAAAGTAGGCCGGTACGTTCCACATAGGAAAACTCAAGGTTTTGAGTCAGATTTAGCTTATGCGGCAGCTAGATAACATTTGAACTGATCATTCATGGTTCGATATCCAATCCGCTGATAAACCGGTTCCCCCATTGGGCTGGCCTGAAGTACAGCCCATTTTGCCCCTGCTGAAAAAACAGCGTTGCTAGCCAATCGGCAGCAGGCCTCTGCCAGGCCATGTCCTCGGGCAGAGGGTTTAGTACCCACCCAATAAACCCCCGCGATTTGTGGGGTTAGCAGGAGCATCGCAGTCGAGACGGGCTCCCCATCCAAATACGCCACATACACCCTCAAATTTGGAGACAGCAGTCGGGCCGGAACCCCAAAAATGGCTTCGGTCTCCGTTCTGGGAAAGTCTAATGATTCAAACGCGTCGGCATTGATCTGTTGGGCATCGAGAATGCCTTGCTCATCCGTAACTCGTTTGATTTCCACGTTGGGTGGAAGCTGGGGTTCGGCAACTTGGTGATCTAACACCATCCAGGGGACAGCGACAACCGGCTCCATACCAGCATCCGCCGCTGCTGCCTCAAGATCGCGGTCGGCTTGCCCACGGCTCACAATCGAAAAACCGCGCCCAAGTGCGTTGAAGAATCGTTTCGCTTCGTCTATGACCGTTGAAGCGGCAATCTGAGAATCAAACCGGACAACATAGTTCATGAGTAGGGGGAAGGATGTTGTCCCGGCTACCAGCAGTACCCCATTTTTTTCAACCAGCTGACTTGAATGCTGCCAACGCCCAAACTCCCGATAGGCTTCAACAAGGTTGGCATCAATGAGGGCACGCGTTTCTGAAGTCAAGATCTTACTTGTTATACCCATTGTTTCTTCTGGAAATAGTTGTCTCTAATGGCGGGAACTCTGGTTGTGGTTATTTAGGGGTGACTGACAACAAGTTTTGAAACGGTAATTACTCAGCAAAGACAGCGCATTTAGCCTATTGTTTATACCCGCTGGCTTTTACCTTAACTGTTCTTTAGTGGGGCATCCATGTATGTTTCTCATTGTCTGTATGGGCGAAATCGATAGACTCAGCAGCAGCGTCAGCGTGCCCAGGGCCCAGAGAATTGACCGCAATCGGGTCGGTGCTTTAGAGACATCAAATGAGAGCATAGGCTGACTAAAACTCAAATACGGTACGCAGACTCCCTAACCAAATGGTGTCATTGGCACGATTATTTTCAGGATTCACCAAGACAACAAACCCTGGAATTAAAGCAACATTTTGATTAACGCGATAGCGATAAAACGCCTCAACTTGCCAGGTGGCATCTGCTTCATCAGGGCCGCTGTCATTGCTTAACACTCGAGGCGGTTGCCCCACCAATAGTCCACCAAAATGGCCTTTTCCACCCAGATTGCGCAGCCCCAGGGTTAACGCCCAGTTGAGCAGTGTGGCATCATCTCCGTCCCGCACCGTTCCCCGGTCCGATTCGGCGCTAGCCAAACTTAACCCGGCCCAGCCAGAGAGCGTCGCATTGTCCCCCAGTTTTACGCTAGACTGCAGCCCAAAGTGATTGGCGGATGTCGCCACACTATTACCAAACGGCGCATTGGCCAGGCGACTACCCGTGCCCGCTGTCACCGCCACGGCTCCCCCTGGATAATAGGAACGGGCATAGGTCACACCCAGTTTAACGGTATCAGTCGGTCGAAAATCTAGCTGGCCCAGTGCCGTATAGCCACCGCTAAACAGCCCTATCTCCGAGTTAGCCGCACTTTTGCCAGGGACTAAATATCCGGCTGAGAGAGTGAGATCAGAACTGATGTCATAGACTCCAGTAATCCCCGTCCCCAGCGCTCCCTGATAGTAAATCGGATTAAAGCGCCCAAAGCGGGAGACGGCCCCATTAATGGGATTGGCAAAGCCTGGATTAAAGGTGCTGGAGACATTCGCCTGATAGGCTCCCCGAGTAGCATCAATGTGGAGACCGATGCGATCGCTAACCGGAAAGCGATAAAACAGCTTACCAATATCCACGTCATTATTGGTATCACGGTCAAATGCCAGCCGGGTCATATTTGTGCCAGTGATGGGAGCATTGAGGCGAACCGGATTCAAGGCATCCAGACGCACTTTAAGTAAGTCCTGCCCGGTAAAGCTGGTATTAAAATTTAACCTGGCCCGACTACCAAAGACCAGTTCATCGGGCAGGTCATTGTCGCTGCCAGGCTGCTTGTTCCCAGCGAGTTGTTCTAGGGAAAACACCACCTCGCTACGTAGACGGGTGGTGGTAGAAAACTGATTAGCCTCTAGAGCGGCGGTATCGGCTGCCAGTGACTCCAGGCGGCTTCCTAACGTGTTTAGATCTCGGTTAAACGAAGTCTGTAGCCGCTGGATAGTGGCCATATCGGTTTCAGAGATCCCCCCTTCTGCCATTGACGTAGTAACCTCCGACAGACAGGCCTCTAAAAGAGCGGCAAACTCATAGCGTGTCAGGGGGCGATCGCCTCTAAACGTGTCATCGGGATAGCCGACTACACAGCCATACTGCTCCATCAGTCGCTGTAATGCACTATAGGCCCAATCGGACGGCAATACATCAGATAGTTCATCCACTGAAATACTCAACGCCGCTGAAGTTTCTTCATTCTGTACCCCAGTGACTGTTGTTGCCCAAGCATCCTGAGCACCCATGCTAATAACGGCAATTGCCCCGACTCCTAACTGTTTCCACATCTCCATACAGTTCTATCAACCAGTGAATAATCAATGAGGATGACTTTTGTCAGGACACCATAACTGCGCCCCACCGCTGAAAGAATGCCGTCATCCTTAGATTCTGCTCACTGTAAGCACTGGAGATAGGTATTTCTCTCAAGTAGAGATTTAATTTAGATTTATGTAGCAATTATTTATTGTATGACAGGTTGTCTTTTGACATTTCTCTTTTTAGAAGTCAGTTAGATAGCTCGTGAGATAGTTCGCATAGCTAACTGTAGCGACCGATGCCTGTCTAAGTGTTAAATAGTAAACAGAGAAAAAGGTTGAGAAGGGATACGGTACGCTAAAGCCAGTCAGGAATAGAGAGGTTGCCGTGCTAACCGAAATCGTTCAAAGGTTTGCCCAAGAAAGCCCTATCAGCGTGATGATGCGAGGGGTGATGGAGTTGTTTTTCCGTCCTGAGCGGTTAGATGACATCTTTGAGCGTCATGCCAAAGTTCAGTATCAGCGCGAACTGCTTTTCTCGAGTGTCGTGAACTTGTTGAGTTTAGTGGTGTGTGGGATTCATCCGTCGATGAATGCGGACTACCGAAAAAAGGCCTAAGAGATGAACGTGACCCGCAATGCAGTGTACGAGAAACTCAATGGCATTGAACCGCAGGTAAGTCGGGCGGTGCTCAAGGAAACGGCTGCTGAGTTGTCTACCTTGATGGATACGATGGGGGGTAAACGTGAGCCCCTCTTAGCGGGAGCAGCGTCGCTTCAAACACCCCTATCAGTAGTCCGGTGTGGCGACCAATTCAACCCCGGCATCTTCAGCAGCCTGCACTAGATCGATAGGGTATTGAAATTCATTGGAATCATCCGCTATTTCTTGCAGCCGGGTCAAGGCCGTTTGGCAATCCGCCAATGCTCGATGACCTCCCCCTAGTGCTTGCCATCGATAGTCACCATGGTAGCTACTCCAATCTCCGCGCCATTGGGAGTACCAAAGCATTAGGCAGTCTGATTGATATTGCAGCACAGGTTGTTCGCATAGTTTACAGCCGGTCTCCAACACCTGCTTGTCTAATTGGGATCCGTAAATTAAAACGAATGAGTCTTTTAATAACAACTTGATAGTGCCGTACAAGTCACCAAAACTGGGGGCTTCACTCAATTGTTCTGACTGAATGCCGTGGATTGCGATCGCACCTGGATCGATTGTCCAGTGACCCACCGGTTGGCATAGAGAATTTAGCAAAGTCTCCCCTTTGCCGTTGATAATCGCAATCTCAATAATTTGAGCCGTCTTTTTTAAGCCTGTTGTTTCAGTATCCAGGATTAACAGGTTGGGATTTTTAAGTTGTTCTCTGGCCCAATTGACCGTATTAATTCGGTCATACTCTATCCAAAAATCTGCGGAGTATTCTCGGTACAGTTTTTTGAAGTGAGACTTTTTCCTGCCCCTTTCTAAAGCGGCTAGCTGCGCCGGACTGCATTTACGCTTGGGTTGAGCACTGGCTATATCGTTTGGATCGTATAAGTAGCAATCGTACTTGAGTGTATGGATGACACCGACGGGCTGCACTGGCTTTAGCCCCAGCGACCCTAGCTGCCGTTTTGTTTTCAGGTGCTCAGGTGGTGAGTTAGGTTCCCCCCACCAGTATAAACAGTTAGTTTTATTGTTGCCTGAGCGTCACCCGTACTCTGTTTGGCCACATTAGCCAAATGCTATATCAGCCAAATTAAATGAGTCTAAGATAAATTCTGCCGTTTCTGCTCCTGGCGTTCGAGAATTGTCAACATCCAATCGCCGGTCATCTGGAATCTCATCATACTCAATCCGGTCGGCCTGGGTCGTATCACGTCGATCAAGTCGGTTTGGCCTGCTGCTTTTGCCCGCTGTATGCAGACCTCTGGCTTTGCATGGACGCAGAGGAAATAGCAGTCAAACTGTTCAGTTTTAGTCCATTTTTCACGCTCCCACCGTCGGGTGTGGGTGGCATCAATCACGATAATGGAGTGCCGTCTCAGTAGGGCTCTGGCTGAGGCTTGTAGGCCTTTGTATAGGACACTGTTGGCGAACTCCAGAAGTATTGAAAAACCACTAAGCTGAGACCGATCTATCGCTATCAGTAAGTGTGATCGCTAAAGCGTATCCTGAAGGAAGAACGCCATGTCCCTAAAGCCTCAACCAGAATCGCCAGTACCCGCTGATACGCTGCGAGTTGCTAAAGCCGTATTCGCTAAAGGCAATCCCTACGTGACGCTGCATGATGAACTCGGCCCTATCTTTGAAGATACCGACTTCAGCGAGCTATTTTCAAAGGTCGGTCAGTCGGCCATTCCACCGTGGCGGCTGGCTTTGGTCACTATCATGCAGTTCCGTGAAAACCTATTCGACCGACAAGCTGCTGAAGCCGTACGCTCACGTATCGACTGGAAATATCTGCTGCGGCTAGAGCTGACTGACATTGGCTTCAACTATAGTGTTTTAAGTGAATTTCGAGACCGTTTAATCGCAGGCAACGTCGAGCATTTGCTACTGGATAAATTGCTGGTCCGCTGCGGAGAATTAGGCCTAGTCAAAGCCGGAGGCAAGCAACGGACTGACTCAACCCGTGTCCTGGGAGCCATTCGTAGTCTGAACCGTTTAGAAGTCGTTGGAGAGACTCTTCGCGCCGCCCTCAATGACTTAGCAGTATTGGCTCCTGACTGGTTACAACAGATAGCACCTGAAGACTGGTATCAACGCTATGGACGACGCATAGAAGACTACCGGCTGCCATCAAAGCCAGCAGAGCGTATCGCCTACGCGCAACAGGTTGGAGAAGATGGAGCTTATCTACTCAAATGCCTATCTGAATCAAAGCTATCTGCTGAAGGCAAGGCTCTCAAGACAGTGCAAGCACTAGAGGAACTGTGGCCATATCACTATGAATACAACCATCAGGAGGATGGTCCGAGCCTGCGTTGGAAAAGCGACAAACAGCTAACAAAGAAGACACCAACTGTCGAATCACCCTATGACACGGACGTACGCTATCGTCGGCGCTGTGGCACCACTTGGACAGGCTATATCACCCACTTGAGTGAAACCTGCGATGATGATAGCTGTCATTTGATTACTCATGTGATGACCACTGATGCCAGTGTCCATGAAGCACAGTGCGTTGATGACATTCACCAGGCACTAATCGACAAGCATCTTCGGCCTGAAGAGCACTTTGCCGATACCGCCTATATTAATGCGTTCCTGCTGGTAAATGCACAGAATCAAAACATCGAGATGATTGGGCCAGCTCGCTTTGACACCAGTTGGCAGACACGAACTGAAGGAGCCTTTAATTTAGATTACTTCAAGATTGATTGGGATAACGAACAGGTAACTTGCCCAGAAGGTAAAATCTCTCAGGCGTGGAAAACGTACAACCGCGATTCCGGAAAACCCTATATTCTGGCTAGGTTTGACCCTCAAGACTGCGTTGGTTGCCCAGTTCGCTCACTGTGCACCAAAGCTAAGTCAACTGTTGGCCGCACACTGCATCTGCTGCCCCAAGCCGAACACAAGGCATTAGAAAAAGCTCGATCCATACAAACGACAACCGAAGGTCAGGAGCGTTACCGTCGCCGTGCTGGCATCGAGGGCACAATTGCTCAAGGCGTGAATAGTTGCGGTCTACGGCGTTCTCGCTATATGGGCATGGCTAAGACTCACTTGCAGAATATGACAATTGGCGCGGCGGTTAATATTGGTCGATTATTCAACTGGTTTCAGGAAGTTCCATTAGCCAAAACGGGAGTGTCTCGATTTAAGGCGCTAGAACCTGCTGCTTAGTTGCCGAAATTTAAGTTCGCCAACAGTGTCCTATACAAAGGCCTTTGAGCCTGAGTTGTCCGACTGGAGACATACGGCTCCCAAGCGGCGGGGTTAAGTTGGCCACTACAGATGAGCGCACTGACCATCCAAGCCAACGTTTTCAAATGCCGAAAGTCTTTATAACAGCTGTGTTGACGTAAGAAGGTGAACAATTGATCATACAGTTGGGTCGAGGGTGACATGCATCTCAAGCTTAATGCCCGATATGAAAAGAGTATTTTTAGTAAATCATACAGTTGGGTCGAGGGTGACATGCATCTCAAGCTGATGGTTTGGTATTTTCAGCTTTGCATGCGCTTTGCCCATTTTCTGGCTGACCCTTATGTATGCTAGGTTATAGGCATTTATGTCAGGCAGGCAGGCGTGTGGGTTTAATTTACGAAAGTTAGTCCGTTTCTTTCTCAAGAATCCAAAAAATTAGTTTCCAGTCGGAGCCTGATTTGAGGTTTTTCAGGGACGACTATCTAAAGGTCGAGGTGATTGACTTTTGTTGTGGATAAACGGATACCATGCCTGAGGCTGTTAGGTATGTTTGGCTTTCCTGAGTTAATAAGAGCTTTGCCAGACTTTTTCCGATTGCTGATCGGGTGTTGTCTAGAGGATAAACAATGGCCAGGGGATAGGCCAAGGGATAGGTGCGTTCTCGAATGACATGTTCATGGGGAAAATAACTGCCTTTGCGATCGCACAAATCACTTTCCGGCGTGACAACTGCCCCTGTATCAAATATCAGTGGTGCTGTAGCCTGACGGTTTTTCTCAAAAGCAAGAGGATATACGGCACACTGACCAAAGACCTGGCTCAGGGGAGCGATCGCGATACTGCCGGTGTCATTGCTTTCGAAATCCTGCAAAATGCGACGGAACATTGGCAGCATTGGCAGAGTTTCGGCGGCAGACTGGCTTTTGTTAATTAATGCGTTAGCCTCTGGTCCATTTTCTCTATCAGCAACAAACAGCTGCTGAAAAATCTCTTGATTGGTCTTATCGTCGGGCCAATAACGTTTGACAGCTAAGTTTACAGGACTTAGCTTGTCCCAATTATTGATTTCGTTAGTATATAATTTCTCTAGCTCGGCTATGGTCATCTTGCCTCGCAGGGCTGTTGGTAAGCTGTCATCTCTTTTAGAGTAGCTAAATGCCACAATGGGTACCAGGCTATCGTAGGCGATGATGGTAGCCGTTACATCAATAGGTAATTTTGCGAGCATGGGTACGATAGCAAAGTCAGCTTGATCCGTTCGAACTGCTGTAATTGCATCATCTATCGATGTATTTGCAAGATTGGTCTCATCGTCATTTTTAGGATGATATCTCTTAAAAAAGAGCTTAGATTGTTGTTGGGTGATTTGGTCTAACAGCCCTGATGTGTTATCAATGATGGTGGTGCGGTCCTGACTATTTGGTGTGGGTTGAAACAGTGGTTGCCAATAGGCCGAATCTGGGATGGCATAGGTATACTCACCTGAGGGAATACCGTCCACATCTTTGAGGCAACAGGGAGAGGGGACACGTTGTGCAACCTGTGCGCGTTGAGATCGCCATAAGAACCACCAAACTAGATCCCCTAGGGCAGCTAATGCTAGAAAGCTGAGCAAGGGCCAGGGCATAACTCGCCGGTACCATGGCTTTTGAGTAGGCAATATTTCTGCTGCTCGTTTCTCAATCTGATTAATGGCTGGCTTGGGTGGGAGTTTGAGTAATTCATTACGGGCTATCTCAGCACTCTCAAAACTGGACTCAATGCCAATTAACTGACAAATAAACTGTTTTAACTCTTTATCGATAGCCTTGGGCCAGTGGCGATTAAGTCGAGGATTAAGGAGATAACCATGATCATCTACGGTAGTGCCATGTAGTATCCAAAATGCTACTTTCCCAAGGGATTGTAAATCATCCTGAATACTCAGTTCATCCTGGGCACCTAAATCACCCCGTTCGAGGCTGGCCGGGTCAAACAGATTGGTCCAGATATGAAAGTCGGTAAGATAGACAAATCCCTGGGGAGGACTGTCATGTGTATTGGCAGCCCATAGCAAACTATTGAGATTTAGATTACCGTGAATGACGCCCTGTTGAGCCTGACCAGTAGGTACGGCGAATCGTTGTTGGTGTAAAAAGATAAGGGTTTGGAGAGCCTGGTTCAGCAGGTCTCGTACCATGGAATCGTTAAAGGGACCATGGCGAGCGCAGTACTCATTTAGGGTGGCGGTACGATTGAAGCCAAGGGTGATTAAGTAGCATCGATCTCCAGATTGATCGACAATGGTATCAAAAGGGTCAACAATTCTAATATCTTGGGAGCGCCCATCGACCAGGGTAATGCCAGCAAGGCCAAGGAACTGTTCTTGGTAGTTTCGTTGTTCTTCCTGATTAAAATATCGTGAGGGTAGAAGAAATTCTTGAATAATAATGGGATCATCGGTGTCTAGGTTAATGCCCTCGTAAAGGCGGCTAATGCCTCGGCGACCCAGAGGTTTAATAATTTCATATTCACCTCGTTTGCCGATAAGGTGTTGTTTTGGGGCGAGCCATACAGGAAAGTAACATTGAGTACAGATGAGGCTAGTGGGTTCGCCAGGTTGGCTAATATGTTCTTGACAGGTGAGGGGATCGCCTTGGGTACAGCGGTATTGACGATAGTAGGGTGGCAGGGGTTGAATGGTATCTTGTATCTCTACGTTCTCGGGGAGAGGTTCTTCTGGTAACACCTCTGGTTTAATCTGCTCTAGAGCGGTCTGGAGCCAACTCACCGTCATCAGGTATTGATACTGTGATATGCGCTGAGATAACGGCAACCTACGTAAGTAGCGTCGGAGAATGGTGGTTGCTACAGGATTTAGGATCATTTAGCCATCCTCAGTAAATAACAGATATTGTTCCAGACGATAATGGGTCCCTAAGAACCACTTATTGGCGTATGCACATCTCTACAGCCTTTCAAAATCGATCCCTCCATTGTCGTACCCTGATGGGATAGTCAACTCCTGAGCGAAGAAGTTGAAGGCAGTGGCATCGAAGCGAGCGATGCTTTGAGGATAGTTGCTACGGCGCTCAGTCTCCATAGAATGTATGGAACTCTTTAGATAAGGAGTTTGATCTATCAAGGTTGTCCTATTGCCATCCAAAAACGTTCGAGGTTGCTTATCCTCGGTGCCTTTACCTTTATCGGGCAATAACACTCCTGCCGTAATCACTGCAGCACTTCCTAGTAAGACGGGCCAGTACAACAATTTCGGATAAAGATTATCCTTTGCATCAAGCCATGTCAAAATCGGATGCTTCCCTTTGTTGGGCAATGAAAATAGATAGGAGTTCACCGATACCCCTAACAATGATAAATACATCAACGGATAAAAATACTCTACATAGACAATCTTTGATCCTGCAAATTGCTCCCGAATTTGTACCTGGGACACTAGTACTACAAAAAATAGGCCCGAACATACTCCAATCACACCGCTTGTGTTCATGCCTAGCACCGCCGACCGCTCTGGATCTTTAGTGATCATCAACAATGTGGCATAGGTCAATCCAGAAATAACCAATATCGGTAATATAAAGACAACAAAAGAGTTTAAAAAACGTCGTTTAATCACCACATTGAAATAGAGTTCGGGGTGGGGCGATGCATTATAATCAAGGCCTAAGCCAAAATCAGAATTGTAGCTTTTGGTATCGTAATCAAAAAACGTTTCTTTTATTGTCCATTGACCAAGAACAATATCTTGGTCATAGCCAAACTGATCTTTTGGTCCTGTTGCTGGATATGCTCCTAGATCCGGTGTCAGCTGAGTCTGCGCTTCAAAGTCTTTACTCCATAAACGAATCCATACTGTTTTATGGTCAAAAGGATATTTATCATAGTTAAACTTTTGTTTTAAGGTCGCTTCGGTGTACCAGCCGACCACTACTTGGTCGCTGTTTTTAATTGTTCGATAAACGATTTTAGGAGGGTTATGGCTGCCACTGTCTACGGCTTCCGGCAGGGTAAATCCAAGATGTGCTTGTTCCAGGAGAGTAGCAAGCGCATCATCTTCTAATTGTTCAAATTGGGTGACTAAATCTGCCGTAGATACGTTTTCACCTACAGTCTTACTTAAAACATCAGTCAGGTTGTAGGTTTGCCAAATATAACCGGTGATATTGACTTCACTGGCACTATTGAAACTGAGTGACTGTAGAAAAACACCGGTTGGAATTCGTCTTCTGGACTGATTCGGGGATTGGCGGTCTAAATAATCATCAACTGCTTGCAATGTGGTTAACTGCTCGTCATTGGGTTTATATCGGATAGTGGTGTAAGCCCACATGATGCCGATCAAAAATAGAAAAGCACAAGCGGTTGCATTTGAGATGGCCCACCATTTTTGCTTATTCATATAGAATCGATCTCCTTGCAAGAAGTATCTACACCCAATCCAACACTTTCGTATCCGTTAATGGTTTCTCTAACTTCGCATACTTATCATGGGTGGCCTGCAAAATAAGGGATCAACAATTCGAGTTATTAGCCATCCTCAGATACGGGTAGGGTGTGTTAGCGATACTTCGCGTAACGCACCAATTTGTTTTGGGGCTTTGGTTGTAGAGATTGATTGTGGAGTGAGGAGAGGATCGTCGGGAGCGAAATGGGTTGAAGCGGTGCGATGTATTGCACCCTAACGGGCTACTACAAAATGCGACGTAACGTTCCGGCTAAAATGTCGTGCAACGGTTAGGTTGGTTGGGCATATATTTTAGCCATTGTTGTAGGTAGTTTATTTTGTTATTCCATTCCAGTAGGTTGAGCTCATTTTATAAAGTGTTTCAGGTTTCAGGAATTCTTTATCCTGATTTTTTAAACTTTTATAATTCGCTTTAATCCAAAGTTCTCCACCAGAGTCTCCCTCCTTATAATTCCACACATTACACGCAGTTTTCACAATCGTGTCTTCAATTTTTGAATACCCGATTTCGAGATCCAAATCAATAATTTCTTTTAGTCCTTTAGTCACAGTTCCGTTCCAATGATGAAATTCAAATTGGTCTACATCAGTAATTGTGAGAAAGAAGTATTCGTTTCCTTCCTTTTCAATTTCAGCTAAATATGCGCATCCTATTTTAAGCTCTAATTCAGAGTGGTTAACTTTGAATCCCTCAATTCCTCCATCATGGAATGTGGCTAATATGTCTGAAATTTCCTGCATCTGTTTAATTACCTACAACAATTGAGCTAAAAGACGTTTTAATGGCTTTTAGGTTTTGTTATGGGCTTCGACTCAAAGTGTATATAACAACATAGATTTACTAACTCTTTAATTTTTTCAGCACAGAACACACAAGACCTTCCCCAATACTTTTTCCATTTAGAATTACACGACAATTCCTTCGTCAATTTCTGTGTACAACTCCTGAGCATATCCGGTGTCTAAACCTAAATTATTTCCAATCCTATAAAGTTTTTTGAAAGCTTCTATTATTGCCATATACTGTCCTGTCCTGAGTGCTTTCTCATCCATATCTATACCATCATCATCTATCATTTCCCCAAAATCATTCCATGCTATTTGGGCATTGCGCCATTGCACATCCAAGGCAATTAACGCCTTTTCTTTATTTGTACTGCCGAATGATACTATGTCTTTCGGTCCCAACTTTTTTGCGATTTCCCTAAGCATATCAACTGGCATTTCATCAAGCCCATTCACCCGTTGGAGTACACCGTGTTTGCTCATTATCGCAATCTGTTGTCTTTGTGCAATGGTACTTTGTCGGTTATCGTCAAACCTATAACCTTGCTTCCCATTACTTTTTTTCTGAGCAGCCGAATTCGCCACGGCCTTACTTTTATTCTCTTTCGATTTCTCTACTTGTGCATACATATCTCAAACCTTTTTAATTTTCTTTAGTGGTTGTTATAGGCTTTCTATAGTTGCCTATAACATGGCCGGTAACCGTCACTATTCCGTTTATTTCTACTGTGTCATTACTCAAAAGGTGCACATATACCCCCAACTTAGCGGTATATGTGCACCCCTCCTTCCCTCCATCACCTCCAGCATAAACTTCAAGCTCTCCCTCCCGTTGACATAAATTCTGTGTAAATTTTCACCGTCACTAAACGGTGACGCCCTGTTCTCAACATTTTCACCCATCCATTTTACTTATCACCTTCCCCTTGTCCCTCCAGACTCAACGCCTCTAAAGTCTCCTTTGCCAACTCATCCTCCGGATTCAACGCCAACGCCATTTGTAAATCCATCATCGCATCCTCATGCTCCCCCAGATGAAACCGTGCCACCCCTCGCCCCGTCAAAGCACCGGCATATTTCTCATCCCTATCCAAAACTTCATCGTAGCTCTCAATTGCTCCACGATAGTCTTTCAAGGCCGACTGAGCTGCTCCCCTGTTATACCAAGCCTGCACCGAATCATTATTTAGGTTGAGAGCCTCTTCTGCCGAGACTATAGCCTCCTCATAATCCCCCAACTCCCACAAAACCAAACTGCGATTTGTCCAGGCCCAATCATTCCAAGGGTTTAACCCCAACCCCCGGTTATAGGCTTCCAACGCCTGGAGATATTGTTCTTGTGCCCGAAAAATTAACCCACGGGTAAACCAACCATGGTCATAGGTCGCATCAATGGCCAAAGCCTGCTGATTTGCTTCTAAAGCCCAACCATAATCCTTTAAATACCAATAAACAATACTCCGTTGGTTATAAGCCTCTGCATATCTCGGTTCTAGACCCACCGCCCGATTAATCGATGCCAGGGCTTCGTCATATTTACCGGTGCCCGTCAAGGCAATGCTGCGCTCATGCCAGGCATTAGCAGGGCTATTCTCTCCCCAGTCACTATCCCCTGCCAATGCTGCTTCGCAAGCGGCTAAAGACTGTTCATATAGTTTCCCTTGGTCTTTCACCTCAGCATCTATTGCTAACCGATTTAAAGCCATGCATTGGCCCAACAAAGCGTCTGCAAAATCTGCCTTGATACCTACGGCCTGCACAAAGGAAACTAAGGACTCTTCAGTCTGCTCGATCTGTGCCAACACCTGTCCCTGGGCCACCCAGGTTATGGCACTCATGGGATCCAGATTGAGGGCCTGGTCATAGGCAGCAATTGCCTCATTATATAGTTCCAACTGGGTATGGGTTTTTCCAATGGTTGTCCACACCATAGCCGGACTAGCTTCGCCCCAGTCTTGATTGACGCCCAATGCTGCATTGCATGACTCTAGTGCTAGAGAGGCCTGTTGCAATGCAAAATGGGCGTCACATTTACGGGCCAAAGCAAAGGAATACTCGGGTTCTAACAGTAGCGTGCGTTCATAAGCCACCAGTGCGCGCCCATACTCTTCTTCTTGGGCCAGAATGACACCGCGATATAACCAGGCAAGGGCCGGATTCTCATTACCCCAGTTACCATTGATCCGCAGGGCCTGATTACAATGATCTAAGGCAGTTTCGGTTTGTTTGAGGGCGCTATAGGCAACACACTGATAGGTAATGGCTAGCGAATGTTCTGGGTCGAAGAGTAAGGCCCGATTGGCTGATGAAATCGATTCTGGATATTTTTGAGTATTGAGTAATATACTACTATGTAGTACCCAGATGTTGGCATCTTCAGGTTCGAGGGCAATCGCCTGTTCACAGGCCATCAGCGCTTTAGCATATTCTTCTTTTTCTTCTTCAGCAGCCTTATCCTCTGCCGCACTAATGTGGAGTTGACAAAGATCCTGCCAGTATTCAAAATCTTCAATCGCTTCTCCCAATGGTGATTCCTGCGCCCAAGCAACAGATAAGCATAGACAGCTTACTGCCACTGACATTGCACAGCAAGTGGCACTACGAAGCGTAGCCAAACCTGTTACAAACCTGAGTTGCAGTAAATTGGACATTGGGTAAAAGTCTATAGTTTGAACATATTGTAAAATGCCTGGGCTATGCTGAGGGGCGTATTATTAACGATAATTATATCTTTCTCACTAAATAAAAGAGTTGACAAACCCTATGCCACCAATCGATTACTTCCCCCTCTTGGGATGGGCTCTGGGTGGGGTTACCGCTGGCTATATCGACTGCGTACCTGTTTCGCATGGCGCAATGCTACATCCAAAGAGTAACGTTTATCTCCTGTGCTCCGATACTGTAATTTCTCTGTCTCCAGCTGTTTTACCTGATCTGCCAAACTTTGTTCGCGACTCACCACCACCGTTGCCATATCGTCAAATACATCGGCCAGGATACTAAACTCATCCGGACGCTGCCTCACATCTGCCAGGGTTTGAGGATCAAACTGATGTTGTTTAATATCATCGGCAGCCTGGTTTAGCTTTTTAATGGGGCGAATAATATACATTGCGCCTACTAACGCCAGCAGTGAGGCAAGCACGGTAATAACAACTCCGATTAATAGTGCCTTTCGGACAATGCCATTGATGGCCCCCATATAATCCTGCTGAGGAATGGTGACTACAATCAGCCACTTAATGTTGATATCTTTATCTCCAAGGTAGTTGACACGAACTAGATGTTTTTCCCCATCAATATTAAATTCACAATTGTCATTCCTTAGGTTATTTATTTCTTCATTAGAAAGGCTGTTTGAATTACAATTTGGGTGTCGAAGACCGTTGTTGTTATCCAGAATATAGTCTGCTGTTTCTCTAACTAACTTATTTGTACTTTCTTTAGCACTAATGGTGTTATTTCTTCCCGACTGTTTTACAAATAGATCCTCGTCCTCAGGGGTGGCGATAAGTTCTCCTGTAGACTGCTGATCATCTACCATTTCTAAAATAAATGCCTGACCTGATTTGCCCACATTTAATTCTTTAAGAAAATTACTCAGGGAATTGAGCTTGATGTCAATTCCAAAAACACCTTCTAGATTCCCGGCTTGATTATCAATGGGAATTGACCGAGTCAAGACTAATTCGGAGGTTTTTTTATCGTTATAGACTTCTGCCCAGATGGCTTTTCGAGCTTTTTCAGCAGCTTTATACCAGGGGCGTTCCCGTCGATCGAAGCTGGTGGAGTCTGGCTGGCTGGTGGCATGCTTTCCGGCTTCATTGGCATAAAAAAGGTTGGCAATATTCTCACTCGTTTGTGTCGTTTGGAAGACTTCTCGAGTTTCCTCAAGATAGTTGGTGAGTGTAGCCATATCTTGAATGTTAAGGACCTCACTATTGACCTCAGCCACTAACATTTTTGATGCCACGATGGATACTTCAAGGTATCTGATGACTTCTGTCTGGATGTTATTTGCAACCTCTGTAGTGATTTGGTTGACGGTTTCTTCAACGGCACTTCGGCCACTTCTATAGGCGAACCAACCCGTTAGAGCAATGCCAATGATTACTGGAGCAACAACCAATAAAGGCAAAATCCATCGGATGGAAATAGCCGGTCCTTGGGAGGCGCGGGTTGGCGATTCCCCGTAGGGTTCGAATGGAAATGGCTCTAACGTTGACATGATTTTTCTAAAGATGTTGATAAATTATGATGACCAATGCAGATCGTTAAACGTCAGTCGAGAATCACTCAAATTGGGGAGGTAGTTCCACAGGAGAAACGGTTCCTGGACGAGAGCGTACTGGTGGTCCGCTGCTCTGACCAGCCTCTCCTCCACCCTCGCTGGCACCATCGGCAGCCTGGTCGCCATCCCCAGTATTAACAATGATGGTGGGGTTTTCAGGTGTGGGATCATAGGTGGTAATGGTGAGCGATCGCGTTAGTGATTCTCCGGCTGAATTGGTTACCTGTAGTGAAAAGACATTTTTACCGGGGTCAGGACTTAAGGGCACAAATAAAGTTCCCTGGGTTTCCACATTGCCTGGGGCGGGCATCAACATCACTTGAGTTCCTGGATTATTTTCCACTTTCCACCCCAATACAATTTCCATGAGGCCCTCCCCTTCGTCAACAGGTAATAAATAGTCTGCTTTCTCGGCCAGGATAGGGTCTCCATTAAGGGTAAACTGAATCACCTGAGGTGGCCTTGCCTGTACTTGAATAGGATCTGTGGTGGCTAAAATCGGTTCTTCTGTGGAGGATGTTGTTTTGGGAATAGCACCCAACTCGATGGTGTGGGCTCCAGCTTGCTTCAGGCCTGTTGGTACGTTGCTACAAGCTAAAATACTGTTTTGGTTAATGTCGCAAAAATCTTCTAGTTCATCGGGGATGCCCTCTTGAAAATCAAATATTTGGGGAGGCAGTGCAACGGCTTTTTGGGCATCTCGCACAATTAGCTGCAGGCCCATAAGTTGCTCGGGATGGCTGATGTTCCAGTTTGCCCTGACAATATAGGGATCTTCTTCGAGCGATGGTAGTGGCTTGCGATCGCTACTGTCTGATTCGTTAGCTGATCTACTGGTCGCTTCATCAGTGTCTGCATTACTCGAAACAGCTGTGGCAGCGGTCTGATTATCCGAAGGCTGAACCGGGGGGGCTTCCACATAGTTCATTTGGGATGGCACCAACTCTAAGATGCTGGGTCGTGGGATGGGTGAGATCGCAACAAGAGGAGCCTGGGCCTGGGTGGGGGTGGCATTGCGTCCAGGTTTAGGAATCACATTGAGAATAAATTGGTACTCTCCGGCTCGTCTAGCATCGGTGCGAACATTGCGACAGGTCAGAGACTGTCTCCGTTCGATGCAAAAAGATTCCAGTTCTGGCGGTAAGGTTTTACCACTCAGGTCATAGATTAGGGGACCACTCAACAGATCCCCCTCCGCCGACTGACCCATAATTTCTAGCTGTTGAATACGGCCAGGGTGGCTAATTTCAAAGCCCACAGACACTGTATCGCCATTAATGGCCTCATAGGCGCTACTTTCTGTGGCAAAGCGTAGTACCTTAGCCTGGGCAGGCGGATGAATAAACAACCACCAGGCCAGCCACATTAAGCCGATAAAGGAGCCAATTAATAACAGGATAAAGGGCAAAATCTGCCACCAGGGGCGAGCCTCCCACATCAGTAGCCCCTGCATTGGGTTCTCGACCAATGGCTTTTTGTCGGGGTCTGTGGCAATGACTTCAAATTGGATGACGCGACCGCCACCAAACAGAGGTTGTTTCCATGGATTTTTGGGTTGGACGATGACCTCACTCACCAGGGTTTGTTGGGGGGCGAGGGTCAGGGATTCTGGTCGGAGGGTATACTCGCAAAGATTTCCACCTTCTAACCCAATCACCTGAAAATCCAGGGTTCTCTCGGTGTTGCCCTGGTTTGTTGTCTGGATGCTGTACAGCCCTGATTGTTGTTGAATGCGGCTGACCAGGGTACGAAAATGGGTGGTTACTTCGTAAAACGGCTCAATCTGTAGATAGAGAACATCCAGTAGCTTAAGCTTAGGATTGTTTTCAGATTTTACCTGGAGGGTGACCAACATGGTTTGGGCCAGAGCCCTAACTGGAGGCGTGAGGGTGAGTAAAATCACCCCTTCCATGTCTGGGTTGAGATCTAACTGGGTTTCAACAACGGCTAAGCCCGGTGTGCGAAATCCTTGAGGATAATTAATGGTGACCCAGTCTTCGGGTAGGTCGGGGCAAAACAGTCGAAACCGATCGACCCGATCTGAACGATTGTAGACATATACTTGAAACTGGAGGGGGTTGCCGGGAAGCACCTTGATGGGTTTGAGGTGGGTAGTGACCGGTTCCACCGCAAAGGTGGGTGTGTTCTCCTGGGGGCTGTCCTGGGAGGGGGGCAGCACGTTTAAATGATGTTGATAACGGTGGGGCGCTTTCCCAGGATAATGTTCTGGTGCGTCCACCACTAGCCAATAGTGATAACTGCCTGTCAGGGCGTTGGGGGGGACATCAAAGTGAAAGGTGACGTCTTCTCGTTCCCCTGGGTCTAAGGCTAGCTGAGTTTGGGTAAGGGGACACCAGGGATGAATGGCGACAGGTAACTCATCTAGGAAAATGTCAATGACGGCACTTTTATCTCCTTGATTGCTAATGGTAACGTTGAGGTCAAAACAATTCCCTGGGAGTACCTGGTCCTGTCCGGATGACGAGATTACCACACCAATTGGATCGGTGGTAGGTTCCTGTTGAAGGGCGACTGTGGGCAATGCTGTCATTGGAACAGAATAGCGAGTCATGGCGGAGGGAAGGGGGAGTTAATATTAAAAAGTAACGAGTAGCGAGTATGGATCTCAGGGGCAGGCGGGGTTGTCGGCTTTTGTTTGGCGCAGATTGACTTGATGGGTGTCGCTGCCACTGACAATGGCTAGTGTGTTCTCCTTTTGGGCAATATCGACGCTGTTGATGGGTTTTGAAAACTTGGCAATTTGTTTTTTGTCCATTACTAAACCTGAAGGGTTGAGACGCCACAGGATGACTCGACCATCGGCACCGCCGCTGACGAGATAACAGGCATCTTGGGTGAGGGCGATGGCATTGACGGGACGCTCTTGGTGACCATCTGTCCACTGATCGGTGGGTGAACAATTGGCATTGTCGGTCCAGCACTGGTTAAGATTCCAGAGACTAATGCGACCCTGGTTATCGGCAACTGCCAGGCGCGTTGGCTTATTGTCAGCGGTGTCTAGGTTGGTAATGTAATCGTCTTCTTGACCTGTAGCATAGGGGATAGAGCTGATTTGGTCAGTTTGGGGATCCCATAGCTTGAGCTGATTGCGGCGACCGCCAATGACCAGGGCTAAGGGATCTTCCGATGCAGTTGTTTTATTGAAGAGGATCCCTTGCTCAGGGGCAAGGCTTGTGGGGGCCATGGCCTGAACTGCAAAGTTAAACTGTTGTTGTTGAGCCGGTTTCGAAAGTCTAGGGCGATTGTTTAGGTCTGGTAGATACCAGCGTAAAACTAGCCCACTACCGTGGGCGCTAAACAAACTGCGGGAATCGGCGCTAAATTGTAGGTCAAAGACGCGATCGTCTGGCTGGAAGACCATTGGTTTATTGGTTTCCGCGAGTAAATCCCACAGTTGAATTTCTCCATTTTCTAGCCCAGCTGCCAGAATATTATTGTTACGAGGACGGTAGTGAACGACTCGCACCGCCTTTTCTTGCATTGCTTTGTTCGGGGGCAGCTTATTTAACCGTTGGAGTTGACTCTTTCGGAGTTGGCGAAAGAGCTGCCAACGGCCAATGGTATTGTCATTGGAGCCGCTAATGACCATGCTGGCTTGCCCGTCAAATTGCACGCTATTAACGGGGCCTTTATGGTCAGATAAATGTTGGTAGAACCACCTTAGACCTAGTGCCATTAAGAGCAGTCCTAAACATTGCAGCCAAAATGGAACTCTAGGGGGGACCGCAAGCCGAATCTGATGTTCCGGAGGGTCAACGATAGTTTCTTGCAGTTGGGGGTGGAGCTGAAACTGTTGTCGGCGTCGCCATCCCCACCAGGGGACCTTGGGTTTGATGTTTAAGGCCAGGGTGGTGACTTCTCCAGGTTTGAGATCAACCTGAGATGGTCTTAGGTGCAGGCAATGGGGGGTGGTGCGAGCTGGGGTGGGAACGGTGCGTCGTAGGAATGACTGCAATCGCTTGAACCAGGGGATATCGATGCGGTTTATGTTGAGTCTGACGGACTGTACTACATTGCTGGTGTTGTCCAGGGTGATTCTGTAGGTTTTGGATTTAGAGGCTTTGGTAGATCTGGATCGGGGGTTATGGGTGGGAGAGGAAGGGAGGTGCGATCGCACCCCCCACAGCTCAACGTCATCGACCTCATCCATCTCCCTAGGGTCTTTATGCAGCTTGGGATTCACCGTCGCCAGGTCACAGTCAAAGAGCAAAGAACCCACGGGTAACACGGTCAGGGTAGCCGCCTGCTGTACCGGCTGAGCCTGAATTTGACGCGCCTCCACCTGAAACCCATAGTCTCCGTGGATCGCTTCACTGAGATCGGGCAGTTGGCAGATAAATAACAGCTCAGATCGGCCCTGGGGCGACAGCTGTAGCCGTCGTTTATGGCCATCAATTAACCAGTTCTGGTTTAAACCCGTTAGCTCCACTTGCAGGTTGGCCGTATTACGCTGACAGTTTTTAATCACTACCGGAATATCAATAAGCTCCCCTGGTTTGCCCTGAAATTCCGTTGTCGCCATGGAGATTTCCAGGGGAATACTGCCTGGGCCTTTAACCTCTAAATTGATACTTTGTCGATCTTTTTCTCCTAGTTCTAAACAGGTGACATTCACATTGAGCTTCATCTTGCCAGTGAAGCCACCGGCAATGGGGGGCAAGGCCAATAGATTAACAATAAAATTAGCCTGATCCCCGGCTGGAATCTTGGCAGAGATATCCGGCGTCAGGCGATACCAATCAGGGCTGGCATTAGGCCTAATGCCAGGTGCCGATAGCTCCAGGGTAAAGGTGGCAAAACGATTACTGAGATTATTGACCATCACCTCAAACTGGTCATGGCCGTCGCCAACTTGAAGAGACTGGGTAGATAGCTGGGTCAAAATCTGGGTAGCCATGGGTCTTAGACCGGTTGAGAACGAGGGGATGAATCGGCCATCAGCCACTGGTGGAGCTGACGATGACGGGCAGCAAACGTGAGGAGATTAACGCCAAATTCCTGGGCCGCACGAATCTCTTCTCGATCGAGATATAGGTCATCATTGGCACCCCAGGCCTGGAGTAATGGCCCCATTAACAGCACCACCCCACCCCAGTGATATAGCCCAATGGGTCGCCGCTGCACCGTTGGCAAATGGCTAAAGTGAAAGGGCTGGGTCTGCACCAGGGAAAACTCTCCCTGACGCACCCTATCCGCCGCTGTTGCTGTGCTAACGGTGGCTGACAGTCCTTCAATCTCTAGAAATGTGTGAATGGGTGCGGCCAGGTTAGCCACTTCGTCGGCAATGCAAGTTTGCAGGGTACTTAATTCTGCTTGAGCACTTTCTCGTAATGATTGAGCACTGTGGGCGGGGGTAGCGGCGATGGCCTGCTGCAGTTCTAGCTCGGCCTGATACAGGTCCAAGACGTCATGATCCACGGTTGCCTCGATGAGCAACACCCCGCCCTGCTGCAAATAGTCAGCCAGCCGGTGCTGATGGGGACGGGGTGTACGACAAAACTCATCGTAGTCAATGTAGCTGAGGTCCCCTGTTAGGGGGGTATCCACCATGTGCCCCTGGAGTCTGGGGGCGAGGCTCGGTAAGGCGGCAAATAACGCCTGAAACTGAGCCACATTGTTAGACGAGGATGACCATAAATCGACTCCACAGGTGAGGGATGAACGAGCCTGAACCGGTTGGCGATGACGTAAATCTAGCTGATTAACATCAGGGGAAAAGACATTGTCTGGGTTAGTGAGCGTCTGTAACCCTGGCCCCAATCGTACCCGACAAAGCTCTACCTCATTCGCCTCAGCAGGCACATCTTTTTCAATAATCTGAAACGCATCCTGGACGATTTCTGTTTCCATTTGGGAGGCCTGTTCCGAATGCTTGAGCACAATATAAATTGTGATTTCTTCGGTGGGCTGGGCCGATAGATAACAACTCTCAGGACAAGAGACAACAATGGGGTTACCCTGGCCATCTATCGCCAGCCCCGGTTGAATCGTCAACCATCGCGGATGGCGATAGCGACTGGATGCTTGCTCTGGAATCTCAGCTACACACACCCCCAGGCCATCGACAATGCCTCCCTGGTGTAGCGACTGATAGTGGATGGTCTGACGGGTTTGATGGTAGCTGTGGGCCACCTGCCACAGGTTGGCCGTAATCAGTAAACCGTCGTTGACGTGGAGACGTTGGAGGGGTTGGAGGGGCATGGGGGGGAGGAAGTAAAAAGTAAAAAGTAAGAGGTAGGAGTGAGAGAGTCTGATTTGCTACTCGCTACTTGTTACTTTTACTTCAACTACTGTCCACCCCAGCTTCAATCACAAGATCGTAGCTACAAAAGGCAGGCTTTTCCTGGTCAATGATGGTACGAATTAAGGATTCATCCAGGGGATGGTTCTCAGGGGGGCGTAGTCGTACGGAAAAGTGGCAGGGACGGCTGCCTCCTAAGATTGCTGAGGTGCCGATGACGGCTTGGCCCAATACATGGCCTGGGCTAAAGGTCTCGTGGATGCCAATGGCTTTTTGGAATTCGTCGGGAATATGTTCATCCAGGGGCAAGCCGCTGGCCAGGTGTAAATAAAACCGTAATCCTCGTCGGGTGCCACGCCATCGGTAAATCTCCATGGCGTAGCGAATTAGCATCCGTTGTTGTTCCAGGCCCAGGGGCACCTGAAATGACCAACCCACCCAATGGGCCAAAAACGGCAGCATCGCGCGCGGGGCGGTCAGTGGATCTAGATAGGCCCACAGGTGGTCCAGAATATCAACGGTGGGTTCAAAGGTGGTCTCAAAGATTTTGAGAAATCGACCGACAATATCGGTGCGGCGGTAAATATCGGGTAGAAGGTCTAGATATTTACTGGGGGGACGTACTAAGAGTTGAAAGGGGGTGAGATGTTCTTCGGCATCACCCCGTTGGGAACTGGCGGTGACTTTAAGTTGGCCTTTGTAATCTAAGCGTAGGGGTAATTGACTGGGGGAGAGGGGGCGTTCAAAAAAATCCGTTGGACTAACAAAGTAAAATACCGTCTCCATTTGATGGTGTGCAGGCAGTGTCGAGCCTTCTGTGTGAATCTGGCACCAGCCTGAGGGAATATCTCCCATGATCGTAAACTGAAGTGTGAGGTTCGCCTCCCCTCGATTTTTTATTCGTACCACCAACTCATTGGGTTCTCCTGGTTGTAGCTGTAGCTGGGTTGTGAGGGAGGATGGCAGGGGGCGGGGAGTGGCGATGCGAGACAATGTGCTAGAGGGGGAAAAGCTAATTGCCGAGCCAGAGGCAAGATCTGGTTCCTGCAAGGGCACCAACTCAAGGTCAATCATGCGTCCAGTTTGGGTCTTCTGTGCCATGGTACGTCCCCCTAACGAATGACCCTAATGGTATGGCCAGTAGACAGCTGAGCGTCGTTCCAGGAACAGATGAGACCCAGGGGATCGGGGGTGACGACGTTGTCTGGAGCTAGCCGCCGTACCCATTCTGTTTCTTGGTCTGTGCTCTGGTCTGTGCTCTGGTCTGCGGCCTGCTGCCGACGTTGTTGTCGAATTTCGTATAGGGTCACTGCGCCCAGATATCGTACCCCGGTCATGGTTTGCAATAGCGTAATGATATCTGACGGATAGACGGGGGTACCAAAGGGCCAGCCTTCTCCCTGGGGGCCACCGGTCAATGGGTTTAAGAATCGATATAGGGCCACCTGTAGTTCCTGTAGTATGGCCTGTTCCGCTTCCGGTGAACTGTAGCTAGGATCCAGAGCCACTTCGGTGGTCACACTCACCCCCACATAATTAGGAGATACAAGCTTTACCTGCAACCCCAGGGGACGTCGTTCGTTGAGATAGTTGAGCACGGTTTGGCTTAGCTCTGGCGTGAGACCCAGCGCTTCGGGGGAAATACCTAGACCCGTGTCAAGGTCCCCCAGGTTGGTTTTGGGCACAACAACAACAGTGATGATGCCAGGTTTGTCGTTGAGTGCATGGGGGCAGAGACTGCGGGCCACAGTGCCTGCACCTGCTTCTAAGGTCAAGGCTTCAAAATCTTCGGCGGTGACGGCGCGATCGCGAGTGCGCAACAATTTAGGTACCCGCAATACGGCGGACTCCAGGGATTCCGCATCAGCGCCATAGAGGGCAGCCCGATAGTTGGTCACAGATGCCACATAGGGTACAGCCGACTTAATCACCCGCAGTGTATTGGCTTGCACATTGCCCTGTTGGCCGCCGCCGGTGCGATAGGCCCGCATAGTCAGCACTGCCCCTCTAGGGGGCACAACCCCATGCTGTCGTTCTAGCAATTGGGGAGAAGCGGCCAACACAGCCGCCGCACCAGAAGCATGGAAAGACTGTTGGTGGGCGCGTAGCTGGGTGGCAGTTTTTAACTGGGCCGGTTCACGGATCAAGGGACCAAACTGGATTAAACCCGTTAGTGAATCTAAGGTGTAGTGGAGATCTTCCGGTCCCGACTCAGCAAAGTCAGATACCTCCTGCCACACTTGCTGTAGACCATTGGTTAAGGTGGCCACCAAAGACTCTGAACCCTGGCGCGGCAAAATCGGCGTACTTTGCAACTGAAACGTTTGTCCCGACTGGCCATTACTTTCCCCCAGCAGTTCATTGTGGATGGTCTCACATTGGTGGGCATTGACCGTGCCCCCCGTGGACCGAGCCGCCACACTAATCAAGCGAGGAGAACTGCCATAGGCCGTTGTTCCTACCATCGGCTCAGTGCAGACACACCGAATCCACCTTCCCCGACGACCAGCAAAGTCTGTGGCTGGAAAATGTTGGGGCAAATGTAAGACAATTTCCCCCTGCTGCACTGCACTGTCACTGCCGGAATTGTAAAAACTAAACCCGTGGGTGTCATCGTCAGTTTCCTGCATCAATATCGTAGAGACCCAGGTCTCACCATTCCAAGCCTCCCAACGACGAGGCGGTGCTGCGGGCAACAGGCCGGTGGGTGTAGCCGCCTCGCCCTCTATCTGTAACGCAACAACGTTGCCGTCTAGCGCTTGGTCAGCATCAAGCACCACATAAAAACAATTGCCAGGTTGGGGTGTGGGGCTAAAAATCTCCTGCTCTGCCCCAGTCCAACGACCGTTGGGCTGGCGAGTCCAGCGTACCGACAGACGATCCTGTAGTGTTGTCGGCTGCAGTTCGTCGGTCTCTGCCGTTAAAAGATGACGGATATGGGGTAGCCCCACGGTGAGGGGACCGTCGGTACTAAAAATAATTGCCTCTTCCGTCTCCGTCCGTTCGGTGGCCACGGCCACTGAGGCTGGAATGGTATAGGGCTCTGGCAAACTGGCAGATAAATAAAAGGTAAGGGCCGTCTGCGCCGGTACCGGCGGCTGTAAGCGAATGCCCAGTAATTCTAAAAAAGCAACATAGTGACGTCGCGGCACCTGGTTAAACCGCATCATCATTTGATCCGTCAGCCAGCCAAACAACTCCACCATGGTGATCCCCGGATCACTGGGATTATGGTTGGTCCATTCTGGACAGTAGCGGGGAATGCGCAACAAACATTCTTCCACCAGTTCTTTGAACTGACGGTCGTCAAGGTTGGAGTTGGGGAGCTTTGGGAGGAAGTCGAATTCCATTGTAGAGCTTTAGGGGGCGGGGAGAGGGGGAGGAAGATTTTTTTCAATTTTTACTTTTTACTGTTCAATTTTTACTTTATTACCCCTCAACCGGAGTGAGATAAAACGGATAAACCAAACTGCGACGATGGTGAGTTTTGCGAATACGATAGTGCACCGTAATCTGTAAACTAGACGCATCTGGCAAAGGATCCGCCGTCACCGCATCAATTTTGATGCGGGGCTCCCATTGTTGTAAGGCTTCACGGGCATAAATTTGAGCCAATAACAAGGTGTCATCGTTGAGGGGGGCAAAAACAAGTTCATGGAGTCGAGAACCAAAATCAGGTCGATAAAGTCGTTCTCCGATGCGCGTTCCTAAGATAATAACGATAGATTCTTCCAGGTTGCGATAGTCATGACTTAGCTGAAAACTTCCTTGCTTGGTTAATCGCATGGGAAATCCCCAGCCTTCGCCTAGGATGTGTCGTCGTTTTTGTGACGGGTCTTGAACTGACGCCATAGGGCATGCATCCACTAACAATTACATGGGATATCTCAAAAGGGAATAGGAATAGTACAAAACATAATACTGAGTTATGTAAAGTTTGAATTGATGTTTAACAACTACCTCTCCTTAAGCAGCTACTGTATATACACATCTGGAAGATTATTAACATCGGCAATGGCGGCAATGGCTCCCCTTATTCAAGGAGAACCAGTTATGTCCAAACCAGATAAGAACAAGGATGTAGACTTCTCGCTAACTGAAAAACAGTGACGTATTACAGGATGGCGATTACTTGATTTCGTTTAGAGATTTTTCCTAATAATAGACATGTTTTAGATAACTAGCATTTCTTTTACAGATGTTTTGGAATTGACTCTATTTGATTACCGTTCAGCCGTTAATTGTTAGATAAGTTAAAAAATGGAGAGTGTCTGTAACTTTGAGCGATCAATATTGCAGATATTTGCAACAAAAATCATGGAATCCTGGTTTGTGTGTTGGTATAGTCATGAAGCTTGCTAGTATAACAGTCAGCTACTGCGAACAAATCATCTGTTGCGAACAAATCATCGTGGCTTTGCGCTCATTTCCTTACTAAAATATTTAAAGGAGCCCCCTCTAATATGGCTAAAGAGCAGGTTGTAAAGCTTTATCGTGAAGCTCAAGCGAATCCTAATTTGCGAGATTCTCTTAATTTAGCTCCCAATGCTGAGTCATTTGTGATGATGGCAAATCAACGGGGTTTTTCGTTTACGCTGAATGAATGGCAAGACATGATGCGGTTTTCCGTGGAAGAGCTTGATTGCGAGCTATCGGAGATTCCAGGGATTTAGGACGGGCATGAAACCGTGATATTAACCCCCCATTGAATATTGGCCAATAACCCGAAGGGTGGGCACGACCCATCAATCGTGTGATATGGCCTACAAATAATATCTCTTGCTATTTTTTGTCACTGGTGGTGGGTAATGGTTGGTATTGGTTCCATGCCGAAACGTCTTCCATGGGTGTTACCCATCCTACGGATTGTTCTGTTATAAAACAGCCCGAGGTGATTTTTCTATTTTGTTATGAGTAACTCGTTGGCCATTGCAGCGGTCACTACCACATTGCAGTCTCTGATTAACCAGGGTCTGCGCAATGTGGTAGATAGTGCGACGGTGACGGCACAGACCCTGGAAAAGTCTCAGGGCAATGGTGACAGTAATCGGGTGAATCTGTTGCTCTACCATGCGATGCCTAAGCTTGAGCTGGGCCACCAACAGCCGATCCATCCCAGAGCGAAGGTGAGAACGCCGCAGAAAACTGCTGTTGCCCTGGATCTTTATTATTTAGCGGTAGCCTATGGGGAAAATGGTAGCGAGGCCAAAAGCCATGGGTTGTTGGGGCGGGTGATTCAGTTTTTGGCGGATGGCATCACCCTGCACCCAGACGAGATTGAAATCGCGACCGCAAGAGAATTCCCAGATAGCGATTTACATCGACAGATTGAAAAGATTCAAATTACGCCTGTGGCCCTGGACTTTGAGGATATGTCGAAGGTGTGGCAGGTGTTACAACATCCCTATCGGCCCTGTATCGCCTTTAAAGTCGCCGTAATTATGATTGATACCGGTGGGTTGCCAGCGGGAGCAATGCCCGTATTAAACCGCAGTGGTGTGGAGGGTGGTCCCTTTGTCATACCGGGACTGCCGCCCCAGATTACCGGAGTGATTTTGCCCCACCGACAGCCCAGTGCGCGGCTGGGGGATCGGGTGATGATTCGGGGAGAACATTTTGATGGGGAAGCGGTGACGGTGCAGCTGCGCCATCCGTTGTTAGAAGAGGCGATTGAGCTAGTACCTGAGGTGTCACCCACTTCGGCGGAGATTGTGTTGCCCCCCGAGGCCCGACTGGCCGGGTTTTGGACCGTGGCGGTGGGGGTGGTGCGGGCGTCCAGTGCAATGCGAATTAGCAATGAGTTTCCCTTGGCAGTGGCCCCCACCATTTCAGAATTGGATCCGTTGGAAATCTCGGCGGGGAATTTAACCCTGTCGTTGAGCTGTAGGCCAGCGGTGCATCCGGAGCAGCGGGTGATGTTGATCTGGCGAGATCGCACCATTGCGCCTTATGAAATCTCCACGGACGACGATAATCCAGGGGCATCTCGCCTCACCTTTCGCATTCGAGAAATGACGCCGGGGGACTATCCGGTGCGGTTGCGGGTGGATGGGGTGGATAGTTTGCCGGTGGATGTGGCGACGGTGCCGCTGCGCATCGATCCATTGCAGCAGGTGAGGGTGACTATGCCATGAGCAGCTGGGCAGAACAGAATCGAGCCTATCTATTAGCGGTGTGTCGCGGGTTGCGGCTGCGGCTGCGGCGGGCCATTGGAGAAGATGCCATCACGCCGGAAATGCTGGAGGAAGCAGAAGTGGCCATTGCAAAAGCGGCGGCGATGGATCCGGAACCGGCGGCGTTGGAGCTGGGCTATCGGTTTAACTTAACGGACCTGGATCTGGGCATTTTGCTGCTGTGTGTGGCCATGGAGGTGGACCCGCAGATACCGGAACTGTGCGATCAGGCCCAGGGGGATCGGGGTTGGGCGTTTCCCACCTTTGCCCTTTGTTTTAATTTGTTTGATCAGGTGCAGTGGGATGTGATGACGGTGGATGCGCCGCTGCGCTACTGGCGGTTAGTTGAGCTGCATTCTCCCCAGCCGCAGCCGTTGCCCCAGACGATGCTGCGGGCGGATGAGCGGGTGGTGAATCATGTTATGGGATCTTCGGGGTTGGACCATCGGCTAGAAGGATTGGTGACGCCGTTGGGTCGGGGGGCGGTGCGGCTGTCGGCGAGCCAGCGGGCGGTTGTGGAATCGTTGGGGGAGCGGCTAGCCGGAACAGAACGGGGGCAGGTGTTGCCGGTGGTGCAGTTGTTGGGCCATAGCGAACCGACGAAGGTGCTGGTGGCGCGGGCAGTGGCGCGGGGGTTTGGGATGGGTCTTTATTGTTTGATGGGTGAGCTGATCCCGACGGGAGATACGGCGTTTACGGAGTTTTTGCGGTTGTGGGAACGGGAGACGTTTTTGTCGGCGGTGGCGTTGTACGTGGATACGCAGGAGTTGGGGTCGGATAGTTCTGGTCGGGTGGCGCTGCGGCGGTTTTTGTCGGGTTGTGATGGGTTGGTGTTTGTGGATAGTCGGGAGGTGCGGTTGCCGACGCATCGGGTGGGGATTGTGCAGGAGGTGGGGAAGCCGACGGCGATGGAACAGAGAGAGGTTTGGGAGGATATGTTGGGTGAAGGATCGGATGAGATGGCGGGGGTATTGGCGGGGCAGTTTTGTTTGAATGTGTCGGAAATTGAAGAGATAAGTAACGAGTATCGAGTAACAAGTAACAAGTTGGGGGAGGAAATTAAAACTACTCTGCGAGAAGAGCACAGCTCTACAAAAATCAAAATTCAAAAAGAAGAGGAAACAGTTCAAAATTCAAAGTTCAAAATTCAAAATTCAGATACTCCATCACCCCATCACCCCATCACCCCATCACCCCTTCTCTGGAATGCCTGCCTAAACCGTACTCGCCCCCGCCTGGAATCTTTGGCGCAGCGGGTTGATGTGAAGGCTACCTGGGATCAGTTGGTGTTGCCGGATGAGGCGATGGGGATTCTGCGGCAGATTGTGGATCAGGTGCGGTTAAGATCTCGCGTCTACGATGACTGGGGCTTCCGGGAGCGGATGAATCGGGGGTTTGGGGTGAGTGCGATGTTTGCGGGGCCGAGTGGGACGGGGAAGACGATGGCGGCGGAGGTGATTGCGAATGAGTTGGGGTTACATTTGTATCGCATCGATTTGTCGTCGGTGGTGAGTAAGTATATTGGGGAGACGGAGAAGAATTTGCGGCGGTTGTTTGATGCTGCGGAGGAGGGGGGGGCGATTTTGTTTTTTGATGAGGCGGATGCGTTGTTTGGGAAGCGGAGTGAGGTAAAAGACAGCCATGATCGGTATGCGAATGTGGAGATTAATTATTTGTTGCAAAGGATTGAGGCGTTTCGGGGGCTGGCGGTATTGGCGACGAATTTGCGGGGGGCGTTGGATGATGCGTTTTTGAGAAGGCTGAGGTTTTTGGTGGAGTTTCCGTTTCCTTCTCGGGAGTATCGGGAGATATTATGGCGGAAGGTGTTTCCGGTGGGGTGTGTTAGTGAGGAGATGGATTATGGGGAGTTGGGTGGGTTTGATGTGGCGGGGGGGACGATTCAGACGGTGGCGTTGAATGCGGCGTTTGTGGCGGCGGAGAGGGGGGAGTTGGTGGGGATGGGGGATGTGTTGGGGGCGATGAGGGTGGAGTATGGGAAGTTGGGGAGGGTGGTTTACGCATCAGAGTTTCAGTGGCAGGATGTAGAACATAGATCGACGGATTGGGAGCAAACGCAGGAGCAGGAATTGGCAGATGACTGAATCAAAGCAAAGAAAGAGAAGGCAAGTTGAACGACAAGGAATCAAAGGCGAGGAGCGTGGGTTGCAGCTAAGGAATCGCAGACAAAGAACAGGATGCAAGGTAGAGATAAAGAATGGAAGAGGCCACAATTGGAGACAGACACGAGAGCTCCAGGCCAATAATCTACACGAATCAGAGTTCTGGACATCATCCAGACAACCCTGGAAACGTACTTCTACCGATCGTGGTTCATCGATTCCATATCAGCGAGCCACAAAAGAAAAGAACTCTCATAGACATTTTGAAAATTACTATGCCCTAAATGAAATTTTAAGGCAACCGCCAAGGACGCAACTGCCTGAACCAAAGCAGTTAGTGAAGAAAAACACTTTCATCGATTCAAGCGCAGGCGTATTACAAAGATGCTTTGATAAAAATAACCCTGACCCCAGCAAAAAAATCACTATTCAATCGTGTCAACGCCCAGCGTTTTTCCCTGGATTTCCTTGGAATCATGGATGCACGATATTTAAAAATCAAGATGGATCGACAACTTCCCTTAGCTTAGGAAATCCTACTACGGAAACCGAGAACGATTATCTAGAGTGTATAGAAAGTGAAATCAGCTTTGAGCAAGCACGGCAACTGCATGACAGATTGAAAAGCCAAAAGAAGGCATACAATGAGCCACCGGAAGAATATAAGGAGTATCAAGCTGCCGTAAAAATGAAAACGCCGAGACTTAACTATGCTGTCAATTATTCGTTTGTGAAAGGGAATTGCAACAACCACCAACTAGACGCGTATCAGCACGCGGGCCTGAAGGTGCCGACACCGATGATGTACAGGGATACGATGCAGAATATAAGTGCCGACCTATCAACGCAACTTTCGGGGGACATGGAAGATATGCGGAAGCACACAGGCGATCAATTCACTTAATGTGCGGTTGGACCCCCGAGAGCGTAGCCGGCTCGCCGAAAACGGGTCGGGTGCGTCACGGATCCACCTTTAAGGAGGGCAGGAGAGTGATCTGAATTTTGTGTAAGTGGCCTAAGAGCCTAAGAACCGTAGGGTGTGACTCGACGCACCGCATCCAACTTAAAACCGAATGCGTCGATAGATTTCACTGAGGGGAATGTCTACACCTAAGCTATTCAAAAAGATCCCTTGCGCCATGTCTGAATAATCCTTCCATTGCCAAAAATCATTACTCTCCCGAGCAAGATTATGGTATTGCTCAATATAAGGCTCAGTTTGGCTAACCAGCAGATATTCACAAAGACTAGAAAGAGAACGATATTTTCTGAACTTTTCGCCCCGATCATACGCTTCAGTCGACGGCGATAATACCTCAACTATCAATAGAGGATTGAGAATCTCATCCTGGCGATCGCCATTAAATGCAGGTTCGCCACTAATCACCATTAAATCGGCATATGTCCCACACTGATAGTCAGGAATCCAAATTCGCAGGTCGCTACTGTACAGCCTAAAGTCCGTATCTCTTAATAAAAAGCCCAAATAGATCAAAAAATTACTTGCGATCAAGCTGTGTATCTCAGAACCTCCCGACATCGTAAAAATTTCCCCATTTCGGTATTCGTGGCGTTCTGGATTATTTTCTTCCATCGCCCGATACTCATCTAATGTGAGACGAGTTGAGATGACATCGGGGAGCTTAGATTGAGAAACAACCACAATCAGACCTCTTGACTAATTAGCTCTAAACCTATTATCCCCACTGGAATCAATAATTGCCAACTTATACGCACACTTAAAACGCGATCGGCGCTACCCAGCGAGAAGGAGGTTCAATTTTCGACCCACCCCCAGCGACCCATCCAACACCTCACACAAATTGACAACCCGCACAGCGAAATCAAATGACCTATCCGTAATCTGTAATAGACCGTAGGGTGTGACGCGTCGCACCGCTTCCAACCTATCACGCCCCACCACCGATCTCCATCTATCGACCCATTCCATCACCACATCCACCCCAATCCACCGACCATGAATTCTCTCGTCGCCACATAATCAATCGCGCGCGTTGGCGCAATATATCGATGGTGCGTTACGCGAAGCCTCGCTAACACACCCTACGCCATCACCCCAATTGGGAGGATAAATCCCCGGCGCAATAAACTAGGGTGCGTCACCGAGACCGTAGACCGTAGGATGTGACACGTCGCATCGCTTCCAACCCACCCCGCTTCAACACCAATCGCAAAATTTTCCCACCGAACCATCTCCACCCACCGTCAATTAATTCTCTCTTTGGCCCATAATCAATCTCACGCTCTGGCACAACATCCCGAAGGTGCGTTACGCGAAGCCTCGCTAACACACCCTACCGAACTCAACCCCTACCGAATGCTCAGCTTGGCTGGCTTTGCCTTAGCTTTTTCCCACGACCTGACCAATACGTCGCAAAATCTGCAAAATTTCACACAGTTCCTGATCAGACGTCATCGCTGCAAACACTCGCGAGAAGTTATACTTTCCGCCCTGTGAACGAGCCACTTTCACAAATACCGAATTATCATCATTGGTCATCAGCGCAAAACTCGGTTGTTCCGACTGAGGATCGGCCATCAAATAAGCCAGTGTTTGCGGTAATGCCGACCATACCGACAATGCCGTCTTCTTAGATTCCAGCACAACTACCCAAAACTGTTCTTTGAGTACTAACACATCTAACCGCCCCTGCAAAACCTCCTCTGGATCCTCAAGAGTAAGCTGAACCGACTCCTCCGCCTTAAGCCTAAAAGGAGGATCATAAAATCCCGCTAGGGTTAGTAATGGTGAGGCAAACAAGAGCGTTACCGTATTTTCTAATAGCTGTCCCTGGGAACGCTGATATAGATAACGACGACGCAGCTCTGTCAAGCCTGCCCTGTCCATATCAGTGAGCGCGGGGAAATCAGTACACCATTCCTGAAAAAAATTATCTTCCTCTGTCCGACGCAGGCAGAAACGCTGTTCTGCCTCGATCAGGGTAGTAATCGCTTCTGTGATAGCAACTGACATTATTTGGACTATTTCTACTGCTCCATTGTAGCCAATACCCTCAAAATGTTTCGCCAGCACACCCTACCGAACTTTCCTATCAAGGTGATCTATCTGCAATGCTGCGTTACGCTTCGCTAACATGCCCTAATGATTTCAATCGCTAGTTGCGATTATTATGGTGCTACATAGTTTATGTAACCCTAAGCGGTTTATCTGTTTTCATCAGCTTTAGCCCTGTGCGATGTCATAGGCAAATAGCCTAAGGAAATCCAGCCCCATGTTTGAATCCACGCAGCGAAAACGAGACAAGCAGACTCAAACGAAATCCGAGGCAGATAGCTATTGGCTCCCCGTGCAGCAACAGCAAAATGTTAGTGGGACTCCAATGCAGCGACAGGCAGCACTGCATTACGATGTTGATGCCATGCTAGACACCGTATCATCAGAGCAGGATACCGCCGTTCAACGACAAAGCAACGAACAAGCAAACGAAAACCACACCGGCATGCCCGACCGGCTAAAGTCGGGCTTAGAACAGCTTTCCGGCTTTGACCTATCCAACGTGCGCGTTCACCGCAATTCTGCCAAACCAGCCCAGCTAAACGCCCTCGCCTACGCCCAGGGACAGACCATTCACCTCGGTCCTGGCCAAGAAAAACAGCTGCCCCACGAAGGTTGGCACATCGTACAACAAATGCAGGGTCGGGTAAGGCCCACTATGCAAGCTCACGGGGTAGACATTAATGACGATGTTGCCTTAGAACGAGAAGCTGACCGCATGGGAACCGAAGCCGCTCGCGGATAATGATAGTAAACGGTTCCTTGACAGGATAATGCCCATTACCCGGTGACGGCATGAACCCAGATCAAGTGTCTCAAAACGCAGCCTGTATTGATCTTGAACTCACCTGGTTCAGTACCCTGCTAGAGCATCGCATAAAACTATATTTTGAAGGCGAACCACCTCCGGATGACTTATTTGCCATCATCCCACCACCGGAGCTACGTCACAACGATGCGCCTTACGCCACTCTCGTGCAGCAGCTTCATCTACAGCCAGAAGACCGTCTAGTCCTTTGTCTATGCCTGATCCCCCACCTTAAGCCCCATCTCCTCGACACATTTTTTATCCGCAACCAAAACCTTGATCGCGGCTATACCGAATTTGGCGGCCTCACTGGCAATGTCCACAGTGGCTTTCTCCCCACCTGCGAAACTGCTATGTTTTTACTGGCTGGAGATAATCTCTCTGCTCGCTTACGCTACGACAATCTCTTCCAGCCCAAACACATCCTATTTACCCAGGGCATCCTCACCCTGGACTATCCACACCAAAACGAGCCCCCCCTCTGCGCAGCCCTCAACCTTAGCCCTGAGTATCGCCAACAACTCCTCACCGGGCAGCCCTACACCCCTGCCTTTGGTGCCAAATTTCCCGCCCAAGAAATCACCACCGCCTTAGACTGGGATCATCTTGTGCTTAATCCAGCCACCCGCCAGGAGATTGACCATATCCTGGCCTGGGTGCAAAACAAAGATCTGCTGATGGACCATTGGCAGCTAAAACAGCGGATCAAGCCCGGCTATCGTAGTCTTTTCTATGGTCCCCCAGGCACTGGCAAAACCCTAACGGCCTGTTTACTAGGTAAAAAGCTGGGTTTACCTGTGTTTCACGTTGAGCTATCTAACGTCCTGTCAAAGTACATTGGAGAAACTGAAAAGAACTTAGCCAAACTGTTTGATCGGGCCAATTATCATGATTGGATTCTATTCTTTGATGAAGCTGACTCCCTATTTGGCAAACGGTTAGAATCCCAAAGTTCCAATGACCGGGCGGCCAATCAACAGGTTTCATACCTGCTACAGCGCATTGAAGACTATGCAGGTTTGGTCATTCTCGCCACAAATTTACAGTCTCATTTAGACAATGCCTTTGCCCGTCGGTTTCAGTCTATGATTCGGTTTCCCAAACCCAACCCTGAGCAACGCCTGCAGCTGTGGCAAGATACGTTTATCAACAAGCCTTTTAAAGTGGCTAAAGACGTCGATTTTGAAGCATTTGCCCATGAGTATGAGCTAACAGGCGGTAACATTATCAATATTCTGCACTACGCCTGTGTCAAAGCCGTTAATCGTAAACCACAAAAGATCCACAAAGACGATGTGCTCAACGGCATCCAGCGCGAGCTACAAAAAGAAGGCAAGTTAAATGGCTCAGCCTATAGCTCCTGGGATAGCCTGCCCACAGTCCCTAAGAAAAATAGCAATAGCCCAACTGGGAAACCCCTTTGGTTAGGCTCATCGATAACTATGGAATAAGGTTGTTTATATCTAAACAAATGCCACTCGGGTATCAAATATTGATATCCGTCGGTTGCACTAATGTTTGCAGATATTGGATCGCCTCACTGGGCGACAATAAAATAAATTCTCCCTGTCGTAATAGCTCATACTGGCCGCCTCGATACCCATGGGCCGTAATTAATTTCTTTTCCGTTGCTTCAGTGGCGAGCTGATATAGCTGATTAACGCTAATGGAATCCAGTTCTAAGTTCATTTGATTTTTGAGAGGATCTTAACTTTAACAAGTTCAATCTGACTAATGTGATGTCACCGTCATGTAGCAAAAGCCATTAGATAAACGGCTTCAAAAGGATGTTCTTGGTTTATAAGAGAAATCTGAGAACATCCTTAGCGCCTTGGAAATCCTTGAATATTGGCACTAGATAGATTTGTATTACGCTTCCATAGGGCTAAATTCCACATAACGCATCTCTTAATTATGCAGACTTCAATCTTGAAATCAACTCTTTTTCATCAAGCATTATTAACTTATGTCCTAAGTATAGAAATGTATCTTTAACTTCAGAAAATCAATCTTACGGAACATTTGTAACATCGCTGTGTTACAGCGATGTTTCTCCTGCTTAAGTAAACCTTGTTCAAGGAAAAAATACTTTTATATTGAAAACTTCTTGATGTCTTTGCTGTGGACATTGCTATGGATTGATTTTTGTCAATGTTGAGAGATTTAACTTCGAGATCTTTGAAAAAATAAATTTGTTATGGTAGAAACAAGGCTAATGAGAATTTGTCACGCTTTTTTGATGGCTCTGGCCTAAGGGTCAGTTCAGTTGAACTAAAAAGTTTTGCGCTACAGAGACTTATATATTTACAAACGCCCCAAGCATTAATCCCAACGGAGGAGAGCCAGAATGGCATTAGACTACTTTGCCCCCGGTGTTTACGTTGAAGAAGTAGACCGAGGCAGTCGCCCAATAGAAGGCGTTAGCCTGAGTGTTGCCGGGTTTATTGGGTTTACCGAAGATGTTCGGGGCGATGCCGAACTGTTTGAGCCGATGATGATAACAAACTGGGCTCAATATTTAGAATTCTTCTCTAAACCGGGTTCCGACGGATTTACCGACTATGGCGCTTATTTACCCTTCGCGGTGCAAGGTTGGTTTATGAATGGGGGTGGCCGTTGTTGGGTGGTTAGTATTGGCACGCAGCTGCCAGGATCACCCCAACCCACGGCTGCTGATAATGCCACTAAGATGCTGACGTCAAGTGGTAAACCCTCGCTGTCATGCTATCTCAAGGAGAGTTCGTCGGAAGAGGGGGGCCTCCTAGCGTTACCCTCTAGCAGTGGGCGGTTGACGCTTACGGTGATGAATGGCGAACCAAAGCCATTGCCTGACGATGCTCCTGACGATGCAGAACCTCCTATTAATAATGGAGAGTATTTCACGGTAGTGGTGAGCAACGGCAGTGAAGAAGTTGAACGATATGAGCACCTCTCCATGAATCCGGAGGTGGAAACAGCCCTTGCTGACTATGCAGTGACGGCCTTAGAAGCCTCAGAATTTGTCACAATTGAAAATATCTCGCAATCAGGGCAGGCCCTCTCTCGACGTCCGGCCAATGGTTCCTACGAAATTGCGCCACCTCCCTATGTGGGTACTCCCGATCGATTTAATCGCGATCTCCAGGGCAATCGAGATGATCGCACGGGTATTCAGGGGCTATATGAAGTGGATGAAGTTTCCATGGTGGCCTGTCCTGATTTATTGCTGGCCTATGAGAGGGGGCTGATTGATATTGATCAGGTGCATGGTGTCATGGAAATGATGCTTAGCATGTGTGAAAATTCATTCCCTGGACCGGCCTATCGCATGGCGGTGATTGATCCTCCCCCTGTGAAGCCGGGTAAGAGTATGGACCCGGTGGCTCCCAGTCGACAACGTCCAGCGGATGTGGCCAAATGGCTCAGTTTGTTTAATCGTCGTTCCATGTTTGGGACAACCTATTATCCATGGATAAAGGTGGCCAATCCTCGCGATGGTGGACGACCTAAATTGGTGCCTCCTTCCGGTCACATGATGGGTATCTGGTGTCGCACAGATGAATCTCGCGGTGTCTTTAAAGCTCCTGCCAATGAAACCCCGAGGGGGGTGATTGGTCTGGCCTATGAGACCAATATGCGTGAGCAGGAGTTACTCAATCCGCTGGGGATTAACTGTATTCGCAACTTTGCCAGCTATAACCGGGGGCTCAAGGTTTGGGGTGCCCGCACCTTAGTTGAGCCCGACAATGTGCAATGGCGCTACATTAGCGTGCGCAGGCTGCTCAGCTACATTGAAAAGTCCATTGAAATTGGCACTCAATGGGTTGTCTTTGAACCTAACGATCAAGATCTTTGGGCCAGGGTCACCCGCACCGTTAGCAACTTTTTAGAAAGGTTGTGGCGGGAAGGTGCCTTAATGGGAGGCGCTCCAGCAGAATCGTTCTATGTGAAGTGTGATGGTGAACTCAACACCCATGACACAATTATGTTGGGACGTCTCTATGTTGAAGTGGGCGTTTGCCCCGTGCGTCCAGCAGAATTTGTTATCTTCCGCATTAGTCAGTGGGCACCGAATCAGTAGTAGTTTTAAGGCTAATGCTAACTGAGCTGACTGTTTTAACTAGGTATTAAGGCCCCTTAATGCCTAGTTAAAGAAATAGTTCACCTGTAATCCAAGAGAAAGGAGTGATTTTATGGGCGAGTTAGTTAAACCCATTGCCCCCAGTAGTTTTTACCTGGAATTGGCAGGAGTATGTGAAGGGGAAAAGTCCGTCTTTAAAAGTGTTACTCTCCCTGACTATACGCCGAAAGTCCAGGGCGGGCAACAGGCCGTGGGGACTACTAAAGGAGGTAAAACCATTTGGCAGGTAAACTCTGCTGGTTTTGAAGGGTTGTTTACCCTTGACTGTGTCACCATTGCCAGTGGTGACGGTGATAGTACCAGTAAAAAACTCTACGAGTGGTTCGAAAAGTGTTTGCCCTCGTCCAATGGTGGTAAGAGTAAGTGGACTGACAATAAGGTAGAAGGCAGCATTACGGCTTATAACACCGATGGAGAGGAAATTGCCCAATGGCAATTTACAGAAGCTTGGCCATCTAAATATAAATGTGCCGATCTCGATGTGACGGCTGATGCTTACATTGAAGAGACCTATACCATTACCTGTGAAAAGTTTAACCGTACCAAATAGTTTAATTAGAGGAAATAATGGTTCAATATCTCACTAATTCTAAGTTTTACTTTGAAATTGATGGTGTTACGTCTTTAGCTGTGAAGACCTGTAGTGGTCCAGAGATTGAAATGGAAGTGGCTGGAGGCGATGCGGCCATTGGGGTAACCAAGGATGCTAAAACCCAAACCCAGGCAACCATTGGTGGTGTGAAATACAACGCTACCGTGACATTAACCTATGTGGCAGGTAATGAAGGCGATCAGAAAAAGCTCTCTGATTGGTATAACGATTGCCACCCAGATACCTTCTCGGGAGGTGCTTCTAAAGCGATGGATAGTCGTAAAACGGGCTCTTTGGTGATTTACGATCCTAATGGTAAGGAGGCTATGCGGTATAACTTTATTGATTTGTTCCCAGGCACCAAAAAACAAATTAGCAGTCTGGCGGTGGATAGTGGCGGTAATTTAGCAGAAGATACGTTAGAACTTTATTTTACTCAAGTTGTACGAGCTAAATAAATCTTGTCCACGTCCAGACCTGGAGTTTTGTCGTAGAGGAACCTCAAGGTTTCAACTGGGATGTGGTTTAGGTTGAATAATTACTGAGCTGTTGTTGATCAGGAGATCGATTATGTTTCCTGAGATTTTAACCAAGGCCAAGTTTTATCTAGAGCTAAAGTTAGATGGGAGTGTGGACTCCACGGATGGTTACTTTATGGAATGTTCTGGATTCCAGAGATCGCAAGATGTGATTGAGATCACTGAAGTCACTCCCCAGGTTTGGGGAAAAGATGGTAGCAGCCATGGTCATGTGGTGCGCTCAAAAATTCCAGGTAACAGTTCTTATCCCAACATTACGCTGAAGCGGGGGCTGACGGTGTCCATGGCCTTCTGGGATTGGATGGATACCATTGGCAGGGGTAACTGGAGTAAGCAACGTCGCAATGGGGCCTTATGTATCTATGGTCAGTCGGGACAAGAACAGTTTCGGTTTGAGTTTATGGGGGCCTGGCCCGTCAGCTATAAAATCTCTGATCTAGATGTCAAAGGAGCAGACCACAATATTGAAGAAGTGGAAATTGTGATGGAATCCCTCAAACGGATAAAAGTCTAATTTTGTAAAACTCACATATTTATTATGTCGACGATTCAACTCAGTAACAACAATATGGGTCTGGCCCCACCCAAGACAAAGCCTTCGCTTCAGCCCATAGACCCACCACCGAATCCTATAATAGAGCCACAAGGAGTTCCAGGTGGTCAAGACAGTCCAGTGGGTCTCCAGTCAGGTCCTCAAACTGAATTTTCCTTTGAATTACCCATTGGTTATGTAGATGCCGTGGGCCAATCCCACCGTCGAGGCATTATGCGTTTGGCCCGTACTGTGGATGAAATTGGACCCATGGCCGATCCACGGGTCCGGGCAAATCCCGCCTATGCCACTGTGATTATTCTGGCCCAGGTGATTTTATCCTTAGGTACCTTGCCGGATGTGAGTCCGGTGGTGATTGAAAATATGTTTGCAGGGGACTTAAATTATTTACAAAATTTCTATCGCAAGATAAATCGTCTTGAAGAGTAAAGTAGCGGTGCTCCCATGACTGACCACAACAAAAAATCCATGACTGGGGCTGAAAATGCGACATTTTTACCTCCCGTAGGGCCAGTGTCTAACCCGACTGGTTTTGTGGCTCCAGTCATTTTGCGAAGTGATCAGCCTGCGGAAGTAAAACAAATGATGGCCCGAGTTGCAGCTCAGTTAGCCCATGATCCCATGGCGATGCAGCAGTTTTGCGATCGCGTCTATCAACTACTTTGTGACGATGTGCGAGCACAGTATGAACGAGCCCATAGTTATAGGAGACGCTGTTAGTTTCAACAGTGTTAGTCTCCAAGGTGCGTCCATAATTATCCATTTTATCCTCAACGGGAGGTGATCGCAGTGGCAACCGACAATAAAACTGTCACATCCAATGCCGCGAACTACGTTACCACCAATCGTTTCTACGTTGAAATCGAAAGTAAAATCACCGCCTCGTTTACGGAATGTAGCGGCCTAGGAGTCCAGGTAAAAAAAGAAATGGTCGAAGAGGGTGGCTTAAACGATCAGCAGCGTGTTTTATTAGGTAAGCCAGACTTTTCAGATGTAACTCTGAAGCGCGGTCTCAGTGAGAACAAAATATTTTGGGATTGGCTCAGCGCATTGTTTCAACCCAGAACCGTGGGAACTAATATCAAAGAGCATCGCCGCAACATTAACATTTTAGTATTTAACCAGGCTGGTACCATTCAACAGTGCTGGACCTTGATTGGGGCTGTGCCCATTGGTTGGCAAGCACCGTCGCTCCAAGCCGATGGTAGTGCTGTAGCCATTGAAGAACTGACAATAACCTATGAAGGATTGAATGTTACCTTTGGCAATGGCGGTGGCGGTGCTACCATTCTCTCCAAAGGTCGTTCTGACACTGGCTATTTTGAGAGTAAGTAACCGATGGCAAAGCCTCTGGGTCATTGCTCTCCATTAGGTTTATGTCGTCCCTTAGGGCCGTCTGGAGTGGGGCAACGACGTCCCCTAGGTGCATCGTCCATATCGTTTCTAGATCTTAAAACATTCTACCCCAATGGTTTTCCTACTATAGTACCAGGGGAAATACCTTCAGTTAGTGAGGGAGCCCCTGGTACAATTAGTCAATTGGTATCGCAACCTTCGTCAATACCTGATGTAGGTGTTCAGCCTGAATCGGCATCCCCTCAACTAATAACGGATAATATTGCTGTTAACGCTCCGGTACAGCTATCTCATCCAACTGTATCAGAGAAGAAATCGGATTCAGATACATCATCTTCTGTTCAGGCCAAATCATTTCGAACTGACCTACAGAATTACTTTATGGGACATTCCCAACAGCAATCGCCTACATCACCCAACTCTCCTTATTCCAACAATACGTTATCTGCTGATAATCTTCCATTTATCCCTTCAGAAACAGTGCAACGACAAACACCTGCGGAATTACCTTCTGTAGGTGTCCCACCAGTGAATATTGCCCAGGCAGTGCAAAGCTTACAAAGTTCACAACAATCAGCCTCCACATCTTCCCGTCAGGAAAATATCTCCCTGTCTTCTGACAGCCGAGCTAATTTATCTCCCGATCATGCACAAGAGAATAACCCAGTTAATCTGCCTACCGTTGAGCCTACGACTCAGATATTAGATCCCATTGACAGCTCTGCCCCGATTCAGCGTCAAGATAATACATCGGTAGACAACAACAATGAGCTACCCCTCCTTCAATCAAAACAATTTGGCCAGGCGGGTATAGACTCGTCTAAGTATACGACACAACCGTCTGAGTCCTTCAATACCCATGGGCTGATTCAGCGCCAAAGCCATGCCTCGACAGATAACAACATTCCTAACTCATCTGTCTCTCCATTAGTATCAACTAGTCAGGCTCCTACTAACCCATTAGCGGCTAGGGATGTTGATGGTTGGACTGATGAGTCACCCATCGGTCAACCCAAACAATTTAACCCGACGAATAAAGCTTCATCTTCAGACTTATCTTTTAGTAGCGCATCTCATCTACCGACAGGACAGAATAGTCATCCAGGCACTGCCAACAATCCAGTTATTAACCGAGCTATCGCCGCTGACTTGGGAGAGACAGAGTCAGTAGCAGGATTGCCTGAGATACCCTCTGCTGCATCTGAGACAGAGTCTGATCGGTCTGGTATTCTCCAACGTCAGGAAGACATCTCCCAGCCTTCTGGTATTCCAATTGTTTTATCTCCTGGTCAGGAGCGGATAGATAACCCAGTTAATCTGACTACGGTTGAGCCTACGGATCTAACATTAGATCCCACTGATATCCCTGACTCAATTCAGCATCAGAATAAGACCTCGATAGATAACACCTCTAACTTATCCGTTTATCCATCGGCATCAACTAGTCAGGCCCCTAATGACCCGTTAGTGGGTGTTGTTGATAGTTGTTGGACCCATAAGCCACCAGTACTTCAACCAAAACAATCTAATCAGAGGGCTATAAACCAGCCTTCTGATAGTGCATCTCCTCTACAAACAGGAGAAGATATTTTTGGTCATTCAGCTACTGCTAATCATCCAGTTGTTAACCAAGCTGTCGCTGCAGACTCTGTTTCTGCTGAGTTAACAGAAGTGCCTGGGTTAACTTCTGCTGTATCAGAGACTGGAGCTGACCCCTCTGACATTCTTCAACGTCAGGAAAATATTTCCTCGTCTCCTGCCAGCCAAGCTGCTTTATCTCCCAGTCACGAACGAGAGAATAACCCAGTTAATTTGCCTATGGTTGAGCCTACAATGCATCCATCTGGGGCTATCAATGGCGCTGAATTGGTTCAGCGCCAAAGTAATGTCTCGGTAGACAACAACGCTGCTAACTCATCCGTTTATCCATCTGCATTAATCAGTCACGCTCCTACTAACCCATTGCCGAGTAGAGATGTGGCTGTTGACAGTTGGGCTAACGAATCACCTATACTTCAACCGAAACAATCATCTAACCAGGCAGATTTATATCAGTCTTCTGATAGTACATCTCGTATACCTCCAGGAGAAGATATCTCCGGTCATTCAGTTACTGCTAATAATCCAGTTGTCTATCAAGCTATTGCTGTAAATTCTGCTTCTACTACTGAGTCTGCAGGAGTATCAGAGATAGCCTCTCCTGCATCAGAGACCGGCTCTAATCCGTCTGATATTCTTCATCAACGTCAGGAAGCCATCTCCCAGTCTTCTGATGATGCCTCCCATTTACCTCCAGGACAAGATATTTCTGGTCATCCAGGTACTGCTAATAATCCAGTCGTTAACCGAGCCGTCACGGCAAACTCTGTTTCTACCGAGTTAACAGGAGTGCCTGAGATACTTCCTCCTGTATCTGATACAGGGGCAACCCCATCTGATATTCTTCAACGCCGGGAAGATATCTCCCCGGCGGCGGCATCTGATGATGATGTATCTCACCTGCCGACAGGACAAGACAGTTCTGACCACTCAGTGACGACTAATAATTCAGTCATTAATCGAGCTATCGCCGTAGACTCTGCTTCTAACGAGTTTGCGAGAGTGTCTAAGATACCTTCTCCTGTATCAGAAACGGGCTCTAACCCGTCTGATATTCTTCATCAACGTCAGGAAGCCATCTCCCAGTCTTCTGATGATGCCTCCCATTTACCTTCAGGACAAGATATTTCTGGTCATCCAGGTACTGCTAACAATCCAGTCGTTAACCGAGCCGTCACGGCAAACTCTGTTTCTACCAAGTTAACAGGAGTGCCTGAGATACCTCCTCCTGTATCAGAGACAGGGGCAGCCCCGTCTGATATTCTTCAACGCCGGGAAGATATCTCCCCATCTTCTGGTAGCCCAGCTGCTCTATCTATCAATTGGGAGCAAACAGATAACCTGGCTAATCTACCTGCGGTTGAGCCTCAGACTCAGATATCTGAGCCTATTGTTGGACCTGGCCCGATTCAGTATCGAAACAACACCTCAGTAGACAATAACGTCTCTAGCCCATCAATCCATTCGTCAGCGTCAACCCCTCAGAAACCTACTAACCTGCTATCAACTGAGGATATGGCTGCTGATAGTTGGACCAATGAGCCAACAGTGCTTCAACTCAAACAATCTAACCAGGCAAATATAAACCAGCCTTCTGATAGTGCATCTCGTCTACCGACAAGACAAGATATCTCTGGTAATCCAGGCACTTCTAATCATCCAGCTATTAACCGAGTCATCGCTGCAGACTCTGCTTCTGCCGAATCAGCAGGAGTATCTCAGATACTTCCTCCTGTAGCAGAGACAGATACTAACCAGGCTGATATGCTTCAATGCCAAAAAGGCATCCCCCAGTCTCCTGGTAGCCCAGCTTCTCAATTAATCGAGCGGGAACAAGCAATTAACCTAGCTAATTTACCTACGGTTGAGCCTCAGGCTCAGATATCTGGTCCTATTGCTGGACCTGACCCGATTCAGCGTCAGAATAATACCTCGGTAGATAACAACGTGATTCACTCCTCCTCGCCACAATCACCACTTGTTTCCCAAAAAGTGCAACCTTTAGAAGGGGGTGAACCGCTTCAATTAGCTGAAGAGAACACATTAACTTCTGAAATCCCCAGTTTTCGAATTCAGCGTCAACCATTACTCAACCTTGAGGCAGATATTGCCAAATCTAAAGAAGTATCAGGCTCGACTACACAGGCAGTTTCATTAGAGCAAGCTCAGCTATCTCTGACTCAGCTAACACGGTTTGTCCCCGGTTCTGATGGTCGGCAATTGTCATTTGATAATGTTCACGTAGCAACTGAGCCATCGCACTCATCTTCCAGTGCTCCAGTTGAACAAACTTCGCAAGCTATTCCTCATCCTTCGGCAGAGTCAGCTCAGAAGATTATTCCGCCATCAACTTTGTCTCCCACTTCTTCAGAGCCGATTCAGCGCAAATCCCAAGAGGTTTTGAGGCTACCAGTAGCAGAGTCAGATCCACCGACTATAGCGGATCATCTTAAACAGACGGTGCGATCAAAAACCTCTGCTACGATAGATTCGGGTCAGGCGACTACTTTATCAATGGCAGATGCCCATGCATCTACGGAACCAATTCAATGCTCTGAAATACCTGAACAGGTATCCATAGAGATAGATCATCCAGTAACACAGCCATTGATACCCACCGAAGAGATAATACACCAGTGCAAGGTGACCGAACCTCAAATTCAGTCCGGTATAGTATCAGACACACCTAAATCATCTGAATCTCCTAAATGCGCTGAGCCTAAACAACCCTCTGGAATGCAGGTCTCTGAAACACTTTCTAACGCCCAGCAGTTGCTCCCGCCAGGGTCCCCTGCCATCGTTCAACGTGTTGCTGCTGCTACTACCCAGCCTTCTAACTTCCACCATCCACACAGCAGTCCAGTCAATGAGGTGGCACCATCTCGTTCTCTGCAACGTACGCCTCACTCACGCCATCAATCAGCTGCTCCTGAGGGAAATTCATCTCCTACGCCAGCTTCTAATTTCTTGCCTGCAGAACCAGGACAATCTATTCAACCACTGACTCCCTCAACTGCTAAATCTATACAACTTAAGTCTGGTTCGGTAGTAGATAATGCTGTTGATCTGATGATCGACCCAATCGCCTATGTTTCAAACACTAACAGCCATACGATTAATACGATTTCCCCTAGCCATATCGATAAGACTGAACAACAATCGGATAACCTCTCACAAGTGGCAGTGATACAGCACTCTGTAGCTGATAGTTCTGAGTTACAGAAAACTAATATTAATCCTAGAACGCAAATTTCTAAAACGCTGCAGAGCAAGGTTAATGGTGAGGTTATTCAATCAAAACAGGATGGTGCGATCGCACCCACAACAAATCTTTCTTCCCCTATCTCTACCCCGTCTCCTCCCCCTACTCTCCAAGCCAAACCCTCAACTGAACAAACTGTTAAGAAGGTAGCCCATCAATTAGCAACTCCATCGACCCCTCCTGGGAAACCCAATAGCCAGAGCCAGTCAGGGGCTATCCTTGTTAACACCTCCCAGGTCACACCATTATTGACGGTACTCAAACCGCTGGGTGTATTACGTCCTCTTCGCTTCGTGGTGCAACCCAGGGCAAAATCAGAATCAGTGACTCACTTATCTCAGGCTCATCAGATATCAATTCAACGGGTAAGGGATAGGGATACTCGTATGGATGCTGGTCAAACGCTGCCGCTCAATATGCTTAAGTCGATTGGTGTGCTACGTTCTCTGCCGTCTTTGGAGACGCGATTGCAGGCCCCCACGTTCCAGTGTGAAACTCAACGATCCCAAAGCAATCATGACCAGAACAATCATGTTCAGAACATTGATGGCAGTATTCTCAGCGCTTGGTCGAGTCTAGAAAACTTAGTAACACAGTTAACACCTGCGTTACCTGATGCCCCAGCGTTGATCCAATCGTCACCCCAAAGTTCAGCTCAAAGTTCAACTCAAACTCCAGGTCAAGCTCCAGGTCAAACTTCTGATGGATCGTCTATCCAGTCTCTAGATCGCCACACTATTCAACGACAGACAGTTAATCAAATACCTGCCCAGGTAAACAATCACACCATTCAACGTCAAATAGATGGTCAAACCCCAGCACAGCTCACAGAATCCACACTGCCCAATGCCTGGTCTAATATTGAAGATCTTGTCACCCATTTTCATCCTACGTCTAACGCGGATATATCCGCCAAAGACTTAAATCCTCAAGCAGTCTCGCATCTTTCAAACACAAAGGATAAGGTTGCCTCTCCGATCCCTGATTCGGCGATCGCATCAACCGCGTCTAGCGATCGCACCATAGCATCTGAGTACCTTACCAATAAAATGGCTGGTTCTGTTCAACGTAAACTAGATTCATCACCAACACATTTATCATCAGCTGCATTCGCATCAACATCACCTACAAATATTATCCAAACAGCCCAAGATCTACCCACGGTCACCATCCGTAGTTCATCAGACACTAGTCAACTGGAGACAGATAATTATATTCGGAACTATAGTCAGTATCTAGAGTTACTCGCTCAAGAAGTCTATAGCGTTTTACGACAACGCCTTTGCCTGGAACAAGAGCGCCGAGGGCCCAAATATCCGCGATGAGTTTTATTAACTGATGAGTACATTTGTAAAAGCCAAATTAATTGCCCAAGGGGGTGGCAACAATATTGAATTTATGTTTAACCCAACGGAGTTAAGCTTCAGTCGCAGTCTTCGCCTCAATAGCCCTGGTGGGGCGCGTACTGACGAGGGATTGCCCAAGGTGAGTTTTGGTTCGCCTGAGCCCTATAGTCTTAACGTCTCTGGTCTGGTTTTTGATACCTATGAAACCGGTGAAAATGTGATCGATAAATATGTCGAAAATTTTCGACAGGCAGTTGAATTTATGGATAGCCAGGAGCGTCCTCCCATCTATCTCTTAACCTGGGGCAAGCAAGAATATTTACGCTGTTTTGTGGAGTCGTTATCCTATAAGCTCACCATGTTCTTAGCCGATGGGACACCTGTTCGCGCCACCGTGGATATTACCCTCAAAGAGGTCGGAGAAGTTAGTGGCACTGGTAATACGGGAACACCGGGGCGACCAACATGAGGAAGCTACGGGAATCTGCAATATTAGGTTCTGTATATTTTTGAACCACACCCAAGTTGAATCCTGGAACTCTTACCAGAAAAACTACAATTCTGGACGTGGACAAGGTTTATTTATACTAATGTGAATCTATCTCACTCAACGTGTCCGCTGATAACGACCACCTTTAAAATGAAGTATTCTCCGTAGAGATAATGCTGCTATTATGCCCGCATCCTCTTTTATCGCCCAACCTACGCTCAAAATTGACGGATCAACGGCGTCATCTGAATTAATGGACGACATCCTCCAAATTGTTGTGGAGGAGAGCTTGCATTTGCCAGGCATGTTTACCCTTGTCATCCGGAATGACTATTATGGTGGTGCTGCCAATTATGAAGTCTGGAAACATGAGAAACTCTTTGAAATTGGCAAATCCATAGAAATTGGGTTTGCCTCTAGTACGACAGAGTCCGATGATTTTGATGATGAGAACAAAGGTAATGTGATTAAGGGCGAAATTACAGCGATTGAAACCCATTTCACCAGTGAGGCCCAAGCGCCCATCATTGTGCGCGGTTATGATACCTCCCATTGGTTACATCGCGGTCGTCACAATCGCTCATTCCAGAATAAAACAGATTCTGACATTGTTAAATCTATTGCGTCGGAAGTGGGCATTTCAGTCGGGACTGTAGATACTACGGGCGGTCCCTATGGTTATGGTGACATTGGTGGGGCCAGTGGCTATGTGTTTCAACAAAACCAGACCAATATGGAGTTTTTGCGGGAGCGGGCGGCCCGCAATGGATTTGAACTATTTGTGCAGGATGGGAAACTATATTTTCGTAAACCTAAAAAAGATAGCACCCTAGAATTGGAGTGGTTGAAAAACGTCCACAGTTTTCGCGTCCGCGTCAGCAGTGCGGAACAAATGAAAAGTGTGGAGGTGCGAGGGTGGGACTATAGTCGTAAGGAAGTGATTGCGGAAAGTATTAGCTCCGCCCAAAAGGTCTTAACAGAAACAGATAGCGGTGCGGGTAGTACAACCGTCAGTAGCTTTAATGGACAGCCCAGCACTCCCACCCTAATTATGGTGGACCAACCGATCTCTCAATCCAAAGAGGCCAAGACCATGGCCCAGGCCCTATTTGATGAACTGGGGGGAGAGTTTGTCCAGGCCGATGCGCGGGCGGAAGGTAACCCCTTGATCCGTCCGGGGCGAGTGGTTAAGTTGACCGGAATGGGTAAGTATAGCGGGAGCTATTATGTCACAGAAACCCGTCAACTTTTCCATGAACGGATCTATACAACAGAGTTTGCGGTTAGGGGGCTGCGGGGTGGTGATTTGCTCCAAACCCTGGAAGCCAGAAATACGTTACAGCCAGGGCAAACCCACATGGTGGGCATTGTTGCCGACAATAATGATCCGAAGGGATGGGGACGGGTGCGCGTTAAGCTACCCACGTTAACCGAGGACCATATGAGTAACTGGGCGCGGGTGGTATCAGCAGGGGTGGGACCATCACGGGGGGTGGATTGGTTGCCGGAAATTAATGATGAGGTATTGGTAGCCTTTGAACATGGCGATATTCATCGGCCTTTTGTGTTGGGCGGAATCTGGAATGGCAAAGATGCCCCTCCAGAAAAGACAGAGGATGTTGTTGCCGGAGGCAAGGTGCGGTTACGGACATTCAAAACCCGTTTGGGACACACATTACAGTTTGTCGAAGAGGATAAGGGGGATAGTAAAAAAGGAGTTTACTTAACCACGGTCGATAATCATTTGCTGCATTTTAATGATACAGATAAGTACATTGAGCTCAAGACGAAAGATAGCCATCAGCTGAAGTTGGATGATAAAAACAAAAAAATCGATCTAAAAACCAAAGGTGGTCATCAAATCACCATGGATGACAGTGGTAAGAATGTGAATATTATCTCCACTGGCAGTCTCAATGCTAAATCGGGAACCGGTGGCAACAGTGAAAAGATCAATATTAATGGTGGTGAGATTACCCTCACGGGCGCAACTAAAATTACCCTGAAGGTGGGTAGCAATAAAATTGTTCTCAGTAGTTCAGGAATCGATATTACGGGTACGCAACTGAATATGAAGGCCAATGCGAGTGCCAAGCTACAGGGAGCGATGGTGGATGTTAAAGGTCAGGGGAGTGTCAATGTGCAGAGTACCGGTATGACTAAGGTGGCGGGCAGTATCTTGAAGCTAAATTAAGGTGAATTATGGGAATGCAAGTTGTGGCGGGGGCAATGCTCCAATGTCCGTTTGGTGTCGCTCCAAGTACGCTTAATGTGATTCCCAAGGGACCACCTGCATTTGCATCGGGGCCTTTCGCTGCAACGATTATGGACTTTGTCCCGATTGCAAATGTTATGCCCTTTGGAATGTGTACGTCGTTGGCGAACCCGACGGTAGCCACTGCCACTGCGGCCGCCTTAGGAGTGTTGACGCCCATGCCCTGTATTCCTGTGATTCCGGCACCGTGGGCACCGGGGTCACCAACGGTATTGATTGGCACATTCCCGGCACTGAATGATAGTTCGAAATGTATGTGTACCTGGGGTGGGGTGATTTCGATTATCAACCCTGGCCAGTTTACCGTACAGATTCCTTAACAGACTTTTGGAACCTGTCCACATCGTTTATTCTCTCCTGTTGCCCCCTTTCAACCAATGATCACACCCTGTTCCAAGCCCACATTTGTTTTGCCTATCGTTGTTTTACTACTGATGCCTTCACCAGCTAAGGCATTTAGCGCTAACGATTTGGAGGCCCTGCGCGAACTACGACAGTGTAGACGATGTAATCTAGAAGCAGTCAATTTGGCCCATGCCTATCTACAACAGGCAAACCTGAGTCGGGCCAATCTGCAAAATGCCAATCTCAACACGGCGGATCTGCGGGGAGCTTTTTTACATAATGCAGACCTCCGTAATGCAGACCTCCGTAATGCGGATTTGCGGGGAGCCAATCTACAAAATGCCAGGCTAGAAGGAGCACAGCTAGCAGATCTTCGTATTGATGACCAGACCATGCTATCGGCTAAGTGGCGGTTGGTGTATGACTTAGTTACCCATGGCTACAATGGTCAAGACCTGACGGGCGTGGACCTGAGTGGGGCCAATTTAGATGGTGTTGATCTGCGCAATGCGGATTTAACCAATGCTAATCTGACCGAAGCTATCTTAGCGGGGGCTGATTTACGCCACAGTAGTCTGGAGGGATCTGTCTCCACCGAGGCTGATTTGTTCATTGCCGATTTGCGACAAACAAACCTACGAGATGTAAATTTCGAGGATGCTAGTCTCCGTGCCGCTGACCTGCGGGAGGCTACTTTAACCTCTACCAATTTTCGGAATGCAGATCTGGCTCTTGCTTATTTGCATGCAGCTCAGTTGGATACAGCGGACCTCCGTCGTTCCAATCTTTCGGCTGCCATATTAACAGACACTAACCTGCAGGGGAGAGATTTAGAAGGAGCCAATTTGTTTGCAGCTGATATCAGGGGTGCGAATCTCTCCGATACTAATTTTGAGGATGCACAGCTGATCGGTGCGAATCTCGCCAATGCCACCCTGACCGAAGCATCTCTCGACGGTGCCACCATTGAGGGTGTGACCTTGCGGGGTCTCAGTTTACAGTCCGTTGACCTGAGTCGTCAGAATTTACGAGGCGTTGACTTTTCAGGTTCGGATCTCAGTCATAGTAATCTGAGTGACTCTGATTTGAGAGATGCCAATCTCAGTGGTGCGGTTCTCACCAACAGTCTTTTGATTGGGGCCAAGCTGATAAGAACAAATTTGAGTGGTGCTGATCTTACAAAGGCTAACCTGAGTAAGGGAGATTTTCGGGAAGCTAATTTTGAAAATGCGACGTTGACAGACACTAATTTTAGCGGCGCAGACTTACGGGGGGCCAACCTTGAGGGTGCATCGTTAGGGGGCATTCAATTTAGTGATGCCACCAACCTCTGTGGAGCGATCTTGCCTGATGGGACAACTTTTACATGCAGTCAGTAAGTTGGAAACTAGTGGATAGGTTTCTGCTAAGGCCAACGGATAGACAAGAATATTGGCTAAATAGTCGCCTCAGGGGAGCAACAGAGCAACAGCAATAATCTCTGTATCATCGGTTTCAAAATCCTGAAACATGCAACGTAACTGGTTTGATTAGAAGACGTTTTCAATGGCTTTTAGGTTTTGTTATGGGCTTAAAAAAAGCTCTTCCGGAACTGCCGTGGTCGACTACTATATCTAGCGTTACGGATGAGAGCATGACACCTGTGGGATGATTGAGGTGGTCGATTCCATGGAGGCTAGCTATGGATAACTCTATTCGTATCCCTCTTGACCTACCGGACGTTCGTGTCCTAGATCTTTCCAAGACTGACCAGGGTGCTTGGCTAATGTCATCAATGTGGCCGACAGATCAGGCACTCTCATGGCTTTGAACCTGCCATCCAGCTACGTTACCTCCCCTTGTTTGAAACGCCTGTTTTTATTGAATTTTGCCCTAAGCGCTACCGCTGCCCACTCTGCGAGAGGAAGCCCACTACCACCGAACGACTGAGTTGGCATGAGTTACGGAGTCCCAACGCCAAGCCTTATGAACAGTGGCTAGTTCGGATGCTAATCAACTCGACGGTTGCAGACGTAGCTAGAAAGCTGAATATCAGTGAAGAGGCCGTCGCTGGTGTTCTGAAGCGTTATCGCGACTACCCAAGCCATACGATTTGGAAGGTTAGGTCGTTCGACTATTTAAGATAATAGGTGGACCGTCGCAGGAAAAGCACCGATGCATTGTCCGTTGGTTGGGATTGGGTCTATGTTAAAAGGCTTTCTGAAGGACTATCGCGAGGCCTTACAGGTTATTTTTCTCTGCTCATAACCTTCCAAGTCGTGTCCCATACATGTGGAGAATGTCATCTGGCATTCATCGATGGTGAAAAAGTACATCTACATCACATTGATGGTGACCGGAATAATTGGGCGATAAACAACTGTTTAGCCGTCCATGAATCTTGTCACGATTATATCCATATGGGCAAACGCTAATTCTCTCCTCAAACGGCTGGAATTATCTCAGGTAGTCGGGAGCCGGATGCGGTGAAAGTCGCACGTCCGGATCTAAGTGGGAGGGGCGAAGTGGTAACACTTCCTCCGACCCAACCTAAAAATAGTATGCTGAATTTGAGCTATCATGTCCCTTGAAATCAGAGCGTTTTGGCGGTTACTCGATTTTTGAAGGTGGATGGCGCGACGGATTAATCAAAAATGTGTGGCCTGTGCTCAGATGAGTGTGGCAAAGTCAAGGCAGCTCCATGGGGAGTCTGGCGATGGTTGCTGGGTGGAAAAGCGGTGTCATCGACGGCTGAAATGCCCCCATAATTTTGGGGGGCACTACAGTATTTATTTCGAAGCCTTGACGTAGTGGATTGTAATGTCTTGCTCTCAAATAGAACGTATAGCCACTGACTTAGCTTTACCCAAGTTGCTATAAGTGGCTGAATTTGGTTTAAGTAGGGCATTAGAGTGTCGAGTGATCGCTAAGGTTTTGGACTTGGTCAAGTGCTTGTTACTGAAGCTGGGCGGTCTCGCTGGTAGGGCAATGGCTCGGCATAATCCAGCAGTTATATCGCTTTTATGTAACGACTTAGTCCTTGGTCCGACTGGGTTTGCTATACCTCTTAATGTATTAAGTCGAGCTTAGTTTCATACTCATCTAAAAAAGTTGTATCACTCTGCATAATCTCTAGAAACTCCCCTGATAGGTCAATAGACGCTTACTAATGACTTCCGTAAGGACATTGATTTTTTCTCTGCTGGAGGAGTTCCCATGAAATTTAATCAAACTCAAATAGAGATTACTTCTACGCTTAAATCTGACTCAACATTCGGTCAAAGTAAAACAATTTCGACGGAGCCTACTTCGCAATATCTTTCTACCTTTCAGCGCAAACTTTTAGAAAAACGTCTGAAAAAAGGCGATTTGTCAACGCTGTGGTGCAAGCGTATTCAAATTATGTTGCTCGCTGATCAGGGTAAATCTCAAACAGAGATTTGTCAGCTACTTGGTTGCTGTCATGCGACAGCACGACACTGGATTTTGATTGCACAATCAGGTCAGGCCCATACCTGCTGTGATAACACTCTAGGGCGACCCAAGATTGTTCATGATGAATATCTCAATCGCCTGAAAGAACTGGTCGAACATAGCCCTCGCGATCACGGGTATGTCTTTCGTCGCTGGACTGCAGGTTGGCTAAGCAAACACCTGGAGAAAGAATACAACATTCGAGTTAGCGATCGCCATATCAATCGATTACTCAAGCAAATGGGATTATCCACACGGCCTCAGTCTTTGTCTAAGACTGACTGTACAACGTCTAAGGATATATCAGCTGCTCAGGCATCAGAACTAAAAGCTCGTGCAAAAAAAATTGCGATTCACGATTTGCAACCAGCTTCTAATCTCGAATCTGGGCTCTATCAACTAAGCTATGTGGCTCAGAGCTAGATTTTACAAGTTTAGTTTCTAGATGAATTTGGCTGCTTCTATCAATCGCACGCGCAAACAACCCCATTTAGATCCGTTGAACAAGAGGTCAAATATCGATGGCGCAGAATCTCGTAGCGTTTTCTCTCTCCTGTCAGACACTCAGTCATCTCTTTAGGATAGCTATTTCAGAAGCTCAACTACAAGCGTGTCTGAAACAGACTCAGAAAACTCAGCCAAAGGTTGGCGCTTTCTGGCATAGTCAGCAGGATAAGCCTGGACTTTACATTGTTTTTTCTGGGAAAATTCGTCTCCTCAATGAAGCAGGACAATTGGTAGAGACCATTGGTCCTGGTGGTGCCTTTGGTGACTGTACTCTGTTTCCGGCGGATGGTGAGTTTCTAACTTATTCTGCGCGGGCTTCCCTAGGGGTGGAAGTTGGCTTTCTGCCTCAGTCCTGGATAGATGATCTGATGTTCCACTTTCCTGAGGTCCGTCAACACTTGTTAAATCGGGCAAGAATACATAATGCCCGACTAGAATCTGATATTTCCTTAAGGGGCAATCGTGAAACTAGCAGCGAAGCTGCCAGCAAGGTTGCTAGAAAGTCTGTCAGTAGCCTTGCCCCTATAAAGTCAATTCCTAACGCCAGTCGGGTACGCAAAGCATTCTTTCCTACACCTAACCAACGGGTTGGGCACCTTTTTCAGCGTATAATTCGGCGCTATCCTTTCTATGGGCAGCAAAGTGCTTCCGACTGTGGGGCTGCTTGTCTGTCTATGGTGGCTCGTTACTGGGGCAAACGATTCAGCATCAATCGTCTGCGCGATATTGCCAATGTTGATCGTAATGGGGCTTCACTGCGTGGCCTGTCTACTGCAGCTGAAAGTGTTGGCTTCAATAGCCGTCCCATAAAGGCAAGTTTGGATCAGCTCGCCAAGCAGCCGCTACCGGCTATTGTTCATTGGGAAGGTAAGCACTACATCGTGGTGTACGAAATCACACCTAAGCATGTGATTGTGGCTGATCCAGCAATCGGCCAGCGCACCCTTACCGTGAAAGATTTCAAGGCTGGTTGGACTGGTTACGCTCTGCTATTAACGCCAACAGCGCTCTTTCGGGAAACTCTAGAAAGCACCACTCCATTCTGGCAGTTCTTTGAGTTGTTGAAGCCTCACGGGGTGGTAATGTTAGAGATTCTGATTACCTCTCTCTGCATCCAGTTGTTGGGACTCATTACACCGCTGTTTACCCAACTTATCCTTGATCGGGTAGTGGTGCAACGCTCAGAATTAACCCTGGTGGCAGTGGGACTAGGATTAATCATTTTTGGTCTGTTTCGGGTTGCTATGACAGGGCTCAGACAGTACCTACTTGACCATACAGCGAATCGAATTGATCTGGCCTTAATCGTCGGATTTATTCGTCATACTCTACGGCTGCCATTGGGCTTTTTTGAATCGCGCTATGTTGGCGATATTATTGCTAGAGTCCAGGAAAATCGTAAAATTGAACGTTTTTTGACGGGTGAGTCTTTATCTATCTTGCTTGATCTGTTGACAGTATTTGTCTACATCGGGCTTATGTTTTGGTATAGCTGGAAAATGGCTTTGCTAGCCCTGGTGATTATTCCACCATTCTTTTTATTAGCACTGCTGGCCACACCTTTTCTGAGACGAATTTCACGAGAGGTGTTTAATGCCTATGCCAGTGAAAATAGCTATTTGATTGAGACTCTCTCTGGCGTTAGAACCGTTAAAGCAATGGCTGTCGAGCAAACAGTTCGTTGGCATTGGGAAGAGTTACTAAATCAGGAAATTAAAAAAGGATTTTCCAGCCAAATTATTGGCAATCGTTTACAAATTGTTAGTCATACTATCGAAACGCTGGCAACTACTGGCCTACTTTGGTTTGGGGCCTGGCTAGTGATTCAAAATGAGTTGACTATTGGCCAGTTGGTAGCCTTTAACATGCTTCTCGGCAATGTTATTAGTCCTTTTCAACGTTTAACAGTCCTTTGGAATCAATTCCAGGAGGTTGCTATTGCTGTAGAGCGCATTAATGATGTTCTCGATGCTGAGCCAGAGGAAAATTGGCTCACTGAAGTGCGACAGGGCTTGCCCTTGATTAACGGTAAAATTCGCTTTGATCAGGTGACTTTTCGCTACCATCCTGACAGTGACATTAACGTACTCGAAAATCTGAGTTTTGAGGTGCAACCAGGACAAATGGTAGCTCTGGTGGGCCGCAGTGGCTCAGGTAAAACTACGATTTCTAAATTACTGCTAGGACTATATCCTCCTACGGATGGCAAAATTTTGGTGGATGGCTATGACCTATCGACTCTAGCCATGCAGTCGTTTCGTCAACAAGTTGGGGTCGTCGATCAAGATACTTTTCTTTTTGGCAGCACAATTCGCGAAAATATTAGCCTGGGCCATCCCAGTATGTCCCTTGAATCAATTGTGGAAGCAGCTACTTTGGCTGGAGCCGATGAGTTTATTCGCAGATTACCCATGGGCTATGAGACTCAAATTGGTGAAGGTGGTGGCATGTTATCAGGCGGACAGCGACAGCGACTGGCCATCGCTCGGGCACTCCTGGGCAACCCAAAATTGTTAATTTTGGATGAGGCAACTTCTCACCTGGATGCAGAATCAGAGCGTATTATTCAACAAAACTTAAATCAAATTATCAAAGACAGAACAACACTGGTAATTGCTCATCGATTATCGACTATTCGTAATGCCGATCTGATTCTGGTATTAGATCGCGGGATTTTAGTAGAGTCAGGGAATCATGAAGCCCTGATGGCTCGTCGAGGTCATTACTACTACCTCAATCAACAACAATTAGCCACCTTGAATTGAGCCATTGCTTGACATGAAGTGTTGTCTGCTGCGACGCAAAAAATATCTCAAAATCTTTGCCCCTTTAATTTTATTTATCTCTATCTATTATCTATCACTTAATTTTGGTGAATTCGATGCCCAATTCTCTCAATGGTCACGTTGCCCATGCTGCTTTGCTAACTCCATTACAGGGATCCAAAAAACAGCAAAAACAACCAGAGCTGCAGAAAGATAGCCCACTTCAACCCATCGCCCAAAAATCCTCGCCAGTTCTCAAAGCAGATTGGTCCCACGCTACCGAAGAACTGCTGGACAGCATGCCTCAAGTCTGGACACGAGGTCTGTTATATTTACTCTTACTATTTGTGGCTGTGGTATTACCCTGGGCAATGTTTTCCCGCGTTGACGAAACCGGCACTGCTCGGGGACGTCTGGAACCTAAAGGACAGACCCTGCGATTAGATACTGAGGTGGCAGGCTCAATTGCGACTATCCAGGTCGAAGAAGGCGATCGTGTTGAAGTCGGTCAGCAGCTCTTAGTCTTAGACTCTGAATTGATTGAAGTTGAGCTACGGCAAACGCAAGAGCAGCGAGATGGTCAAGCAGATCGTCTGGCTCAACTTAATCTCTTGAGAAATCAGCTAACGACTACCCTCACGATCCAGCAGCAACAAAATCAAGCCCAAGCTCTGGAACGGAAAACTCAAATTGATCAGGCTACCCAGCAAATCGAACATGCTAGAACTGAGCTTGATCTGAGGGTAATGAACCTTGCGAGTGCCAAGCGAGAATTAAACCGTTATAGGACCCTTTACGAGCAAGAGATTATTCCTAAAGTCGAAGTTGTCGAACATGAGGATGTGTTGATGGAGCGGCAACGTCTCTATGAGCAGGCCCAGGCTGATGTTATCCAGGCAAAGCTTCAACAACAAGAACGGCTGCAGAGTTATGACAGTTTGCTGCACACAGGTGAACTCTCGATGCTTCAGATACAGGAAGAATTGAAAAATCTGGAAACTCAAATCACCCAACTCACTTCCGAAATTGCTCAAAGTACCCATGCGATTCAATCACTTAAACTGCAATTAGAGCAACGTGTAATTACCTCCCCTGTGGCCGGAATTATTTTTGAGTTGCCTTTTCAGCAAGCAGGGGCAGTGGTTCAACCCGGTAGTAAGGTCGCTGAAATTGCCCCAGAGGGAGCGACTTTTATTGTGAATGCCCAGATCGCTACAACCGAAAGTGGATCGCTGCGTGAAGGGCTGCCAGTAAAACTCAAATTTGATGCCTACCCTTTTCAGGATTACGGTATTGCGACAGGAACAGTGGCAAGTATTTCTCCAACTTCACGAGTTGAAGAAACGATTCAAGGTGATGTCGATACGTATCAGCTAGAAATTGAACTCGACCAACCTTGTTTGCCGACGCCTCAGGAATGTCTTCCTTTGCGGCCAGGTGACACAGCTACTGCAGAAGTGATTGTTCAGCAACGTCGCATTGTTGACATTATCTTAGACCCCTTTAAGAAGCTGAGTAAAGACGGTTTACAGCTCTAGATAGGCTACTCAGCAGATATTTCAATTGACGTGTTATTTCTTCTTAAATAAGGACATGGGAGATTAAATTATGAATACAGTTAAAAAAATAAAAATGACTCCCGGTGAGTTTCTCCATCAGGCTAAGACGTTAGCCCATCTACCGACTTTAGTTGAAGCGATCTCAACTCGTCAGGTTATCCAAGCACAAGCGAAAAATTTGAGCCTGGATGTCACCCCTCAGGAGCTGCAGCAAGCTGCTGACCTGTTTCGTAACATGAATCAACTACACAGTGCAGAAGCCACTTTTTCTTGGCTTGAAAAATATCAACTCTCTTTAGATGAGTTTGAGGAGTTTATCCATGGCAATATACTGTCTCATAAAGTGGCTGACCATCTTTTCTCAGATCAGGTAGAACCCTATTTCTATGAACATCGAATAGTTTATGAACAGGCTATTTTTTATGAAATTATTTTTGAGGATGAGGACTTAGCTTTAGAATATTTTTATGCGATTGAAGAAAAAGAAGTAAGCTTCTCAGATGTTGCTCATCAGTATACTCAGGATAAAGAAAGTCGGCGTATTGGTGGATATCGAGGTGCCGTCAGTCGCAAAGACCTGAAGCCTGAGATCTCGGCTGCTGTGTTTGCCTCTAAGCCACCTACACTTTTGCAACCAATTCTAACGGCTCAGGGTAGCCACTTAATCTTGGTCGAGGAAATCATTCTTGCACAACTAACTGAGTCTCTAAAAGTGCAAATCTTAAATAATTTGTTTAAGGAATGGCTAAAAGAAGAAGCCCAAAGTATTGAAATTGACTTTGATGTAGATAACTATGCACAAGCGAATCCTGACAGTGACATGACTTTAGCTGTTATGTCTGGTTAATTTCTAAAAAGAAATATCGAATATAGACAGCTTTCTTTGTTGACCATTTATCTTCGTATGACCTATGATTTTTCGTTTAAACGCCCAAAATGTTTTCGACTATCTTCAAGGCACTGACCTCTGGACTGAACCGGAGTCACCGACAGGACAAGTTGAACTAAAGCCAGCGAAGAACTTCAACCTGTTAGTCAGCCTCAACACTGGCAAAAAGTTTCTAGTGAAGCAAGAGCGTTATGCGCCAGATGGTAAAGCCGCAGGCGAATTTTTCAATGAGTGGCATATTCGCAAATTCTGGCAAACATTTCCAGAGTTTGCTGCGGTACAGCCTTCAGCATCAAGCCTAGTACACTTTGATGCTGAACATGCGATTGCTATTTTTGAGTATCTGGATGATTACCGTGACCTAGGAGATTTCTATGCGAAAGAAAATCACTATCCGGAGCAAATTTCTACCGCGATTGGTCAAACCATAGCAGCTCTACACAAAGCCACTTTTCGCCAGGCGGAGTATCAGTCCTTTTTAACTAAGGAAGCAGCTACAAATAGTACCCGAAAACCGTACTTGCAGAACCTAGAGCGCCCAACTCCTGAGATCTTTAGCGGTCTACCAGGGGACGGGATACGGTTCTTTGTCCTCTACCAGCGTTTTGCGAGTTTGAGGCGGGCGATCGCAGCAGCTAATGTGCAAGTTACACCCTGTTGCTTAACTCACAATGATCTCAAAATCAACAACATTTTACTGCATCCAGAGCGCCTACGGTCATCTTCCACTGCTTCTGCCGATTCCGCCGAACTCCCTGACTTGATTCGTTTGATCGACTGGGAACAGGCAGGTTGGGGTGACCCTGCTTTTGACCTGGGATCGGTAATTGCTAGTTATTTACAACTCTGGTTAGGGAGCTTAATTGTTAGTCAAGACATGGCGATTGAAGAAAGCTTGAAATTGGCCATGACTCCGCTGGAACTGTTACAGCCTTCGCTCCAAGCTTTAGTCAAGGCCTATTTTGATGAGTTTCCTGAAATTCTGGCACAGCGACCTGACTTTTTATCCCTGACTTTGAAGTTGGCTGGGATTGTGCTGATTTTTCAGATTCAATCTGTCTTACGGTATCAAAAAAAATTTGGCAATAACCAGATCTGTACTCTGCAAGTAGCAAAAAGTTTGCTCTGTCAGCCAGAATTAGCGATTCCGACACTGTTTGGTACCGATAGCCTGCAGGTGCCCACCCTTTCTACTGTGATGTAAATTTACTTTGGATTTCTAACTATGGTTCTTTCCACTTCAGTTGCGTCAGCCTCCCTGGCGACTTTACCTTCTAACCTAGCTGATGCCTTAGAAGATATGGCGGCATCCGTCATGATTCAGTCAGACCTTTGCATTAAACACCCTCAGTATCAGCCCTTTCAAGTTCCGCCCGAGATCGTCAATCGATTTGAACATGTTCCGGCTGATTTAAAACAAAAGTATCTCATGCTCCAGCTTAGGAGTTTTTTGTATGGCATCTACTACAACGGTTCTTTACAAACGGAACTGGCTCTGGATAGTGATTCCGAAAAACAAACTCAATTCCAAGATCTAGAGAACAATACTTACTTTGGCCTTGATCTCGACTTTTTGACTCAACTGCATCAGCATAATACTGGAACCGGCTATTTTGATCCGGGTTGGCAGGTCGTCGAACAAGTCTCCGAGGAGAACCTTACTGTCAAAAAGGGAGGCTTGACCCTATACATCAATTGCCAGCGTCATTTGGTCCCAGAGGTGACTGCGGCAGTGGGTGAAGTTGTCGCAATTCGCTTGCCCAGTAATTTAATGCAGAACGGTTTTTACGTAGCCGTGGGAAATGCTGGCAAGAGTTCTGAGCGAGTTGAGCAAGGACAAGAACCAATCGTTCGTCTCTATTTCAATGTGACGAGCCAAGGGGCCGTAACTGTTATGAAGACCCTTACCCAACAGATGAATGCCCAAGCGTTGCCCTTCACATTCAAAGTGCTCTATAACCCGGCCAATTATCAGCGTCATGATGCAGGGGTTCTGTATGTAGAGCGTTCCCACTACCTGCAGGTCCGTGGATTGTTGCAGTCAGTTTATGCCAAACATCAGTCTCACTTTGGCCAGCAGGAACCCCTTTTTACCAAACGTCTGGCACCGGGGCTAGGGTTAGCCGAGGAGCCCGATCGCAAGTTTGGTCAGTCTGAAAGTTTCGGTCAAAACCGCTGCCAAATCGTCGCGAATGCTTTGTTAGAAGCAGAGACATTTAGCGACAAGCCAGACTATCCTGAGCAGCGACTAGCTACTATTCAACGACATTTTCAGCAAATTGGCCTCGACCTAACACGCCCTTACCTCAACGCTAATGCTGAGGATATCTATGCTCCTTTGGACCTATGAAAATCACTTCCCTAGAAGATGCAATGAGGAAGACATCATTACAGAACTTTTGTCTTTTTGTAAGAGGTCCATCCATTACAGAAGAAAAGTTTCAGCAGCTGAGCGATCAAAGTTTTGATTTTATCGAGCTCTTCAACCTTTTTTGAAGCTGGTTATTGAATATTTAGAAACATCCTAAAATAGTCCAGTCTGAAGGAGAGAGTTTCCAAAAAAATATTTGAAGCTCAATCTAACAGTCTTAACTATTTTACTTATGTCCTATTTAACGACCTATTGAACAGTGAATGTCTTGGGTAAGCGAGTCGCTTTCGCTTTGAGAACGTGAATTTGACCGGACGGGAGAATAATCTTAGCAGGGAGCTTTGATTGAGTGCGTTCCAAGTAAGTTCATATGTCTCAACTTGTTGAATTGGCCAAACGCTTTAGCAATATCTTCTTCTTAATCAAACGCTAGAATTAATATCTGTCAAGAGCTTCAATGCTTGGCAGGAAAAATTAGCACCAGATTAAGCCGAGAAATCTCGGGTCGAGACTTCTCGGTGAGATGGGAATATAGAAGCTAAGAGTTTTGAACCTAAAACAATCAAATCTAGAAAGGTTACTAACTGTCTGACAGTTAGTAACCTTTCTTATATTCAGATTTTAGATTGCAAAACCTGAATCGGGCACTTCGATGAAATAGTTCTAAAACCAGTCTCTTTTTAAGCTGCCATAGGCAGCTGCTGTACCACTTGTGGATAGCTTCATAGCGTCGTACGTGGAAATTAGAGCGTTAGTGAATGTTTTACGTTGGATAACCTTGCCATGCTGGGCTTTAAATAAATCAAACTGATAAAAGTTGGAATTTATTTTTTTGAATTCAAGTCTTTTGTATTTTATTTATGTCTTTTTAGATATGGCATTTATCTTGTTGTTTGAAGGAAGAGTTTGCATAATAAATATAGGCCAGGATATTACCTGTCTCGAATCAAATCTATATGGAAAACTGACATATTTTTTATAGAAGTTTGCCTGTTGTTTGATTTCCGGTGTATGTTAGCAAATTTAGTTTTTTGGAGAAATCAAAATGTCCAGTATTAAGATTGATAGTTTATCTCCAGCAGGTTTGGAGATGATGCAAAGCCCAGAATCATTTTTAACTGAGCTTGGTGATGCTGAAGATGCAATTTATGGAGGAAAAGTTTATTCTGATAGCCGAGTAGTGGCTTTATCAGTATTCACGACTCCCGCCTGTATTGCATCAGTTATAGCATCAAACATCGTCACCAATACGGATTAGACTTGTTGCGAAATAAGAACCTAATCGAACTAAAAGCACTGGTAGCAGAGGCTTTTGAACGTTCGTTTGTTACAAAACTTAAATCCATTGAGGTACAAGGGTTTAAGCCACTTTGTTACCTTATTTCGCAACAGCTCTATTTTTAACTTGAAAGAAGGTGGGCCTCGCCCACCTTCTACTCTTTGAAAATCATCGCAGCAAAAACTTAAAATTGAAGCTTTCATAACTCCAAATGTTATTTGGTTAACTTCTTCTCGTCAATCAGAGTTTTGCTTCCAGGAAAATATCTTCCACACCTGATAGCTCAGGGCTTGTCCTCTACTAACACTCCAACCAAAACACCATGAAAAATAACCATATGATTCGGGAACAAGTAGATCGCAATCTAACCCTTTGCCCTAGCGGACGACCGGAAATTGAAGACAGCCGTGTCTTCGGTATTGTGACAGGAACTGCTGAGCAACCGCAGGTGAACTATCTCAAGAAGACGATTCCCTTAGATGAAGAACTACTGAGCCAAACTCAAGCCGTTACACCCACTGAAGTGTTTAGGATTGCGTCTCCATGTCAGGCTAATAAATGTGTTCACTTTGATGGGCAAGATTGTCGCTTGGTCATGCGGGTAGCTGATCAACTACCACACGTGACTGAGACTTTGCCACCTTGCGCGATTCGTCGTGATTGCCGCTGGTGGAAACAGGAAGGCAAATCAGCCTGCATGCGTTGTCCGCAAATCCTTACAGATAACTATCACCCCACTGAATTGGAAGTGCAGGTCTCGGGTGACCCTAGAGGGCATTTAAGTCACTAAAAGCCTTGCATTTTGCTGAAGACTTCAACAGATAGTTTGTTTGACATATTAGAGGTTCATTGATTCTGCATTGGGTTATCGGACAAAACTACTATCTTTCATCCCTAAAACCCTTCTAGAAATGCTTGATTAAATTGAGAGGTTGAAGCTAGATTATTGGAGGTTGGCTAAGAGTTTCGAAAAATGCATTTACAGCAATAACAACCTATTTGGAGACCAATCATGACTATTGAAATCAAAGACCTAGTTGAGCAAGCTGTTACACTTGCAGCTGAACGGCGACAACAGATGCTTTCTGAGCAGGAAACTACAACCAATAAAGGTGGTGGTGCAAGGCATAATCCCTACACTACTTTTGGCGGGATCTGGGATGGGTTTGGTTCGGTCTTGTTTCCTCGTTAGTCCGTCTTAGTAAATGACAGAGAAAATAGCGTTGGCATAGTTCTCTGTCATCTTTTCTCGGATTAAGCGATTGTACTCATGGATGGCTTTGGTGCGTGAATGTTCTGACAGCCAGATCGATCCTCCAGAGCATCGATTTCAGGATTCAACAGGGTAGCTATCCGGCATTCCCAAATGAGTGATCTGATATAAACTTTCATTACTCTGGAAATGGATGAGATATTGGGTGCTTCAGTGTATGGGTTGTCTAAATAACCGAAATAATTAGGCTAGCTTAGGGTCGACTAATAAGTCGAGAGCATTATCATTGCCTTCACCAAACTATATTTACAGCCAGTTACCCACCAGCACGTAGGGTGCCCAATATCGAGGATGCTGGTATCGAGGATTTTTTAGTAGAGCTAGCTGAGCCTGCCGTAGTGCGCTGGCTTTAGTAGTAGGATTATCTATCAGTACTTGATAAAACTGCTGCATTAAGACTGCACTGGTTTCATCATCTATATTCCAGAGTGAGGCCAGGGTACTGCGAGCACCTGCACGTACAGCAACGCCAGCTAACCCTAGTGCGGCTTGTTTATCGCCAGTTGCTGTTTCACAGGCACTTAACACCAATAGTTCAATGGCATCCTGGCGACTTTGTTCACTGTTTCGCAACAGGCGATTTAATGCATTAATTTGAATTGGGTTATCCCAGGCCAGGATAAATGTTTCCTCTGGATTAGAACTAAACTGACCATGTGTGGCAAGATGCACCACTGGAAAAGGAGTTTGGTTGATTGCATCTGTTAACGCACTTTCTGTAAAGGTTTCATTTAACAAGACACGACTATCTAAGGTTGATTGAATTTGCTCGACTTCAACATTTACAAAAGGTAGGGGAATAAAGCCATGACGAGATTCACTTAAACCAGCTGTAATGGCAGCTAGGTCTTGTTCCGCCAACGGCTTTGGGTCTACCAACTTGAGACCCGGTGCCAGGGCCAGGCTATACTTTTGGACTAAATATTGTTGTCCGTCGTAGAGCGTTGCCATCGGAATGTTGCGTAATGCCCCATCCAAAATAAAAATGAGGGTATCAACCTGGGCTTCTTCCAGGGCGGACTCTGCCGGTTTCAACAGACTGTCATAAATTTGTTTTGCCAGGGATTGGGTGCTTCTAAGACCGAAGGAACGCACAACTTGTTGACGTAAATCATTAATAATGACTTCTAGATCGGTTTGGGCCAGAGGCGTTGCATAATGTTGCAGGGGTTGATTGGGGAGTTTCAGAATGACTTCTAGCCGATCTGGCAAGATAATGGGATATAAAACAGCGGTGGCAGACTGGCCATCATCAACTACCTGATCGATTTGTTGTCGAACTGCCAAGCAGGGTTCTCGAAAGAAATTTTCTAGTTCTGCTAGCTGCAGGGATTCAATCACATCTCTAGCCTGTAATAGCTTGTTTTGGCTAATGTTGGATTCTGTAGAAGACGGAGTCAACAATAAATCTACCAGTTCTCGATAAACAGGTTCGACCTTTTCTCGAAAGTCATATTGAATATCGGGGTTAATGGCTACTAGCTCGTTGCGTAGGGATTGTAGGCTTTTGACCGCATCGCTATAGGCTGTGGTGGCATCTGTCAGGTTACCCTGTTGACGCGACAGTTGGCCCAGCTGCCACTGCCAGCGATAGGCAATGTCAGCAGCATTGAGGTTTTGTGCAATTGCCAGGGCGGATGCTAACTGGACCTGTGCCTCAGACAGATTGGCTGTTCGGTTGTAGAGTTCTCCTAAGTAGCCCATTGCGTAAGACTCAGCACGACGATCCCTGAGGTCTTGGGCCTGGTCAAGTGCTTGTTGCAGGAGTTGAGCGGTCTCGTTGGTGGGTAGTGGTTCGGCATGATCCAGCAAGTTACGGGCCAGGACGAGCCGGGTGTAAACGCTAGTGCGACCAACAGGCTGATTAGTTAACTGGGTGCGGATATCGGCAAGGAGTGAAGTCGCCACATCGGTTTTGCCGGTTTCAAACAGTAAACTGAGTCGGGTAATGTTGGCCTTTAGCCGTAAGGAGGATGAAACTGGCTGAACAGAGACTTGCTCAAAATAGTTTAGGGCCTGGTCCGTATTTCCCTGCGCCTGGATCGTATTGCCTAAGCTAAAGCGGATTTTGGCTGTTTCGATGGGATCGCCTAGCTGTTGGGCCAATGTGAGACTTTGTTCCAACACTGTTTGAGATTGTTCAAGGTCGCCCGTAATCCGGAGCAGATCTCCCAGGTTGCGCAACCCTGTTATTTGGCTCAATGAGGGCGAACGGTCTGCAAGGGGAGGATTCAGGTCTGTGAGGGTGTTGAGTGCTCGACGGTAAAAGCCTAGTGCTTGCAAGGCCTGGGCCTGGTTAACCTGACTGCGGAGAATGCCATTGTTGTTACTGGCCTGGCGGTAATCCCGCTCGGCCTGCTGAAAAGAGCTGAGGGCATCTGTGGGTTGCGATCTCAATAAATATATGGTCCCCTGGGTACTTTGCACCTGGCCTCGACTACTCCAGTAGTCAGGTTGGTCGGGTGATGGGTTACTGTCGAGCAGTTGTAGACTAGTGCTAATGGCCTCATCTGTCTGGGGGCTCTGGCCTATATTTTGATAGGCCAGAGCCAGATGGCTATGTACACTGGCCTGACTCAGCCAGTTTCCCTGGGCGACCAGTTGGTCAACGGCTTGTTGCCAAACCTGGATAGCTGTTTTGTAATTACCTGCTTTGTATAGGTCTCGTCCCTGTTGAATTAGGCTGGATGATGACCTATCTGTCTGTTGTGCAGTTAGGCTGTTGAGAGAGTTAATTTCAGTATCTGGCGTCTGAACTAAGGCTGGCTGGCTGGCTGGTGCTGGTGGCGGGTACCAGAGGATGCCTATGCCTAGCACTGTGACTAAAGATAGGCAGAAGTAACCCAATGAAAATTTCCTTAGATATCTTCTCATGGTCTGGATGGGCATGCACCACTGTAAGAGATTAACTGGGCTGTTGCCTGGGAAGCCTGGGCTAACAGCTCAACGATGCCAGAGTCATTCATGACAAAAGACTGAGCTTCGACTAGATGTGTTGGACGATTGGTTGTTGGGGTTAGGGCAGTGGGTTTTGCATTAGTGTCTGTACTCTGGGTGAGGGTATTGGGGTTTCCATAAATTTCTAGGTCTATCAATCCAGGTGATTCACTACGTACTACATCATTGGGGGTGGGGGGTAATCCGCCGCGACCGGTTACTACAAATGCACTCTGCCCTTGGCCAGTATCAGTCAGGCAGCGTTGATCAATTTGGTTGCTCCTATCTACGAGGTCGGTCGGTAACTCAATCAGTCCTTGAGCGGGATCAAGGTTGGGGGTATTGAGAGTGACAGTGCCCGATAGGCCAAACTCGGAGCTGGCGGTGATGTCACTGAGGGGTGTTAGCTTGGGGCGAAATTCTAGACCAAGGATATTTCGGGCGGTGATGTTGATATTGCCGCCATTACCTTCAAAGGCATTGGCAGTGATGTCGCTGTTTTCATCAGGAACAGCAACGAGAAAACTATTGGGACCAGTAATGCTGATATTGCCACCATCACCGCCAGCTTGGGCGGTTCCGGCAGTAGCAGAGAGAGTGCTACCGTTGCGCAACACTAAGACATCTTCCAGGGTGAAGGTCAGGTTACCCCCATTACTGCTGCGCGTGGTGGCGGTGATGGCACTACCGTTGTTTAACGTTAGTTGGTCAGCGGTTGTCGTGATATTCCCCCCCTGAGCTTGCCCTTCGGAGTTGACCGTAATCCGCCCACCGTTATTTAAAGCGACCTCAGGAGTGCTTTGGAGAATTACAGGCTCTCCACCTTGCTCGACAATCTCATTACCGATGAAAATATTCCCCCCCAATCCGGACGAAACAGGGCCTGTACTGGATTCAACAGTACTATTATCAATAGTCAGACTGTCGGCAACGTCCAAGAGTATGTCTCCTGCTTGGCCTGATGCTGTGGTAGTTGCTGCGATGGTTATTCCCTCCTTGAGGGTGACTTCCGGAGCCGTCAGTGTCACCTGCCCTGCATCACCTTGTCCCAGGGTCTCAACCGAGACCCGTCCTTGCCCCTGAATATTAATAGTTTCAGGGGCCGTAATCTCAATACCACCGCCGATGCCAGTGGCTGTCGTGCGAGCAGCAATAAAACCATTGTCTCTGAATTGAATATTTAAATCGGTATCATGGCTAGTGGGTTGGATGGATAAGTCTCCTGCGGGTGCAGCGCTGTTGGTTTCGGCAAAGACCCCCAGTTCACCGGAGATATCTAACACCGAGGTATTGAGCTTGATATCGCTGTTGCCTGCCTGGTTGGTAGAGTCTGCGGTAATGGTGGTACTGAGTTCTGCATTCTGACCAATGGTAAGGATTGGGGCCGTGATTTCAATGTCACCGGGGGCACCAGCACCAGAAGTTTCAGCAGTCAGACGGGTGTTTTGTCCTAGGGTTACGGCTTCTGATGCTTCAACCCTGATGGAACTAGCGTTACCTGCACCAGTAGTCTCGGTTGAAATAAAGGCAGCATCCGCAAGGCTTAAGTTGGGGGTGGCGATGGTGATCTCTCCTGCATTTCCCAACGCCGAGGTACTGGCAGCGAGCCCTGCCCTATCCAGTAGTTCGATGCTCTCAGACGCCTCCAATATAATCCCCTCAGAATCTCCTTCAGACCTCTCTGATATGCTGCTGGACTCGACTTGGCTGAAAACGCCACTGTTATCACCATTGCTAGATGCTCCCTGAGCACGAAATGTGGTGGTATTTACCACGATTTGCCCAGCATTGCCCTGATTCAAGGTATTGGTAATGAGTTGTGCCCCATCCAGGAGTTCGATGCTGTCAGATGCTACTAATTCAATTTTTCCAGAAGAGCGCTCATCCTCATCGAACGTGAAGTTAAAGCTGAAAACACCACTGTTATCACCGTTGCTAGCTTCTCCCTGAGCGCGAAAGGTATTGGTGTCCACCACTATTGAGCCAACAGTGCCTGCACCCCGATCTCTAATAGTGGTACTGAGTCGTCCCCCATCCAAGAGTTCAACGCTGTTAGAAGCCTCCAGGACTATGCCCCCAGAGTTCCCCTCAGCAAATCCTTCAATTTCGCTGATAACACCGCTCCGTCCTCGGCTGCTTTCTCCTTGAGCGCGAAAGGTATTGGTGTTTATGGCGATTGGACCAGTATTGCCCTGACCAGAGTTACTGGCAGCAAGTTGTGCCCCATCCAGGAGTTCGACGCTCTCAGATGCTTCTAACACAATTCCTCCAGAATTCCCCACAGCGAGAGATCTGACTTCACTAAAAACAGTACTCGGGACACCGAAACTGCCTGTTCCCTGTGCGCGAAAGGTAGTGGTGTTCACTTCGATGGGTCCGGCATTTCCTTGACCAGAAGTATTGCTAAGGATTAATGTCCCATCCAGAAGTTCAACACTTTCTGAAGCCTCCAAAACAATTCCCCCAGAGTTTCCCTCAGCGAACGGTTCGACTTCGCTGACAACATCACTGTCCTGCGCACGAAAGATAGTGGTGTTTACGACGATGGGCCCAGCATTGCCCTGACCAGCGGTATTGGCCTCGAGTCCTGCTTTATTAAGGAGTTCAACACTGTCAGATGCTTCTAATACAATTCCCCCAGAGTTCCCCACAGCGTTTCTTCCAACTTCGCTAAAGATGCCTGCTCCATCCAGGAGTTCGACCCTTTCAGAAGCTTCCACCACGATCCCTCCAGAGTTTCCTACAGCATCCTCTTCGACATTGTTGAAAATGCCGCCACTGCGACGTAAAACTTCACTAGATGCTCCCTGAGCACGAAAAGTACCGGTGTTCACCACGATTTGCCCAGCATTGCCCAGACCAAAGGTACTGGCCTCGATTCGTGTTCCATCCAAAAGTTCCACTAGATTAGAGGCATTGATAACAATATCCCCTGCCCCATTGCCGCTCGTCGCGTCTGCCCTAATTCCGGCCACAATCTCGCTCGCCTGAGTCAGGCTAAGGGTGTCAGCTAAGATGGCAACGCTCCCATCACCATCCCCTTGTACATTCACTGTGGCTCCGGCCTCGAACAAAACATCCCCACGGACAACATTTTCAGGAAAAGCAATCCTCTGATTCGCGTCTAACGTAATCACCCCTGCTGCATTCAATCCGCCCAACTGCACATCTGCCCCTGGTGCCAGAATTTGTCCGCTTTCCAGGCGAACATCTCCCCCCAGCAACGTCAGGGTTTCACCTGCAGGCACCTGTAAGCCGCCCACATCATTAGGATCCGAACTCAGAACATCCAGAAAAATTGTGTAAGCTCCACTCTCTTGGCCATTGTCTGTATAGCCTGCTAAGGGCAAGACCGACCCTGGCCCTGTCGGTCTAAAGTCATTAAGTGAAAAAATATCTCCCCCTGCACTTATGGGGCGATTGTTAAAACTAGATAGACCTAAATAAAATTCTCCTGATGCGGTTACTTCTTGAGCAGGCAACGTCGATTGAAGCCCTACATCATCATCATTGCCAATAATCCCCAGTCCGTTTTCATCAAACAAGAAAACAATTGTATCCACATCGGTTCCGCCGACCGTGCTCGCCGAAAATGAAGAGCCTGCGGGCAGTAAGAGCCTGTACAAATCAACATCATTATTCTCGGCGAGTTCGCCCGTGATGGTGTTGGGTACCGATGATCCTGCATCATTAGCAACTTGGGCTGTATCTAGTAAAGGCCCTGCATCAGCGACTTCAGTGATGTTTCCTGCCGTAAAAGAAATCGGTTGACTACGAACCACAATGTCCCCTGGATTTTGCCCAACTTGCAGCCCCACCGGTTGGCTAATCGTTAGCAAAGGCGGAGCTGTTGGATTAACAGTGTCAAATTCATACTCGTTAAATAAGACGCTGTCGGCAGTACTGGCGAAAAAGGAACCGCCCACATCTAAGCGACTATTGGGACCAAAGATAATCCCATTCGGATTTAGCAAGAACAAATTTGCATCGCCCAATACGCCTAACGTACCGTCTATTGCTGAAGCATTCTCACCAGTTACTCGACTAAAAATATTCTCAATGCTAGGAAGGTTGCTAAAGTAAGCCCCTCGCCCTTCATCAACATTGAATTCGATAAAACTGTGAAACAAGTGGGAACCTCTAACAGCCCCACCATCAATGATGTCTACAGATAAACCATCGATAGTTTGATTGGGAATAATTTGAGAATTTTCTGCTCCTAAACTGTTGTCAGGGATAAGGTTGCTTTGAGCTAATGCAGGTGCGACTAAAAAAACACTAGTCCCACAAGCCAAATAGCTAATGAGGTTAAGGTAACAAGACCAGTGGTTTAAAGGCTGACTCATGTTTATATCCTCTACTCCTGGAAGTTATGGTGATTCCCAATCGCTTCGAATACAGTGTTTCCCTTTCTACTTTTCGATACTCGATCTAAATCACAAATGCTTTGATTATAAACATGTTGCCGAACATCATTTTAATATCAAAGCTTTCTCCGGGTAAACCCTGAAACTGTTTGAGCTATATATTTATTTCAAGGCCTTGACGTGGTGAATCGTAATGCCTGGCCCTCAAACAGAATGCCTAGCCACTGACTTGGATTTACCCCAGCCGCTGTGACCGGGCTGAATTTGTTTAAGTAGGACATTAGAGTGTGAGCGAGTGCTACTGGTCAAGTGCTTGTTGCAGGAGCTGAGCAGCCTTGCTGGTAGGGCAATGGCTCGGCATAATCCAGCAGTACCATGCTTTTATCTAACGCCTCAGTCCTTGGTCTGACTGGGTTTGTTATATCACTTAATGTATTAAGTCGAGCTTAGTTTCATACTCATCCTAAAAAAGTTGCGTCACTCTGCATAATTTCTAGAACCTCCCCTGATAGGTCAATAGACGCTTACAGAAAATCTGTTTGAAGTATCTGATATCCACTAACTAATCCTTTAAGGAGGCTGGTACCAGGCATTATTGACTCAAAGAATGATTTTCATGTTTATGTTCACGTACTAGCGATCTCACTTGCAATTTACTCAATGTGAGATCGCACCTTTCGCCAAGTTCCAAGGCACAGTCCATCAACCTAACAGTGTTCAATCAGTAAGCATCGTCAGACAAAACAAAGAACAACTCAAAAAACACCTTTTTTACAAACCCATTTTGGTTTGTAAGGAGTTATCCATGATTTTAGAATTTGTCCGTATTTTGACTACACCAAAACCATTGGCTCCGTCAAAGCCTTATTCTCTCGAATAATTGAATGTGACTAAGGTATCAATACCAAAACCTCACATCATCCGATCCGCTAACCCCGATTGGACCAGTCTGCTTGGTCTTTTAGTCTTGACAGGACTAATGGCAATCGCAACATGCGCCATGGTGATGGATATGGCCACATTACGCCAAGTGTTTCAGCCTGATGTGCCGATTCCAGGACAATATGAGGCTGCTGAACAAGTTTCTTGTTAGCTAATGCTTATCGCATTCTCGATTGGGATGAATATATTGGCAAGGTGAGGCAATGGGCAATGGGGATATATTCAGCGCATGTGAGAAACGCTGTATCCTCTTTAAGAGTGATCAGAGATGGAACAGTAAGACTGAAGCGAGCGAGACTAACGTCAAAGCATTAATCCTTTGGAGGACTTTCCGATCTCATGTTCCATCCCACCCATGGTCAGAAGGAGTAAAAAAATGGGCCCTAGGGGCTTGCCGGTAAATAAGGTACCTGCCAATAGCCCCTTACCCTTGTTCCTTTACCCCTTTTCCTTCTCTCAGCCAGAGATTTTATTTTTTGGCAGATCCCTAACCTTGATCACATTATTTGGAGAAAATTGTCATGACTGCACCTGTTCAAACCCTGGCCCCTAAGACTGATAAATTCCAGACTCAAATGCCCACTGCTCAAACCAAAGCTCGGCTAACGGCTACCTGGGTTGTCGAAAACAATCGCTTAGTTTGTAAGTGGCTACAGATTAACCCTTATGTCCGTTGAAACCGCTTTTCTAGTAGTCTGTCAAGCCTAAATTTTTAGGTTGAGACTAGGGTGACGGGAATGGAGTAAGAGGGAAAACTTCCTCTGAAATTCCCCTGGACTGAAAATCGGCGGAGATATCGATAGAACCCTTTCAGTCAATATTATAAATTCTCCGAAATCTGGAGAAAACAATATCGAGTTTCGGGTAACTGGTGGAACTGGCAACGTCAGCATTAGTGACGTTGCCATCTTTTATCGAAATGCGAATGCTCCTCTCGTTCCCTAATGATTCCTGGGTAGAGAGAGTTCTATCAGTATCTTCCCAAGTACTCAACTAGTCCAAAGATTTTATTCATAAAGGGGATCTGTCTAATGGCAGCCCCTTTTTATTTTTTGACCTGCCTCAAGCAGTAATTTGCCCTTAAGTTAGAATCTAAAATTACTGCTATTGCCAAGTGGTCTGTCAAGACGAAGATTTTGACTTGGCAAGTCATGGGCAAGACGTGGCTAAACTTGATATAAACCTTGTCCACGTCCAGAACTGGAATGTTACCGTAGAGGAAACGACAGGTTTCAACTTGGACGTGGTTTATCAATTACGGCTCACGACTCACTGTCTTAGTTCCAAATTTTTGCTTTAATGATGCCCAAGCAAGAGTGGCGAGTTAGCCTCTCAACTTAGTGAACTTTCACATAAACGTCCGCGTAAAAGTTATCAATCTTCCTGATAGGTTATTTAGATGACCGTCCAAAGATCGCTAACTTAAACTGACGTTTGCAAGGGTGACTGATCAGGCATGAGTGAACTCCAGGAAACCGTCGAAAAACTAATTGCTGAGGCCTGTTGTCATCCTCCAGGTAGTCTGAAAAGACAGACTCACCTGACCCAAATCATTCGCCTGATTTCCAATCAGCTTTGGCGGGACCAAGCCCCCTACTATCAAGATGCTCTACAGCAGACCTGGATCTACTTTTGTCGTAATCTGTGCGAAGCAACAACTGGTTGCGCTTACGATCCTGACAAGGCTAATGTCGTTACCTGGTTAAACGCTTACCTTAAGCGTCGCCTCCAGGACGGCTACATCAATACACAAAAGCAATACGCTACCACGGCATATCCATCCACTTCCTCAGATTCAGAGGGAAAACCTTTGGACCCGATTGACAGCTTACCTGCCCCACCAGATATTCCCCCGCTGCTGGCAGAAGTTCAAGCCTGGGCAGAGGCCGATGCTGATGGCGTCCTGGCTGACACCCACATTAAAGGTCAGCCTCAGATTACCTGTCAGCTGCTGATTCTAAAGCGATTGCCGCCAGAAACTCCATGGAAAGAGTTAGCTGCACAGCTAGAGGTGTCTGTGAGTACCTTGAGTAGCTTTTACCAGCGTCAGTGCATTCCATTATTAAAAGAATTTGGTCGAGTCCAGGGTTATCTATAAACCCATTGTGTCTGATTACTATTACGCCAGAGAAAGATGATGACCACACAGTTAACGCTATACCCTCAAGCAGTGCCGCTTCCCATTACTGAACAGGCCCGCACCATGGCCCAGCAATTTGCCAGTGCTCAGCCGACTGCCATCAAGTCAGAGCAGGTGCAGCTAAATACGCTAGCCGTTTTTGCTACCCATGGTTACTGCCAGATGATGGGAATTATCAGCGATTTAGAGCAAAGTGATAGCTGGAATCCAGTGACTCAGATGATGACTGATGTTGCTGACTTGACGCTGCCAGGGCTGGGTCGGTTAGAATGCCGACCTATTCAGACAGGGGCTAATAGTTGTGAAGTCCCCCCTGAAGTATGGGATCTGCGCATCGGGTATGTGGTTGTCTGGATTGATGAAAACTTGAAAATGGCTCATCTACTGGGTTTTACGCCTACCGTTGGTGAAACAGCCTTAACCATTTCAGACCTGCAGCCCCCTGAAACATTGCTACAGCGTATCCATGAGCTGATGCCCTCGAACGCAGTGGCTACATTCTCAGATATGGACCAGTCCCAGCTAGCTGCAACAGCGGTCAAACTTGGCCAATGGCTTAATCAATCATTTGAAGCAGGATGGCTTGCAGTGGAAACCTTGCTTAGTCCAGAACAAGTCAGTCTGGCCTTTAGCTTTAGACATGTCGATGAAACGGATACTGATACTCCATTGGATGCTGTATCTGATGGCCCCTTTGCTGACAGTCTTCTTGATGTCAAACGAGCCAAGCTGATTGATGTTGGAGTGCATCTGGGGGATGTGCAAGTTGTCATGCTGGTGGAAATCCAGAGTGAATCATCTGGGGCAATTAACATTGGGCTACAGGTACATCCTCAAGGTCAACCTTACCTTCCCCCTGACCTTGAACTGGCAGTGCTAGAAACATCGGATACTGTATTTATGGATGCTCGAGCCAGACAGGCTGACAATTATATTCAGTTACAATTCAGCAGTCGTCCTGGTGAGCGCTTTCGGGTACGGCTCCAGTTGGATGGTGTCCAATACCTCGAAGAATTTGTCATGTGAGACTTGAGCGGGCCATGGAGCAGTTGGTTACCTTAAAGTTTGGTAATGGCAGCCTGGAGACTGGGCTACATGTCATTTTGCAAATTGGTGAGTCAGGTCAATTACCCACTGTAGAACTTACTGGGAATTTACCGCCTGCTGTGCAACTACAGCATACGCTGCAGCGCTGGCAAAGGGCATACCGTCGCATGGGCACACCCTATCGTCTGGAGGCTAAAACCGGGTTTGCCAAGAATGTTTCTAGAATAGATGACTGTGATACGGTTGCTCGGCAATTAAATGCTGAATTTAATCGCTGGCTCAGTTCAGATAGCTTTCGCCCTTTATATGACAAACTACTGGAGCGATTAAATCCCAGTGACCACATTCGTATTGTTTTACAAACTGAGCTGTATACTCTCCAACGGTTGCCCTGGCATACTTGGGCTTTGTGCGATCGCTACCCAAAAGCCGAAATTGCCCTGAGTGCCCCTGCCTACGAACGCATTGAACGGCAGACGATACCTCGCTCCAGGGTTAGGATTTTGGCCATTTTAGGCCATGGTCAGGGGCTGGAGCTACAAACTGACCAGGCATTGTTAAACCAATTATCCCAAGCCGATGTGCAATTTTTAGTTGAGCCCGACCGTCAACAGCTAAATGATGTTCTTTGGGATCCGCAGGGATGGGATATTCTCTTTTTTGCTGGACACAGTTCCAGTCAAACGCAGTCAGCAACAGATATCACCGGGAAACTTTATCTCAACCCTGACGACAGTTTAACTGTGCCTGAACTGAAACATGGCCTGAGTAAAGCCATTGAGCGTGGATTAAAGATCGCTATTTTCAATTCCTGTGACGGTCTGGGTTTGGCCCATGATCTGGCAGATTTGCAAATTCCTCAGGTGCTGGTGATGAGAGAACCAGTTCCCGATCCGGTCGCCCATGTGTTTCTCAAATCGTTTTTAACTACATTTTCCCGTCAGGTACCCTTTTATCTTGCAGTCCGAGAAGCCCGAGAAAAGTTACAGGGATTAGAAGACAAATATCCTTGCGCTACCTGGCTGCCGATGATTTACCAACACCTGGTTGAACAACCACCCACCTGGCCAGCCCCACAGCTCGACAACATAGCCAAGCCACCCCACAACATTCCTCAACAACAACAAACACTGGGCCTGAAAGAACTACTTATTATTGGCATTTTTTCAGTATGTACAACCTTAGGATTACGCCAGACTGGGATACTCCAGCCTTGGGAATTACGAGGGTTTGACTTTTTAATGCAACGCCGTTCCCACCAGTTGCCCGATCCGCGACTGTTAATCATCACGGTGACCGAAGCAGATATTCAGGCTCAGGATGCGGCTCAAAGACGGGGTTCCCTTTCAGATGATGCGTTATCAGCGCTGTTAGAGAAGCTAGAACCGATGCAACCCAGGGTGATTGGGTTGGATATCTATCGAGATTTTCCAGTCAGCGATCGTCAGCCACAACTCATTGAGCAGCTGCAGTTACCCAATTTGATCGCGACGTGCCAATCTCGCAATAGCCGTGACGATAGTCCAGGGATTGCCTCGCCGCCAGAAGTGCCCAGCAATCAAGTAGGCTTTAGCGATGTGCTCACCGATGCCGATGGCATTACTCGTCGCCAGTTACTGTCGATAACGCCTGAGCCAGCTTCCCCCTGCCCGGCCAGCTATTCTTTGAATGCCTTAATCGCTCTACACTATCTGTCGGCACAAGGTATGGACATCACCGTTACCCCTGAGGGGCATCTACAGGCAGGTGAGGTGATCTTTACGCCATTAGAACCCCATAGTGGAGGTTACCAGGGGATGGATGCTGGGGGACATCAAATTTTGCTGAACTATCGCCATTTGTCCTCGCCGGATCAAATTGCGGACCAAGTTACCCTCGACGAAGTGTTAGCGGGGCGTGTGAGTGACGATATTGTGCGCGATCGCATTGTTCTGATTGGTACCACTGCCACCAGCTTTGGAGACTATTGGTTAACCCCCTACAGCCATGGACATATGGGCCTACAGGAAACGGCAGGGGTTTTTCTACAGGCCCATATGGTGAGTCATCTCCTGAGCACGGTCCTGGATGGACATCCCCTCATTCGAACCTGGCCTGATTGGGCTGAAATTCTATGGATAGTGAGCTGGACGACCCTTGGTGGTGTCGCGATTTATGGTGTTAACATTTGGATTCCTACACAGCCTCAATGGAGACAGCTACTATTGGTAGGAGTAGTGGCTCAATTTAGTTTATTGAGTCTATGTTGGTTTAGCCTGACACGGTTTGGTTATTGGCTGCCATGGGTATCGGTATCTACTGTAATCATAATTACGGTAGGGAGTGTAGCGACCTACCGTCGTTTCCAGTCAGCTCACGTCTGAATTCATTAACCGGCCAAACACTGTAGGTTCTTCCTCGGAAAAACGACCATTCTGACTGTAGATAAGACTGGTCATCTAGCACGATTATGAAAAGACTTAACACACTTTTCAACTTAATGTTTCCAGTCAGTTTACTGGGTGTTGCCTGGCTATGCTTAGTGCCAATCTCCAGCTTGGCTCAGTCAACCCAAATCAACACTAATATCGAATTTACTCCACCACCTTTAGAAGATCGCGGTCGTCCTCACTCAGGGCGTCGTCAGGGAGCTGCTAGCCGAGGGAGTTGTCAGTTATCAGAACAGCAAACTGGCCTGACGGCCCTCGTGCCCAACACCCAGGTTAAATTAGAGGAAACGGCAGAAACCGCCGATAATGCTTACCTGTCTAACTATGAATCAGTCTTGAGTTTGACAACAGAAGCCTTGCCTGCTTTTTGGTTCTACGTTCCCTACTCCTCTGAAGATATACAAGAATTTGAGTTTGTTTTACAAGATGAAAGCGGAAATGAAGTCTATCAGGAGACATTTATTTCCCATCATGAAACCCCAGGCATTGTCCAGATTACTCTCCCCGAAACGCTCTCCCCTTTGAGATTGGATGCCACCTATCAATGGTTCTTTTTAACTCACTGTGAATCTGGTACAACAGCCCTATCGCCTGAGGTGGGAGGATGGATCCGACGGGTTGAGTTGGCGTCTGATTTACAAACACAGCTTGATAATGCCACAGCTTTGGAAATGGCTTCCATTTATGCATCGAATGGTATTTGGCAGAATGCCATCACTATTTTAGGAGAACTCTATCGGGAGTCACCCGAAAACTCCATGTTTCGAGATAATTGGAGTAGTTTATTGACATCTGTTGACTTGGAAACTATTTCGGAGCAGCCACTTCTGGAGCTATTAAGTGTCGATTAGGCTGGTCTGTAGATTCAAAGAAATGCTACATCAAGCTAATTGCAGAGAAGCCGCGTATTCATTTTGATGCGGTATTTCTGTTGGATGGCAAGGTGGAGATGGTACTGGCTGAGTTGCCGCCTTGTTCGGGGGAGCCGTGTCCGGTGTATGGGGTGAGTAAGGCGGTGGACCAGGTGTTGGAGTTGCCGGGGGGGCGTGCGGCTGGTTTGGGATTGGTGTCGGGGAAAGAGGTGTGGATTCAGCAGGTGGATTATGGGACTCAGGGTTGAAGATAGAATTTTTTCGATGTGGGATTTGCAATCGCAACTTAACTGATCCATCAGTTGGCAACCTTCAGCACTCTTATGACAACTTGATAAAGCCCTGTGCTGTAGCTGGCTGTCAGCAGTAGAATGCTGGCTATGGCATACCTTCTTTCGGCAACTAAGCTCAGTCCTATGCCCAGTGTCCCAGGGCGTATTATTTTCGCTATGAGTACGGTTTGAAGAAACCGTCAGTATTTGGTGCGGCTGTTTTGGGTACGGCATTGCATGGTGCCCTGGCACAGTTGTATCAGGATTGGCATTATCAGGATCCGTTGCCGTCTGAGGAGTGGTTGCGCTATTGCTGGGAGCATCAGATTGGTGCGTTGACGGCGGCCCAGGTGGAAGAGGGATGGCAGATTCTGCGGCGGTATTTTGAGGCTGAGATTGTGCCATTGGGGGTGATGCAGCGTCCCTTGGCAACGGAGGGGAGAATTCAAGGTTTGACCCAAGTGAATGGTTTGGAGTTTAAGCTGACGGGGCGTTATGACCGATTGGATAGTTTGGCAGATGGGCTGGAGTTGATTGATTATAAGTCGGCGAAGAATCCGAGGGTACCTGAGGCTGACATGGTGGATTTGCAGTTGGGTTTGTATAGTTTGGCGTTGGAGCAGCGTTATGGAAAGTTGTTGCGACGGCTGAGTTTGTTGTTTTTGCGGACGGGGGAGCGGGTGACCTATGGGGTGACTTATGGGCATCGGCAACAGGTGAAGGCAGTGATTGGTGAGCTGGCGTTACGGTTGTTGGATGAGGAAGATTGGCAGCCTAAGTGTGGGAAGCAGTGTGGGCAATGTGCCTATGCGAGATACTGTTCGGCGGTGGAGGCTGAACCGGAACCTTTGCCAGAGGTGCGGCAGAAGACACGGAAGTTGCAGCTGTGTTTTAGCTTTTGAGCTTCGTATAGCAATTTTATTGGCACTAATTTCCTTGGTGAGGAGAATCTAGTGCAGTTAGTTTGTTAATTAGATTCGTAAAAACTAGCTAGATGCCTAACTTGCTGAAAAATATCCTATTTCGCATATCTGCATCCTCTAAAAGCTTTTCCCAACTTAGAGCTTCCATGTATAAGTTAATGGTAACCGTCCCTAGCGTTGATCTTGTGGAATCAACGAAGGAGGCTCTTTTCCAGTTCGTGCAGCCAAGCAGGCATGAGCGAGGAAATCAAGCATATCTCTGCCCTGAGCCTTGAGCGAGGCAGTGACGGTCAACAAGCGTGCAACAAACTGACTACCGTGTTGAGCTTGAGAACCAAAACTGGTTTTCCGCCAAATCACCGCTGGCCGCAAGGCTCTTTCAGCCGCATTATTGGTGGGTTCAACATTTCCGATGGCAACGAAGGTCCATAACGCAGGTTCGACCTTGAGCAACCGACGACAGGTTCTGACGGTCTTCGCCAACGGAGATTTTTCATGAGGGTCAATCGGTAGTGAAGCAGCCTCTTCTAACGTCGTTTTGAATCCTTGCCGTAGCTGGGTGACTTGACGGATAAACTGCTCACGGGACAACGTGTTATTTTTCAGTTGATGCCACCACCGAAACAGCCGACGCTGGCGACGCAGCAACGCTTTCCCAATCTCGTGAGAAACACCCATACGCTCTGTCATTGCTGTTAAGTCTCGTTTGAGATGAGCCCAACACACTTGCCGATGGTCTAACGCAATCCAGTTATAGGCACTGTAGCGGTCAGAGGCCACGATACCTTCATAGGATTCACCAATCAGACCTTTTGCGGTCTTCTGAGACCGACTCAGAACAACCTCAAAAAAGCTCACTAGGGGTGTCACCAACACCCATAACCATCCTTTCGTCTGCTTGGGATTTCGACCATCCCGATTCCCTTGAGGAAAACTGGTTTCATCACTATGGAGCACTGGCTGGGTGTGAACATAGTCCTTGGCAGCGGCCACGGGTACGCTGAGGGCGTCGCTCATTTCATTGCGCAAGCGACCGACACTCCCACGAGAGAGACGAACGCTAAACAGGTCCGCCATGAGCGCGCACACTTGACGATAGCTGTGACGATACGGGCCACTCAACAGCATCACGATTGCACTTAATCGTTCCCCATAGCCCAAGGGCGATACCCCTGGCGGTAAAGCCGCTCGGGTAACCTGACCACAGACACCGCAACTGAGTTGATGCAGGCGATATTCAATCACCATTGGCTCCATCGGCGGTAGTTCGATTTCTTGATGACGGTGGGGATGACTATCGTGACCACTCAACGGTGCACCGCAGTCTGCACACGTCGACGGCATCACGTCATGCACCTGGTCACACTCGTCGCTGGGTTTGAGTTTACGAGCCTGACGGGGTGACGATCTTGGTTGGCCTAGTGGAGACCGCTTTTTATATTTCTTTTTACCGTCTGAAGGCTTGCTGAATCCATCACTCGAAGGGGGTTTTGATGAGTTTTGTGAGGTCTGATTCAATCGTTCTTCTAACTGGCTTAAACGCTCATCTTGTTGCTTCAAGCGCTCGCTAAGAACCAGCACCAATGCACGGATACTTGCTGGGGTTGCCTCCCAGTCCGCTCTTGGTACCTTGACTCCAGCAATTTCGATCTCTTCACTCATGCCACCAACTTAGCGAAGCTCACGTACGACGGACCCTAAGATTTCTTTATTTTCCTGGGACGGTTACAGTTAATGTTAGGTTCGTGACGAAACCATCCCATGGCATCTGGTAAGGGCTTAAATCCTTTTTGGCGTTCTAACCAATGTTCAATTTTTTTAGATACATCGAATACTATGTACCCATAAAAAGGCGTATTCTCAGTAACCTTAATATTTAGGCCTTTCGGAGTCTTAAATTTTCCATCTACTATCTTATTCACATACCGAATAATCTGTTCGACTGGATCCTCTTTAGATGAAGGATTAGCAAAATCATCTCTTCCAGGCTTTTTAAACTCAAAGATTGTAACCGGATTGCTAGTGACATTATCACCACGGAAAGCAACCCTTTTATTGTAAGAAATTATGTCTGGCCGATCAGACTTTCCTTTAAGTGGTAAATCTGATGAAAGGTAGCTGGTGAAGTTTAATCTTTCATCAATAATCCATAAGTTATGATTGTCATAGCTAATACTTTTACTGTCTTCTTTTCTTGGAAATATAATGTCGTGTAATAAGCCCTCTGCTGAATATTTATCTTTCTGATTTTTCTCAATGTTTCTGCGAAAAAAATCTAGAATTTGTCGGCGTGATGCAACATAATGGACTAAATCATTTTTACTTGTCTCAGATATCTGCTCGATAACTTCTTGAACTGATTGCTCACCATTTTGAGGCCCAGAATTTTCTAATATTGCAGTGATTTTGCTCCTAATTGAACTTTCTTTATGGATTTTTACTTTTTGAAGCTCAAGTTCAATTTCTTCATCACTGGCTTTGAATGGTAATGTTGAAAAATCTAAATCTTTCAACATAGCAATATGCCATGGAGCTTGTTGCTCTACATATTCAATTACTTGCTTCTGTTTCTTATCCTTTCTGATAGAAACCTCTTCAACCATTGCATTACTTGTTAACTTGGCAGCCTCTTCTTCTATTTGTTTTTGCCCTATTGGGTGATATAAATCTCGAACTTTCCCAAAGGTAAAGTCACCACGCTCTAATGACACATTGTCATTAAGGTATTCTCCAAAAACGTATGCTTTAATTATAAAATTACGATCCTGATTGCGTGTGCCATCGGAAAACTTGTCATAAAACTCCTCAGCGAATTCTGGAATATAGTTATGAATTGGAGTTTCAGTAACTTCTCGCTGGTGAGCAACAAGACTGATTTTGCTACGCTGTTTTCCTGGAGAGTAAATTTTGAAAACTTTTATTAAAAACTCATCTTGTTGCTCTATTTCACCTAATAAGAAACAGTTTTCCTGTGCTTCAATTTCTTTAATGAGGGCATTTTTACCTATTATGTAGTCATTCAACTTGATAGATTCATTGCCATCTTCTTCTCGCAATATAATTTCTGGGCAAGTATACTTTTCTGATATGAAATAAGGTAAAAGTTTTTCTACTAAACTTCTTGCTATAGTATCTATCTGTTTGTCTAATAAGTTCTTGTTCAGGACAGATAGTAGAGATACTGAAGAACCAGTTTTACTGCTTTCAGAATCTTTAATTAATTCATTAATGATAATCTCTTTGTCGTTTCCCATCCAAAAAGATCTTGATTGATATTTTTTGTTTTCTGAAAAAATGCTTCTAATATAAACCTTTTCAAAATATTTCAAACAAATAAATCGGCCAAAACCCTTTCCACCTTTTTCAATTTTATAATTACTGTATAGTTCATCGAATGAGTCTCTGTTTTTCTGGTTGAAACCAATACCATTATCTCTAATCTCAATATCTTCAATCGGAGGTTTAGCACCATCTGTTTCTAATTGTGGGGAGCGTTTAACTATGATTTCAATTCTACCTTTATTAACCCCAGCATCTTCAATTGCTTGAATAGCATTTACTATTAGCTCGATAATAGGTGTAAAGATGGTTGTATTAGCTCTTATATTATCTACTAAGCCTTTTACATTAATATTGCTCATTGGACTACGATTTTCTGTTTTCTAGTCATTAAGACTGATCTACTATTTATAAGTGGGATAAGGTTTTTACCTCTTCACTAAAAGGTATTTACTAAATATCGACTCAATACTGTATAGTCATCCGTCTTGATTCTTGAGGGTAGATCGGTATGATCTGAGAAATTGTATTCATCAGAGCATGTTCCCCCCGTATCGTTATGAGTTCGGAGATACCAGTATCCAGTCAAACCGCAGCCATCGAAGAATTGAAAACCTTCATCAAGACGCAACGTGATGGTCGTCAGGTGAAGAAAGCCCTAGCAGTTAAACTGCTCTATCAGGGGCATACCTACGAATCGATTATCAGTATTCTCGACGTGTCGATGGGCTTCATTGCAAACTGGAAGCAGCGATACGAGGCCGAGGGACTCAGCAGCTTTGCACCGCGTCATAAAGGTCGTCAAAGCTATCTGAGTGCTGCTCAAAAGGGGTAACTCTTTAAGGCGGGAAATAAATACAGCTTTCAGGTGTGTATAAATAAACACCTCAGTCAAAGACCAGAAAAAGAGCTCTGCAGCAATGCTCAGAGCCATGTATCGTACCCATGCAAAGTAAAGTTGGGAACGATGTCTCTTACTATACGAGAGCGCAGTCAAAAAGTCGCCGATTGTATCAAAACGAATGCAAAGCAAGGGATAGAGTCGATAGCAACCACCCTTGGCATCAGCAAAAGTAGTGTGCATCGTCATCATCAGGCCATTGCACGTCGCAACCAGCATCCGGAATCAGGTTTGTGGGAAACTGCGGCTGGGACTGCCTGGCTATTACGTCTGGTGGTGGGGGTGATCTATCACTTTGGCATTAAGCACGGGGTAGGAGCCGAGAGCCTATCGGAGTTCTTCAGAGCCGTTCACCTCGATACCCATGTGGGGAGTTCTGCGAGTGCGCTACGTCAACTCAAACACCGTCTCTATGAGGCCATAATGGCCTACGAAACGGCGCAAGCCGAGCAGTGCCAACCGGTCAACAAACCTGGCATCTGTCTCGGAGGGGATGAAACCTTTTTTGGCCTGCCGATTCTGGTGCTGGTGGAGTTAGCCAGTGGGTTCATTTTTACAGAAGTGGAATGTGAGAACCGCCGTTATGACACTTGGCTCAAACAGACTGAGACCTGGTGGCATCAGACCCAATGGCAGTGTCACTTTATGGTCAGTGATGGAGCTCGTGCCTTGGTCAAACTAGCGCTCTGCGGTCTGGGAACAGCCAGTGTGGCGGATCTATTCCATGCGATGCGGGCGCTCGGACGTCCTATCGGCAGTGCTCTGGGACGTCAACTCGCTCAGCTTGAAAAACAAGTAGACACCCTTCACCACCAATTAGGCCAAACAACAGACAAGGCCAAGCAACAGGTCTTGTCTTCGCAGCTAGAGTCCCTCTCTCACCAACACCAACAGCTTGAACAAGATCAACACATTTACCATCAGGCCTTGGCAGACATTAGCCAAGCGGTCCATCCCTTCACGCTCGACACGGCCCAATGGCAATTCTTCGACGGCTTAACCACACAACTGACCGTTCCCTTGAGCACCTTGAGCAAGTTGACTTGTCTCTATGGGGGCGATACGGCTCAAAAAGCGATTGCCACCTTTCAAGCTCAGATCCCCCATTTTGCCACGGGGATTCATGCCTGGTGGCAGTGGGTGATCCAGGCCTTAGCCACTGAAACTCAGGAGGTTGACCTCCAAAATTGGGTACTGACAGCCTTGTTGCCCTGGGTCTACTGGTTACAACAAGCTGATAAAACTCGACAGCCTCACCTCAAATCTCGCTATCAACAGGCCGCTAGCGATGCCTATGATCAGCTCATGGCCCAGACGATGACCCTACAGATGGATGCCCCTCAACACCAACACTGGGTGCAGTGGTGTCAGTGGATGTGTGCAAAGTATCAACGCACCTCCTCTGCTGTCGAAGGGCGCAATGGCTATTTGTCGCAGCGCCATCATGTCAACCGAGGCTTTTCTCATCAGTCGTTGAAGGTGCTTACCATTATTCACAATTTCGACCTGAAACGACCCGATGGCACCACCGCCGCACAACGACTCTTTAGACAGCCTTTTCCGGACCTATTTGAATGGATTCTCAGTACGATTGATGAGCTGCCAATGCCTAGACGGTCATATAAAGCACATCAGATACAACCGTTACACGCAGAACTTTTCCCGGCTTAAGTTGTTACCCCTCAAAAGGCCGCTGTTATCGAGTGGCTCGGGACCAAAGCTATCTGGACACTGAATGAATTGGAGTATCACCTGGCCAGTGAATATGGGGTCAGCTATGAGTCCAAACAGAGTTACTACGACTTATTCGAGACCGCTGGTCTGAGTTGGAAGAAAACCAGCAAGGTCAACCCCAAAACCGATCCCGCTCTAGTGGCTAAAAAAAAGCCGACATCCAACGGCTATTGGCACGCTACCGCACCGAGATTGAATGTGGCCAAGTGAGGGTGTTGTTTGTCGATGAATGTCATCTGATGAGTGGGGATCTCGAAGGCTACGTTTGGGGACGTCGAAATCAGCGCGTTGAGGTCCCGATTGTCAATGAACGCGACCGGCAGACGTACTATGGGGCCTTGGACCTGCTGAGTAAACGCGTTTTCGTTGAGGCCCACGCTGCCGGCAATACGACCTGTACATTGGCCTATCTCAAGTTCTTGCAGCGTCAGTTTCCAAACCAGCGCTTGATTATTCTATGGGATGGAGCCAGTTATCATCGTTCTCAGGAGATTCAAGCGTGCTTAAACGAGCTCAATGAAGGACTGCCAGAATCCCAGTGGCGTATCCACTGCATTCGCTTTGCGCCCAACGACCCAACTCAAAATCCGATTGAGGATGTTTGGTTACAAGCCAAGACCTGGGTCAGACAGATGGCTGGATTGAAGCCGTCATTCACTGGCCTCAAAGCTCTATTTGAGCAGTTTTGTGCCCTGGAACTCTTTGACTTTCCCAAAATGCATATGTATGGAACATTCTCACCAATCAAATAGGAACGCTATAGTTGAATTTTGCCAATATACCTTGTTTGGTTGACTATATCCATTGCTAGCCTACATCCGATGCTTGGCAGAAAGCTAGTGTATTTGATACAAATGAACTATCGTCATCCAGAGTTCCCATGGGATTCCCTATCCCAGGCGATGCCATCGAGCAGCGCCTTGACCTCAACCAATACCTAATCAAACGCTCAGCCGCCACCTTCCTAATGCGTGTGGCTGACGATATGGCCACCCATGACGACGTCCACTCCGGCGATTTACTCATCGTCGACCGCTCCCTCGCCGGTCAACCCGGCACCCTCGTTGTCGCTGTCCAAGACGGCGAACTCATGGTCACCCGTTTAGGCACAGATGATTCTCGACCCATAGACCTCTGGGGTGTCGTCACATCCCTAATCCGTCAGTTCTCATGAGGGCAACAAAATGTTAGCCCTTGTAGATTGCAACAGTTTTTTCGTTTCCTGTGAAAGAGTCTTTCGACCAGATCTGGAAGGTAAGCCAGTAGCGGTATTATCCAATAATGACGGCTGTGTTGTTGCCCGCTCTGCCGAGGCCAAGAAACTGGTGCCAATGCAAGCAACATTGTACTCCATTCGCCACCTGGTACAACAAAACCACCTCCATGTCTTTTCCTCTAATCCGGTCCTCTACAAAGACATGTCCCGCCGGGTAATAGAAACCCTACAAAAGGGGTAACAACTTAAGCCGGGAAAAGTTCTGCGTGTAACGGTTGTATCTGATGTGCTTTATATGACCGTCTAGGCATTGGCAGCTCATCAATCGTACTGAGAATCCATTCAAATAGGTCCGGAAAAGGCTGTCTAAAGAGTCGTTGTGCGGCGGTGGTGCCATCGGGTCGTTTCAGGTCGAAATTGTGAATAATGGTAAGCACCTTCAACGACTGATGAGAAAAGCCTCGGTTGACATGATGGCGCTGCGACAAATAGCCATTGCGCCCTTCGACAGCAGAGGAGGTGCGTTGATACTTTGCACACATCCACTGACACCACTGCACCCAGTGTTGGTGTTGAGGGGCATCCATCTGTAGGGTCATCGTCTGGGCCATGAGCTGATCATAGGCATCGCTAGCGGCCTGTTGATAGCGAGATTTGAGGTGAGGCTGTCGAGTTTTATCAGCTTGTTGTAACCAGTAGACCCAGGGCAACAAGGCTGTCAGTACCCAATTTTGGAGGTCAACCTCCTGAGTTTCAGTGGCTAAGGCCTGGATCACCCACTGCCACCAGGCATGAATCCCCGTGGCAAAATGGGGGATCTGAGCTTGAAAGGTGGCAATCGCTTTTTGAGCCGTATCGCCCCCATAGAGACAAGTCAACTTGCTCAAGGTGCTCAAGGGAACGGTCAGTTGTGTGGTTAAGCCGTCGAAGAATTGCCATTGGGCCGTGTCGAGCGTGAAGGGATGGACCGCTTGGCTAATGTCTGCCAAGGCCTGATGGTAAATGTGTTGATCTTGTTCAAGCTGTTGGTGTTGGTGAGAGAGGGACTCTAGCTGCGAAGACAAGACCTGTTGCTTGGCCTTGTCTGTTGTTTGGCCTAATTGGTGGTGAAGGGTGTCTACTTGTTTTTCAAGCTGAGCGAGTTGACGTCCCAGAGCACTGCCGATAGGACGTCCGAGCGCCCGCATCGCATGGAATAGATCCGCCACACTGGCTGTTCCCAGACCGCAGAGCGCTAGTTTGACCAAGGCACGAGCTCCATCACTGACCATAAAGTGACACTGCCATTGGGTCTGATGCCACCAGGTCTCAGTCTGTTTGAGCCAAGTGTCATAACGGCGGTTCTCACATTCCACTTCTGTAAAAATGAACCCACTGGCTAACTCCACCAGCACCAGAATCGGCAGGCCAAAAAAGGTTTCATCCCCTCCGAGACAGATGCCAGGTTTGTTGACCGGTTGGCACTGCTCGGCTTGCGCCGTTTCGTAGGCCATTATGGCCTCATAGAGACGGTGTTTGAGTTGACGTAGCGCACTCGCAGAACTCCCCACATGGGTATCGAGGTGAACGGCTCTGAAGAACTCCGATAGGCTCTCGGCTCCTACCCCGTGCTTAATGCCAAAGTGATAGATCACCCCCACCACCAGACGTAATAGCCAGGCAGTCCCAGCCGCAGTTTCCCACAAACCTGATTCCGGATGCTGGTTGCGACGTGCAATGGCCTGATGATGACGATGCACACTACTTTTGCTGATGCCAAGGGTGGTTGCTATCGACTCTATCCCTTGCTTTGCATTCGTTTTGATACAATCGGCGACTTTTTGACTGCGCTCTCGTATAGTAAGAGACATCGTTCCCAACTTTACTTTGCATGGGTACGATACATGGCTCTGAGCATTGCTGCAGAGCTCTTTTTCTGGTCTTTGACTGAGGTGTTTATTTATACACACCTGAAAGCTGTATTTATTTCCCGCCTTAAAGAGTTACCCTACAAAGGGAGTTTAGCCCCGAAGTCGAACAATACTCCATCGACGAAGCCTTTCTCGGTCTGGGCGGCTTTACCCACCTGGACCTGACCGACTATGGCCACACCATTCGCCGCACCGTCAAGCAATGGACCAATATCCCCGTATCCGTCGGCATCGCCCCCACCAAAACCCTGGCCAAGATCGCGGCCCATGTAGCGAAGAGATCGCAAACCACCAACGGCGTCCTTAACCTCGAAACCGTAGACGACATAGACGGATTGCTAGCAACTATCGACGTGGGCGAAGTCTGGGGCATTGGCCGTCGCAACAAAGTCAAGCTGCTCCAGGCAGGTATCAAAACCGCACTCCAGCTCAAGCAAGCACGGGATAGCTGGATCAAAAAACGATTTGGCATTTTTGGCCTGCGGACAGTTCTAGAACTGCGGGGCACCCCCTGCTTTGCCATGGAACCCGTAGCCCCTCCCAAGAAAATGCGCATCGTATCGCGGTCCTTTGGCCACCTGGTCACTGAACTTTCCGATTTGAAAGAAGCGATAGCGAAGCGCTGACTTGTCAGTTCGCCACATACACCACCCGCTGCGCCGAAAAACTCCGCCAGGATAATCTGCTGGCCGGTTGTTTTACCGTTATCATGCGCACCAGCTATTACCAAAAAGAGAATCAATATTCAGCCGCACGGACAGTACAGCTAGACCCACCCACCAATGACACTGGCCGATTAATTCAGGTCGCCATGCAGCTGGTAGAAATGGCCTATGAACCTGGCTATGACTATCTCAAAGCAAAGGTGATTGCCACAGAGCTGGTGCAGGCCGATGAAGTCCAAGGTAGCCTGCTGGGTGAGCCAGTCCATGACGAAAAGCGAGCCCGGCTAATGGCAACGCTGGATCAGATTAACACAAGCTATTGGCTGATGCGGTCAAGTATGGCGCAATGGGCCTGGCACCCATCTGGGGCATGCGGTCAGAGTATTTCTCCCAACGCTACACCACCCATTGGAATGAGCTGCCCCTGGTGACCGTCGAATAATTTGCTATTGATAATCTCGTAGGGACAGGCCTTGTGCCTGCCCTGGGATAGCACGTGCTATTAGCCTGGATTTTATCCCATAAAAAAGCCTCCACCTGGTCGGCAGAGACTTGGAGTGTGTGTAGGAGAGTCTGATCTGTTAGCGGACGACGGACTTAGTACGAGCATCCAGTGCATCTAGCCGAGTTTCCTGGATATTGTCGATAGCTTTAGTTCGAGCATCCAATGCTTCCAAACGAGCAGCTTGAATATCCTCAACCGCTTTGGTTTGGTTATTCAGGTGCTCAAGGCGTAGCTTGTGAACGCTGTTCTTAGTGCGAGCATCGAGAGCGTTTAAGCGCTCAGCCTGGATATTCTCAACAGCTTTGGTACGAGCATCGAGAGCATCCAGACGAGCCGCTTGGATATCTTCAATGGCCTTAGTCTGGTTGTTGAGGTGCTCAAGGCGCAGCTTGTGAACGCTGTTCTTAGTGCGGCGGTCGAGGGCTTCAAGGCGGGCTTCTTGGATATTGAAGTTAGCAGGCTCAACAGCGGAGGCAACGGGTGCGATCGCAGCAGAGGCAACGAGAACAGTTAAAGCAGAAAGAAGTGTGCGTTTCATAGTTAAAGCTCCTTTGGGAATCGGTGATTGACTTCATTGATTACAAGAATGCCGGGGTTAGCTGAACGCTATCTGACCGATAACTGAAGGTTGCTTAAGGGGTTTCTGAGATTGGCTGAGTAAACTAAGTGATCAGCATCACAGGTTGCTCAAAGCCCAATAAAAAAGCCTCTGACACTGCTGTCAGAGGCCGTTCACTGTGCTGTATCGAACGTTGGAATTTGGCTTAGCCGCTGTAGCGAATGCCGCGATAGGTGAGGCTGCGAGCAGCAGACTGAGCAGGCATGGCCTTGGGGGCTCTCATTTTGAAGGTGCGACCCATAAAGGACAGCTCAGTATTGGTTTCGATGGTTTCAATAGTCTGGGCAGTGGGAGTGTAGGATGCACCAAGATGAGTGAGTTTCATAGATAAAGTCCTGATAGGTGTGTGAGTGTGTCGGTGGGCGTTCGAACTCCGAGGGGGTGGATGAACGTTGTTTTGTTTGTTCTGAGTAGGGAAACAGCGGGCTGCCTATCAATTCCGATGGACGTTTTGTGATCGTTGTTACAGGTGGATGTGCGATCTCTCACTTTCGAGCCATCCCTTTTCTGCCTACGCGATACTACAGCCTCGCTTCAAATAAGAAGCCCTCCACGGACACTAAGGTTCACGGAGGGCTTCGGGTTAGATATAGAGGGTGCCTAAAATTAGGAAAGTAATACAGGGTTCTGTCTACTTACCTAACTCTTAGACGATATAAGGTTCGAGATAGGACGTTATGCAATAGTTTGTCTGTGAATCCACTGTACGCCGGGCAGTGGCACACTAACCCCTTTGCAGGATAAGCCCACTGTCTGCTTACACAACCATCAAGTTTCCTTGGTTTGTGTCTGCGATCACTGTGGAGTGGACTGATTGGGTATTGACTAAAGGATTCAGAGGTTCTCTGATGCTATGGCCCAGTGAGGTGTGTGGAATTTAATTGATTTTGCTTGCTAAGCTACTTGAAATCTTATTTGATAGCCCTTTTATTTTGTAGCAATGATGATTCTATGGCGAGGATTACAAGCCTTAGTGATTACAGCATTAAACCCGATCTGCTTCAAAGCAGTTTCTATATCAAAGGTATAGTAGTCGTCACTCCAGGGTTCGGTACTCTTCATAAGGGTTGACAAAATGGGATTCAAATTCTGAATATGGGGAGACTTAGGATCGATGTCCACCAGGGCTATGCTGCCTCCCTTACGCAATAGACGAAAGGCTTCCTGGCAAATTTTCTGGGTTGCCTTGCGAGGCAGTTCGTGGATAACGTACTGTAGCGATACTAAATCAAAAGAGGCATTAGGTAAGCCTGTTTCCTCTGCCTGAGCATGACGCCATTCGGCAATTTCATTGTTGGTATCGCGATATTTTGCTACAGACAACATATAAGGGGAGAGATCTAAACCGACAGTGCGAACTGCGTGGTTTTGGCGTTGGGTGTAGTGCTGATGGAGATATTGAGTGGAAATGCCGATCGAACAACCCACATCAAGGAGATTTTTGACATCATTTGGGCCATATTGATCGAGAACTTGATGAATATTAGTGCGTAGCTTTGCCTGGGCTGCCTCCCAACTCAAAGCTGGCCAAATTCGTAATGGCATGGCGTAGGTAGCTGGTTCCGTTTCAAACGCTGCAATCCAACATAAGTTTCCTTTGGCATAAGCGTGAAAAGGGGCCTGATAATAGTCAGGATAGGTAACAGTAGGATTGTTCAACTGAGGTAACCATTTTTTTACATCAGAGGTTACCAATGTCTGAACTGTCTCACGCCATGGAATTCCTTTTCTCTCTGCCTTTTTAATCAATACTTGTCGGGCTTGCTGTTTCATTAAGGCATATAATGGCTTGGTACTGATTAACCGATTAACAAAATGAGATAGCCAAGTATCTCCAGCCCAGGCAGGAGTCTGCTTTTGAAAAGAGATAGTCTTATTAGTCATAGTCTTACTAATCATGGTGTTTGGCTCCTAGGATATTGTGTGTAGGTTTTGTTGTGATGATCTAACTATGGCAAAAAAAATCGGCGAAAAAAATTCCGTTTTGTTCAGGTTTATTTAGGAGAAGGTTCAGGTTTATTCAGGTGTCATGAAAATAAGTGCTCGAAATTAGTTGAATGGGGTGAATAGCTCACATCTAATCAATGGGTATCAAAAACTTCAGGAGCAGGAGCAAAAATCTGCCAGCATAACTAAAGAGAAAATTTTTACTGCCGCTCGGCAAGAGATTACTCGGGCAAGGGAGCAGTATTCTCATGTTGGGACGTTTGAATTTCTATGGGTGGTGAGATCGCGCTACTAATGGCAGCTGAAGGATTACTGGGTGATTGTGCTGTGGCAAATCCAGCACTACCATTCAACGTCGAACTCTTAATTCCGCTATTAAGTTGGACCAACTTTATGTGTAACTTACGGCGCGGTAAGAGTATAAGTTGCCGCATCCAAATCCTGAACTTGTTTCTTAACAGCCCTAAGTCTCTAGTAAGCTAATAATCTCATCAAACTGATAATTCTCAACTAAGGCATTGAAGCGAGCAACAATAGCATTTCCCCTTTTATTTAAAGCACCATTGGACGTCACTGATATCTCACTAAGTAGCTGTTTTACCCGTTTACCCTTAAGGGAGCTAGCTGCCTGTTTTAGCTCGCTCACCCACTCAGTAGGCATAGCTTTTAGCGCTGCTGCTAGCTCATCAGTGGTAACAGGTTCAGGCGTTGTAGCGTTAGTCAAATTAGGGGGAACACTGACCGAGTCATAGACAAACTCAGCTCCCAAATGTTCACTAATCTTTTTCCAAATACTCTCTTCTTGAAACGGCTTGAGCACAAAGTCATCAAACCCAGCCTGACGCATTAATTCCTGCTTACCTTCGAATACGCTGGCTGTCAGGGCAATAATTATCGGAGATTTTGAGTTTTGAGTTTTGAGTTTTGAATTATCTCTCTCGACTTCCTCTGCCTCTGCTTTTTCTGCCTCTTCTCGAATCCAACGAGTCGCTTCATAGCCATCCATCTCAGGCATTCTCAAATCCATCCAGATCAAGTGGGGCTGCCACTCTTTCCAGGTTTCTATCGCCTCTTGCCCATTACTTGCCTTTCGGACCGAAAGGCCAACCGGTCTGAGCAAATCTAACATGACCAAACAATTATCCGGTTCATCATCCACAATCAACATGCGATAGTCAGGTTGATCTGGCACTAAACCGACCACCTTCTCGGTGTAACGTTGCACCGGGAAAGACTCACTGTCAGCAATCTCAATTGGCAAAGACACCTGAAAACAGGTGCCTAAACCAACGGTACTGCTGGCCGTTATCTTTCCTCCCATGAGATTGACAAATTTATCTGTAATCGATAGCCCTAAGCCACTGCCCTGCTTAATCTTATGTCCTGCAGTAGTTTGTTCAAAGGGAACGAATAACTGTTCTAAATCCTCCTTAGGAATACCAGGCCCCGAGTCTTCTATATCTAAGTGCAAAGTAGGCTGTTGAGCACTATCCACACTAGCCTTTAAGGTCACGGTTCCTTTTTCAGTAAATTTCACCGCATTGCCGACTAAGTTAATCAAGATTTGCCGTAGCTTCCCTTCATCAACATAGATATGCTGGGGTAGACTAGCATCAGGTTCTATGCGAAACTGCAACCCTTTTTCTTGCACTTTGAGACAAAACATCCCTTGAATGTCTCTGAGAGTTTCATGCAAATCACAATATTTAGCATTGAGCACAATTTGCCCTGCCTCAATTTTGGACATTTCCAAAATATTGTTGATCAAGGACAGTAAATGCTCACCGCTGCGGTTGATAATAGTTAGACGCTGCTGCTGCTCAGGCTTAAAGGATGTGTCTTTGCCAAGAATTTGGGTGAAGCCAATAATGCTATTGAGAGGGGTGCGGAGTTCATGACTCATATTGGCCAAAAATTCTGATTTGGCTCGGTTTGCACTTTCTGCTTTTTCCTTAGCCTGTTGAAGTTCTACTTGAGTGGCTCTAAGAGTTTGCAACGTTGCCCTCAGTTCTTGGTTACTTTTTGCTAATGTTTGCTGGCTTTGGGCAAGGGATTCAGTACGTTTGGCTACCTTTTGTTCCAATACCTGGTTTGCCTGGGCCAACGCTTCTTCGGCCTGTTTGCGAGCACTGATATCACGCACCATGATCAGCACCTCATCATCTCCTAACCCTGAGATACGCACCTCTTCATCCTGGATCTGACCATCCAAAATCATGCGGTGTTCGTAGACTTGCAGTTCTCCTGTTTGTAATGCCTGCTGAATATGATGCATTCTTTTTTTAGCCAAATCAGATGGTAATGATTCATCCACCGTGTTACCAGGCAAAAATTTGGTTACACCATAAACCCGTTGCAAGCGATTGTAACTAACAATGTCTAAATAGGTGCCATCTCTCTTTGCATGGATAAGCAGATCAGGAATGGCTTCAACAATGGCACGATTAGTGGTTTCACTCTGCTGCAGTGCCTCAAAAGAATCCTTGAGCTGACTGGCCATTTTATTAAAGGCTCCGGCCAGGGTATCAATATCGGCAATGGGGCTGGGGACTATTTGCTGCTCTAAATCTCCTTGAGCTAGTTTTTCTGAGGCTTGGGCCATGGCCATTACTGGGGCCGTAATCCATCGGGCAGTGGCAATGCCAGAGAGGATAGCGACGGCCAGTGCGATCGCACACAAAACCAACGTATTACGAGTATTTGTATCAATCTGGGCCGTAAAGTCTGCCCTGGGAATCACCACCACCATCAGCCAGTCCAGCCCACGGCCATCTTGAATTGGAGTGACCTGTAAAAATTGCCGCTGGCCATCTAGCTTAAACGTAAACCGCTGACTGGTTGTAATGTGTTCAAAACTGTCAAACTGCTGCAATAAATCTTCGGTAGCGGCATGAATTAAGGGATGGCGGCTCTTTATTGCCGCCAGTCGTTCCTCTTGTCGATTTACCTTTAGAAACGGAGGTTCTGGTACCGAACTGGCAACAATATTCCCTGAACGTTCAACAATAAAGACCTGGCCATTGTCACTGACATTCAGCTGTCGTAAAAAGTCGCTGATGTTAGATAGTGTCAAATCCACCGCCAGCACCCCTAACAGCTGGTCCGCCACTACGGGTACAGCATGGGTAATCCCCAAACGGGGAGGATTCGCAAATACGTAAATTGGGGACCATGTAGATTGCCCAGCCGCCACGGCTGCTTGATACCAGGGGCGTGTTCTTGGATCAAACCCATCCTGATTGAGTAACGTTTTGCGATCGCCCTGCTGATCTAACTGATAAATCTCTCGGTTAGGGACTGTGCGCTGATCTTTGATTCTTAAGGTGGTGAGATCCTGATTCTCACGCCATATACCGACAAACTCTCCATCAGGATTACCAAAATAAACATAGGGAACGGCTTCAGAGATTTGGATCTGCTCCCAAAAGTAGTGGGCCATAGCATCGTAGTCGGTCAAATCAAAATACCCCGCCTCAATTGCCGCCACATTGAGTTGTAAAAACTGGTGAGGAGTATCAGCAAAGGTTTTGACATGGGTTTCCACCCCTGTAGTCACCTCATCACTGATCTGCTTGACCAGATCATCCACTGACTTCTGAGCATTACGAAATGCTAACCAGCTTGTCAATCCGACTGCTGCCATAAGTTGCACAACAAACGACACCACCAGGGCCTGACGAAGACTGAGCTTAGCGTTTTGAAAATGGCGCATGAATCTAGAGACAATAACGCTTATCTAGTCCATTGGATTTCGTTTAAGGATAGTGCGATTCGAAGGATTTAGGTCATACCTTTCATCTGTGCTGCCAACCAGGTGTCAAAGCATTCATCCAGTAAACGCTGTTTCAAGCTATCGTTTAATTCGGCAGACACCCGCTCTTCCAGCCGCAAGATAACAAACCATTCGCCAATGGGAATGGGAAACCATAGCTGACCTACTTGACTCACTGACAACAGTCGCGCAATAGCAGGATGAGGCTGCATCAGAGACACAGGCCCCACTAAACCACCCACTTCAGCTGATGACCCTTTAGAGTAGGTTTTTGCTAGGTTAGCAAAGGTATCTTCGTTTTTCTGAATGCGAAAATAGATGTCTTGGGCCAGATTGCTATCGCGGGTACGAATGAGCGAATAGATCACCTGGTCAAAATCATGTTTACGTTTGGCATACAAAGACCCTAGCTGATGCGCCCATTTATCCTCTTTAAATCGTTGGACTTTAAACTGGCGAATGGCTAAGGCTTCTAATTCGTCTGGCACCAGCCCTCGTTGACGACAAAATGCCTGCTGGTTTTCTACTGAGAATAAGTTATATCGCATGTCAAACTGCTGACAGGCAATTCTAATATCGTCAGGTGTGAGTTGAATGGATGCGATCGCTTGATCAATGATCAGATCTCGCTGTAATTGCGGCAGCAGTTGGTAGCGTTTGAGTAACGGTACCAAATCCATCGTACTAAGGGCTTGGGCATCAAATTGCAAGGTTGTATTCATGGCAGTGCCTCCTGAGAAAATGCCATGGACAAGGTCCAATATCGCGGAAAGCTACAGCAAAAAAAATACCGAAAAGTTCAGGTTTATTCAGGTTTAAATTCAGGTTTTTCAAAACGCTTTAGCTAATAGGACAATCTCATAGCGATCAGATAGAAATTCGCTATAGTCTGCCAAGTCATCTAACCCAGCCGCTCCTAAAAGAACTTCGCCTAATGCCCACAGGGTCAAACCAGTCATAAGTTGCTTCCATTTCCATGAACCAGAACGGCCATGGGCAGAGCGAGTCAAGTTCTGAGTTCTTAATGACGACGTTATCGGGATAATAGTCTGCATCACTTAAGCCCCTTACCGCATAGCCAATCGTTTGAGATGACTCAAGTATTGCGGTGATAGCAAGCAGAAAAAATCCCGAAAAGTTCAGGTGTTTGACCAGAAAAGGTTAGGAAAATTCAGTATGATCTTAGCTATCCCTCAAAATGTGACGGAGATTGGCTCAGTTGCTTCAATCATCTCAATATCACATTCAAAATAAGATTTACGAAAGTACACAGTCCCTGGTGTATCGAGGAACTGTGCTGTCGGAGGGAAACGGTTTGACCCAGGGACAGACTGTCATTATCAAACAGCTTAAAAACAATTATCCGTCCTCAAAGGCTTTAGCACGTTTCCGCCAGGAATATAGCATCTTGCAACATCTTGCCTTTCCTGGGGAGGCCAACTTTGGGACAAACCTGTCCCCTTCCACAGAAAACGAAACATCAGCTGGCAATGAATATATTGTTCAAGCCTATGGATTAGAATCCCATGAAAAAACTCTTGTTATTGTTCTAGAGGACTTTGGCGGTAAGTCCCTCAAAAATCTGCTTCATGGTGGGGCAATGGCCATAAACCAGTTTCTCACCATTGCCATCAAAATCACCCAGGCATTAGGATACATTCACAGAGCCAATGTGATCCATAAGGACATTAATCCCTCTAACATTGTTTTCAATGAGATCTCACAAGAGTTAAAGCTGATCGATTTTGGTCTCGCCACCCAGGTACCCCAAACCAGTGTCCGGTTAGAAAGTCCAAATGTATTAGAAGGCACCCTGGCCTATATTTCCCCTGAACAAACGGGTCGGATGAACCGGCTATTGGACTATCGCACAGACTTTTATTCTCTGGGGGTGACCTTCTACGAACTGTTAACTCAAACCGTACCGTTTTATGCCGACGATCCCTTAGAAGTCCTCCATCAACATTTAGCTCAATCCCCACCCTGTTTACAAGAAAAACGACCGGATATACCCACGGTTATTTCAGACATTGTTCTAAAGCTGCTGAGTAAAACAGCTGAAGAGCGTTACCAAAGTGCCCAGGGTATTCAGGCAGACTTGCAGCGGTGTTTACACCAGTTAGAAACCGAGGGAACTGTAGAACAGTTTAGCCTGGCCAGTCAGGATTATCCCCACCAGCTCAAAATTCCCCAAAGACTCTATGGTCGTGCAGCTGAAATTAACCAGTTGCTCGAAATCTTTAACCAGGTAGCCACGGCAGAAAAGACCGAGTTGTTGTTGGTCACGGGTCATTCAGGCATTGGGAAATCGGTCCTGGTTCAGGAAGTTTATAAACCTATTACTGAGAAGAAGGGATATTTTATCTCCGGTAAGTTTAACCAGGTGCAGCGAAATACCCCCTACGCGGCTGTAGTGGATGCATTTAGCAACCTGATACGGTTATTACTGACTGAGGATCAAGAGCGACTGCAATCTTGGAAACTAAAACTGCTGCAGGCCTTGGGAAACAGCGGTCAGGTGATTGTGGATGTGATTCCAGATTTAGAGTTGGTCGTTGGCCCTCAGCCCGTTGTCCCTAAGCTGGGGGCAACAGAAACCCGCAATCGCTTTAATTTAGTTTTCCAACGCTTTGTTCAAGTCTTTAGCGATCCCACCCACCCCCTGGTAATTTTTCTGGATGACTTACAGTGGGCTGATGCGGCAAGCCTCCAGCTGATCCAACTGATTTTGACCAATCCTAAAATGAAGTCCCATCTGTTTATTGGGGCCTATCGGGATAATGAAGTCAGTCCCACACATCCCTGGATGATGGTGCTCAAGGCCTTGAAGGAGGAAGGTGTTAACCCTCGCCACCTGGCTCTCCACCCCCTGACCCACCAGCATATCCAGTCCCTGTTATCGGATACATTCCGCTGCGATCTGACAGCTGTTGATATCCTTGCCCAGCTAATCACCCAAAAAACCAACGGTAATCCCTTTTTTGTAAACGAGTTTCTCAAAACCCTTGCTGCCGAAAACCTGGTTTACTTTGATAGGCAACAGTGTCATTGGCAATGGGATATTCAACAGGTTCAAGCTCAAGACATTACCGACAATGTCGTAGAGCTAATGTTGGTCAAGCTGAAAAAGCTACCTCCAGACACTCAGCAGCTGCTCTGTCTAGCCGCTTGTGTAGGGACCCAATTTGACCTGAAAACCTTGGCTGTTCTTGAGCGCAAACCAGATACAGATATTGCCCCAGACCTGATGGTGGCTGTCCAGGCCGGACTGATTTTAACCACATCACAAACAGATGCCAATTTACTGATTCAAGAATACCGATTTTTACATGATCGGGTGCAGCAGGCTGCCTATGACACCATGAGCGACAGCCAGCGGCAACAGCAACACCTGTCCATTGGCCAACTGCTATGGCATACGGTTCCAGCAGGAGACTGGAGTGATACCCTGTTTGATGTTGCTGATCACCTCAACATTGGCCGCAGACACAATACCGATACAGGCTTTCCATTGAAGCTGGCTGAACTCAATTTAAAAGCGGCTCAAAAGTCCAAAGATGCTACTGCCTACGACGCTGCCCACACCTATCTTGATGTGGGGCTAGATTGTTTACCAGACAATTGCTGGAATAATCACTATTCCTTGACTCTGGCGCTGCATCAAGCCCAGGCAGAAGTGGAGTACCTTCTGGGTAATTTTGACATCTCCCGTCAACTGTTGGAAATTGTTTTAACCCAAGCTCAAACGGTCATGGACCGAGCTGAGGCATATAACCTACTGGTAATTCAGTCCACCCTTAAAACTGAGTATGCCCAGGCACTGGATTACGGTCGGCAGGCACTACAGCTGTTTAACATTGACTTTCCCCGAGAGAATTTTTCAGCAGCCTTTACCCAAAGCTGCAACCATCTTCAGGCCCGTTTGGACGATCGTCCCCTGGCGTCACTGCTAGAGCTGCCTGAAATTGTTGATCCTGAGCAACAGCTCGCGGTTAAAATCCTTTCTAATATTGGGTCAGCAGCCTATCGTTATAACCAGGCTGCCTGGCAAATCGTCGTTGTTCTGTCCATTAACCTGTTTTTAGACCATGGCAATGTAGCTGAGTCGTGCTATGGCTATTCCAACTATGGCACGCTGCTGGGCTCAGCCTTAGGTAACTATGAAGCCAGCTATGAGTCCTGCTTAGTATCTCTCAGACTGAGTGAACGATATAACAATTTAACTCAGAAATCGCGGGCCTGCTTTATTTTGAGTAACTTTGTGCACTCATGGGTCAAACCTGTCAAAGAGGCCGACGACATCAACCAAACCGGGGCACAGGTAGGTTTAGAATCCGGTGAACTGCAATATGTGGGCTACACCATCAGCTATCGCATTTCCAATTTGTTCTTTCAGGGCAAAAACCTGGAAGCCTTAATGGTGGATTTGCAAGATGCCCTAGCGTTCTGTCGCCAGGTCAAGAATCAGTGGGCTATCGATGCGCTACGGGGATATGAGTTAGTTCTCCAGCAGTTATTAACTCCTTTGGCAGAGGCCCCAGCTGAAGTCTCTGCGGAGGACGACCTGGCTCAGTTACCCGCAGCAGTGGAAACATCCTATATTCAAGCCTGTACAGACCACAAAAGTTTTAGTGGCCTCTGCCGCTACTACATTCTCAAAGCCATTATGGGCTATATGGACAGGGAGTTTGAGCTAGCCCTGGACTATGCCCGACAAGCCAGGGAACTGCAAAGTTATATTCTGGGGGTGATTTCCAATGCTGAACTCAACCTGTACACCTCCCTTATTTTGATCCAACTTTATCCAGAGGCAACTCCCCAACAGCAAAGGGATTACCTGGAAGAAATTTCAAGTCTGCAGCAAGAACTTAAAAACTGGGCCAACACCTGTCCTGAAAACTTCTTGCATAAGGTTTGGCTGGTAAATGCAGAACTCGCTCGCCTTGACGAGCGACCATGGGAAGCGTTTGGGGGGTACGATCAGGCAATTACAGAGGCAGCAACCCAAGGATTTATCCAGGATGAAGCCTTAGCAAATGAGTTGGCAGGTCGGTTTTGGTTATCACAAAACAAGCGAGATTTTGCCCAAACCTACTTGCAAAAGGCCAGCTATACCTATCAACTTTGGGGAGCCCATGCCAAAGTGAAACAGCTGAAGCGGCACTACCCAAATCTGTTGGCGATCACCAGCCATTCCCCCAGAGGGTACATTTTTGATTCCCAGTCTACGGCAGTGCAGTTTAGTCTCGCGTCGGGGACTGAAACCGTTGATTTCCAGTCTTTGATGAAGGCGTCCCAGGCCATTGCCCAGGAGATTGTCCAGGAGAAGTTGCTGGGGCAGCTGATGAAAGTGGTGATGGAAAATGCCGGGGCCCAAACCGGCCATCTCATTCTTGAAAATCAGGGCCAGTACAGGATTGAAGCAACTGGAGCAGTCAATAAACCGATTCGGGTGTTGATGGGGTTACCCATTCAGGGGCATATTCCCACTGGGCTGTTTAACTATGTGGTGCGGACTCAGAAGAGTGTGGTGCTGACGAATGCGATCGCACCCGACGCCACGGATCAATTTGCCGACTTCGCCCAAGATCCCTACATTCAGCAACACCAGCTCAAGTCTGTACTCTGTACTCCCCTGGTACACCAGAGCAAGCTAGTCGGCGTTCTATATTTAGAAAACAACCTGGTAGAAGGAGCCTTTACCCGCGATCGTCTGCAGATTTTGGGTCTCCTTTCCACCCAAATAGCCATCTCATTAGAAAACTCACAGCTTTATACCACCCTGGAGCAAAAGGTGGCAGAACGCACGGTTGAACTGAAGTTGGCCAGGGATGAAGCCGAAATGGCTAGCAAAGCTAAAGGCAAGTTTCTTGCCAACATGAGCCACGAGCTACGCACCCCCCTCAACTCCATTATTGGCTTTAGCCAAATTATGGCTAAGGCTACAGACCTGGCAGAGACCCATCAAAAGCGTCTCAATTTGATTCGCCATAGTGGGGAACACCTGCTGCACTTAATCAATGACATTTTGGAACTCTCTAAATTGGAGGCTGGTAAGCACCCCCTAAAGGAGAGTCTATTTGAGATTATCCAATTAACAGAAACCATTCAGGCCCTCTTTCAACTACGGGTGGAACAGAAAGGATTGAGATTTTTCATCGAGACTGATCCAGATGTCTCGCCTCAGTTTGTCGGTGATGAGAAAAAGATTCGTCAGGTGCTATTAAATCTCTTGAGTAATGCGCTCAAATTTACGAACCAGGGACACATCGGTGTGCGGGTGCGGCCTTGCTCTGAGGCTGAGCAGCCATGCTTAGAATTTAGTGTGGAAGATACCGGCGAAGGCATTGCCGTCGATGAACTACCTAAATTATTTGTCCCCTTTGAACAAACTGACAGTGGCACTAAATCCAAAACTGGCACTGGTTTAGGTCTCTCTATCAGTCAACAGTTTGTCAAACTCATGGGGGGAGAGTTTCAGGTTACAAGTCAACTGGGAGAAGGCACAGTATTTTCCTTCACGGTTCAAAGCCAAAGTACCGTTGAGGCAATAGAACCACCAACACTTGAAGCAAGATTAGACCCTGCTGTCCAAACAAAAAATCATGAAGTCGAACCCGACGTTTCAGATTTAGGGGAGCTAGCAAAAGGAGCAAACACCCCAATCACATCTAGTACCATTGCCCAAGCCCTGACCACGATGCCTGCAAACTGGTTAACCGAACTCAAACAAGCCTCACAGCGGCTTAATGGTCGCCAGGTGATGAAACTCCTGAACCAGATGCCAGAGTCTGAAATAGCGGTGGCTAACCATTTGAAGCAACTCGCCGAAAATTATGACTACGGTCAACTAACTACCCTTTTGTCAGGTCATCCAGCCTAGGGCTTGTCAAAAAATAAGCTTATGGTTTTACTCAACGACTCAGATAATGCGGCTCAGATAATATTTATAACCCTATCCACAATGAATCTGAAGGGTTTGCTACACTCACGACAGTTTAAGCTTTCTCAACCACTGTCATTGCAGTGGTTGAGAAAGCTGATTTTCTACGGTCAACTTACTCTTCTGAACGTAGGCCAGATTTAATAAGCGTTATCCATGAGCGACACTGACAGTATTCTAGAATTTGCTGAAACTCTTATCCACAAAAAGACAGACACGTTCTGTAGTGAGCTACAACGCCAAATTTTGATTGCCGCTCTCCAGGGAGAACGCAAAACCTATGACCAGATTGCTGAAGAATGTGGATACTCAGCTAAATATGTCAAGCAAGATGTTGCGCCTAAACTTTGGCAGCTGATTTCTCAATCATTGGATCAAAAAGTTACAAAAGCTAATGTGCGCGGGCTCCTAGAACAGACGATGCGCAGTGCTGCCCCTGCTCCTAAACCGGTTACGGCACCAATTGCCGCTGCTGCTGCTGCAGCGGCTGTACCACCGGTCACACCAGCCACTACAGCGCCAACCGCTGTACCATCGGTTAAACCTTTATCAGGTTCTACCATTTTGCTGGTGGACGATCAGCCTAAAAACCTGAGGCTGCTATCCGATTTGCTCGAAGAGCAGGGCTATGAAGTCCAGCAGGCCATCAATGGCACTGTGGCGCTGCAAGCCGTTTCGCTAGAACAGCCAGATTTGATCTTGCTGGACATTCATATGCCCGATATGGATGGGTACACCGTCTGTCAGCAGATCAAGGCGAATCCAACCACCCAGGAGATCCCTATCATTTTTGTCAGTGCCCTGGATGAAGCGTGGGACAAAGTCAAAGCATTTTCGGCAGGGGGGAGTGACTATATTTCTAAGCCCTTCAAGGTGGTGGAAGTGCTGGCCAGGGTAGAAAATCAGCTCAAGGTACAACAGCTGCAACGTCAGCTCAAGGCACAAAATGCTCAGCTGCAGCAGGCGATTCAAGAACTACAGCGCCTAGCTGCTTTGGATGAATTGACCCAGGTGGCCAATCGTCGTCGATTTGATGCCTATTTGCTGCAGTGTTGGCAGCAGGCGGTACAATCCCAAATGTCTTTAAGTTTGATGCTGGTCCAGGTAGATAATTTTAATTTTTATGGGGAAGGGGGAAACCCGACAGCGGGCGATCAGTGTCTAACTCAAGTGGCCCAGGTGCTGAAGCAAACAATCCAGGGTTCTAATGATTTGGTTGGTCGCTATGGCACGTTAGTCTTTGCCATCGTTTTACCGAATACAACAACAGCAGAGAAAATGGCCCAGAAGTTGTTGCAAGCTGTTGAGAAAATTGATCAAACCCTGAGTATTGGGATAATCACAGCGCAGCCGATAGCGGATATGGGACTGGAGGCGTTTTTAGAGGGATGCGATCGCGCTCTGCAACAGGCCAAACAAAGCGGCGGCAATGGCATCAACATAGTGTCGTTGTAACCCTTTAACGCTCAGACCGATATTATTTCTCACTGGGGGGCAGTACTCAGGTTTGTGTTACGGAAAGCGCGATTGCTGGTTAATCGATAGATGCCGTAGCCATGCTCTAGCGTATCAAGTCCCAGACCACGATCAACAGATTGCCCACAAAAGCCAACAACACTTTTATCATCATTCCAGTTTAAAGCCTTAGTTTTTAACGCATTGTCATCTCAGTTATCTTGTTGAACTGATAATTTTCGGCTAGTTCTCTCAAGTGGTGCGCAAGGGCTGCTTTCTCCTCTGATACTTGCTGAATCAACTGCATCACCTGTTTCCCCTTTAATTGGCTCGCTGCATAATGTAGCTCTTTTAACCATTGGGGCGGCATATCATTTAGCATTTCATCCAATGATGCTGCAGTTGATGACGATAATGACTCAATTTTGTTTATATTATTCTCTTTGATTTGAATTTGACGCTCTTGACCATCAAGCTTGGATAAATGCTCAATAGCAGAAGCTACAGACAGCTCTGCAGGTATCTCCACAGACATCATCTCATCAGAATATTGGTAAACAGGTATATGGAGTTCAAACTTAGAGCCGACTCCAACTCGGCTATTGACTGTCAATTGACCACCCATCAATTGAATAAATTGCCGACTGATGGATAACCCTAACCCAGTTCCTTGATGGATATTACGACCTACTGAAGTTTGTTCAAAGGGGGTAAAGATGACTTCGAGATCACTCTCAGCAATCCCAGGCCCAGAGTCTTCTACTTCACAGTACAACGTACATGGAGTTCTAGACGATGTTTCCCCTTGTTGCTCAGCTGCCAATGTTTCAAAACTAACCCTAAGACACACCTGACCAATCTCTGTGAATTTAATGGCATTATCTAATAAATTGATTAAAACTTGTTTTAATTTTCCGGCGTCCGTTTCAACATACTGAGGTAGTTCAGGAGAGTAATTGAGGATCAGCTCTAAGCCTTTGGCATCTGCTTTGAGCTTAAACATAGCCTGCATAGCCTGCAAAAGTGTATGCAAATTGATGATGCTTGGATTAACAATGGTTTTACCTGCTTCCAGCTTAGACATATCTAAAATGTCATTGATCAAAGTCAGCAGATGCTCTCCACTTCGATTGATGATAGTCAGTTGTTCTCGTTGTTGAGAACTCAGGGACGGGGTATTTTCTAACAGTTGGCTAAATCCCAAAATCGCATTTAAGGGTGTGCGTAACTCATGGCTCATCCTAGCCAAAAACCTACTTTTAGATTGGTTTGCCAACTCAGCAGTCACCTTAGCAATACGTAGTTGATGCGTAATATAGTCCGAGTGTTCCAGAGTAGTGTCAAGCAGAATCTCTAAATCTATTTTTTCACGCTCAAGCTCGCTGATTGTTTTTTGCAGTTGAGTAAGAGGATTATGCTCACACTGTTGATCTTCGGACGTAACAGTAGGTTCTTTAGAAAGAGTTGACTGAGGTGCTCCCAATGTCAACAAGTACGATTGAATAACTGTGGATGAATCCAGACCAGACTGCTCGCAATAGGCTACTAAATTTTTTAGTGCCTGCTCGCTAAGTTCTACAGTTAGATGTTTTGTATCCATGGGCAAACCTGAGCATAGGTCCGATCAAGTTCTAACTATTCTTGCACATATAGCTGGTATCTAGAAGTTTGTATCATATGCCACCAGGTATTTAGAAAATACTGGTAAAAAGTGGGCCTAAGGATCCATTTCTACGTAGAAACCCAATTAAACTGAACTTTTACCTGAATAAATCTGAACTTTTCAGGAATAAATCTGAACTTTTCAGGATTGATTTTACTAAAAGTAGTTGTCATAGTGAGATTGTAGAATCCCATAGGCGATGCAGTGGGCTGTCAGTAATTTTCATCACTCCTCTGTTCGATGATGTTTTCTCAAACCGACCTTAAGTACATTGAGCTGGAAATGCTTTATAGCATTTTGAGCGATGATACTCCTTATCCTTGGAATCCTGCAGAACCAGCCGCCGCTAACTACTTCGACAGCATCGAAACACCCGATGATTTTTGCGATTTACTCAAAAATAGTGAATCCCAGTGGCTCCAATTGCTACGACAGTTAGAGTCCCACTGGGAGGATGAGTCGTTCAATCTCTCGAAGTCGATTACGGATTAATATCTGAGTTACCAATGATTTCAATAACTTCAGATAAGTACTGTTTCTGAAGGGAGTCTTCTTCGGAAGCAGCTAAACTGGATAATAGTGTTTGTACAAAACTCACATCTTCTGAGGCACTCAATGCTTCCTTAAAAGCATCGTACCAGTAGCCGGCTTCTGCATAGAGTGATGCCTTCTCTGAGGCTGTGGGAGCTAGAGCTACAGCAGCAGCCAGCTCTGCTGGAGGAGAAACGATGTCAACCTCGGCTATAAAATACTCCTGATAAGTGGGATTATCCAAATCGCAGTCAATGTTGACCTCCCAAAGATAACGCCCATCAGGTTCTAAACCGACATCTTCAGGGATTGAAAAACTCATAATTCCTGGGATAGTGTCTTCATACTCTGTCTCGTATAGTAAGTTTTCTTGGTCAATTGTATAGAGAGAAACTCTAATGCGATAGGGGTCAGCTGTCGGGACAAACCAGGCTAGGGTGGGGGTGATCGTAGTCGTTTGCCCCACATGATTCATCAACGTTGGAGCTAATCCCACTAGCGGTACATCATATATTCCTCGACAACCACGTGAGCCATTTGAACCAGTTGCAGTTTGCGGAGGACTACCGCTGGGAGGATTATACTGTTGAGCGTGAACAGGATTCAACGGCAACGTTAACAGTAAAGTCCCCAGTATTAATTGATAACAACGTTTTGAAAACAAAGAGCTTTTTTGTGAGGGTCTCATAGCCATATATTGAAAATTTTTAAAGTATTTCATAGTTCTACGAGAAGATCCTGTTAATTTCAGTCTCAAGCCATCGTTACCCCACACTATAATCCGACCCTGATAAAAGGTAATAGTTTCTACGGAAGGAGGGTAACCTGAGACACTCATCATTCTCTACACACCATTTCCCACAGTTTTAAGGTGAATACCGGATGTTAAGACATGCAAGGTGTACTGATCAGATGGCTAACTCTAACTCCAAAGATGATTTCAGGCGATGTAAACTTTGGTTGCAGCTAGAATAATGACACTATCTTTGGGAGACGACTGATTGATTTTTGGGACCTGGGGCAGTATTCGTAACCAGATAGCAGTTTTACAAGTTGGACTGCTACCCGGTTTGCTGTTTCTAGGCTTAATTACAGCTGGCCGCTTGGCAGGGGCATTTCAACCTTTGGAATGGCAAGCTTTGGATGCTTTTTTGCGATCGCACCCCCAAGAACCCACCGATGAACGGATCTTGCTGGTCAGCATCAACGAGGAAACCATTCAATCCATCGGCACCTATCCCATCCCCGATCGTCCCCTTGCCAAAGTGCTACATACGCTCCATAGTCACGAACCACGGGTCATTGGTTTAGACTTATTTAGAGATCTACCTGTAGAGCCAGGTCATAACGAGTTAAGAACCACTTTGCAAGATATTGAAAACATTATTGGCATTGAAAAAGTCCTTTATCCTATAATTCCACCGCCACATACAATACCTGCAGAACGTGTGGGGTTTGTTGACGCCCCTTTTGATCAAGATGGTTGGCAACGCCGTGCCATTCTCGGCACCCAAACAGATCAAGGGTTCCGATTTTCTTTGGCATTATTATTAGCTCAAACTTATTTAGAACAAGAAAACATTCTTATCGGCAATGGGTATAAGGATCCGACCACCATACGCTTTGGTGATACTGAAATACCCCGTCTTCAATCCAATTTTGGCAGTTATGTAAATTTAGATACGGGTGATGGCGCAGTCCAAACTTTGCTCAATTTTCGTCAAAGCGCTCAACCCTTTAGGGTAGTGACATTTCAGGATGTGTTATCAGGCAATATCAATCCTGATTGGATTCGCGATCGCATTGTTCTCATCGGCGTCACTACACCCAGTATCAAAGACTATAGCAACGCAGCAACCCAATCTGTCATTAGCCCAGAGCTAGATTTTGTCTATGGTGTTGAAATCCAAGCCCACACAGTCAGCCAAATTATTAGTGCCGCCCTTGAGCAACGTCCCTTATTTAGAAGCTGGTCAGATCCAGAAGAATATCTCTGGATTATTGGCTGGGGGCTAGTCGGGATTGCTCTTGCAGGATATACGCGCAAGCCTCTGCATGGCCTACTGTGGGTTTCCCTTAGCACTGCCACTATCGTTGGCATTAGCTATATCATGCTGTTAACAGGTTGGTGGATTCCCTGGGTACCTGCGGTTGCCAGTCTATTGTTAAGCAGTGCTGGGCTGGCAGCTTTTTACCAATACGATCGGGTTATCCAAACAAAAGTCAAAGCCCAGCAACAGACCGTTGCCATTCTAGAAGAGGCAAAATCTGCTCTGGAATTAACCGTCGCTGAACGCACCGCTGAATTGCGACAGTCCAACGTAGAACTCAATCAGGCCAAAGAAGTTGCAGAAGCGGCTAGCCATGCAAAAAGTAACTTCCTTGCCCACATGAGTCACGAGCTTAAAACGCCCCTCAACGCCATCTTAGGATTTAGTCAACTTGTCGCCAGTGATAACAACATTTCTGCAACAAGTCAGAAACGCATACAGATGATTAGCCAGAGTGGAGAACATTTACTGGAACTGATCAATGACATTTTATCAATGGCTAAGCTGGAGTCAAACCAGCAAACTCTACGCCAAGATCCCTTCGCCTTGAGTACTCTAATCACCACGATTGAGTCTTTATTCCGACTGCGTATAGAACAGAAAGGGCTACAGTTTATAGTTGAAATTTCACCCACTATGCCAAAGGAGCTGATTGGAGATGCCCCCAAACTTCGGCAAGTGTTGATTAATTTATTGGGTAATGCCTTAAAGTTCACCCAAGCTGGGTATATAGCCTTACGCGTGGGCCACACAAAATACCAACAAAGTGGCCTCTCTCTACAGTTTGAAATTGAAGATACGGGTGAAGGAATTGCCGAATCTGAGTTATATAAGCTGTTTATTCCTTTTTTACAAACTGAAAGCGGCGAAAACTCAAAGACTGGCACTGGCTTAGGGTTACCCATTAGCCAGCAGCTAGCCCAGTTAATGGCTGGGGATATTCAGGTTAGTAGTCAACTTGGGAAAGGGAGCATCTTCACTTTCACAGCTCACGTGTTGGTTAAGTCAGACAAACTAGGGAGTAGCAAATCTTCTACTGATACTGTTATTTCCCATCAAAAGATCCTAAAAGTACCAGCCACAACTGTAGTTCCTTCCGCTGTGGAAGTTCCAATTAATCTGGGTAACGCTGTTGAACAACCTGAGGACGCAACACTCGTAGAGAAAGAGGTGATCCCTGTAGATGTGACAACTAATAACAGTCTTACAGTAGCATTGGCTACCATGCCGCCAGACTGGTTAGTGAAACTACATCAGGCAGCTCAGCGGCTCAATGGCAAGCAAGTGAAAGTGTTACTACAAGACATCCCCCCGTCTCAAATATTGGCCACCAAGCAGCTAATGGCGTTTGCTAAAGACTATGAGTATGCAAAAATCGCGCAACTGGTAGATAGGTGTTTACAGCAGCAGGATGATTAAATCTGAGGTTATTCTTCCAAAGAATTAGGTATCCTATTTTTGTTTAAACTCCCAAATCCCCTGCCAATCATCAGGCAAGTCTTGCTGCTGAAGCAGCTGTAAACGGTCTAAATAAAGCTGCACAGCTTTATCAGTAGGATTTGCCTGAAGAACTTCTTGAAAACAAACCTGGGCTTTGAGCAACTGCCCCTGCTGATAAAAGTCTAGAGCCTGTAAATACTCTGGTAATGTTTTTAGCTTATTGGCCCGCATTGTCTCTTCTTCCGCATCAAGCACCTCGTAAACGGTGATGGGGGTGTGACGACCTTTGACAATGACCCGATCAATTAGACGCATTGAGTAACGATCAACATCTGTTAATTTTTGGAGAACGTCTTCTGAAATCAGCAGTTGCACCCCATAGTATTTAGTCAATCCCTCCAAGCGAGCTGTTAGGTTCACGTTGTCAGCCATGGCATCCAACTGCATGCGATGGCTCTCACCAACAATCCCCACCATCATCTGCCCCACATGGATCCCCGTGCCCACATTTAGAGTTACATAGCCTTTTGATTGGCGCTGTTGGTTATAGTCTCGTAGTCGTTGAGCTTGAGCAATGCTAGCTTGTAGAGCATCATCTACTCCATCGGGAAAGACGGCCATAATGCCATCCCCCATATATTTCATAATCAAGCCATGATGATTAGCAATTTCTGGGCTAATATCCCCTAAATAACTATTAATAAAGTTGAAGTTTTCCTGGGGAGTCATGGTCTCGGCCATTGTCGTAAAGTCACGAATGTCGGAGAACAAGATGGCCATTTCTTTACTCACATGGTCCCCCAGATGTAAGTCGATCACGCTCTCTTTTTGCAAAAAATGAAGAAATTCCTGAGGCACAAATCGACTGTAGGCTTGCAAGAGTTGCTCTAGGTGTTGATTATTTTTGATTAATGTTTGTTCATGGGCTTTGACAGCCAACACTGTTTCTGTAAATACCTGGGCCAGGGTACCCAACTCGTCAGCACGACTGATAACTGTTTCTAAGTGCTCAGGGGTGAACGCATTACGTTGAACAGCCGCTGCTGCTGACGTAACAATTTTCACCTGCTGAATGTAACTGGCCATTTCCCGCTTTTGCTGATTAAGCGAGTTCTCCAACACAGTAGAATGCTCGGTCACAATATTGATCAGCGTCTCCAGGCTTTCGCATTCACTCTGAGCCACTAACAGTGCCTGATGCAATCGTTCATTCTCTGCGGCAAGGTCAGTTGGTGACAGGTCATCAGGTTTAGGGGACACAGGGTTCATAGAGGATAATGGCACCTTTAACCTATGTTTACAAGAATGCATCAAAAAGCCAGCAGTGTTTAAAAATGGTAACTGTCCCAGAGATACCGTTGCTGAGCAGTGGTATAAGTAATGGCTAATTTCAAGCCATTTAATCTTGTGTCTGACAGGCAAATGCTGAATACCAGGGACTATGAGGTGTGACAGACGTTGCTTCTGCCGTCAGCACAATTTCGCCATTGTCATCTACAATCCATCCTTGAAACTCAGTGATTTGCCTGGGCTCTTGATGGTTGACCGTTGATGTCACAGGCCCTTGATCTGTGGTTATTGAGGTGTTTGGAACATCATCTAACGTTTCCCAAACTGCCAGGTCGCTTTGAGGGTTAAGCTGATCAGGCGATGGGGGCAACCCTCCCCGACCGGTCACCGTAAATTCCCCCAGGGCAGTTGCAATATCGCTAGCCCCCGCACCACACCCCTGGGCAACCAGTCGGGAAGCATCGACCAGCCCTGTGGGAAGTTGTACTAGATCATCACTGGGATCAACATCTGGCGTGTCAATTGTGACGCTACCTTGAAGACCAAATTCAGAACTAGCTGTAATATCGCTCAAGGGAGTCAAGGCTGGCCTAAACTCGATACCAAACAACCCCTGGGTGTTTACGGTGACATTCCCACCGTTGCCAAGGAAGGCATTGGCTGTGATGTCACTATTTTCGGTATCCACCGCCACCACAAAACCATCGGCAGTCGTAATGGTAACGTTTCCACCATTGCCAAAGCCCTGATCACGCCCGGCAGTGGCAGAAACGTTACTGCCATTACGCAAAAGCAAAATAGGCCCCAGATTAAGGGTAATATTGCCACCATCGGCACTGTCAGCTTCAGCTGAAATCAGCCCTTGGTCTAAACGAAGTTGTTCAGATGTGATAGCAATGCTGCCACTTTCGCCAGTGCCTTCACTATCAACTGCAATTCGACCTCCATTTTGTACCAGTACCAAACGGGGATTAATAATCACACTTCCTCCCATCCCAGTAGAGTCAGGGGTAGTACTAGCCTCAATAGCACTGTCAACACCATCTACTAAAACAGTATCAGTAACATTCAGTTCAATGTTGCCAGCATTACCCTCACCTGCAGTTGTTGCTTCCAGTTGAGCACCATTAGTAACAAAAAGATTAGGGGTTGTAATTTCTAACTCCCCACCATCTCCAGTTGCCTGTTCCAAGGTTTCAACGCTAGCACCACTGGCTCTATCATCCTGATTAACTTCAGCAAATGAGGTCAGGCCATCAAAGCTAGCAGATTCAGTAGCAGTAATTCTGACATTACCTGCCTTACCAGATTGAGTACTGGAGCTAATGGTCCCCCCCCTAGTAACAGCTAAGGTTGAGGTAGCAATATTGATATCTCCCCCCTGTCCCTCTGAACCTAAAAACATTTCGCTGAGGATAGCACTCGGCAAGGTGGGGATTGCATCCGGAATAGCTAAAATTTCTGGAATAAAAACAGCTCCATCTATAGTGATATCTTCCGCTCGGATAGCAACATTACCAGCATCTCCCATAGCTTCTGAACTGGTTCTGATTTGAGCTGCATTTTGCAGAGATAGTGAGTTGGTGGTGATATCAATGTCTCCTCCCATACCCACTGCACCGGGTTCAACGGTACTAAAAATGCCAGTGGCTTCAAAACTAGTTGGAGGTACAACTCTAAAACCTGATAGTGATATAGAATCAGCTGTTACAGTCACATTCCCTGCATTGCCATTACCAGCCGTTAAGGAACCAATCCGAGTGCCGTTAATAGCAACTAGTAAATCGGTATTGATAGTGACATCACCTGAATTCCCTGAAGCCCCAGGTGCTAGAACTCCACTGAGCAACTGGACTTCATCTAAGAAAATTGAATCACTATCAATATTGACATTTCCAGCATTACCAGGGCCAATCGTTATAGCCCCTATGCTAGAAAAGTCAGACTGAAATGAATCTGACTCTACATTAAAGTCTCCTCCTTGACCAGGGCCTAAGGCTCCGAAAAATACAGTAGACGCATTACCACCCAAATTAATAACTGGAGCCACCAAAGTAACATCTCCTCCAGTTCCAGCTAAAGAGAAACTGTCGATATCCGCATCATCTTGAGGTTGCAGAATTGCTGTTTCACTTCGCAGGGTAATACTCCCTCCTGGTGTCCCAAATGATCTAATATCTCTAGATGAAGGTAGAGAAATATCACCCCGAGCATCGATAACAATATTAGTGCCGGGACCGGCAGGTGGTGGAAACTGCTCCGTAATCGAAATTACTTCGATCGTCCCAGCGGGTAAATTAGCATTGGGCTGATACTGATTAGTCAGCAACACCAATCCACCGGGTTGTCCAATACCGATAGTACCTACAGTAATGTCAGAGCCAAGGGTTCCACCAGGATCATTTACAGTGACTGTAGCAGCGGGCTCAACAGTGGGTGTTCCAATGATGGGTGTTCCAGTAAACGGAGCCTGGTTCCAGTCAACACCAGCTCTCACATCCAGCGTAGTCTGAGTGTTGCCACTAATCTCTAATGTTGTTACACCATCAGATAATGTCACGTTACTGAGGGCACTGTAAGGAGTTGTTGTCCCAGGAACAAGCGTATTGTTATTCGGGTTAATGGTATTAGCTCCCGTATCAGGACCAGTAATCACGACGTCACCCAATTGAACGCTGCCCCCTGCTAACACATGCAGTGAAGGGCCTTCGTAGTTCGCCAGGGTCACGTTACCCACCGCTAAAACAATCGGGTCTTCTAGACTGAATACATTCGCTGGATTACCATTAGGGTCTTGGGCCTGAAATTCACCACCGGTTATAAAGTGAGCATCTGCTCGAATGGCATTGGGTGAAATCAATGTTAGATCACTGCCTGCAGTCAAGCCGCTGCCTGCCTGATGCAGAATATATAGATCAATCGTGTCACCTTGCAGAGTTAGATTGTTACCCGCTGAAGCGATAAATGAATGACTGCCACTATCCCTGGCCGTTAGTGTATCTGTAGCTAATAGCGTTAAATTTTCCCCCGCGCTTATTTGATTATGCAGGTTCAGACTTAGCCCTTGCAGGGTCAGGTCTTGCCCCGCAGTTAAATTGCCCTCATTGGTAATATTTCCTGTAGCAGGCAGCCAACTGCTAAGCCCCATCGGTGAGTTAATTGCTAGCAGAGGGGGAACATCCGGATTAAGGGCACTAAAAATATAGCCGTTGTCAAACGTAACGCCGTTAGATGTGGTGCCAACAAATGAGCCGCGCACATCCAACTGAGCCTCAGGGCCAAAGAGGATACCGTTGGGGTTAATTAGATATAAGTTAGCCTGTCCCAATGTGCCAAGGGTACCTAAAATACTGGATGAGTTTACTCCAGTTACCCGGCTAAAGATATTTTCAATATCCGCTGGATTGGCAAAATGTACCTGTTGACCATTTTGCACATTAAATTCTAAAAAGCTGTGAAAGAGATTTCCAGCTCGAATTGCTCCTCCGTCAATTCGATCCGTGAACCCATTACCCAAAGGAACATCAGGGGTAATAAAAGAACTTTCAATTCCTAGAGAATTATCTGGAATGAGCTGGGCATAGGCGGGAGCAACAATACTTAAACTGCCTACAGCCAATTGACTAACAGCTACAATACCCATGAATGCAAATTTCGTACCTTGCTGCATGGCTGTAAACCCTTTAGCGTAGATTTGAAGTGACTTTGCGCACAAGTGTACCGTGAAAAACCTTGGGAATAGGGTCTTTGCTTAGTAAGTATTTATTAAGTTATAGCGTTTAGTAACTATGGAGCGATTGCAAACTACCACTCCATGGCTGTTTGCGATCTCAATGAGCTTAAAACCAGTCCAATTTTTGTGGACTACCCTTATCCTCTAAATGCCAATGCCCCAGCCTCAATAGACAAGCACATTGAGACTGGGGCTAATGACAGTTCCTGCCTTAGTTATAAACCTTTGCTTTAGACATCCAAAGCAGTGTGAAATGGCAAATCAGGCGTTACAGAAACAATCCGCTCAAAGTTATGGCGATTTCGTACCCGCGTGTGATCTAGGGTCAAAATCAACTTGCCTGGGTCACTGGTATCGCTGCCAAGCCTAATTTCTAAATCACCCGCATTATGAGAGTAAACAAAGTCATCAATAGTAAACTCTGTTGTTTGCAAAAAGATTTTATCATGCCGTTTACTAAAGTCTTTGACCGTAGACGCTAATTCGTCGCCAGTCGATGTAACTGAGTCAGGAGGATTAAGCAAAAAGTCGACTGGGACATAAACCTTGTCTCTTCCTGCCCCCGTATAGGTATTCACACCACTAAATAAGATTAAGGTGTCGTTACCTCTGCCAGTGTTGAGCCTCTCTCCCACACTCAAGCCAAAGTCTGTCACCTTATCCTTACCATTACCAGTTTTGACTGTGACATCTATATTGCTGCTAAATTTATTTGCCGAAGCATCAAAAAAGTCCTTGGCAGAGCGCTTTTTAGACTTAGATAGGTCAACTTTAACCTTCAAGGTCTCTTCAGCATTGTTAGAACTGGCAATCAGATCGGCAAACGGGCTAAATGTCGTTCTACTCTTTTTAGAACTGTAGTCTTTATAGCCTTTATGGCGTCCTTTATGGTGCCTGGGCTCCTTAATAGTAACTTTGTCACCATTTTCCCAATTGTTAAAGATTAGGGTGCTAATCCCGTCTTCATCATTTCCCTTCCATGTCAAAACTGAAGAAATCGATGTGTCCACTGTGACAGGGCCAGAAAGACCATCTAACTTGCCGTCTGCAGATACCGCTGTAATATTGGCTAACTCACCAAATACCAGGTCTATCGTTTCGGCTATATCTGGAACAGTCTCATCACCGACAACTCTCAGGCTACCGTCCTCTAGCTGTTCAACGCCATCTACAAACTGTTGGAAAAACTCAACAGCCCCTTGATCGTCCAATACATCAAAATCGGGATCTTCGACAAATTTTAAAAACAGCTCACCATTAGGAAGAGTACCCGCTTCAGATGTATTGACCCCATCCCATCCCCAAGGACCCCAGTTGGTTGAACCAGTTCCAATACTGCCATCTACAATGAAGAACTCACCAACATTTGCCACATCAACTGCTCCAAATGCCAGCTGAACAGTTTCCTCATCTGTTACAGTGATCCCCGTTTCAGATTCAGTCACTGAAACCGTATTGGTGTATTCCTCTGCTTCTAAAACAATCTGATCAACTTGGTGATCATTATCAGTATCGATTTTTTCTGTAATCAACAATTCATAGAGCCAAAACGAACCGTCTAAAACCCTGCCCCCATAGGTTGCTACATCGCTAGCAATACCTGTAAGCGCTGCAACCGGAACTTCTACAATCGGTTCGTCAGGCAAAAGTGCCTGTACCTCAACAAAAAATGTGCCAGTCGAATTACCCGCTAACGTTGCCGTTAATTCTAGTTCATCACTATCAAACTTATTAATATGAACCGAAGTGATATCAGGATCAGATGTCTCTAGTGTTCCAGAATTAAACGCCAACCCCGAACCTACAATATTGTCAGCTAAGTCAAAGGTAACAGCATGATTAGAACTATTTTCTACTTCAAACCTTAGTAGACGATTCTGCCCTAAAGCTATGGTATTGAAGGGTAAAAGTTGATTGTCAGATCCTTCAATAACAAAGTCCTTTGTAACTGACAATGACGATTTATTGAATTCAAAATCTAAAATTTCATGGGTGGCATAGGCACCCCCAGTGGCTGCACCGAATCCAATCCAATTTGAACCTTGTCCAAAACTAGAGTCTAAATCAATGCGATCAGACTCATCTCCATCTCCATCAGGATCGTCAAAATCAATCGTTAGACTCGGATCTTCTGGGCGTGAGGGATAATCATCACCTTCATCAGCACTGACATAAACGCTCAGCTCACGTTCGCCACCATCATATTGAACCCAAGCATTGACAGGTGTTTCACTGATATTCTCAAAAACCGTCCCTGGCAGACTTTGGGTCTTGATCGACCGCACAGAACCATTTATATTGATGCTAAGATGATTACTATTCGGGTCTAATCTATTAGGATTTGCCCAAGTGTCAAACTCAACGGCAAAACTATTATCAATGCCCAAATATCCTAAGCCTTCTCCTGATGCACCTAGTGCATGAGCTCCATTACTTTGGAGCATAAACACAAGACCATCGGCTCCGTTTAAAACACCGACATCCTGAAATTTATCAGTAATTCCACCAGAATCACTCACTTGAAACGTGAAGAAAGCTTCCCAAGATTCTGCCTGACCTACGTCAACTTGTAAGAAAGCAGTACCCTTTTGGTCATTGGGATTAGTATAAGGGTCGGATACATCGGTTAAACGTAGCCTCCCTTTATTCAAAACGGCGTCACCGTTTGTTATTAAAAGAGATTCTGAGAGAAGGCTGTCGACAGTTGAATTCATACTGAGGCCCATTGCTAAAAAAATCCTCAAAAGTGGATGGTTAAAACGAGGAGATTATCCACAGCAAATTTTGACAAGATAGCGCTTTTAATTAGATAAAGTACTTACAAGTCTTGGCTAGAAAGCCTTGAGAAATTGACATATACTCCACTAATCCTAAAATGCTGTATCAACATTGATAAATGCTGACATTCTCGTGCATTCACGTAAGCTCTATAAATGCAGACCAAACTCGATGGATCTTACTTGGAAAAATAACGCCTCAATTTTTCAGCTTATACAAAAGCTAATTCGAGCAGCTGTAGTTGAAATCATCCAGTCAAAATGAGTAATTGAATACCAATTCACTGGGCATCAAAACTATTGTGCTCTCAATGCTATAGCTGAATCACTAAAATTAAAGCCACTTGTCCCCTTAGATGAATCGCTTCCAGTATGAAGAACCATAGCCTCTTTAAAGGGAAATCAGTACTTCAACACAGATCACGATACAAAGCTATGAACAATATCACCTAGAATATCTCGTTCGAGTATAAATTTTCATTGAACATTTGCAGTAATCCATGAAGCAACTACTTCGAGATTAAGGGGCTAAACCATAATATTTATTGTTTTTTAGCCCTTAACACATTACTGGCCTTAGCCCACATAAAGAGTGTTTCTCAACGCCAATAAAATTTTTGAGTTTTTACCCGTGTGGCCCTTCAAGGCATTCCGTTGACTCTGTTTCTAGCTGTTTATATTGTTACTTCAAGGGTAATTGATTGAGAAAACACAAACACCTGCTCCATAAGCCAGAGTAAATAGGAACAATACCCCCATTTACTCTATTTGGGTTAATTGGGGTATTCCTGGAGAAGATCTTCCATACCAAACATTCGATACATTTCAATGGATTCTCGATGTGATATTGCGGCCACAAGGTTGCAAAGGACTTATGGCGTTGCTGGTCCTTGGGATGACTTTAGTTGCTCGATTTGCCATGGTTTGGCCTATATTACATAGCCTGACATAAAGTCTGAGAAGCCTATCCATGCTTTAAGGTATTAATGATTCATTCGCCAGAGTTTCTAAGCCCACCGATTGCAACAGATCCTTAAGATTTTGCTCAGCAGTCGCACGGTTAGTCCGGCTCGCCTCCATGAGGCTATTTAAGGTTTCTGGCCATAGTCCTGCTTCTGCATAAACAAATGGCTGCTGACTAACAGAAGTACCTTGCAGTTGCTGATTTACATTCCCACCACTAACACGCTCAAAGCTACCCTGCACAGTCATATCGCTAGCGCGCTCTCGAACATTACAAATTAACGAAAGATACCAGTAATAGCGCTGTCCTGTCCGCAATGGTGACACTGTGGCCCGAGCGGGTACGTCAACTCTGACTAAACCTGAGTTGCCAGTAACATTAAATAAGGCTCCATAAACTAGTTCGTCAGAACCTTCTTCATAAAGAGTAAATTCTGCAAACTGAGCTGTACTTGCCGGGAAATAAGCATACACAACTGGATGAGATGCAGCAGTTTGCGCCAGATTATTGTCCGGCATCAACGCTACTAGCCCTTGCTCGCTCTGAGTACAGGCACCGCTACGATTTGCACCTGACTCACGATTCCCCGGAGCTCCCGTCTGAGTAGGCTGAAAATCTAGACGTCTCTGGCCCCATGCAGGCGTCATCGTGCCAACTGTAATGGACAGGCCAAGGGTTACCCCTATCAGATAAGCACCCAGATTACTCAGCAGCATACGATTCATATCGATAAGTTCAAATAGTTACACTCAGGAGAGTTAAAAGCGCTGGAGAAATCCTAACAGGGAATATAGTTCCTAACTGAGTTAAAACAACCTTTTGTAACCTCTTCATTGGCAAATATTGGCCATCGGTAACAAATGTGGTCTAAAAAGCTTAATATGCGTTTAGCAATAGAATCTTCTGTAAATCAACTAATATTAATTTTAAGATAGTCTTGTTATCTTGTGCTGTCTACACAAACGTCAGAATAACTTGAAATAATTTGTCAGCCAGGGCCTGTAAATCCTTAAAGGGAAATAGACTGTACCAAGAGCTTCATAGTAATAGACAAGTTTATTCTAGTTTAATGGCGGCACAGCTTAAATACACCTATTAGGAGGATTGAGAATCAAACTGGTTAGCTTCAAATATCCTATTCAGGGTCTAAAAACAATATTGAGCCGTCTGCCATTGGTTAAGCAAGGTCGTGATCGTCCACTGTCCAAGCATTTAATCCAATTAGGGCAGCCTGTTCTGCTAACCAGCTTAATTGTTGCCTCGTCTATCCTTGCGATTCGACACCTGGGAGGCCTCGAAAAATTAGAGTTATGGGCCTATGACCATTTTATGAGTCTACGTCCCGAGGAAAGTATAGATCCTAGAATGCTGATCGTCGGGGTTACAGAAGAAGATATTCAGAGGCTGAATCAGTGGCCCCTTGCAGATCAAACAGTTGACCAACTTTTAGCCAAGCTCGAACAATACTCTCCCCGTGTGATTAGTCTGGACATCATGCGCGATGTGCCCTTAGAACCAGGCCGAGAAGCATTGCTTGAGAGGTTAACCTCCAGTGAAAATATTGTTACTGTTTGCAAAGCTAGTAACCAAGAGTCGTTGGGGGTACCTCCCCCCCCCGGTGTCATCAAAGAATCTGTTGGTTTTGCAGATTTGGTGGTTGACTCGGGCGGTGTGCTACGACGCACCTTGTTGTGGATGACTCCGCCTGCACCTGCTGGGGGACTGGCCAACCAACCAGGACATCTTTGCAGCGGTCCTGAAATCATTATCTCTCTAGGGCTACGCACTGCTTTTTACTACCTACTCGATGAAGACATCCAGCCAGAATTCACTGACCGTGGAGAGTTTCGATTAGGCAATACAACCTTTCCTAGACTGACATCTAAGTTTAGCGGTTATCAAACGGTAGATACGGCAGGCTATCAGGTTATGCTCAACTACCGCTCGGAGCAGAATTCTGCTCGACAAGTCACCCTTGAGGACGTTTTGGCAGACCGAGTTGACCCTGATTGGATTCGCGATCGCATCGTTTTCATTGGCTACTTGACCCCTCAAGCAGGGGATGACTTTTATACCCCCTATAGTCAGGCCCTAAGCGATGATCAAAAGATGCCTGGAGTGGAAATTCATGCCCAGTCCACCAGCCAAATTTTGAGCGCCGTTTTAGATCAGCGACCGCTAATTTGGGTTTGGCATACTCCCGTTGAAGCCCTTTGGGTAGTTGTCTGGGCCGGTGTTGGCAGCATCCTAGCCTGGTACATTCGCCATCCCTGGCGACTGAGCCTAGCGGTGTTGGGCGTAGCTATTGGTCTCTACGTTTTTTGTTTTTTGCTCATGCTCCGAGGCGGGTGGGTTCCCCTAGTACCACCGATTATAGCCTTGGGAGCGGCCGCCTCTACCACTATCACTATTCTCAACCAAAAGCTTAAGACAGAAAACCTGCGCATTCAAACTGAACTCGACATCACCCGCCGTCTGCAGAAAATGATTTTGCCACCTGAGCGTGAACTGCAGGTGATTGAAGATCTAGATATTGCTGGGTACATGGACCCCTGTGATGATGTGGGAGGGGACTACTACGACGTCATATCAGATAGCAATGGACACCTTAAAATTGGGATTGGTGATGTCACTGGCCATGGTTTAGAAAGCGGATTAATCATGATTATGGTGCAGACCGCTGTTAGAACCCTATTAGAAAGTGGCAAAACCAAACCTGAAGAGTTTCTAAGTGCCCTTAACCGTTCTATTTATCACAATGTGCAGCGGATCAATTCCGATAAAACCATGACCCTTAGTTTATTGGACTATAAACAAGGCACTTTATACCTGAGCGGTCAACATGAAGATGTGCTGATTGTTCGTGCCAATGGTTCCCTAGAACAAATTGATACCGTTAATTTAGGCTTTCCCATTGCCCTCGAAGAAGACATTGATGATTTTCTGGCACATACCCAAATTCATTTAGAGCCCAACGACGTGGTAGTACTCTACACTGACGGGATTACCGAATCGAGAAATATAGATCGAGAGTTTTACGGCTTAAACCGACTGTGTAATGTCATTATGAGCAATTATCAGCGAACGGCACAAGAAATTAGAGCAGCTGTTATTCAAGATGTGGCCAATCATATTGGTCAGCAGAAAATCTTAGATGACATTACGCTACTAATCCTCAAGAAAAGATAGATGGGAGAGACCTGAAACTATGGCTTCACCCACTTCATCAATGTCTGAGTCATTTGGCCAGTTCGCTAGCGAGCTTCATAACGAGAATCTATGTGTCAAAATCGATTTTCCGGTAGAACTAGTAAAACAGCGAAAGTTTTGGCCCAATAGCAATCTATCCGCCAAATTCGTTTCAGAATACATATCAATTTTTTTCCCAATTGAAAACGCTCGATCTGAGCAGCTGCACCGACGCACGGAAATAACTGATGCAGCTCGATACATTACTAATGAGCTATTGGAGAATGCATTTAAATTCTCTTGTACAGCAGCTCAACAACCTGTACAGATGGCCTTATACCACTATTCTGATCGGTTAATTATCACGGTTACCAATACTGCCCACATCAATAATATCGACTCGTTTAGGTCGCTAATTCATGATCTCACAACATTAGATCTGACCGAACTATACGTAGAACATCTGGAGAAAAACTTAGACCATGAAAACGCCCTCAGTTCTGGCCTCGGTTTTATTACTATCTTGATTAATTACAACACAAAACTGGGTTGGAAAATTGAGCAAAATTCACCAGAATCAGACTGCTTCCTGGTGACCACTATGGCCCAGCTACTATATGACTAGAATATTTATGGCACTAAGACTATATACTCACCCTGAGTAGCCCACGGATACTTGTGCATAAGCGATGTTATGATAGCTCGGTTAAATCACTACCTGCAAGATATCTTTTATATTGCTCTTAGCTTAGTTATCACCGTCTTTGGTGCAATCGGTTTATATGTGATCTTGTTCCATCTGCTACGGTCTTATTTTCGCAGATTCGAGCGAGATATAGCATTGGTAACGCTGAATGTATCTGCCTATCCAGGCTTAACGTTGTTTGTACTGCTCGGCCTGGCAATGATAGCCCAAAATTCCAATAGTTTGGCTACTGTTGATTGGTTACAGCGTCTACTGCTAGGTTGCATCATTTTAACCATCAGCTATTGGTGCTTGCGCCTGTTCAAACAAGTCCTGATCTATTACCTCAAAGATTATGCTGAAACCACTGAGGTAATGTGGGATGAAGTGCTACTCCCCTTGCTAGAAGCAATTGTTCCAGTCATGATTATCTTAATGAGTGGGGCCCTTATTTTACAGCTTTGTTTGGGCTTAAACTTAACCGGTGCCTGGGTAACCCTAGGGGGTAGTGCCTTTATCATTGGCTTTGCAGTTAAAGACATTCTAGCCAACTTTTTTAGTGGTATTGCCCTATTGATAGATAGTCCCTTCCGGTTCGGTGATGTACTCCGCATAGAAAGCGGTAGTGAAGGGTCCAGCCATTTGGGCATTCTGCGAAAAATTGGAGTGCGTGTTACCCACATCTACATGTTTGAACTTCACACAGAGGTCTACATTCCCAACAGCGTGATGCAAAGTCACAAAATCACCAATTTGAGCCGTCCCATTGAACCTGTTTTTTTCTCAACACCGATTGAATTCAACCCACAGTGTAACCTGGAGCATACCAAAAAGATTATGCAGGAGATTCTCCTGGCCCACCCGGATACTGTAGGTAACATTGAGTCTAAGCTAACCTGTCTCAAGAACTACTATGGCTGGGAAAATGAATTCGCCCAAAAAAAGGAAAATGGAATACAGCGACTCTTAGCTGAATATGCCGTCAACAACAAATTAGAAGAGGTTGAAGATGCCTTAAACGCTATGATGATCACGTTACAGTTTGTGGAACAAGGCGGACTAACCCAGGAAGAAATTGACACGGTACAAACTGAGTATGATGACATTCTAAAACTGATGGGTCTTACGGTCGTTAAACAAAAAACGCGTAAACAGTCATTTCTTAATTTGCAGCATATTCAGCCTAAATTTGTAATCAGAGAAACGAAAGACCCTGACTCCTTGATCCATCTAGTGCGCAAGTGGTATCGCATTTGGCTGGGCGACCCGAACATGGCTGATGAGGATGAATATGTATTGCTGGAAATTTGGGAACGCAAAATTGAGCTGCTAAAACGGCGCACACGTAAGCTCCATCAAAAGATTCTAAATCCACTTCAAGAAGAAACTCGATTAGATGATTATGTCAAAGAGCTAGTCCGATGGTTACGAGATCGCTTTAAACAAGCTCGTAGCTCATGGCATGAACCAGAGGTGCGCATGGAACGTGTGGTGAAGGATGAAGGACATACCTATATCCGATTTACCCTAAACTATTACGTTGATGATATCCGTCTAGAAGATGGGGAGCGAGGTACTCGTGTTAACAGCGATATCCATCGCGAGATTATGCATCATCTAAAAGATGATTGTCGTGGCCAGGCTTAATAGTCCCCGACATATAGTCCCTAACATAGAGAAGAAGCACAAATAGCCAAGATTATAAGGAATTCATCAGCTTATTTTCTTCTTCGGGGGTGATCCCATAGTCCTCTCGACTCTGCTGAATTACCTTTTTATCCTCTAACGACAGTGCCTCATCCGGTGCATCTAAGGATAGATCTTGAACTGAGTCTAGGGATTTTCGATCACCGGCCACAGCCAGCAAATCTGCACCTAATCCCTGAGCTGGGCGTCTGCGATCGCCAAAAACTTTCGCCAGCACCAGGCGATACCCCTCCAGGCGCAGCCAATCTTCTCGACTTTGCTGACGATCGGGATTTAGCAAGTCCGGATCATCAATGCCAACATCTGCTAAACAAGCACCATGCTCCTCATCAGTGATTTCTAGTTCCCGTCGCATATTTTGGAGTAGATCCAAACTAGTGGCTGAGGTCATTGCACCCTCTTCTAGACTTTCCTGCAAAATAGCCCGATACGCCTGCAATCGTTTGTCATGGGTAAAGCCAGGTAAGACTTTTGCCAGCACATATACTTCATTCGCAGTCAGGTCATCCAGAGCACGCCCTTCTAAAAACTTACCCACATCTAGATTGATCTTGCGTAACTGTTTCCGTAATCGACTGGCTAGCCCCTCACGCTGATATAAAGCCGGTGTCCGTGGCCATGTACGATACAGCCATAAACCACTAGAAATAGCAATGACTGACGTGAACAGATACTGACCAGGAATCGGCAACAAGCGTAAATTAGGCCTCGCCCCAAACATAAAAAATACGTTGAAAACCAAAAATGTGTAGAACGTAAACATCTTGTGCCGAATGAGTTCTATACTCGTTGGCCGCTTCCGTTTCAGAAAATAGGCCTTTAAACGTTTCTCTAATTGATCACCAATCCAGTAACTACCTAAACCAAAGCTCCCTAATGCCAGGGGTACAGCTATTAACTTAGGAATGGGAATTGCGTGACCCGCAATATAAAATCCTGGATTGAGAAGTGTGGCTAGTTGCTGCTCTTCATGGGTCCACACACCAGAAAAGTAATAATCCCAAGTTCCAGCATAGAGATAGTAGTAGACATAGAAGCCAACAGTAAGGCCGAAATAACCGTAGTATAGCCAGCGTTGATCTGGACGGGTAATTAATTCCCAATACGAACGTTCAGAATCAATATCAATACAAGGCACTTGGCAGGCCACACAGGCCGGTTTATCCTTACCCTCTTGAGTAACCGTGCGACACATCGACTGGGTAATCTTTTGACGATCATCAACGTGGGCAGCGCTATTCAACAATCCTCTTGGCTCACTGTAAATCTTTTGAACTGGAGCCATTGGACAAAAATACTGACACCATGCTTTGCCTCCAAATAAGTAGCCTACGTAAATTGAGGCAATAATGGTTGCTACGAGAAATATGCCAAGGGCAAGGCGATCAGAATTGACAAACAAAATACGGGTACATAAACCCAGATAAAATAATCCAAATTGTAGGGCAAGATAATTTTTCGACAACCAGGAATTCTTAGCCACCTTGACCAATTCTTTACGGGTTTTACCTGTTTTTGCATTTACTCGGATCCGATACCGCTGTAATCCTAGGGCACGCGGAATCTGTGAGAGAAAGCTAAGGGGACAAATCCGTCGCCAGAACTCATGGCCAAGTATAAACAGAATAAAAATACCTGCAGGCACAACAGCTGCCCAAAATACTCTTGCGCCAATAGGATAGGGCTGTTCTACTAAACAGTCCCCTTGCACCTTGACACAGACAGTTGAATCAAGACGAATTGGACTAATGGTATTAGCTGGGTCAGTCAACCACGACGTTAGAGGATCATAAAAGAGAGAAAAGATAATCAATAACCAGCCGATGGTGAGCATCCACCGAATGCGGTGCATTTGTTGCTCAGATGTGCGATTAAGCATGATTTGAGTAGATGACCCCCGCTAGGTACTTTTTCTATGACTATTAAAGTTGTCCCCAATTTTGAATTTTCTTCGGCCATTCAACACCAGGCCCAAAATTTCGGGAACAGGATGAAGATTTTTTATGCTAAACCACGTCCAAACTAAAACCTTGAGTTTTCTCTGCGGAAAACCCTCGGTTATGACCTTGAACAAGGTTTATAACCATTGCCTAAATAGTTCTACAAGAACAATATTATCTACTAAACATAAAGGCAAAGGCATTGATTATTATTTATCACGCTTTATTTCTGCTCTAGCAATTAATCGCAAAAATTAATGATTGATTCCAGGTACATTGAATATCGTTGTCCCTGATTACAATATTGATTACTCTCCTGTAGCAACTGGTCCTCATAGCTACAGGTACAAAGGATATCCAAAATCTATTAAGGAGGCGATAGGACAGGCAAAACCTATGCAATTACTTTAATAAAAGAGATATTGTTCATTTATAGCCGATTACTGAACAATACACCCCTATCACCTCTTGGACTTATCCAAAAATATGATTCGAAGCCCTATTGTGTCTTAAGTAGAAAGAGTTAAAGAGTATTCTTTAGCCTAACTCCACAATCATCCCAGGCATCAGGCGCTTCAGATTTACCAAAGACTTTGCCTGCCAGGGAATCGTGTCAGAGCCCCTGATCGTCATAGCAACTTTAGCTGATCTACGAACTTTGATAACAAACTTCGAAATAACGTTAATGCCAGAACTATTCAGAAATTTAAGCTCCCGCAGATCCAGCGTCAGTTGGCTGGGTTCCTGGCTCGTCGCATCTTCTAGACACTGCTCTAACAAGTTTGCAATTGGTGGATACTCCCCCATGCCCATCAGAGCTAGTTCGCCTTTGAAAGTTACGGTTGAAATCGCTTGCTCATAGACAACCTCATACTCCTTACCCTTTATTTCCATGTTAGCTCTCCAAAACTTTGCCCTTGGGGTAGATATCCAGCCTATCAATCATAGCTGAGCAATTGAGCCGTAGCAGCAAACGGCTCACAGCTTCTTATAACCAGTTACCCACCAAAACGTAGGGAGCCCAGAAAAAGGGATGCTGTCGAAAGCGAGGAATTTCTAAAATTGAGAGCTGAGCACGACGTAATGCCTCTGCTTTGGTCACTTCACCAGAAATCAGCTCATCATAAAACCGGCTAATCAGCAAAGCGGTTGCTTCGTCACTGACTTGCCATAAAGACCCTAAGGTACTCCTTGCACCGGAACGGACTGCAGTACCGGCTAATCCTAATGCTGCCTGCTGATCACCAATAGCAGTCTCACAGGCACTCAGCACCAGTAGCTCCACGACATCAGATGATGTTGTTTGGTCTAAGCCAGTGGTCAGCAAGAGATCCCGAAGTTGATGCACACTCAGTCGGTCATTCCAGGTCAATATAAAGGTTTCATCAAAATTGGAGCTAAACTGACCATGGGTAGCTAAGTGGATCACCGGTGCATTGGCTGTCCGAATGGCCTTAGCAAAGGTGTCACGGGTGAAGTCTTGATTGAGCAAGGTCCTTTGGGCAGAGAGCTTGGCTTCAACTTCGGCAATTTCAGGGGCCACGTTAGGCAGTGAAGGAAATCCCTGACGTGCTTCTGTCAAACCAGCGGCGAGTACTCCCAAATTCTGAGGCTTAATTGGGGTGGGCTCTAGCAGTTGCAGTCCTGGAGTCAAGGCAATGGCATAGCGTTCCATCAAGTACCGTTGACCATCGTAGAGTGCCGCCATGGGTACATTTCGCAAGACCCCATCAGAGACAAATACCAGGGTATTGACATCGCTATTTTCTAAATCTGTGCTCAAGGGCTGCACCAGCCAATCATATACCTGTTGAGAAAGCTCCAAATAGCGCTGACTGGTCCTTTGAACCAGGGCTTGTCGTAGGTCTAACACGGTCGCCTCTAATTGGGACTCAGAGACAGTGCTGCTGTAATGGCGAAGAGATTGACCAGGTAAGCGCACAATTATATCCAGTCGCTCCGGCAAAATAATTGGATAGACAACGGCTGCCTGTTGATCTATTTGATCAATCAGCACTGGGTTAGCCGATAGACAAGCTTCCCTAAAGAAATTATCGAGTTCTGCCAGCTGTAGAGACTCCATTACAGTCCTTGCCTTTTCAAGGTTTTCAGGTAGGACTGTTGTGTCCACCAGCAGTAGGCTAACGAGTTCACGATGGATCGGTTCCACACCAGTTTGAAAAGCCGTTTGCACCTCAGGGTTGATCGAGACCAGGTCGCTACGCAGCAGTTGTAGGGTTTTGATCGATTCACTATAGGCCTTAACGGCTTTAGTGTAGTTGGGGTTTTGGGGATGTTTGGAACTGCTTTGAGGAATATTTGCCTTGAAAATCCGCCCTAGTTGCCACTGCCAACGGTAGGAAATTTCTGGGGCATCCAGGCTTTGGGAAATCAGCAGCGCCTTTTGGGTAAAAACTTCGGCCTCTTGCCACTGTTGCGCCTGTTCATATAGATGCCCTAAACTACCCAGGACATAGGACTCTGAGCGTAAATCTCCCAGTGCTTTAGCATCCTTTTGAGCCAGCTGTAGCAATTGGATAATATCTGCTTGAGCATTGGCTGACGGTGTTTGCCTGGGTACTTCTAATGCAGGTGCTGTCTGGGGAACACTCCCATTCTCTCCTAAAAACTGTTCGACCAGACTGAGATTATCACGGGTATAAGTATCAGCATCAATAGCTGTTGCTGGTCCACGAACTGTTGTGGCAGATGAGCGTCCTCCTAAAAACTGTTCGACCAAATTGAGATTGTTACGGGTGTAGGTTGATGCATCTGGGATAGTCCTACTTTCGAACCCGTTATCGGGTGCTAAAGGAGTCTCTTTGATAGAGTCGATGGAGCGATCAATAAACAAATCAACCAAATCGAGATTATCGCGGGTATAGGTACTGGGCACGGTTGTTGAGTGGGGTGCTCCCAAGTATCTTGGAACTTTTTCTAAGCGAGCATTACGTTGGCTAATTTTGAGACGACTCTCTGCCAAGTTGATTTTGGCATAGACAACGGCCTGGCTGGAGGGCAACCCTTCTAGTGATGGCTGAATTTGTCGCGCCAGTGATTCTGCTCGCTGCCATTGTTGGGTATTGATCAAAACCGCCAGTTCACTCAGCTGGGCCTGAATGGTAGTAATGGGTTCTGCCGATTGGTTAACAGCCTGTTGATAGTATTGCTGGGCAGTTTCTAACTGTCCTCGGGCTTCAACCGTATTCCCCAAGCTCACCTGAATGGTTACGATCAATTGCGATAGGCCCAATTGTTGGGCCATCCTTAAACTGGTTTGTAATGCTGTCTCAGCCTGTTCCAGATCGCCAGCCACACGCAAAGCTTCACCCAACATCTGCAGTCCTGTTGCCTTAATTTCGGAATCGGGCTGGTCAGCGAGGGCCTCTGTCAAATCACTCAGGGTGACAATGGCACGTCGATAGTGCCCCATAGCCTGTAATGCTTGGGCCTGGGTCAGTATGGAACGCAGCCTTCGATCTTCATCGCCCAGTTGGTCGTAAATCTCAGTGGCCGATTGCCATGCTTGTAAAGCGTCTAATGCCTTACCCTGACTGAGATACAAATGGCCCTGTATATCTAGAATCCTGGCCAAGATTGGTGAGCGCTCCGCTGCTGATAGCTGATCAATGACCTCTAACCCCCTGGAAATCGTCTGTCTGGCCTCGGACCAACGCCCCAACTGTTGATAAACAAAGGCCAGATTCCTTAGGGCCAGGGCTTGATTGAGATTGTCACCATTATTTTGGTAAAGCTCAACCGCTTGTTGGAGTTGTGCAATTGCCTCGCTGTAGGCACCAGCTTCAAACAGGTCGCGACTTTGTTGTGAGTTTGCATGCAGCTGCTCCTTTGGTCCTCGAAAATCTGCCCTGACCAATCCTGCTGGCAAAAATACAGCACATAGCAACGCTGTCATAAATCCTAAAAGTAGACGCCGCCAACGGTGCTGCCAGGGGGCTAAAAATAATCGCTTCAGGGGCCGAAAACTCAGTGAAACCATGGCATTAAACCCAGCGTGAATCTAGCAACAATAGTCAAGAACAACGGTTAAAAAAGGCGATAGTTAATGGCAAAGTAAAGGCCGTTTTCTTGCAAAGACGATGTTCGTTTATCAATGTCCACCAGGGGAATCCCCCAGTCCAGACGAGCCGTTAGGCGATCCCCCTGTTGCCACAGTAGACCTACACCAGTTGAGACCAATACGTTGGGATCTGGGTTAGTGCCATTATGATTCCAACCACCTCCCATATCTACAAAGGGTGCAAGCTGAAGCAGTCCATTAATCTCACGGGCACGGAACACTGGCAGACGCACTTCCCCTGACAGAGAAAATCCATTATCAGTTAGCAAAACATTTTGGCGATACCCCCGCACTGTTTGCTGTCCACCAAGACCAAATTCTTCTAGCGGCAGCAGATCATCACCACTCAGTTGTAGCCCGCCCTTGAGCAACAGCAGAGTTTCCGGAGCCAATAGCTTTACCCACTGGGCCTGCCCACGCCAGGCAAAAAACTGACTGTCGGGAGCATTGTCATTAACAGTGGCCTCTAATAGATCCAGCCCCAGACTAAATTCAGAAAACAGCGCTAGCACTTCACGATTGCCCGTTTGGGTCCATTCCTGAGAAAAACGCAAAGCTGACAGTCGGGTTCGCCCGTCCGCATCGGCCCCAGGGGAAGGAAAGCCGACAGACTCACCAATTACGTCACTCAAAAAATCTGTCTTGCTGCGCTGGTGTGTCAGCCTCAGTCCTAACGCCAATTCCTCGTTGGGAGTCTGTACCAGCGGTTGACGAAAAGATACCCCATAGGTTTGTGATTCTGATTGAATATCCAGGACCGTAAACGGGTCTTCTATCACTGAGCTATCGGACAAGCTTGTTTGCCAGCCGATGGTGCCGTTGCGAGCATTGACGGGAAATGTATAGTCCAGTTTGACTTCATCACTACCGCTAGTGTTGAGGTACTCCAGCTCAATGCGATCGCCCTGGCCCAGCAAATTACCTTCAGTTAGGGCAATTCCCCGTCGCCAGCTGCCGACACTGGGAGAACGATTGTTGTCTGTGCGTAGCTCGACGTCAAATGTATCCGCTACTGTCACCTCTACATCTAAAATACTTGTGCCCGGCTCAGTCCCCGTTGCTAGTTCAGCCGTAATGTTCTGAATTAGAGGATCGAGCTGTAGTAGCCGTAGCCCGTCTAACAGACGTTCTGAATTCAGCGGTGTAGACCCAGCCAGAGCTAACCGACTACGAACATAGTTGGGGGATAATCTCCCAACTATGTCGACATTGATATCTGTTAGTTGACCTTCCAGCACTTGAATTTGCAAAATGCCATCGGTCAACGTTTGGGGTGGAATGTAAGCACCGGAATTGACATACCCCTGATCTACATAGCGCTGCGTAATGGCTGAACGCACCTCAAACAACTCAGCTGGGGTGAGAGGACGATTGAGATAAGGGGCTGTAATCGTTGCTAAGTCTGACTCACTAAAGACTGTACTGCCTATAACCTCAAAAGCACTGATCACGATGCTTTCTGGCACTGTACCTGGGAGAGCAGGGGATGGTGCGACATCAATCGGAATGTCAAGTATCCGCTCGGATGGCAATGGCTGTATATCAATCGATTCTGGAAACTCACTCTGGGCATATCGGGTTTGGGCCAGTACTGACTCAGCAATCAAACCACCACAGACACCACACATCCAGATAGATAGGCAAAACCGTAGACAATGAAAAATAGGAACACGCAGCAGGGTCATTTTATAGTATTGCTTTTACCTAGAGTCTTTATAAATAAAGTTGGCATTGCTGCTCCTCGGGATGGATTGAATATGGATACTGTTGAATAGCAATGGTGCTAGACTGGCTCATCCCTTCAGCGATCGCAAAAAGTTGAGATAGGACAGTATGCGGTCTTAACACGTGACAGGTGCTAATTTTACCGCGAAGACTTTTTTTGAGGGACATCTTGAATCATCTCTTTGCAAGCTTTACCTTTTGATACACTCTTTTGATATTGCGCTTTTGATAAATGTATCGATATTGGGCGGTGATATAGTACTTCTAGTCATGATGGCTGCTTGATCCATGACTTAAATTACGGCAGCTTCATCGCCAATGGAGTCAGAGACTAATAACCTCAAATTACAGCTGAAAGTTTTACGACACCAGTTGCTGAAAATACAGCAAGAAAAAGCAGATCTCGAAGTGATGCTGGAAAATGCTAGTGAGCATTCCGATAATCAGCTGCTAGAAGTCAAGCAAGAAAAAGCAGATCTCGAAGTAATGCTGGAAAATGTGAGTGAGCATGCTGATTTGATTCTAGCTGAGGTTTATGAAGACAAACAGGATTTAGAACTGATTTTAGAAACGTCAACAGTTCATGCTGAGACCGTTGAGTCTGATTTATACCGACGAGCTATCATCGCTAAACAGCAGATTACAGAACAGTTTCAGCTAATTGCAGAATCCTCGCCCGTTGGCTTAAGCATTGGTTGCATTGCAACGAGTAAATTTCTATATGCCAATGCTAAAACCTGTGAAATTCTAGGAATTTCCTTTGAAGAGATTCTCAGTCGAAAAACAACAGACTTTTATGTAAATCGAGCCGATCGTGAGCAAATCATTGCAGCATTACTGAATCAACAGACTTTCGAAGGAGAAATAGCGTGTGTGCGGGCACAGGGTGAGCACTTTTGGGCGATGGTTTCATTATGTCCGTTTATTTTTAAAGATGAGCCAGCCATTCTCATGGCAATGCAAGATGTGACCGCTCAAAAGCAAGCAGAAGAAGCACTGAAGCTGGCAGAAGAACGGTATCGCAGTATTTTCGAGAATGCTTTAGAGGGCATTTTTCAAACAACATCCACAGGGGACTATATTCGAGTCAATCCGTCCATGGCCCGGATATATGGATATAAATCACCGGTCGAAATGATCCGTCAGGTGCCTTCGATCTGGGCAAAACGCTTTGTTGACCCACAGATACAGATAACCTATGAAAAAACGCTTAGAATCAAGGGCCAGTTAAAAGAATTTGAATACCAGTGCTATTGCCAGGATGGTCGGACAATCTGGATTGAAGAAAATAGTCGAGTGGTGAAAGATAGCCTTGGACAAGTTTTGTACTATGAAGGCATTGTTCAGGAGATTACTGAACGGAAACAGGCGGAAGACGCTTTAAAGCAACAGATCAAAAAGCTGCAAATCGAGATTGACCAAACCAAACGACGCCGAGAAGTTAAAAAGATTGCTCAGACTGATTACTTTCAGCATTTAATGGCAGAGGCTGATAACCTTCGTTTTTCTGAGGAAGATTGTTAAGAGATCGCCGTAATCGCCCAGGGTATTTATAAGTTATGGTAGTTTTTCTACACGCACTATCCTAATTTTAAAATTAATAAAATGGCTAAGGTTGTAGCAATTCACTCCTACCGAGGAGGTACTGGTAAATCCAATACAACTGCAAATTTAGCAGCTGTGATCGCAAGCACCGGACACCGAGTTGCTGTCATTGATACTGATATACAGTCACCTGGTATTCATATCTTGTTTGGCCTTGAACCAGACACGATGAACCAGACCTTAAATGACTATCTCTGGGGAGATTGCACCATCGTCGAAGCCGCCCATGATATCACCCCCCCTGAGGTTAAACAAAATCAAGGAGAAATTTTTCTAGTCCCATCCAGTAGTGAGCTAGCAGACATTACGCGAGTATTGCAGGAAGGATATGATGTTAAGCTGCTACGGGATGGCTTTCGAGATCTGGTTAAAGAGCTAAATCTAGACTATATCTTCATTGATACCCATCCTGGACTCAATGAAGAAACACTGCTGGCGATAGCAGTCTCTAACATTTTGGTCATTGTTTTGCGACCTGACAAACAAGACTTTCAAGGTACAGCAGTGATGGTCGATCTCTCTCGGAAGTTAAAGGTACCGAAGATGTTGATGGTGATCAACCGAGTGCTACAAAACACTGATTTTCCTGCACTATCACAGCAAATCGCCGAGACCTATGAAACTGATGTGGCGGGTCTCTTTCCTAACTGTGATGAAATGATGGAGTTGGCTAGTAGCGATCTGTTCTATTTACGTTTTCCCGAGCATCCATTATCTAATCTCTTCAAACAGGTTGCTGACCAGGTGATGGCCTAGGGTACGCTTATGAGGCAATATCAAAGGACCTCAGCACTGGTCCCACATTTTGTAATGCTTTGCTCGGTGCAATGTCACACCGAGATTGCGGAAACACAAGCTAG
>NZ_JAXSQV010000010.1:0-9178 GCF_043421015.1 Leptothoe sp. EHU-05/26/07-4
AGGAATAGCCATAATCTCTTCAAACACACCAAATTTAAATTCAGTAACCCCATCTAAAGTGGATAACCTCGTAGGGGCTGTGCCTTGTGCCTGCCCCGTGACACCAGACGCCATCCATCAGAATTCCATTCTGAAATATCGTTGCTTGCTGTCGGTTTGTCTGGGATTACGATAAAAATTAGTAGGAACGCATCGACATGCACCCCTATCAGGAAACCTTTCATTTGCTGGCATCTCGACAGACATACACCAATGCATCTAATGCAGAATTTTGATCATTTGCCGGTATCCTGAAGGGCACACTGAGATGCGCCCCTGCGGAGAAAATTGCTATGTTATAAATTCGGCGTTGCTGATCCTCAAGAGGATTTAATCTGAGAAATACTGGCTCAGGTCAATCCTGTCAGATCGATTCATCCCCTAAATCAGCAACAGCATAAATTTTTATATCCTCAATTCTTATATACCTCCTGCCATATTTTTGCAGAATCAAAAAGAATTGCTATGAATTTATGGTAAAGCTGTTAAAGGTTAATGGAGACTTCTTTAAAGCAAGGACTTTATTCTTGCTTTGAATTGTTTATTGGTTGTTTGAGGCCCTATTAATATGTTGATTCTTCAGACCTTATGCAGGTTCTATCTGCTATAAACAAAAATCTTAATGATGTAATACAAAATCCTAGCTAATAGCATTTGGTATCCCAAGGCAGGTACAAAACCTCCTCTACAGGATTATCTATGTTCCCAATGTTGGGAGTTCAATCCTGTGCGGAATGATAAATCATCAACAGCATCAATCAAAGCAAAAGCTGCCCTAAAAATACTCAGGCTGAAAATTTAGAAGAAGATAAACCCCGCTTTCTTGTAATGAGTCATTAGAGTCATCTTCATTTACCAGCGGGATGCCATAATCTAACCGCATAAACCACTCAGGAGATATCTGCCAGCGGAGTCCTAACCCGGTTGCCAATAAAAATGATGGGTCAGGATCAGCGATGCGATTATTCCAGCCGCCGCCACCCTCGATAAAGGGAGTTAACTGCAAATAGTTAGGATTGCCTGAAATGGGTACCCGTAACTCCAGGGAACCGGTTAAGGCATTGTCAGCTACCAGTTGGTTCTGAACATAGCCACGCACTGTGTTGATGCCGCCTAAGCTAAAGCGTTCGATGGGTAACAACGAATCTGGTGTGAGCTGACCGTTTACCCTAGCTAACATCAGCAACCGAGGCGATAGCTGCTCTACCCACTGAAACTGCCCCTGCCATGCAAAAAAGCGACCATCAGTGCCGCTATCGTTCACCGTGGCATCAAATAAATCTAGACCCAGACTAAACTGTGACCTGGCGGCAAATACTCGTTTATTGTCGCGTTTTACCCAATCTTGATAAAACCGTAGTACGCTCACCTGTGACTTGCCGTCTTCTGGCCCAATTGAAAATGAAAAGGGTACGTCGTCTAAAATAAAGCTTCGACTCCGCCGCCAGTCAAAATCTAACCCCAGGGCAAACTCTTCTTCTGGGCTTTGCCATAGGGGCTGACGTACGCCTAACAATACCGTTCTTGCATCGCTGCGAATGTCGATATCATCGAAGGGATCTTCAACAATGCGGCTGTCACTATTGTTAAATCGAGCTCTGACGGTACCGTTACTGGCATTAATCGGTACCTCATAGCTCACATCGTACAGGTCTAATCCTTCACTCAGGCTAAAGGAGCCTGAAAGTCGGTCGCCAAGGCCAAGAATGTTGGTGTAGTTGGCAGCGATTGTGCCCTGCTCTGAACCGATGCTGGGGGCACGATAGTTGTCGGCGGTAAAGGAAATTGCAAAGGGGTCAGCTTCTTGTATATCTAAAATCAACAGACTGAGGCCGGGTGAACTGCCTGAGGTAAGCTCGGCATTGACCTGATCAAGGAGAGGGTCTAGCTGTAGAAGCTGAAGACCGGATTCTAACTCGGATTGGTTAATCGGGGTTTCAGTAGCACGGGCGATCCGGCTACGAACATATCCTTCTCGCAATCGAGTTAATCCATTGACCTGAATATCTTCAATTTTCCCCTCAATCATTTGAATTGTGACGCTGCCATCGCTGAGGTCTTGATTATTAGGCAAAAATGCTCCTGAGGTGATGTAGCCAGCCTGTACATAAACTTGAGTAATGCGCGATCGCAACGTCAATAAATCTGTCAGGGTCAGCTGTTGATTGATATAACAATTTACCTGAGCGGCAATCTGGTCAGACAGTATCGTACTACCCAACACTTCGATATCGCTCACCAAAAATGCAGGTTCTTCCGTCGGAGTCAGAGGCGGACACACCGTTAAATCTGTACTATCAAACGGTTCCGTCGGAGCTAAATCTAACGGCACTTCGGAGGGCAGCGGTTCGGGCTCTAATGGCTCAGGCGGCGGTACCGTTGGCTCAACTGGAGAGGGCAAATCGCCAGAAGGAGGAAGCGACTGTGCCATCGCCGCTGTAGTACAACCCACTAATGCTAAACACGTCGTTATTGGCAAAATAAAACGTGCTAATGCATGCTGCAGCCAGTGCACTGGAGAGGCAGAGGTCATAGGGGGCACACAGATTTCTTGTATTCAAAGAATACATAGTTTTAGGCCTATACACTAGAGTAAGCCAGCATTGGTTGATAAAGCTTTATATCCGTCCCAGCACTTGGCATCGCTGGTTATTGCGCAGTACTACTAAGCTGGAGCAAACGATGCGACCGACTTCGCACGTCACAATTGGGCAAAATCGATAGTTTTGGAACTGGGGATTTGCTGTCAGAATGTTAGAGTTTTCTAGGAAAATCGCTTTGGGTGCTAAAAACTAACGGAGAATCTGTAGCACGTTGGTGAGCGATCTAGATAGCAAACACTGCCTCAATTTCGATCGATACCTCCGGTGAAAACAAACTCTTCACCTGTACCAAAGAACTAGCAGGTAAATGCTCGCCATAATGACGAAACAACACCTGTCGTAATCCATCAATCCCTTCTAGCTCAGTCACAAAAATTGTCACCTTCAACAACGATGCCAAACTCGTATTCTCAACCTCGGCCAACTTTCCCAACTGAGAGAAAATAAACTCCGCCTGCTGCTCAATGGACTGTCCCTGAGCGGGTGAGCCAAATGCCGTTATCCCAGACACATAAAGCGTCCCATTATGCTTTACTGCATGGGAATAAGGTCCTACAACCGGACCTAAATGGTCATAGTTTTTCCGTTCAATTGCCATCTAACTTATCCCAAAATCAGTTTTAATCAAATCGCAAACCACATACGAGCCCTGCGTGCAGGTACTTCAAATGTAAATGAAGACTCCGTAATTTCAATCGGCGGGTCCTCTGTCAGACTATCTTGATAAGGATGAAACCACTTAAACTTAAACTGCGTATCTACGGTAATCTTTCGAGGCTCTTCACATTTGTTGATAGCAACAATACCTTCTTCCTCGCGTCGCCATAGGAGGGTGCAGTCATCGGCGTGTAGTACCTCCATGCTGATGCCTTGCATACGATTGTGGAACGTGATCATGCGGACCATGCGATCGCGATTCCAAACCCCTTGCCAACGCCCCCCATCCGTCTGCCCAAATGGGGGAGCAGCCGTCGTCCCATCATCAAACACCATGGGCGTTCCACCATCCCGTCCCATAATGTAGGCGTAGGCCAGATCTTCATCTACAGGGTCTAATATCAAATAACGAAACGGATCGTTATAGGGAATATCGTGGGTGGTCACCACAGTCACAGCTCGGCTATTTTCTAGAGCATTACCGGTATCATAGGGCTGTGCAATCTCCGATAGGGGCCTGCTAACGCTAAAGGCTTGTTTGATCGCATTCAACAACGGAAAATCATAGGCTGCAAAGCTAGCCGGTAATTCTCTCAAATAGGGCTCCAGAAACAAATTATATTCATGGTCTCCCACCCCCCCTGTGGTAATGATCTCTGCAAAAATTTGAGTATTATTGGCAATCTCATCGGGGATAAAATATCGAATCGCTGCGTTGGGCATATGTTTGGCAGCATCTACCCGAAACCCACGTACACCCAGATCATAAAGTGTTTGAACATAGTGTTTCCGTTGCTCCAACACCCAGTTATCTCCCGATACGGTATCTCTTAAATCGGGTAAACCGGGATCATCTCCTGCACCACAAATACGTCCCTTAACGACCTCATCGCGGTTGCCATAGTTGCGAATGCATTTGGGCGCATGAAAATCTTGGGAGTTAAACAAACCACCGTCTAAGTCGCCGTATAGTCGCTGTCTTTCCCAATAGTCAGGATCTTCAGCGTACTCATCTAATACATCCATCCCAGGAAAGGTGGTCGACCCATTGCGCTCATTCGCCATATGATTCACCACCACATCGGCGTAGGTGAGCACCCCCACTTTCGATAAGGCATTAATCATGGCAACAAAACTCTCTTTATCCCCATCACAGTTACTGATCACCCTAAAATCTTGGGGTTGATAGCGCTGATACCATCGACATTCCTGTGTGATCGGTGATTTGAGAGGGGGCGTGACCAATACAGCCCCATAGCCTGCAGCTGCGATCGCTGGGGCTCGTTCCGTCACAGTAGCATAGCTCCAATCAAACGCATGCAGGATGACATTAGCCTGGGCTGGCTGGTTGGCCGATAACAAGACGGTTACTGCCACCGTGACGGCAGTCAGACAAAAGGTAGCCAATTTTCGAAACATGGCGACATGAGTTAGCAACGATAATCAGAACAATGCTATAGCACCGCTACTTTTACGTTTGACATGGTGAATAAACTCTTCAAATTCAAGGGTTTCTACCAGGTTCCCGAGTAGCGGATGGTACATTATCTAGGACCGCGCATCCTTTCTGAGGATGGGCAAGTTTATTTACGTCCTTGTGGTTCTGGAATGGCTGGATAACCAAGGTCGTTTTTCAGGGTGGCTGATGAGTTTATGCATTAATCCCGATTGTCCCCGGCCTGATCACCCAGGCAATAGTGAGGTAAATAGCTGTCAAGCTTGTGGGACAACCCTCCTTTTACAAGGGCGCTATCGTGTCATGCGCTTGCTGAGCAGCCAAACCGGCTTTGGCATGGTCTACGAAGCCTACGAGCGGGACCTGCCTAAAATCCTAAAAATACTGCGGCTTGAGCATAACCAAACCTCGAAAATTGTGTCCATGTTTCAGCAGGAGGCCGCTACACTGATCCAGCTGAAACATCCGGGTGTGCCTTTTATGACTGAGGATGGCTACTTCACACTGACACCCACCACCATGACTGAACCGCTGCACTGTATCGTCATGGAAAAGATTGACGGTATCAACCTGACCCAGTGGATGATACAGCAGGGGAATCATCCCATCCGTGAACAGCAGGCGCTACAGTGGCTGACCCAGCTAGTGGAAATTCTGGAGCAGATTCACCAGAAAAATTACTTCCACCGAGACATCAAGCCTGACAATGTCATGATTCGTACAAGCGGTCAGCTGGCCTTGGTGGATTTTGGGGCCGCTCGGGAAATGACCCAAACTTACTTAAATCAGGTGAGCAAAGGTGGCCTCGTCACAGCCATTAGCTCGGCTGGGTATACGCCGCCCGAACAGGAACAGGGTCAGGCGGTACCCCAGTCTGACTTTTATGCTTTGGGTCGCACCCTGATTTATTTATTAACCGCCAAAGTACCGACAGATTCGGCCCTTTACGATCCCTTACACAATCGGTTTGAGTGGCGCTCCTATGCATCCCAAATCTCAGCTGGGTTAGCGGATTTACTCGATAGCATGATTGCTCCACGGGTGGTGGATCGCCCGACCACGGCCCAAGATATTCTGAGGCGGCTAGAGCCGTTGACTGCTTGGGGGGCTGCTCCACCAAACTCAGGCTCACCCGTGCTACCCGCCACCACGCTGCCTAACGGTGCACATCCCCCTAAAGAGGCGACAGCCTTGCAAATGGGCATTACCACGCCATCGTGGCAAACACTGCCGCAGACGATGCTGCCAGTGGAGCAAAAACGGCGATGGCCTTGGATCATTGTCGCTTTAATGGGGTTACTGGCAGTCGGTGGCAGTGCGATCGCACTCCGCCATTACCTAAAGCCTGAACCCATCCCAGTCCAGCTACCAGACCCTACACAGCTTCAGGTACAACTCCAGCGCACCCTATCCGCCCACACCGGTACCATCAACGACTTGCTCATGTTTGCCGATGGTCTACGGATGGTCAGTGCCAGTGCCGATAAGACTATCCGTCTGTGGGATTTAACCTCTGGACAAGTGCTGCAAACTTTCGGCGATCAAACGGGCTTCGTCAATACGGTACTGCTCAGCCCCGATGAAACTCAGCTTTATAGCGGTAATGCCGATGGCGCACTCCAGGTATGGACCATTGCCAGTGGCAACCCCCTTTGGCAAGAATCTGACGCCCACAGTGGTCCCATCAATATCATTGCCCGTACGCCCGATGGTCAGCTGCTGATCAGCGGTGGGGCCGATGGCATGATTCACCTTTGGCAGGCCAGCACGGGAAACTTGGTGCAATCGCTAACCACTGAGCAGGGCACCATCAATAGTCTTGTGGTGACATCGGACGGTCAATACATCATTAGCGGTGGTAGCGATCGCACCATTAAGCTTTGGCGCATTTCTACCAGTGAACTGGAGCGCACCCTGGAAGGGCATGAGAGTTTTATTAACGCCCTGGCCATTAGTCCCGATGGTCGATTTTTATTTAGTGCCAGTGCCGATGGCACCATCCGGCAATGGCAGATCAAAACTGGTGAACCCTTGCACATTTTGTCAGGCCACACCAGCTTTATTAACGATATGGTCTTTAGCCGAGATGGTCGAACTCTAAGTACGGGGAGCGCAGACAAAACCGTACGCATCTGGAATGTAGAGACTGGTGCAGCAGAACAAGTCTTAACTGGATTTAACATGCTGATCGATCATTTGGTGGTGTTGTCGTCCGACCAAATTATTACAGCTAGTCGAACAACCCCCGCTATCAAAGTTTGGCTCAGGAATAAATAGGCCCCCGCTTCTTTGGGGCTAAACCTCTGGGGTGCGCGATTCGGGCCATATGCAACGTCGAAGTGCCCATGATTTTGCACATTTATTCTGATAGTAGAAACAGCGTTGCGATGTCCCAAAGCATGCCGGTAAACTGACGCTGTGTTGGTGTAGTTATCTGTTTAGGTATAATTTTCTCAAAAGCGGAACGTTTGACAAAATCCCAAATGGGAGAATTAATGTGGTCTAGACAATAGTCTCTTAAGTAAATCCTTTTGTTTTCTATCAGTTGAGCTGTTTCTGAATCTGCCCTGTGTATTGTTTTATTTCGGGGGCGTATCTTTCTCACTAATCTGTAGTCTAGAGAATTTCTAATGATTTCATACCAACAATTTACAGTTGATTGTTGAATCTTCCATGTAGTCTCAAAAGGGATGTTACATAATTCGGGTGAGAGACTCAGGATTCGATAATGTAGGGGTTCTGTATATCGCTGTTTTGCCGGAATTGAGTAAGCGGCTTTTATAAAAGGCCGAGTACAGAGGGGAGCAAAGGAGATATGACCTGGGTGCAACGAGCAATTACTGCCGGCCCAGCGTCTAACGCGTTCATATGTATACAAAACGCAGGGGATATCGACTAATTTAAAGCCTTCTTCTAGTGATGTTTCGATAAAACACTTTAAATATTTAGCAGCAGTTTGTACTATTTCATCCTGTAGCAAATCGTGTCGCCGCCAAGTAAGCTTGGCATCGTTTAGATACCTGTAAACATAGTCAAAATTCTTTTGATGAAGGAAAAATTTTGCATTACTGTAATACGCTCTAGCAATCTCGCCACCGCCACCATTTAAGACAACTCCTAGCTGATTGTCCACTGCCTGGTCATTGGGGCGAAATTGTCTGATGGAAATTAAGCCATCTCTCTTGGTAATCCACCTTTGAGCACTTTCGAGCCAACTTTGAAGATTTTTCTCCTTTTTTTCCTGTATTACAGTCCATTTTAATTTGAACTGTTTAGCAATTTTGCTGGCGATTTCTACATCAATTGCCTCTGACGTAACTAGAGAAAAGAATTCTGCATCTATATTATTTTTAATAAGCAAAGAAGCCAGGAGTCGAGAATCACGACCTGCGGTTAAAGGGCAGTATACAGAAGCGCCAAAAGAATACGTTAGCGCTTTCATCATTTGCTCTAGATCGTGGGTAAGGCTTTGTATTTGTTGCTGTGATGTTAGGTGTGTTTGAGGTAGTTGGGAAAGCCGAGCACGCTGAAAATATTTGTGTTTTTGGGGTTCTATGTGACCTTTTTGCCATTGCCAATGTTGACCAGGAGGCAATACTTGAATGCCTTCTCTCAACGTGCGGTCACTAGACGCCCAGCCCCAGGTTAAATAAAGGCTGATCCCTAGTGAATCAAATTTACTGACTTGACCGATACGTTTTAGCAAGTAAACACTATTACTAATAAACCACTGATTTCCCTGTTTCAAGTAATAGACCTGATACATCCCTAAGGGATCATTGATAATCTCTAATGAACTTTCTAGGTTTTTGTGAATACGGGCAATGACAAACTGTCCTTCCAAAATATCTTTCAAGCTATGCCAGTGTTGGTTAAGTTCCTCAAGGTTGTAGACATTAAAATCACCCCTTGGATTGATCATACATCCGTCAAATAAAAGAATTTCCTGCTCAGTCTCCTTGACATAAACTTTTGGTTCAATCAGATGTCTAGATGTATGAATATTGGCTGTAAAAAGATAGTTATTCTGCTTAAATGACCAAAGGGTATTCGGATCAAGTTCAGGGAAGAATTCTTTTAGCTGTAGTAGCTCTGACAGTATTTTTGGTATTTGGTAATCTTGACAGTTTAATCCGATTAAGAAAATATTCATTGCTGGTGTCTGAATTAATAAGTTGGGTTTAAAAAATCAATAGATAGAGTCTTTAAGAGGATATTGAATGCTATGGAATTAACATCATTTACTGTTTGTTTGATGAACTAGCTAAAAAAGAGAAAAACTTAGCTTATGCGAGCAAAATTAGCTCTAAACGGCCACCAACTTAGGCCCAGAAACCTTGATTAGCCTAAGTTGGTGAAACAAGCTTGAACTCAGACTCCTTTCCTGAGGAAGATATTCTGCTTAAGTGGTATCCGTTAAATC
>NZ_JAXSQV010000011.1:0-193166 GCF_043421015.1 Leptothoe sp. EHU-05/26/07-4
GTACCTTAAAAGGTGACAGCGTAGCTATAAAGCATGTTCCATAAGGGACAGAGCGAGAAAACCACGTTGAAAATAGAGCCGTTTATTAGGTTTGAGAGCGATCAACTTCAAGGCCCAATCAGCCCATATAGTCATGGCAACTATCCACCGTTGTCCATACAAACCCAAGCTAAAATCACTGTGATAGGGAGCCTTGTCTAAGTGACTTTTGATACATCCAGCATACTCATCTATCCGTAATGCTTTCATCTGTTGCCCGTGCATCGTAGCCAAACTATAGGCGAGCACAATGACCACGACCAAGGCTAAAAAGCGACGGTCGTTCACCTTGGTCTCTTCGAGGTGATACCCCCCGCTTTTACAATCTTTGAAAAATTGTTCAATTCCCCAGCGACATCGGTAAATTCTTAAGGTTTGTTTGAGGGAAGGGAGATTTGTCAGGATATACCAGGGAGCTTTCGGTCCCGTCTTGCGATACTTGCGTTTCCAATAAACCGCCAGATTAAAGGGACCTAATCCGTCTCCTTTATTCCCTCGAATGCCGCCATAAAATTGAGACCTACCTGGCTTGAATCCTTGGTCTTTGAGGACTTGGTACTCGTCACCAGGGTGTTGTTGGAAGTGGAAGTCTTTTTTCTGACGTAAGGCAAAGAATACCCCTTGTTGGTCCAGCCATTCGGCCAATTTGGGACTATGAAATTCTCGGTCTCCTATCACCAACGTTGGATAGGGTTTCAATACTTTCAGAGCGATTTTTAAGACTCGTTTTTGGGTCCTCAGATTACTGTTGCCTACATGATCTAATAGCTCCCAATAGAGCGGTAAGGCATGAGTCCCCCATACCAGGGTCACCATAAACAGATTCCGCCCTTTCCATTGGGTTCGGTCTATCGCAATCAACCAATACCCATACTTCTGATGGGTCTTTTTTTTAGCTGACGACGCTGATCTCGATTGAGACGATGCCCGGTTTGAGCTTGTCGAATCCAATATTTGATCAATGGAAACCACAACACGGTAAGACTCAGACGAGGCAGGACTAGAAACCGTTGTAGGTTCCGTTTACGACTCGCATATTTGATCGGTTGAGGGAATAGACTGGCTAAGGTTCCAAGCGTGACTTGACGATGCGCTTGTATCAAAAGTAACACCAGCTCTAGCGTTAGATACTGCTGTTCATTGAGATGCTTACGGCAAATCGTTTGGTATACTTGAGGCAACATTTTATTTTTTGTGGGGGATGCATAGTCCCCTATTTTTTTGCCCTTTTATTTTCCCAAATCATTGCCGACTATAGGCTTGAAGTTCCTTGTCACCCTTTAAGTTCGAGTACCTGAAGTGCCTGGGCGGTAGGTGCTGAGATCGCAAGACTGGCCCAGGCAGCTGTGAGTGGGAGTAACGCTCTAAAACGGTTCATGAGTGTCGCTCTCCTCAGATCTGCATCGGTTGATTGACAAAGAGCTGTACTGGAGTTCCGGCTGGTAGATACCAGGTTGATGGACGCTCAGCGAGATCTTCAATGGCCTGGTCATTGCGGTCGGCTAATCGTTCCGCTAAGGCACCGGCTCCCCCTTCGAGAACAGCGCCTAAAAAGTTTGGATCGTCATATTCAGTGGCGATGGTGCCTTGAAAATCTGAATTGATGACTGTAGAACTGCGAGGCCGATTTAAGATGGTGCCGAGATTTGCCAAGCCACTGATGACAAAGAGACCCGCATCCATTGAGAAAATAGCTCCACCTGGATCGTTAAATCGATCGGCAACAAGAGGATTGCCATCCTTCCCACGAATGTGCAGATGTCCGTTAGGAATGGAATAGGACTGGTCATCTCGGAGGATGGCGAGAACATCCAGAGTGGCGACTCCAGATTCAGTATCCATCGGGGCTACGGTGACAACCAGCTGAGCAGCTCTTGGAAAGACAATTCGCTCGTCTGCTGTCATCAAGGGGGCATCCAAGGTGACGATGTACTTGGGTGTGTCTGGCGATCTGGAATTGGTCACCTGACTTCCATCTCCGGGCCATAGGATGGGTGTGGTAACAGTCGCTGTTACGGTTGTTCCGACCGGAATGGTTTGAGTGGTGGGATGACGCATTCCAGGAATAGGTGTGTAGCCATTCACATAGGTGCCAAGAGAGGATTCTGGTGTTTGGGCAACCGCTGGTGTGTTAGTTTCAGGAGCTGGAACACGAACAACTGGCTGTTGAGGTGCTGCGGTGCCAGGGGATACGGTGCGTGCAGGTCCAATGGTGGTTTGAGATTGGCGAGTGATGGTAGGTTGTGGTGTTCGGTTAGTCGTGTTGGGGCGAGCTGTGGGTTGAGCGTTGGGTTGGGTATGGGCCACAAATTGCACTTGACCGAGAGTGCCGGACAGGGCAAACTGTTGCCATTGCTCCCAAGGACCGATGGGTTCAGGCGCTATCTGCACCGCTGGTTGTGATTGAGGCATTGGCTGGACGGGGGCTGGTTGAACTGGCGCGGGTCGTGGGACAGCGGGTGCAGGTTGTGGAGCGGCCCGAGTAACAGTATCTGTGGATGATGTTTCCTCATCTGAACTGTTATTTGAGGGGGCATCATCAGCTTCTGTAAGCGGATCACCGTCGAGATCCTGCAAATCCTGGGCCTGGTCTTTGAGCGCTACTTCAGTTCGTAATTCTCCCAGTTCACCTTTTTCATCATGGGTGGGTGGTTCTAGAGAGAGCGTTAGCTGATCGTCCGCTTCATAGGTGGTTTCAGTGGGTTCATTCGTCGTAACGGTGACAGGCCGAAAGATTTGGTTGGTGATCAACCCAACTAATAGGGCAACGACAGAGACTCCGCCAGCAACAAAGAGGAGTTTGGTGGAGCCCATTTGGGAGAATCGACGAGGGCTAGGCTCATCCTCAGGATGATGGAATGCTCCATTGCCGTTGTCGGGTTCAGCGGCGGTGGACTGATCAAAATTGACGAGCTGTGCCATCTCTCGATAGGCTGCGTCCTGGTGTAGATCGCTCATGGTCAGTATGGGGGCTTATTCAGTGAATTCTTGAAGCTGGAGATCTCGCATGCCGGTGATTTCTAACCCCGATAGCCGAACCGCGTAAATGGCAGCGGCTAAGGGCGTGAGTGTATTGGGTGCCGGTGGTGGGGGCACATTAATGGACTGAACGTAGATGCGTTTATTGAAGGGAACAGCATTGCCAGTTGGTGTTTGGGGAGAATACACCATTAAATCGGCCACCACATCAATACTCCAGGCACCAGGGGTATCGGTTTGGGTTGCGGGATAGCCCACCTCACGGATTTTGAGGACCACTTCTTTTTGGCCTGCAAAGATATCTTCTGGGGTCATGGTGGCCAGCTTCTGCAAGAACTCGGTGCGGAATTCTTCTTCTAAAGTGAAGGAGGCCTGCCAGGCAGGTGTAGTGACCTTTTTAGTAAAGCCATCCTCGAGGTCGACATCGATACCGGCATCCTGGGGAGCTGAGGTGATTGAATCAAATTTGCTGGTCGGTTCAGAGGAGGGCAGATCCGCAGACCAGTTCATTAGATAGATGAGACTATCGGTAACAAATTTACGAATCACCTCCGGTTCACGGTCATGATTGGGCGTTTCATTAACGCGGATGCTGGTACCATCGGTGAGCTGAACTAAGGCTGCGGCTGGTTTCTTGGCTAGATAACGTGTGTAGGAAACGTTAGACAGAATAAGGATGGCAATCAGCCCAGATAGACCAAGATTGGAGATGAGTAAGATCGCGAGAAAACTCTTTTGCCCAACTCGTGTCCAGTTGGTGCCTGATACGGGTTGTTGTCCATTGAGGTTGGTCACCGATGCTCCAATAGAGGCATCTGCTGGCCGATGACCGTTGAGAAAACGCATCATGATTTACCTCCAGGGTAGATATAGGAGCTGATACCAAATGAAGCAATGCCGAATGTGAGCTGTTGAACGGTGGCGAGCACACCATTGAAGACGGCCATGCCACCCCCTGCGGCCATGGCAAACGAGAGAACGGGCGCTAATAGACCCAATAAAATCATGTTGACCATGGGATCTAGGGGACCGGCCTGATAAATCATGGTGACTAACATGGCGGTGACCACGTTAAAACAGAGCTTGGCCAGACCTACAGAGAGAAATGAAATAATCCAGGCATAGAGGGCAATACCGCCGAGAGGTGAGAGTGTGAGTCCGAGCGCAATAGGGCCTAACATGGCTGTCAGGATAAAACTCAGCTCGACTAGATAGTGAAATGCATTTTGTAGGGCGGCTAAAAACGCCTCAATGGCCAAACTGATAAGGGGATTAACAACAGCACCTTTCAAGTTAGCGCCGAGAATCGGGTTATCTCGTAAGTCTGAAATGGCTGTTTTAACCAGATTCGTAAGTCGATTTCCCCAGACCATGGTGCCATATCGAGCATTGAATCCATCCACAATGGCTGTGGCTTGTTGATGCCCCTGTTCTAAACAGGCGACTAGCTGTTCATTGTTGGTCATGCCATTACACTGAGCCCGCACATCACGAATTGCTTTTTCAGCATTGCCATAGTCCAACACTTCATTGAGATGGGTCTCATAGACCAGAGATGCATTAGCGATTTCCAGAACCTGCGCATTGGTTTGGTTGATCAAGGCTCGCATCGTGGTTGAAGTTTGCCGTAGCAAGCTGGCATCATTGCTAAGCAAAATAACAACGACCAGGGGCCAGACCAGCTGAGACATGGCATCGTAGGATTCATCGGCCAGAGCGGCTCGGAGAAATTTGTACATAAAGAACCCGAGCGATAGCAGGGCAAACAATCGACCGATATTGACCAGCGCAATGTAAATCTGACTGGGCTCACCAATAAACAACGTCCAGGATTCATCCCAGGCATTGGCCATTTGTTGAGACAGGGCTGTGCCACAGTTGAGGGCGAAGTCATTCTTATCGAAGAAGGGACTGACGCATTCTTCTACGACCTCGGGTATTTGACTAAAGAGAATCGGATATAGCATGGTTACCTCATCACATGAACGAGCCGGGTGGTGCGGGCCGCATCTTCTGTGGCTCCCGCTGAGGTGGCCATGTCTCGCTGAATGGACTGGTTGAGTTGTTGGTTGAGCAGCTGTAGGTTTTTGCCATTTACAAAGGTGCCATCACGAATCTCACGGCCAAAGTGAAGATCAAGGACTGATAGCTGGGTGTTAATGGCATCCTGTTGCCGACCGTAAGCCACCTGGCTAGAGGTGGTGAACTGGAGCGACACCATTCCAGATAGGGCGGTTTTGAGCACATCTTGAGTGCTGGTTTGCTCGTTAGTAGAGGCTACGACTTGGTCAGCGGCTTCTGCTTGCTGGGCCAAGGCTTGAATGGATTGTTCAACCAGTGCTTTGGAGTTATCCGCTCCAGTTTGAGCTGCCGTGAGTCGTTGTTTGGTGGCTGCTTGACCTTCTTCTGAGAGGCCAATGGCCGTCATCGCTTCAGTGAGGGTACCAACGGCATCTACGTTAGCAGCAACTGTCGGATTTACGCCCGGTGTGATGCTGGCTGATGCGCCACTGAGGACCGATAGAACCGGTGGTATGTTCCCACCAGGGGTATTGGTGCCACCACCAGGGGGATTGTTGCTGCTAGGACAGCTTTGAGGTAAGAAACAGTTCTCTCCTCCCAAGATATCGCCCAGAATGTCATCAAAGATCTCACCTGGATCGGGCAAGCCCATATCTCCCAGGATGCTGCCGAGGTCGATATTGCCGAGATTGAGAATATCCTCTAGACCGCCGATGGAGAGATCTGGAATGCCCGCTGTAATATCGCCGAGGACACTGGAGATATCGGGTAGGTTGATACCGAGATTGCCAATGATATCGCTGAGGCCGCCAATATCACCCAGGCCACCAGCACCGATGGACCCAAAGTCGATGTTGCTTGGAATCAGGCTGGCGTTAGCGGAGGATGTTGTAAGGGGCAAGGATAAAAGACAAACTGCTGATAGAAGGCCGATCAGCTGCCGTCGAGTGGGGTGACGGGATTGAGTTTTCATAGGAAGTCTGGATTAAGCAACCAATGGATGAATCGATGGGCTCTTAGGCAGTTCAATGGCACGTCCCTGTTGGATAGCCGTGACTAAGGCATGGGAGAAGGCGACTAATCCTGCTAGAGGAGATTGGCCAACTGCTTCAGCCTGGGCCATGTAGGCATCACGGGCGGTCTGTTCATCGGGGTTATTCGCGACAGCGGCTAACTGCAGATACGGGGCGTAATACCGACACACGGTAAAAATGCCGGTGTCTTCTAACAGCCATTGACTGTAGAGTTCATCGCGTTTTGGAAAGAAACTCTCACTCGCATTACGAGCGATGAGGTGAGGAGGAACCTTGAGAATGTGGGTGAAATTTTGTTGAGCTGCCGGTTGGATACGACCGATCAGCTTGGTGGATAGATTCGGAAAAATATCAGCCGATGCCTTGGCCCGTGCGATAGTAACCGGATCTTGAGCTGAGATAATCACCCGCACTCCTGACTTGGCACCATTAGCACAGAGACGAGCAACGAGGGCAGCGACTTCTTCGTATTTGAAGAGAATCGGAGCCTCGTCAATAAAGAAGATAGAGGCGGGTGAGGCCAGAGCTCGACGGACGGCAGCTGAATAACAAGACAGCGACAGGATTGCCGCATCTTCATCGTCACTCAACCCGCGCAGGGCAAAGACTAAGAGCTGGGCATCGGTGCGAAATGAAGAGGGTTGACCGATGGCTTTGCCGACGGCTGAATCAAGCCAGAAGTTGAGACGGAGATTGATTTGTGAGATCGCATCCTCAGCTCCCTTCGATACCTCCGTATACTGCTCAATCGTGTTCTTGGTACAAAAGCCCAGATAGTCCCTCAATGTGGGAATCTGACACCAGGCAGCAGAGCCCACACCGTCAGCTAAAGCGGCATCATACCGCTGCTGAATGATTGGATTTTCAAAGAACGTGGTCAGCGTTAGGGTGAGCACCGAACGAATATTCTGTCGCATGATGCGGGTATCGGCACTAATATCTTCGGTGGACGCCCCAAAGACCATGGTCATCAGAGCACTCACCAAAAAGTTCTTATAGTCCTTCATCCGCTCCAGCTGCTCATCACGGGGCAGATTGTGCAGATCAGGAATTTCAAATAGGTTGTTGGACTCCTTTGAGATGTCGAAATAGGCTCCATTGTTACCCAGGAGACCGGTGTAATCCGTGAAGGTGGATGACCCGTCTTGCTTTGGAAAGTCCATTGCCACCACAGGCATCCCGGTGGCTAAAGCATGGGTAAGAATGCCAGAGACGAGAACAGACTTTCCTGAGCGGGTAGTTCCAGCAATAAAGAGATTCCGATGGGCAGTGTAGAGGTCAATATGAATGGGTGTTCCGGCTTCTTCGGCAATCAGCTCAAAGCCTGAGCGATCCAATTGCTTGGTCATCAATAACGGCATCAAACCAATGGCTTCGCTAGCCAGATAGGTCTTTTGCCTACGAAAGGGCGTAAATAAAGGACGCTCTAACGTGAGCTGTGGCTGACACTGAAGCCAGGTGCGCCAGGCATATTCTCGTTCCCGCTCCAGACCAGCCGGTCGCTGGAAACAGTTCATTAAAAAACGACAGGCATCGTCTAATTCTCCCTTGGTCTGTCGTCGTACCAAAACAACTAACGACAGCATCAGGGGAATATCTCCGCTGTAGAGCTTGGCCTGGGCTTCAGTGGCAATGGATGAGCGGAGCTGATTGACCACATCGATAGACGAATGCCGAGCCGAGACTTCCTGGGCCACATTGGCTTGTTTTTGTAACCGCTGGAGATCTGCCTTGATCAGATTGGCATTGCCCTTGGATAAGGTACACACTAACGTGACATCAGCGACCGCATCACGAGCCAGGGCCGACCAGAGGTATCGCATCTGAGCGGCTTTATCGACCCAACCACCGGGTTTGTGCTCAAAGGCCAGCACACCGACATAACCATCGCGATAGGCGACCCATTCACGGTCGGCCACAGGAACCGTCTGAGCTGTTTCAAACATGTATGATGCCGGATGCTCGGAAACATCTTGCTGACAGTGGCACTGCTTGCCATCAAACACCGTGAGCTGAGGCAGGGGCCTTGGTTCAGTGGTATTAAATTCATTCCACTGGATAGCCCATAGATCTTCAGAGGTAAGGGCAACCACATCGAGACCAATTTGAGTGGTCAGCAGCTGTTCCCAGTTCTGAAAGTCAGTGAAAGCTTTTTGGAAGATGCGACTCAGTTTGACACTTTTTTGATGTTGGTCCTCGCCAATAAACTGGAGCCACTTGTTGCCCATTAAGGCCGAGACTTTTTGAATAAATGCTTCGATGGTGTCTTCCGTATCGGCGGCATCGGAATCGATAGTGGCAGAACAGTAAATATGGAGTGACTTAGGTTTGCGTACACCCTGACGTGTGAGCTGCTGCACCCGTGCCTTTTCACTCATCAAAATGGCTTTGAGTTCGCTGTTGGGTGCGGTGTCATAAAGCCGGTCTAGTTGCCGTTGCCGATCAGTATCCGAGGCAATGGAGGTAAACACCAGACTCATGTGCTCACGGCTGGGAAAACATTTGAGTCCGGATTCCACCGCATCACAGAGTTTGGCTAGAGTATCTGCATCGAGGGTGGGATGAATACCGGTAGACCGAAAGGCAAAGCGAAACTGGAGCTGTTGTTTGTGCTTGAGTAAGACCGCACCCACCCGACGCTTACCAATGAGAAACTCAACGTAGTCCGAGAGATGAATTGAGTCTTCAATGGGCGTATATCGTTTTCCTGCATGGTGGATGGCTCCGATTTTTGTCGTGGCTTTCATCGACGACGTTTCCTTGAACGCTGTGGAGAGTGGAGCGAAAAGGGAACAAACAACACATAGCCTTTGGCCCAGCGGGGGACGACTTGAAATTTAGCAAGAAACCGCCAGGGTGTATTTCCAGTGAGAATCCACCAAACAGCCATGCCGCTGAGGATAAAGACCAGAGTCCATACCCAGTTCAGGGCTAGCAGCTGACAGACCAGGAGTGTAATGACACCAATAGAGCCCCAGGGGAGAATCAGCTCAGCGGGAACGGGGCCTAGCCGAGGACGAGCACCCAGATTTTGATTGACGGAACGGAAGGGATGAGGAGACATTAGACAGACGCTAACGATGTACACTCAGAACAAAACAGGTGTGCTAGCCTAGCTAGGTGCCAGCACCACCAATCACGAGATTTGCCATCAGATCACCGATAACGATCGCCATGACGATAATGAGTGGCGTCCGCGCCAGTGTCGTCCAGTCGTCGTCGTTCCTCGCGGCGACCAGGACGCGAATAACAGCAATGGCAATATAGATAACAAAGATGGCTCGCAAGACTCCAAAAATAAGTGGAACCATGGTGGCAGGTACATTACTGCTGCTGAGCAGGTTGGCGATAAACGTTTCGGCATTTTGTAGAAATTGAGCCTGAGCTGGAGCCAGTGTCAGGTCTGTCAGAATATAGGAAACCAGGATCAGTAATGATGGAAGGGAGGTAACGGCTAATCGACGCAGACGGGTTTTGCGGCTCCAACGAGCCAGCCGATTAAACTTCAACCGAATGGCAGCAGACCAGATGGTGCCGATGGAAAGTGCCACTAGCATCATGCTGAATAAGATGCCTTTGAGAGAGGCATCAAAGAGGAGTGAGACCGTCGCAACTCCTAGCAGAATGCTAACAGGCGGCATCTGAAAGAAACGGCTAGATTGAGGCGTGAATGCTTTGGGTGCTGACGAATGAAAGTGTTGCGAAGACATAACGTCACCTATGAGAGATTAGCCTCATCCTATGAAAAACTCTCTTAGGCGTAAACGGCAGCGATCTCAAGTTTCTTAAGAGAGATTTTTTGGGATCTTTTAAGGGAATGTTCAAAGAGTAGAATTTCGGGTGGTAATAATAAGCATTTAGGATCCAAAGCAGCCCATTTATGTGGGTGGCACCCGGCAAATGGAACGGTTTATGTGGGAGCACCCCGGCAATCTATCAAGGTTCGGTGGGGACTGCCTAGCTACCCAAAATTTAAGAAACTTCATGATGGCATCTTGAACACCCAGATGACGAAAAAATCGCTAGGATAGAAACCATTTAAAGTCTCCTGGTAAATCGTCAAGGCAATGTCAAGTTGCCATGAATCGGCTAGGGCTTGAGGTCCAGGGTATCTCTACGTTTGACCTATATAAGGAGAACTTGCATGACCGCGCAATCGAGCCCTTCAAACCTGACACAGTCAGGCTCAGCGCCCTCAAATTCAACGGATAGAACACGACTACATATTGATTTACGAGATCCCAGCTTAATGTCCAAATTGAAGGATCAGGCATCTCATTCAGACCAAACGCTTAAGGCGTTGGTCAATGATGTGCTGGAGCGCTTTTTGGCGCAGCCAACAGTTTTCTCCGATGATTTTATCAATAATCTAGATCGAATGTTTTCAATGTTTGAGTCATTGCCGATGGACCAGATTTATCAGCTAGCGGAGACGAGTCATCGTTCTCCTGATCAGATGCTATTGCACCTGTTGATAAAGGGCTTGACGGTCTATAGCTCGTTAGAGGTATTGGAACGCGATTGACCGGTCATGACAGCACATAAACCATGGTCTGAGGATCTGAGTAAGGGGATTCAGGATCTTCCCATTGTGGAATCTCCGGCCCATTTTGACCTGAGTGAAGCCGATGTCGCTGCCGCGCGGGAACAGGGGTTGGAGATTACGAGTATTCGTGCGTTTCATGCCCATGCTGAGGACCGGTTATATGAGACCCAATCGGTGATTCCAGATGACCAGGCCATGGCGCTGATGGAGCGTCTTGTTACCACAGGTCGTCATTTACCGACTCCAGATAAACCCCGTTATCAGCTAACCTATGACCCCAGTGGCAGCATCACTTTAACGACTTCTGAGGGGCGATTGCTATATCGCTATTCGGGAAATATTCTCCTGCATAATGGTCTGTCACCAGAGGATGATGCTTATTTGTCATCTCAGCTTGCGGCGAACCAGACGGTCACGGTTGTCGATGGAAAGCGCCTGATGCATCAGGTGGTGGCAAATTTAGATAAATGGTCGCAGGACCCATCTGTGGTGTTGGAGCTGGACTATGTGGCCGGTCAGCACATTTTGCTGAAGCGGGCTGATGGCACGACGGTGTTTCATCAGGTTGAACAAACCGTTCTCTGCAGTGATTTTCTACCAGCAGAATGGCAATCGCTGACACATCGGTTAGCCCGTATTAACGATCCAACTCCAGACCCCGATCCAGATTTGGAACTGTGATGGCCTTAGGCTCACGCTGCGTGTCGAGTTGGTAAACCGTGATGGGGATATGGACCTTTTTTCTTAACTGATTCAGCCGTTGATCGCCGATGTTTCCCACCAGATGGATTTCATCAATGTGCTGTTTGGGCAGGGTTTTCCCTGTGTGAACCCAGGCAAACTCAAATGCTTTGGGATGCTCAAGGTTCCAATCGGTGACCTTCCCGTTACGGTGTCTGAGCTGAACCCATCCAGGACGATCACTGGCTTCAACCTGAACGTACACAGGGCCAACCCGGCCTGGAATCCGTAAACGATCTCCTGAACAAATGGTGACATCAATGGAATCCATTGATGTCTGTTGTAGCGCGGTTTGAGGAGAATGCAGGATGCCTAATTGTTTGAGCCGTTGCCGAATGGCCTGGGTAAGTCTGTCGTGAAGTTCAGCAGGGGCAATTAACAATGCTCGCGTATTCTGGGCAATGGCATGGGCGAACTGGCCAACCGCATCGGTGTAGGGATAGGGCGTCATCAGTGTTTTTGTTGGCCGATTTGGAGCCTGGATAGGGATGTGGGCAGAGCGACACAGGTGACCGTTTTGCTCATACAGATGTCTATCTGCTTTAGCGTCCGTGATGGCCTGAGCTAGGTCACGATAGCCAAAGAGCTGGTCAGGATTGCCCCAGCCGTCATCACCGAAGACCTGCTGCATCAGGGTAAGGGTATCGAGGGTTTCGGTGAGACCAAGGGACTGGGTCAAATGCTCCAGGGCTGCTCTAGCTGCATCTAATCGATAGGCCGCATCTGGGGTCTGAGAAAGTTGGGGTTGGGGATGTTCAATGCCCAGGCCTATCTGTTGGTTTTCTGTATCCCATTGCTGACGCAGTGATTCCAGAGAGCGGTGTCCCTGTTTTTTAGGGCGGGTACGGAGACAGGCGATTTGTTTTTGGGCTCGTGATGCGTGATGGCCGACTGTCTGGAGAATTTGCTGGCGTCGTTTAGACCAGTAATCAAGTTGTTCAGGGGTATAGCCAGCCAGTTCTAGATGTCCCTGGTAGCGCGTTATTGCATAGCCTAGCTGCTGAGCATTGATGGCAAGGTCTTGATGATAGACCGTTTGCCACAGCTTGCGGTGCTTAAAGAGTGTGCGGGTGTCGAGGGCTCGCCAATCCTGGCCGGTATGGGTGGTATTCAGAACAACATTATGGGTATGGAGCTGAGGATCTTGGGCACGACTGGTGGTATGGGCGAATTGAGCAATGATGAGATTTTCCGTTCGTTCAAAGAATATGCGCTGACCGTTCCAGCGGCGAGCACCACTTTGACTCTCAATCAGGGCTAAGGCTGTTTTGACGGCCTGGTGGTGAGCATTGAAGAGGTCCACAGCACCCTGCCAAAGGGTGGCCAAGCTGATGGATTTGGGGGCACTGAAGGTGAGATCGATACCAGCGACATGATGCATTTTGAAAGCTTGGTGGAGTGGCTTGCCATCAGGGGTATAACCATTCAACAGTGTGGAGAAGATTTGATTCTCGACCGGGCCATCCAGCTGTAGCGCATCACAACCGTTGCCAGTCCATTGACTGGCGGTTTTAGCTTCGTCCAGGGAGCAATAATTGTCGGCTCCATAGTAATGAGCCGCGTGTTGGCTGGAGACAGAGGCAATGGACAACATGGCAGGTGTGATGAAGGGGCAGTTTACAAATGTCAATATTCTTGCAACAGTGTGGCCGTAGATTTCGGGTGTAGATACCCATGTAGATTTGTTATGTAGATACCCATGTAGATTGACTGTGGATATCCATGTAGATGCACTGTAGATATCTGATGGTGATATGGGTGTTGAGTCGTTGTAGACATCACTGTTGAGTCAATGGTGATAGTTGTTGAATCACCGTTGATTGAGGAGGTTAGTCTTTGTAGATAGGGTGTAGATATCACCGTTGAGTCAATGGTGAGTCTCTGTAGAGTTGATAGAGAATCTAAAGAAAGACTTTGTTGATGCAGAATTTCAACAGTCTTGTTGTTATGGTAGTGACTATTGGTTGTGTGTTATTCAATCCGTCAGACTGAAACGAATTAGTTCTCGCCGCAGTAATAGTTCAGCATGACCCATGCGAGGGAGTCTCTAGAAACCTTTCTGGGTGAACCCGGCCCCGGCGGTAGACTGTCAGATCGTAATGTTGTGGGCCAAATTTTCCCAGAAATTGAGACGTATCGACAACGAGGGTACTCATTAAGTGCAATTCATAGTGCACTGGTGCGTGGTGGGGATTTGAGCTGTACGATTACCACATTTAGAACGTATTACTATCAAGAGCGACAGCAGCGGTCTGATGAACAGTTATTACCAGAACAAGGTTCAACGACTGACTTAGCTGTCCCAATGACAGAGCCTCTTCCATTGCAGAATGCTGAAGAACAGATTTTGACAGACACATCTGATTCAAAGTCATTATTGACGATCAGTGACACAGAGTTAAAGGCTCAACAAGCATTGGCCAAGCGTATGTTTGCCCAACGACGGGCTGAGTTGGGAATGACCCGACGCGAAAACTAGACACTAACAACCCATTAAATTTTGGAGGACTCCCATGAGTAGTTCCACAAAGAAACAGGCTGGCTCGAAGTCAGCAGAAAAGCCACGTATTCATTTGGTGAGCGGTGATAAAGGGGGCACAGGTAAATCGGTAGTCTCGGCCATGCTGGTGGATTATTGTCGATCTAAACAGCAGGTGATTCAGCCGATTGATGGGGATATGACCAATCCCACCTTGAGTGGGGCTTATCCCGATGCGATTGAAATGGTGGTGTCGGATGATCGCGATATGCGATCGCAACTCAACACCATTTTTGTTTCTGCCCAAAAAGAGGGCAAAACGGTGATTGTTGACCTACCGGCCCGGTCAGAATCGGCCCTGAGTGCCTGGTTTAGTGAGTACAATGTGCTGTCATTGGCCGAGGCTCAGGAGATTAAGTTTATTAAGTGGTGGGTGACGGATGGCGATCCATCAACGCTGGATTTGTTTTCCAAGTCGGTTAAGGGCTTCCCTGAGATTCGCCATATCTTTGTGAAGAATATGGGCCTGACCAAGCCGGTGCATTGGACGGTGTTGGAGTCATGGCCAGAGATTGGTCAGTGGCAGCAGGATGGCACCATAGAGATGATCGAGTTTCCGTGGATGGATAAGCTACTGATTTCTCGGGTACGTCGAGCCCAGCAAACGTTTGGTGAGCTGGCGGATGCGGCGGCGACGGATGATATTTTGACCCAGGGTAGAATCCAGGGATTCTTGCGACAAGGGTTTATGGCATTGGAGCAGACCAGTGTGTTTAGTCAGGAGCCTGACAAGATACTGGCGAGGAAGTCTGTTGCGTCGGCTTCTGAAAAAGAAACTGTCTCCAAATAGAAATAGTGTTTGCGCTTTAGATGGTGATGATGGGTGTATCAGGTTCTTGTTGATTATATCTGATGAATCATGAATAGAAAACGATGGGTGTTTGGGATCCTGGGCGCAGGTGCGTTAGGAGCAGTGTTGTTGGTTTCTTCGCTGGGGCGTTCTGGCGACAAGATTGTACCCGTGGCGGCACAACAGTTGCCGGTGACGGCGAAAGCGGTGATTGGGGGTGAAACGATAGAATTGGAAGTGGCTTCGACAGCTGAGGAACAAACGATTGGGTTAATGTTTAGGGACTCATTGCCTGCGAATCGTGGGATGTTGTTTGAGTTGCCGCGACCCAAGGCGCAGGTGCTGTGGACCAAGGATGTGAATTTTCCGATTGATGCGGTATTTCTGTTGGATGGCAAGGTGGAGATGGTGCTGGCTGAGTTGCCGCCTTGTTCGGGGGAGCCTTGCCCGGTTTATGGGGTGAGTAAGGCGGTGGACCAGGTGTTGGAGTTGCCGGGTGGGCGTGCGGCTGGTTTGGGATTGGTGCCAGGGAAAGAGGTGCGGATTCAACAGGTAGATTATGAGATTCAAGGCTGAAGATGTAGGTTGCGTTGGCGAAGCCGCTCCAGCGGAGCATCGCATGTTTTGAGAATTGCGATCGCATCCTCCAGGTTTCCTATGACAACTTGATAAAACCCTGTGCCGTAGCTGAATGTCAGCAGTAAAATGCTGGCTATGGCGTATCTTCTCTCGGCAACTAAGCTCAAGTCCTATGCCCAGTGTCCCAGGGCGTATTACTTTCGCTATGAGTACGGTTTGAAAAAATCGTCAGTGTTTGGTGCGGCGGTTTTGGGTAGGGCGTTGCATGGTGCCCTGGCGCAACTGTATCAGGATTGGCATTATCAGGATCCGCTACCGTCTGAGGAGTGGCTACGCTATTGCTGGGAGAATCAGATTGGTGCGTTGACTGCGGCCCAGGTGGAAGAGGGGTGGCAGATTCTGTGGCGGTATTTTGAAACTGAGATTGTTCCGTTGGGAGTGATGCAGCGTCCGTTAGCAACGGAGGGCAGAATTCAAGGTTTGACCCAAGTGAATGGTCTGGAATTTAAGCTGACGGGGCGCTATGACCGATTGGATAGTTTGGAAGAAGGTCTGGAGCTGATTGATTATAAGTCGGCAAAGAATCCAGTATTGCCTACGGAAGAAACGGTGGACCTGCAACTGGGATTATATAGTTTGGCGTTGGAGCAGCGTTATGGAAAATTGCTGCGGCGTATGAGTTTGCTATTCCTGCGCACCGGGGAGCGGGTGACCTATGAGGTGACCTATGAGCATCGACGGCAGGTGGAAGCAGTGATTGGTGAGTTGGCGTTGCGGCTGTTAGATGAGGAGGATTGGCAGCCTAGGTGTGGAGAGCAGTGTGGGCAGTGTGCCTATGCGAGGTATTGTTCGGCAACGGAGTCTGAGCCGGAACCTTTGCCAGAGGTGCGGCAGAAGACGCGGAAGTTGCAGTTGTGTTTTAGTTTTTGAGTATTGGCAGGATTGGCTAAGATCTTAACTGAGAAATGATCAAAGTTGAGACCCTGGCCAATACAGATCAAGAGTAATTCTTGTCATGAGTGAAGAGCGATTCGTTTTGGATACGAAGGATGCCAGCGAATAGCACCTGGTTTATCTGTGTAGATTGCAATGAGACGCCCATCGCTTCCAAAAATGTGGCAAAAGTCGTCAGATCAGCTGTAGCTAACTATTTGAAGTTTTTTGATAATATCTGAGAGTAGATTTCATACTCAAAGCATCTTGTTAATGTATCTATCGATTTACATTTACTGTATAAAATAAATTAAATGTAAATCTCCTAAATTTACCATCAATCTTGATTCACTTTCGTGTGAAGAACTCCCTCATAGTTTCTTCTTGAAAGTTCAGTCTTAATTTGAACTCTATCAAAACTGGATGTATCTAAACTTATCTGAGGTTTTATATCGTTATGCTTTTGAGCATATTTCCCTTATTTTTGGTTTTAGAATTATTTCAATAGAGCTAAATAAAATATAGAAACCTAACAAGGTTAATGATATTTCTTTTTTCGATATGTATCTTTACTGAATGTGCTTCAAAAATGTTGTGTTGAGCCTAGATATTAGAGCTAGAAACATGTTAAAAACTTGAAAAACTAGAGATAAGTTGCTCGCTATGTCCGATATACCTACGATCTGGGTTGCTGTAGAAACAGCGCTTTCCAGTGAAGATACGACTACTGAAGGTGAGCGGAGTGGTCATGTTGATATTGGGCCAAGATTTGGAGCTTCTGAACCAGAAATAAGAGAGACAGAACATGTTGTAAACCGTCAACGTATTCCCTTAGATGTCAAGCTCTTGAAGGAGCAAATGTCCGGTCTGTTAACTGTAGTCAATGATCTTTTTGTGCAAGCAGCTCAACAATCAGAAATGAAGCTTGATGAGTTAGAGCTTTCAGTAGAAGTTGATGGCGAAGGAAAGGTTAATTTGATTGGTAACGGAGTAAGGCTAGGCAGTAGTGGTGGTATAACTATGAAATTTAAATCTAAGTAAGCTACTTTGAGAAGATTTGATGGGTAAAAATTTAGCGATCACAGTTGGAATCAATCATTACCAAAATCTTCAACCGCTAAAGTATGCGAGAAAAGATGCGATAGATATGCATCGTTACTTTGAAGAGTTAAATTGTGAAACGACATTTCACTTTACAGCCGCTCTTCCTTATTTGTCACAAGAAGAAGAGGAAATAAAATGTTTTCCTCCTAACTACACTACACTCCGCCGGTTTTTTCAGATTCGATTTGAACGCCCTTTTCTCTTTGCTGGTGATAATTTATGGTTTTTCTTTGCAGGTCACGGTTGTCGCTATGGGGATCAAGACTACTTGATGCCCAATGATGCTGATCCAGGAGACGTCCCTTATACGGCACTTCCTTTACACTATATAACCGAGCGGTTGAGACGTTCTGGTGCAGGTAATGTCATTCTATTTATTGACGCTTGTCGCAGTGTTGGAAATCGCCAGAGAGATGGAATAGGAGTAGGGCAAGATAAGCAGAAAGGAGTGATAGCTATTTACTCTTGTAGTCCTGCTCAATCGTCATATGAAATTGATAAGTTAGAGCAGGGATCTTTTACCCATGTTTTATTACAAAGCTTAAGACTAGAAGGTGCAGATAATTGTGCCACTGTTGGGCGTTTGTATCAAAGGCTGTTACATGAAGTCCCAAAACTAAATCAAGAATATGGAAGACCGATTCAAGTGCCATATGGTCGGATTGAACCTCCTACGAAACTTTATTTAGTATTACTGCCGAAGCAAGCAACTAGTAGCGATAGAGCAGATCTTCAAAAGAATGCAAGAAAAGCTGAGTTACAAGGAGACCTTAATCTAGCTAAGGATTTTTGGGTTCGAGTGTTAGAGGTTGCTCCTGGCGACAATGAAGCTGTAGAAGGAATAGGAAGAATAGCCCAAATTAAAGCTGGCTTAGAAACAGTTCAATCGAATTCTTTGTCTTCAGTCTCTAAAGAAGATGCAGAAAAACATGATTTTGCGAATGAAAAGTCTGAACAGGTTGAGACTGTTGATAGAGGCTGGCAAAAAGCTCTAGAACAATTTACTGCAAGGGAAGCTTTGCAACCACGTGTAGTATTCTGTACTGCTACTTTAGATAAAAACTGTAATGAGACAGAGTATAATCAAAAATATGTTGAATATCATGAGGAAGAGTTAGGAGAGTCTTCCACTCTTATCTTAGTTAAGATTCCTGCCGGTGATTTTTTGATGGGATCACCAGAGACTGAAGTAGGACGAAGGAATAGAGAGTCTCCACAACATTTTGTTAATGTCATTTCTTTTTGGATGGGAATGCATCCTGTTACACAGAAGCAGTGGCGTGCTGTTTCAGCATTACCAAAAGTAAAACGTAAGTTAAGAGCGAACCCTTCTAGGTTCAAAGGGGATAACCGACCGGTTGAAAGAGTGTCTTGGAATGATGCTGTTGAATTCTGTGCACGACTATCCAAACGTACAAATAGACAATATAGATTACCTAGTGAAGCTGAGTGGGAGTATGCCTGTCGTGCAGGGACAGAGACGCCATTCCATTTTGGTAGAACTATTACTTCTGAACTTGCCAATTATGATGCCAGTTATTTATATGATCAAGGACTCATAGGCATATATAGAGAAGAAACTGTAAACGTAGATGAGTTTAGGATAGCTAATAACTTCGGGTTATATGGCATGCATGGAAATGTTTGGGAGTGGTGTCTAGATCCTTACCATAAAAACTATGTCGATGCACCGAATGATAGTAGACCTTGGAAGGAAGATGGTATTGCCTTCCAAAGAATAATGCGTGGTGGATCCTGGTATCATCTACCGAGAGATTGTAGATCTGCCTTTCGTCGAGGAGCTGGGCACAATCAAAGAAATCAAGATTTTGGATTCCGCATCGTATGTTTCTCTACAAAACGCATTCTGCCTTCTTCTAAGGCTACTCAACAAGATTTGAAAGATAAAGTGAACCCATACTCCACTTGGGTCTCTTCCTTTGATAAGGATGACTATTTTTAACACTTGGATAGATAATGAGGCATCAGATTAAATGACTAAGAAAAAGATTGGATTCTTCAGTAGAAAAATTCCAGTTGTTCTACTAAATGTTTATGGTGATATCTTTTCCCGCATAAAACGCTCTCGTTCTGGCTTAGATAAGAGAGCAAAAGAAGTTGACCCTCAATCTTTAACTCACATATTCTTGACTGTCGAATATATTTTAAAAGGTTTGCTGTTTCTTGGTTTATTCATTCTTTTAACAGCTTTTCTATTTAAGATTGGCTCTAAATTATTTATTAGTTCTTCTGCTACAGTTCCCGAGCATCCCTCCAGATCTTGGACAACTCAGGATCTACTCTTCTATATAGTTATTCTAGGTGGTCTCTTCAGTATTTTCTATTCTGTCAGCCGTGTTAGGATATTCACTGCACTTATCAAGTTTGTAGCTTTTGTGCTTTTTGGTATGGGGCTGTGGAGTCTTACTTCTGATTTTACCACTGAATTATCAGAATTAGAAAACTTTGACAGTGTGAGCTTTTTTAACTTTATTGATAGCATTGCACAGCCTGAATTTTTAGACAAAATAACAGAAATTGATTTTATTACGGGAGTAATACGCAGAGAGAGACATTCTTTATTACTTATGGGGCTTGCCTCGTTCCTTGGCTTTATAAGTGAGTTTGCTGCTTCTATTGGTTCTCGTTCAAATGAACGTAACATACTATCTGAAATAATTTCTCGAACAAGAGGATGAAAACACCATCATTATAGATGGTGTTTTGGTTAGTAGAATTAGTTGAATGTAAGTTACAGCAAAGTCATGATTTTTTATAACAAATTTTAGAGAGAGTCTTGCGTGAAACTTTGCATATGCGGCATAGTCAATCTTCAACTCATCAAGAGCTAGAAGGTATTAGTATTGTTAGTACGTCTGAAAGAGATGTTCGAATACCCGAATTCTTTTATAGAAATCAGCTAACTCGTCGAAAAAATTATCTAGAAGTACCAGGTAAATCTCTTTTCTAGTTAGTTAGACGTAGTCTTTCATATAATTTTCTGAGATTTTCAGGCAAGACAACTTCTGCGATACTTTCAGCTGAAGTAGGAAGGCCAGTTAGTTCTTCAATTTCTTGAATTTTACGTCCAATAATTCTTAAAAAGGTGCCGTTCTCTGCCAAAGTACGGATATCATTAATGTCCAGCACTATGACAGGTTTGCCAGTATCGATATAAAAGAGAAGCTGTCTTAATCGAGCATTGCCAACATTTTGTGAAGTTTTTTTGCCTTGATTAGCAAAGCCAGAAGCGCCTTTCAGAGTGAAAAAAACACCTAAAATAGATGTGTTCTTCAAATTGGTTTGCATGATGCTGCATAGCCTTGCAAATTGAGCATCATTTACTTTGGCTTTAGTTGCCTTTGCTTCTACTACAATACTGGTTAAGTGTTCTGGAATTTTCAAAGGTAATAAAGACAGCGCAGTTTTCCAGTCTAATCCCTCTCCAGACATAAGAAGATCGTACTGTGAGCTTGCAGAACGATAGCTCTTAATAGATGACCAACCTCTCAATCCATGAAAAACGGCCAAAGTAAGCTCTTCTAACTTGTAACCCGCTAACTGCCTTTCTTTCTGAGTAGGCCTTGGTTTTTGATAATATGAGTCTATTTCATCAATTAACTCTTTTACCAAGACTTTATCAGGACTATAGAAATAAGAATGATGCAATAAATCGTAGTTATGACCAAAATCTTTGCGATATTGATGGATCTTCTCCCGAAAATTTTGGAAAGATTCAATAACGTCTTTTTCTAGCTCCTCTCTATTTTGACGCATTTTAAGTAAAGATTATTGGTGCTTTAGAAATAGCCATTAAGCTGAAAGAAAGTTCGTCTATATTTTCGATTTGCTCTTGACAATTATCACAAAACCAAGGGAGAGAAGGAAAACCCTTTTCAAAAGGGATGTACTCTACAGCATAATCAGGTTCGCAATTGTGATATACAACTATATAGTTTTCACTTAAACTTGCTGCTTGTAATGCTGTTAATATGTTAATGGCTTGGCAATTAGAAATATTCAATGGCCCTGAAATTTCATGAGGCATTATTTTAACTCCAGTTTTTTTGAATTTTGAGTTCAAAAAAACTTTTTGATTGGAGTCTAAATAGTCAAAAATTCCTTGGCAATTAAAGACTGACATCACATGGCCATTTCCTGAAGCAAAAACTTTAAAGCACCATTACTGTTACCATATTCGGAAAAACATTTCAGATGCTGAAAAGCATCTTCTGTTTCCAAATCTTCACGTAGCCCAAAATTACAGAAAGCTCGAAACACTTTTTCTTTTCTTGATTTATCATTTTCATATCTATCTAAGCTAAACTCATAAGCCATTGCACCCCAATCTTTTATCAAAGTTTTCAATAATCTGGTTTTAAGAGTTTCTTGTGCCATTTCCTCACTTTCACTATCAAGTTCAATAGACAAATCATCATGTTCCAATAAAGAATCTAAAGCTGATGTTGCAAGTGCGTCTGCTAAAGCTACTAATCCTTTTAAGTTTATTTCGGAAGGACCTTTTGGAGAAGATTTTGCATTGAGTGCTACTCCAGAAGATTCAGCTTTAATTCTTAAATGCCCCCACTCATAGATATCTGAGTAAAGAGTATTGTTTAAGTATTTATTCCATAGTTTCTCTAATACTAAAGTATATAAATCTGGATATTCCCAAGAAGCTTGAGTTATTTCTGCTAATTCTTCAAAAATCTCAGGAATATGCTTCCAAAAAGGAAACTGATTAGCTCTGCGATTAATATCTTCTCTATATCCAAAACCGTACCAAGATAGTGCAGCATAGTCTTCAGCAATCTTCGCAACAACAGACCAGCGATAGTATCTAGCTTCTGTTACTTTGTCCGTTTCTTCATCATATTGAATTGGCTCCATAACCCGTTTGATATATATGTAATAAAAGCTATATTCATTATCGTCCTGTATAGGGCCATACCAACCAGGAGTTCCAAATTCATTTAATAGGGCGGTAGCTCTTTTCTTTTTAGGTATGCGATTATAGTTTCCTACTTTAAAGCTCAACCACATTCTTGCAGATTTTACATATTCCTTTAAAATATCGTCAGCACAGATACTTCCTAACTCCAGTAAATTGATGGTCTTTGCTATCAAATCAGGTTTTCTCTGACTTTTTTTAATCCTACTGCCTGAAGCAATAATCAACTTCACCAGTGTTTGAGAATTTAGTTCTTGTTCTAGAAATGACTCTAGAAAATCAGTCGAGTCTGCATTATCTTCCCAAGTCAATACTTTTTTAGTAGCCATACATTATCTAAGAATATTTCTTTCAAATGATTTTCAGGGATCGAAATACTTTCATATTTTAATGGCTTATCTCAAGATTCCTCTATTTTGCAAGGATTTACTCGGTTTTCATCATGAGTAATAAGTGATTGCACAATAAAATTCAAAAACTTTAGCTAGGTTAATGCCCAAAGTCTATATCAGATTTTCACGATACACTGATTTACCTAAAAAATAGGCGAATCTTGATGAGTGATGTTGAACTTTTTCCGTTAGTCGAAGTGAGGTGAGCGAAAGAGGATTTTTGGAGATGAGAGCGCACTCCCGTCTTTAAAATTATTTGCGATCTCACCCAACTACACCCCATACAAACTCTCAACATCCCAAAGTTCATAGCCTCTTTGTCTTTAACCCTTGGCAGAAAGCTACTGTATTTGATACAAATGAACTATCTTTATCCATAGTTCCCATGGGATTTCCTATCCCAGGCGATGCCATCGAGCAGCGCCTTGACCTAAACCAGTACCTAATCAAACGCTCAGCCGCAACCTTCCTAATGCGAGTGGACAGTGCCATGGCCACTCATGACGACGTCCAGTCCGGCGATTTACTCATCGTCGATCGCTCCCTCACTGGTCAACCCGGCACCCTAGTCGTCGCCGTTCAAGACGGCGAACTGATGGTCACCCGTTTAAGCACAGACGACTCTCGACCCATAGACCTCTGGGGAGTTGTCACATCCCTAATCCGTCAGTTCTCATGAGGGCAACAAAATGTTAGCCTTAGTGGACTGCAACTCGTTTTTTGTTTCTTGTGAAAGAGTCTTTCGACCAGACCTGGAAGGCAAGCCAGTAGCGGTATTGTCCAACAACGATGGCTGTGTCGTTGCCCGTTCTGCCGAAGCCAAAAAACTGGTTCCCATGCAAGTAACATTGTACTCCATTCGCCACCTGGTACAACAAAAATGCCTGCACGTTTTCTCATCTAACCCGGTTCTCTACAAAGACATGTCTCGCTGGGTGATCGAGACCCTACAATAATTTAGCCCTGAAGTAGAACAATACTCCATTGACGAAGCCTTTCTCGGCCTGGGTGGCTTTACCCACCTGGATTTAACCGACTATGGCCACACCATTCGCCGTACCGTCAAGCAGTGGACCAATATCCCCGTATCCGTCGGCATCGCCCCCACCAAAACCCTGGCCAAGATAGCCGCCCATTTAGCAAAGCGATCGCAAACCACAAACGGCGTCCTTAACCTAGAAACCGTAAACGATGTGGACGGATTGCTAGCCACTATCGATGTGGGAGAAGTCTGGGGCATTGGCCGTCGCAACAAAGCCAAGCTGCTCCAGGCAGGCATTAAAACCGCACTCCAGCTAAAGCAGGCAAGAGACAGCTGGATCAAAAAACGATTTGGCATTTTTGGCCTGCGGACAGTTCTAGAACTGCGGGGCATCCCTTGCTTTGCCATGGAACCCGTGGCCCCTCCCAAGAAAATGCGCATCGTGTCGCGGTCCTTTGGGCACCTGGTCACTGAATTGTCTGATTTGAAAGAAGCGATCGCAACTTACACCACCCGCTGTGCCGAAAAACTCCGTCAGGATAATCTGCTGGCCGGTTGTTTTACCGTCATCATGCGTACCAGCTATTACCAAGAAGAGAACCAGTATTCAGCCGCGCGGACCGTACAGCTAGATCCACCCACCCATGACACTGGCCGATTAATTCAGGTCGCCATGCAGTTAGCAGAAATGGCCTATGAACCCGGCTATGAGTATCTCAAAGCAAAAGTGATTGCCACAGAATTAGTGCAGGCCGATGAAGTACAAGGTAGCCTGCTGGGTGGGCCAGTCCATGATGAAAAGCGAGCCCGCCTAATGGCAATGCTGGACCAGATTAACAGCAAGCTATCGACCGATGCAGTTAAGTATGGCGCGATGGGCCTGGCACCCACATGGGGCATGCGGTCAGAATATTTCTCCCAACGCTACACCACCCATTGGGATGAGCTACCCCTGGTGACCATTGGGTGATTCTTTCCATTCCCACAAAAAAGCCCCTACCCTTTCGGTAGAGGCTTGGAGTGTGTGTGTAGGAGAGTCTGATGAGAAAAAGGGTGCCCTGAAAGTAATGAAGCTTCACAGGAGCCTGCACCGGGCACCCGAGCACCGCAACAGCTCAGCAATCTGTTAGCGGACGACGGACTTAGTACGAGCATCTAGTGCATCTAGGCGAGCTTCCTGGATGTTGTCGATAGCTTTTGTCCGGGCATCCAACGCTTCCAAACGAGCGGCTTGAATATCCTCAACCGCTTTGGTTTGGTTGTTGAGGTGCTCAAGACGTAGCTTGTGAACGCTGTTCTTGGTGCGAGAATCAAGAGCGTTTAGACGTTCAGCTTGGATATTTTCAACAGCTTTAGTGCGAGCATCCAGAGCATCTAGCCGAGCTTCTTGAATATTATCGATAGCCTTGGTGCGGGCATCCAGAGCATCCAGACGAGCCGCTTGGATATCTTCGATGGCCTTAGTCTGGTTGTTGAGATGCTCAAGACGTAGCTTGTGGACGGAATTCTTAGTGCGACGGTCGAGGGCTTCGAGGCGGGTTTCTTGAATATTGAAGTTAGCGGGCTCAATGGCGGAGGCAACGGGTGCGATCGCAGCGGAAGCAACGAGAACAGTTAAAGCGGAAAGAAGTGTGCGTTTCATGGTTAAAGCTCCTTGGGAATCAGTGAATGAACTTCATTGACTACAGAATGCCGGGGGTACCTGAACGCTATCTGACCGGTAACTGAAGGTTGCTTAAGGGGTTTCTGAATTTGGCTGAGGAAATGTCGTGATAGAGGTCACAAGGTGTGGTTAGGCGGTTGCGATCGCAACTCTAATTTGCTTTAACGGAGTGACTAAAGCTGAATGCGCTGAACTTATTGGCTGTGATACCCATCCTGAAAATGAATCAATCTGATATTGAACATCGTGATCAAGTCCTGCGAGCTTACTTTAAGGGACGCAACTGGGACCAAGCCGGTGAGCAAGCACTAAAACGACGGTTTGTTTTGGATAGCAAAACACTGTTGCCTGATTACCCTTTTGTTATTGATGACGAATGGGAAGTAGAGCCAGGCCGAGCAAACGAAGGACGCGGAGATTTAGTCTTTACTGATGGCAATGGCTGCTTTGCCGTTGTAGAGGTGAAATACATTGACCTGACTGGTGATAATCGGCTGGGGACTGGCAAAACCAGGAGAAAAAGTAATCAGGGGAAGCGTAAGACTGTCAAAGACCAGGCTAAAAAATATGCAGCTCACCTTTTAGAAAAACTCGATGCTACTGCTTTAGTAGAGGCCTACTTTTTCACTAATGAACATGAGGTACCTCAGCGGGTAGAGCTGTTGGATGTGGACGAAAGATAGGATGCGATGCTCCGCTGGAGCGGCTCCTCCTTAGCGCAGCCATGCCCTTTGGGTTATACGCAACCGGCTAATATTAATTCAATATAAGAAGCCTCCATGAACCTTAGTGTCCATAGGGGCTTCGGTTTAGATATAGAGGCTTAAGTAATACAGTGTGCTGTTTACTTACCTAAATTCATTTAGGCGATATAGGGTTCGAGATAGGAAGTTATGCAATAGTTTGCTTTGTCCGTGAATCCACTGTATGCCGATATGTGGCAGACCACTCCCTTGGCAGAATAACCCCACCGTCTGCTTACACAACCATCATTTCTTCTTAGGTTAGGTGTGTGATCACAGCGTAATGAGTTGTTTTGATGTTAACTGAAGGATTCTTGGGCTGCCTTAGGCCATGGCTCAGTGAGGTGTAGCGTTGGGCGATTGGTCTAGTGAAGCTTTAAAGCACAACAACACCCAGAACGATCTACCTGAGGAACTCTTCTACATTAGATCAAGACGCTCAAGAGTTGTTGTTAGAAGAGTAATCTTGACTAAAAACAATGCTCTCTAGTGCAAGCAAGAAGAAATATCAGTGACCTGGTTGGGTGCTGGTATTGAGCCGTCAAACGATTTTGTTGAGATATCGATTGTTGACCTCCTTTGTCGTGTTTGCGAGCTTTTCAACTCATGTATTTAGAATATTCCTAGAGTGGATCAATGTCTCTTCTCTGACATAAACGTTAATGTTGTTAGTTTTTGTTACTGGTCAGTGAGGTAGGTCTCTAGGATATTGTGGTTGATGATACTACAAGCGGTGATTTGATCCGTTTAAAATCGAACCGTTCAATCGTGGGTTAAGAGCCGATGCGCTGACCAAGACCGCAAATTGCTAGCCAAGGGGCAGACCCGTTGCCTAAATCGCAGAATGCGACGGGCAAGTTGAAGTACTTTCGACCATCAACTTGCGGTTACACTAAATGCCTACTTATTCAGGCTAAATAAAAGGGGGGAATTGAGTTGAGAGCGTATCACCCCATTGGTCACATTCAAATGCTATGAATTCGTAATGTGAAAGTGTGGCAAATGTATTGCCTAAATCGGGAATAAAGTAGTTTTCAGGGTGTTACAGGTCATTTGCTTTACACTTTGAAGTAACGTAGCCTCTACGTTTCAGCGTTTGGTATACTTGGCCCATGAAGATGTATGCGCTAAAAGACCAGGTATTCAAACTTTGGCGGAAGCTCAATTCTTGGAAAGGCGAATTGACCAGTCCGCCGCAAAATTACGTGTCTGAAATTCGTAGTTACGGAGATCGACGGTATAAGCGAACTTGGATCAATGCGTTGTGCCGGTTGTACTCTACCTGGCTGTATGAAACGACGCTCGATTCCCACATGTTGATTACCCACGGGTTGAATTTCCACGAGTCCGATTCGCTATATCCATACAGACATCAGATTTTAGATGAGTTCCTAATGTTCGAGGATGGTTTAGACATCATCCGTCATGGGTTAGAGGTTGTATTTACGACTGATGATTTCACTACCGAAGAACGCGAGGACGTAAAAAATAATGGGGTTCTTAGACTTTTGGCGGCAGGAGCAGGAAACGCAACCCTCGGAGCATCAATTAACCCTATCAGGTGATTCAGAGAGGCTACCTGACAAACGAGGTAGGACTGATGGGGGCAAGATATTCAAACGCTTCACTGATAGCATCAAGGCTAACGGTGGAGATTGTTACAACGATGCTGTACAAGAAGAAACTGCTGAACTTTTTGGATGTGGTGTACGTGAACTGTACAAGGCAACTGGTGGAAAACGTAGAGACCGATCAACTTTGCCTGAAATAGTTCAGCAGGCATACATGGCTAACGAAGTGCTCACCGCTGTAGAACTCGAAAGGTGGATCGGCAGTCTGCCCCATCAAGAGCAAGAAGCGGTTAACGAAGCGATTCTCAATATTGTTAGGGATGAGTCTAAGAAGACCCGAAATCGTTTGCCCTGGTAGCTGGGTTAGGATTCATCTCTATACAAGCGCCAGTAACCACAGTAGCCATCTTTGATTCTAAAAATTAAATCGTACGATTTAATTAATCAATTAAGTTACTTATTCAAGCTCAATCGGGCATACTCTAGTATTTAAATCGTACGATTGATTAACTCTGAAATGAGTCATCCTGATGACCGTAACGGCTGCAACTCCTACAAAACGAACCTATGACGAACTAAATAGAGCCTATGCATACTTTAATGCCAAGCTCTTTCGTAACGCTTTGCCAGGGTGCCTGATCACCATGCAGCGTAAACGAGGTGCCTATGGGTATTTTGCAGGCCAGCGGTTTACTACCCGTGATGGCGACGAAACTACTGATGAGATCGCCCTGAACCCAGCCCATTTCAAGAGTAGATCGGTTGAGGAAATTCTTTCCACCCTGGCCCATGAAATGGTTCATCTATGGCAGTTTCGGCATGGCAAGCCCAGTAAGAATGGCTACCATAATAAGGAATGGGCTCAGAAAATGAAATCTATCGGGCTGATGCCTACCTCGACGGGAGCCCCTGGCGGTAAAGTGACTGGCTCCAAAATGACACACTACATTATCAAAGACGGAGCCTTTGATACCTGCTGTAAGGAGCTAATTGCCCAAGGGGTAACTCTGCCTTATGTAGAGGTACACAGTGAAGAGCGCCTTCGTCTGAAGGCTAAAAAGGGAGCCAGCAAAACAAAATATTCTTGCCCTCAATGTGGCACCAATGCCTGGGCAAAACCGAAGACTCGTCTCATTTGTGGTGATTGTGTCATTCTGTTAGTTGCTGAGACGCAGGATGAGGATGATTAATAAACCGGATTCCTCGAAGGACAAAGTGATAAAGGGCCTTCGGCCTGGAGATCTCATTGGTCTTTGCCAGCAACCAGTACAGCAATCTTATGAGGTCATCCAGTGCCACCAGCAAAAAGTTCTTGCTGTAAACTGCAAAAGATTTTCTCTGCGGTTGATTGCTGTAGAGGACATTACTCCACCCTTTTGAAATGAGAAAACTCTGGTCAAGTCTGGCCACTGCCTTCTCAATCCTTACGGTTCTCCATTGTGCTTAAACCACTTCCTCGCTTCTGCACTCAAGATAGGGTCGCCTGAGTCACGCCACTGCTCCATTCGTGCCCTATATAAATACTCTATCCGTGCGGTATCCGATTGATTGTAGGTAGTCTGCTGATTCTGGCGTCGTCGTTGCTCAAAGGCCAGCGCCTTTCTAATGTCATCTTTGATCGTTTGGACCTTTTCTTCTGGTGTTAGAGGCGTAGAAGCCTGATTGGTTGGCTGATTACACTCAAGATTGGTTTTGTTGTTATTTTGTTGTTCGCTGGAGTTGTTGTGTCTAAAGGAATCACACTCTATAAAAGGCAATAAGCTTGACTGTGATTTTGTGAAGGCCCTTGCTCTCCTCGCAGAGGGGCCTTCACAAAATCCAGCCTTAAGATCTGGCTCTGTTTGTGTTGCCTCATTCAGTAAGTGCTTGGGGTGCCATAAATCGCGGTGTTTATACAGGGTTTGACCACTAATACCCAGGGCGGTTAATGCGTCATATCGGGCTGTGATACCTGACGGGAGTAAGTTCTCTTCGAGAAGTTTTTTGACTCCTTCGTTGATTCGTTCTCTAGCTTTGTTTTCTACCTGCTTATTTCTCTCAGCTCGTTTATCTGGCTTGTCCAGGTCAGTTTTGCGGATAGAGTCATACCCATAGTGATAATAGTGACTATTTTCTATGCAGGAGACCCATTCACTGACTCGTTTTTCCAGTTCATGTTTATGACTGCAATAATCATCAAAGCCTGGGAGCTGTCTTGCAACTTCTACTACCTTTTTTGCTAGCGCCTCACCTTCAAGTGGCTCGCTTGCACCAAGGACATGTCCGAAGACGAAGTAAAACATGACGATGCGCCCAAGGAGGCGATTGGTTTGCCCAGCGCCTGTCCATCCATATTCAATTTCTACTTTGAGGTCGTTGAGAAATTTTTCTGCTTTGCTGGAGATGCGATAGGTTTTTCGGTAGGCAGTCTTAAGAACTTTCTTGAGTTTTTTCGGTGTTAGGTCGTTCTTTGCCTGAGTAAATTTCCAATGGCGGATAAATGTGTCTTCGTCTCCGTTGATGATTGGTTCCAGTTCATCATTAAGTAAACAGAAGCCGTGCTTAAAGCATGGAAGCCTATGACCGTTAAATAAGTTCAATTGGCCATCACTGCCAAAGTGACGAGCATTGGGAAATACTTCGAGCTGACCAGCCGAAACGGAGAATCCTGCATTTTCAAGAACACTGGTAAGGGCTATCCCCAGTTCCCAGGAAGTAAATTCCTGGTCGAGCGGTAAATATAAGTGGAGACCTTCACTGTAAGAACTCTGGCATGTTACTGAAGTAACGATCCCCATCGTTTTTTCCAGTACTGATTGGATTCTATTAAGTGCTAAGGGGTCTCTCTTTGGGTGATAAGCCGAGCCGGTGTCAATATCGATGAGTGCATAGTTAGTGGTCGGGCCAAACCTTACTCCATATAAATAACTGCCCTGCTCAATAAGTCGATCTGAGAGCGGATGCCGATCCTCGGTAAACCAGATCGGTTTTTCGCCTGGCCGTGGATGGTGTGCGTAGATGAAATCGTATCGATGCTTGAATATTTCTAAGAGGGGATTATCCTGCTCTTCTACAAACGTAGAAGCAGGTGCGCTCTGTGTCTTCACTCTTTAAAACCCATTGCCACTTCACGACACGAAGCAGGAGGCAATTATCTGCAATGGAAGCCTCTTACCCCGTTTGGAGTGCCAGGGATCAAGGAATAGGTTGTAAAGAAAACGCCTTTCCGCTACTAGTAGTGGTAAAGCTGTTACAAGACCCTATCCCGACACTACCGAGAGTGCAGGGATGGATTCAGTCAATGGTTTTAGCTGTTCTCTGCGACTGATAAAGTTGCCAAAATCGCAGATCCGCCTTAAAATACATAAACGAATCCCTCGGTTTTCCAATTTGCCCGTCAAAGCTTTCTGGAATCCGAACCCTAAAACTGAATATCTTTTGGTTTTGCAAAGTCCCGCCTACTGCCAATAGGTTGGGATTTTTGCTATTTAAGACTTATTCATCCATTTCCTCCTTTTTTCACGTTAAGACAGCTACAGGTATCCTGCCTCGATACACTGCAAGCCTATATCGATACAGTGCAAGTGTACTTGTTAGGCTGCTTCTGATGTTTGCTGTTCGGCGAACTGCTGCATCATTTTGGTGAGTACCTCCAGCGCGTTGAGCCCTTCTGCTGAACAGGCAGCACTGAATTGCCCGTACTGAGTCATGAATGGAATCACGACATCACGCATGTTGAGCCCATCGGCTGCACATGCGCTCTTGAATTGATTCCTGGTGACGGCAGGAACCCGCTCAACCTTGAAGGTGATCGTGGACGCGGTTTGTAGTCCAGGTGTGCTCATGGCTTTAGGTTCGCTTGTACTGTTTAAGCTCTCACGCATATTAAGTGATCCAGGCCATATGTCCCGGACGTAACGTCCGATCTTTACAAAATTTAATATTTTGTTTGTGATTGATTTTTCTACTTTGGTGCATTGAGGGTCTGTGTTTGTGGTGTCGAAACTATGGTGCCTCCTTCTGCCTTAATGTTGAGTGACTTATGATTCCAGGCCAGGAGATGGTCTATCCTGACCTATCTGCCCTGCAAGAAATTGTGTTTCTGTAAGGATTGTCGGCTGAGATTTTGCCCACTCAATATCTTCTGCGCCATATGGATAGGAACGCTGAGTGAGGAGTACGTAAGCAGCCTCAAAGGTAAGACCGTTGGTGTTAGCAAAGCTGGTTATTGCTGTGTGGTAGCGGCTGGTGAACTTTTCAAAATACTCCCTCAGATTTTTTACAGCTAACGCCTGAATGCTCGTCACACGTCCTTCTAAATTGCTGGCGAGCGTTAGTTGTTGCGCTAACAGCGTATTTGGCGGAACGATTCCAGTGGTGACTTGAGCACTCGGTAAGCTCGCAGGCACCCGTGGAAATCTGTCTGGGTATTGCGACTCACAACATAACCTAACCAGGTGACCTACCAGGCTTCCTCTCGTCTCGCCAAGGGCTTCAGCCCATTCAGTGAGCGTCTCTGCGTATTCATCTGGAATATTTATAGAAAATTTGGCCATCGTCAGCATTGCTCTAATGCGCTCAGTGTAAATGAACGAGCGCCCTCGCTAATATTGAACCTTTTTGAGTGCTTGACAGAACCTAATTAGGTGACTTATAAAAAGTCTAGCAGGCAATCGCCCCGAATTTGATCCAACAATCGCCCTGATTGACTCATAAATTTTCCCAGCCATGACCAAATCACCCGATAGAAGAGTTCCTCTGACGGCAGTAAATTTCGCTGAGATTGACCGAATCCGTGGTGAGTTAACCATGACGGAGTATTTGAATACTCTTTTGACTCAAATTCTTCAGCCGGTAAAACTTCCCATTATTCACCCTACCTCTCTCAAGAAGTCGTAATGCCTTGCATGGCTTCCTAGATCTTGTTTTCTCTTGTTCACATTACAAACGTTTTCTGATGACGTATGTTTCACCGTCCCGTGACCAAAGCGCATCGTCACCACAGCGACTTCCCATAAGAGCTGTCCTTAGTTTGGCCTTAGCTGCTGGCACCTTCGTTGGTGGCTTTTGGCTTCGCCATAAAGTAGACCCACTGATTGAAGTGTTGGAACGGACGAGCCCTGTTGTCTCAAGGATTCAGCGCTTTTTTCCTAATTAATCCTTGATTGATTCCCACCGTCACCATGGGGATATGGAGGTGTCCAAGTGACAGCAGACAAAGAACGAAAAGTTAACCCCTCTCAGCTCCTGGCAAATCTGCGAAAAACTGACAGCGCCAATGAGCTGAAACAGCAGACACCCCAGCGAGTAACGGTCAGTGTACCGATTGAACTTGTTAACTCACTGGTGCAGTTGGAAGAACGGCAAGGCGATCTTTCTGCCGACCTTGCAACCTACCGACGGCTCCACTCCCGCTCTTTAAGTGACATCAAAGGAACCGTTAGTGAGCTGCACACCGACATTGAACGAGGAATAAGAGAATTCAAAATCCTTAGACAGGAGTTCAATCTCACCCGTGACTGTGCTGATAACAATAATCAACACCTCTCAATTCTGCTTCCCAAACTTGACGTGGTTGAAGAGAGCCTTACCCGATGTAAGCAAGGGCTCTCTCTTGTTGGCACAGAGGTTTCGGCGATGAGGAAAGTGAGGTTAACCATTACCCATATAGCGTTATTTACGGTCGGTGCTGCCTTTCTGATTAATGCGTTTGTTTCCTGGCATGTCGCTGGTGCCAAGGTTAATACCGACGAACGTTTAGATCGCCTTGAGCAGGCTCTTGGCCGCTACCTCTATTAGAGAGACTCTCAAAAGGAGGTGATGCCTATGACATAGCGTTCAACATGCTTTGTTCTCACTACTCATCTTGATATATAGGAGCGTAAACGCCGATGGCAATTGGACTATCAGAGAACCTGGACAGGCTTCTCGGTGTCAAAGGAGGAGGGCTCACAGGCACTGCCGTAAACCCTCACAATTTGGAGAAGATCGGTCTCCATGATGGATGGCAGATGCAAACTCTTAAGCAACTTATCAGCCTCAATGAAGAAGGTGCCGATAAGATTATTGACCGCAATACCGAGATGGCCGAAGGACGCACCCAGGCCGAACGGGTGCTTGAGAGCTACGAACATCTTATTGAGTCCGAGCAGAAGCTCATCAATCGTCTCAAAAATGTTCAGAAAAAACTGGCCAAACTTGAGATATCCCGCGAAGAAGCCCATTCTCAGTGGCTTACCCTTAAGCATGAACTGAACGTGTTTCGCCGGAAAACATCATTCCAACATGCTGCGGATGTCGAGAATCTCAATGTTGCATACGCCAAATTCCAGCGTGGTTACCAGGAGAAGCTTAACCGCATCACCGATACCAGCCGAAACGGAACAGAGCGTGGTTCCATCGTTTTGAATAATCATCTGCCTATACCAGTCGCTCGTTAGATTTTGATTCCAAAGAGGGGATTATCCCCCCTCTTTGCAGCAACCCCACTGTTTTTCACTATGAGACTCTCCCATCGGCAACCCGTGTGGTTTGCAAAACATCTTCTAATATCCATTGCTGCTTCAGCGCTTGTAACTTTGGCTGATATCTGGCAACCCATGAGAGCCATCATCGGAGTTGCCTGTGCCATCGCCTGTATCTACCTTGCTGCTTACAGCGTGAGAGTTTACGGCATTCTTAACGGTCGAAGCTGGGCGCGAAACATGGCGCTAGAGCACCTGGATGGAACCATTGTCGATTTTCTTGTGTGTTGCGGTTTTGTTGTCTTGGGAGTGGTAGCAGCATGGCCGACTTAATTAGAATTCTTAATACCGATTTTCTCAATCCAACAGAACGGAATACGCTGCTGACCAGTGCTCAATCCCAAACCGGCACCTTTGCAGCCTACCTCTGGGAGACGTTACCCAAACGGGAGATTGTCTACTACACAGGACTTATCAGTGGCCTTATCCTCTGGTTATGGCCGCTCGGAACCACACTGCGACCCGCATACAAACTGGCAATGCTGATCGGAGCAGCAGGACTTGTTGCTGCATCAGCTGATGCGCTTGATAACTATCAAGACGAACTCGACGACCATCGTGAGAAACACGTAACAAAACGGGCGATCACACTTCAGAATGCTGAGACAGTTGAACTCTCTACTCAATATGCAGCTGCAACCCAGAAACGCCTTGTCAGTAACAGCGCCCTTCCAGAGCACCTGGTTGAAGCCGATTTAGCTGTACCGCAGCAAAAGGAGGCAGATGACGTAAGCGGTGATGATGGCTTTGTAGAGTTTGTAAAAGGCGCTGAAGCCATGCGATCAGAGCTTGACCCTTCTGAGGTTGAAGGCGGAGCTGCTGCCCTGGTTGCAGCGAGCGTTAAGGCATTACCTGCACAGAAGCTTAAGTTTGGAACGCGCACGAATCCCAGAACAAAGCAGAAAGAGCGGGTGGTAGATTTGACAGGCCATACGTCTTATTGCGGTCTACCCATTGTTGACCTCGCCCATGAGATCGCTATTGATGCCCGTGGCTGCTTGGTGGTTGCCCCTACTGGGTGTGGCAAGTCAGAGCTTCAGAAACGGTCAATTCGTGCTCAATGGGAGTATCACGCTCAAACAAATTTCACCATCTTTGCTCATAAAAACCGTAACCAGAAAACAGGTGAAGGGCTTGACTTTGCAGGCATGGAGGATACCAAAGACCTCTTTGTTTTTACAGCGAGCCAGCGCGGTGAGAAACTGCTCTCTGCTGCCCTTGATTTAAAAGCGCGGTTGCAGTCAATCGATAGCTGGATTGATACCGGCTGTGAAGTACCCCATGTGGTGGTCATTGACCAGACTAATCAGGGAATCGTTGCAGCAGCAAATGCTCAGCGAGAGGCAAACCTTCGTGAGGATTATGAGATATTGGCCTCCTTTGAAAATGATTATGTCTCAACGATCAGAACTGGCCTTATCGATGGCAGAACTCAGCTCGTAAAGATATGGAGCTTTGCTCACGCAAATACGAATGAAGCCCTGGGTATCGGCCATCAATTTAAGACCAATGTTTCTTACACGGGGATGGGACGAGCGGGCAACTATTCAGCAGTCTCCTCACCTCTTAAGACCAAGTTCTACGTTGATGATGACGAGACTCGTAAGCAGCTTCTCATTGACCTGGCTACTTACCTGGAGGCCCATAAGCAGAATAAGAGTCCTGTGAATGTTGTAGTTGCACTCACCAATGCTGGTCATGATGGCTGGCGCTTAATTGTGCTTCCGCAACCAGAAGCGGTTCAACCGATAGATTTTTCAGCAACCAACCCAAGCAAAGACGATTTTGATGGTGACGGCTTACCCGATGTTCCGTTGCCATCAGACTCCGCACCCACCACTACTTCAGAGGAGGCATCCCCTGTGACCCCATCAGAAGCCCGTATCACATTCGAGAGTCTGCTTAATGTGAAATACACCGATGAGCAGAAGAGAACAGCCACAGAGTTTGTTCAGTGGATAAAGATTAATTCACGAGACTATGTTGACGCTCACGGTCTTATTGATCCACAAGAAGTCTGGCCTGTATTCCCCGATGTTGCTTCACCGGAAGAACTAGAAGCAATTCTCAATCTCATTATCGAATTAGAAGGAGGTGCCTATGAGGCTCACCCTATTAACGGCGATCAGTACTTCCGGTTAAAGGGGTATCGGAGTAATCGTGAGCGCTATGGTGCCACTTCTTCCTTGATCGATAGCCAGGAGATTGTTTGGAAAAGTGATGTTCCAGAGAGCACCCAAGAAGCACTTACACCAGAAAAAGTGAATCCAGGGGGCATCACCGATGAGGTCTTTACCATCATCCTGGCGCAGATGATGCAGCTTGCTCGGGGGGTAATCATGACGCCTTCAGAATTTATCAACACCTCCAACCAGCTTAAATCGGTGATAAAACTGAAGGTAGGAATTCTAAGGGAAGTTCTGGTTTATTTAGACAGTAAAAAAGTGGTGGTTTTTCCTGAGAAAAATGAGCCAGACTTTCAATTTTTAGGCTTTTCAAACTATCAGTAACTGCAAGGAGGTCTACGCTACGCTGAAAATTCCTTATAAACCTAAGAGAATCACACCATTTTTCCAGAGCCAGATGAGCTTATGAAACCATCCTAACTCTATACGAATGCCCTCAAAGTATTGTAATAAAAGGAGTTGTTTCTCATGCGAGGCACGTATGCAACGAGAATAATCGGAAAGCATCCCTTGTCCTCACCCATTACCTTCATACGATGCATACGTCCCTATTTCCAAGAAAGAGAGCTGAATTCTTGAGAAGTAACTACGCTTTATAAATCCTTTTGTGTGGCTTTGTATGACGAGCGTATGCTCTTCTTTAAGAAATATTTTATTCCACTTTTTATGGCAGAAAAAAGATAATTTATTGTCTGCTTTTCCTCGATTTTTTCTACTAGGAAATAATCTTGTGACCAGCATTTGACGACCATATGACGTACAGATTTTCCTGATTTTGCCATTCATATGACTGGCATATGCCCCCAAGGATATAGCGAACTTTTCAAACAACTAAGGAGACCTTCGATCATGCCAAGAAAAACTGTAGTGAATGTTGGCTTTGACCCAGGCAACGGAGCCGTAAAAATTCAATCTGATAGTGGACGCTATTCAACCGCAAGTGTCATTAGCCTTGCTGGTATGAGCGAAAATCAGATAGCCCTCACAGTGAATGGAGAGACGCAGCGTTACAGCCACGGCTACGCCAGCCGTGAAACTTCGGAACAGACCGGAAAAAGCAGGCGTTACAAAGCTGAAAAACTTCAGCAGCTCTATGGAATAGGGTTGAACATTTTGCCCGAGATTACTGTGGGTGACTATCACGTTAATTTAGTGGTGAGTTCGCCCTATGAGTCAGAGCGGGATGATGAGCTGTTTGCAGAAAAATTAGCAGAACCCCTCACAATCCAGACCAATACTCAGCGAGCTACCATCACCACTTCTGTGCATAGCGTTAAACGCGAAGGATGGGGCATCGTTAGTTGTAAGTCATTCCAGAATGTGGAAGGTACGGTCACTCTTCGGCTTACCGATAAGCCAGTGACGGTAGTGGAGTTAGGATGTGGCACCGTAAATTACAGCACCTATGCCAACGGTCAAAAGATTGACTTTAAGACCGATCATCATGGGGTGTTGTCACTGGCCGAGATAGTTGCTCAACTTGCGACTGCTGCCTACGGCACCCGCTTCGATCAGTTTGAAGTGATGCAGGCTATCCAGACCGTTCGAGCAATTAAGAACGTTGACGGTTACGATTTGAGCGCCCAGTATAAACAGGCGTTGGGACTGTGGCGTGATGGTGGCCTCAGCCTCACTCTGGATGAAGCATTAAAAGCTGCCAAGTCGCGTCCTGTTATCTGGGCTGGCGGAGGTGTGCTCCTTCCTGGTATGTGCAAGGGACTCTTTAAAAAGCACACAAATTTCTATATTCCCTCCCGTTCAGAAGATTCTGAGTACCCCAAGTACGCTCACGTTGAAGGGCTCTACCACCGTTGTGTTGCTATCACCGATGACACGCTTCAAAGCGTTGCTTAATTGAGGTGCCTTATGAAAGATGAGCGAGTTCAACTTACGCTGCCGAAACGTTTTAGGTCTGTTCTGGATAAGCTGTCAACGCCACTGGAGATGACTCATACCGAGTTTGTGAAATGGCTCATTGATAGCTATAACGCACGAGACTTAGCATTTATCCCCACCGTCACGGCCCAATCATTGATACCTGTTCAGCCCCCTTCCTCGGTTCAACCTCACGCTCAGTCGCTGGTAACCAATGGGGCACTCACTGCTGATATCCAGGTTGATGAATCTGAGTTTGATGATGATTTTTGATAGCTCTCACAGCAGAAGTATTCATCCATGACTAATGCTGCATTCCTAATACCCTGAACCATGTTTGATACTTTATCCGACGCTAATTACAGTGCTGCGAACGCTGGCAGTGATTTTTTTGGGGCTGCTAAAGATGCTATCGAACGTGAGTTTCCAGACGCTAGCCACGATGCCAAGGCAACGGCCTCTGCGAATCTGGCCTTATCGATGGCAATCGAGCACCTGTCAATAAGTGTTGCAGGGCGAGTTGAGAATAGTCCTCTTTCGGCAGCTCTCCTCAAGTTTGTTCAAGGTGAAAATTCCTCACTGTCTTAGAACTCACTTCCAGGGATAACTCTCTGGCCGATGGGCTCTTACCAGCACATCAAAGAGGCCATCGGCGGTCACCGATGACCTCAGTTTTAATCCCTAACAACGACGAAAGGAATTACCTATGACTTTATCAAAATCTTCAACGAGTATCGAAGCACCTACTGCCGATGCTTCTTCCTCTTCACTCTCAAAGAAATTTACTCACGTCAAAACACAGCTTCTTACCCTTCGAGCGCAAGTAGTAACCTACCTGGCGCTGGTGCCAAAACCACTTACTCAACGGGTGAGTGCTGTAATCGATATTGCTGATGAAATAGAAATAAGCGACCTGCTTAAATGGGCCTGTCTTACTTTTTTACTCGGCTGGCTGGTTATGGTGGTGAGCTTCTTCGCACCTCTACTTATTGTAAGTACTCGGTTGATCGCACTGGCATTAGTGATAATCGCAGCATTTCATTGCTGTCGTTGGCTATGGACTGAGCTGGACGCTCGGCTCAGTCGATAACGAAATTCTGGTTTGACCAAACGAGGTAAGTACTGTGGTAGAGAGAACTATTCACCTAACCAGGCAATCCGGATTAGATGACAACGCAACTGATAGCTCAGGTAATTTATTAACGTTTTGCGGTCGCTGGACGTTGCCCCTTAATAACGATTTGATTAACCGCCAGACATGCCAACGGGCTCATCAATGCACCTGCCAGGGCTGTAAAAAGACACTGGCTTTTAGGGTGCTCCCGAATAATCGTATGTAGACTGAAGGCCACTAAATTATCTAGTGGCCATACCATACTGCTCATAAGATCCTATTATCAAAAAAACCAATGCCAACCCTCTCGATTCAGCTCACCTGGTATGCCTCCCAGGAGGATGCTAACGCTGAGCGTAACTTACAGCGTGGTAACACCACCGCAACTGTTTCTGATAACTGTCCTGTTCGAGATATACATACTGCTGTGGATGGTGCAGTGAGTGTTCATGCTCAAGAGCATCGCTATTTATTGGATTATCAGGACTGGCAATGGGACTGGACGTAATTTAATATGTCCGTCCCCCTGGCGATTTTGCGTTTGAGTCTAAAAAAAATCAAATAACACAGGATGTGGGATAACGTTATCCCACATCCTGTGTTAGACTTTCCGCGTTGCACTCGCCAATCATTATGCAAACTAGACTGGCTTTACTGTCGAATGCTGGGGGAAGTGGGAAAACCACAATGGCGACCCATCTTGCATACACTCTTGGTGCCAAAGGCTTATCAGTTCTCGTCATTGACCTTGATCCGCAAGGTTCGGTAAGCCTCTTTTGTGGCCTTGATGAGCCTGAAGAAAATGAAACCCTCTCTGCTGTCCTCCGTGATGATTTTGATGGCTACTGGCCTCTTATCTCTCTGTGGTCAGATCGCGTAAAAAATGTACAGGCCATAAGAGGCGATCTTAATCTTGTGCAGTCACAAAACGAGTTAGTGCTGAACGCTCGCGGAGCATATCTACTAGCAGACCGTCTCCAGGACTTCCCCTTGGAGCACGACGTTATTATTTTTGACTGTCCTGCTACCTTGGGTGCTTTGCCTCAGATTGCGATCTCAGCATCAACACATCTCCTTGTACCTCTACAGGTAGAACCAAAATCAACTTCAGGCGCAGGAAAACTACTTGAGTGGTTTTATTTCACGGTGCGTCAACTGCGACTTAAGCCTGAGCCTGAATTACTTGGCATTATCCCTAATCAATATGATCAGCGGATTGCCATTCATCGAAATATTCTTGAAGAGCTTACTCCCCAACTTGAAGAATTAGAGATTCCATTATTTCCTCCAATTCGCTTTTCGAGCGAATTTAAGAATGCCAGTGCTCGTGGGTTGCCTCTTCATGCAGTGCGACCAGGACATGCAGCATGTAAAGATTTTAATCCGATCACCGATGCCGTTCTTTCTTTAGTAGGAGCTGTTGCACATGCCTAAAGCTGGACAAGGAACAGTCATGAAAGCCTTTGCTAGTGCTAAGCCTGCAAAGCAAGTATATGAATTAGAGTCAGAGGTTGAGCGTTTAACGCAGGAAATTGAAACACTACGCGAGCAAGGTAAGGAAGATACAGAAGCCCAGCTTACAGAATTACGTCAGCAGCTTTCTCAAGGAGGTGTTGTAGACGTACCTCTTGAGAAAATTGAACGGAACCCTGACCAGCCCAGGCAAACTTTTTCTGAAGAAAGCATCGCTGGGATGGCGCTCTCTCTAAAGTTAGAAGGTCAGCAAGAACCGATTATTCTGATCGCACGACCAGAGGGTGGTTTCTTTATCTTTGATGGCGAGCGTCGTTGGCGAGGTGCTCAGCGCAATGATTGGGAAACGATTCAAGCAGTTATTATTCCTGAGCCTGAAGAGCTTCATCGTCGAGTCCTGCTTGCTAACCTTCACCGCGAAGAACTGAATGCTTTAGATATTGCTGAGGCAGTGATTCAGGAAATTCAAAGGGTTTATGGGTTTGAACCAGCAACTATACAAAAAACACTCAATACTGCTGTCAAAAGATTGGAACGAAAAAAGACAATTTCTCAGGTGACAGCAATTGTGATCGCACCTCCTGATGAACAAAAAACTGTCCTGGAAGATTTAGAGCTATCAGAGACAGAACATGCTATTTTTTCGACCTTGCTTGGACTCCAGCTTAATCCATCATCTGTGAATGCCAATATATTTCCTATGCTCAGCATTCAAGATGATCTCAAACAAGCTATTCGAGAACAGGGGCTCGGTGGACTTCATGCACTGGCATTGAATCGAATAACTGCGTCTAAACTCGACGTCACCAATGCTACGGCTCGAAAGCGGCGAGCGAAACTTTTGAAGGAAGTTCTGGACAATAAGTTGTCTGTTGCTCAGGTACGGAAACAGGTAAAAACGACGCTCACTGATAAATCGCAAAGTACAGTGAGCGAATCGAAGAAGGCGATTGCCACTATTACCAATAACCTTCAAAGGCTTCCCAACCTACTAGACGATTTAAATCCTGATGAGCTTGCAGAATTAAAAAATCTGGTGGAATTACTTGCTGATCAAGTATCTGCAAGACTCCCTGAAAATAATTAGTGGACAAAGTAGTTTGCTCTTTGATGCCGTGTAAACTATTGCTGCAATGGTTGCACGTATAACTTCTTTTTGCCCCCTTATGCCTGATAAGCAATCCTTAACTCCCCCTGGTGATTACGAACAATTCTTGACGGAGACTAAGGATCGAATACGCCGTGCGCAAGTTAGGGCAGCACTGGCTGTTAATGGAGAAGTTATTCTCCTGTATTGGGATCTGGGACGTAATATTCTGGAACGTCAAGCTACTGAAGGCTGGGGGAGTAAAGTCATTGATCGCCTGTCCAAAGACCTGAAGCGAGACTTTCCTGATATGAAAGGGTTTTCGTCTCGCAACCTTAAATATATGCGTAAGTTTGCCCAGGCATATCCTGACCGAGAAATTGTGCAGCGTATCGCTGCACTAATTCCCTGGCGACATAACCAGGTACTGCTAGATAAGGTAAAGGAGTATGATCAGCGACTCTGGTATGCTCAGAAATCTCTTGAAAATAGTTGGAGTCGGGACATTCTGGCGATTCAGATAGAGAGCGCTCTGTATCAACGTCAGGGAGGAGCAGTAACGAACTTTGAGCAAACGTTACCTCAAGCCCAGTCGGATTTAGCGAGACAGTTAATCAAAGACCCATATAATTTTGATTTTTTATCGCTAGGGGAAGATGCCCAGGAGCGAGAACTTGAGAAAGCTCTGGTTGACCATATTCGAGAATTCCTTCTTGAGCTGGGAGTAGGTTTTGCCTTTATGGGCAGTCAATATCATATCGAGGTTGACTGTGACGACTACTACATCGATTTGTTGTTCTATCATGTCCAGCTACGCTGCTATGTTGTAATCGATCTCAAGGTTACTGAATTTAGGCCGGAATACTTTGGGAAGATGAACTTCTACGTCTCGGCAGTTGATGACATGCTTCGCCATGCTGACGATAACCCGACTATCGGGCTTGTACTGTGTCGTTCTAGCAAGAAGACAACAGCAGAATATGCTATACGCAATGTCAGTACACCTATTGCCGTGGCCACACACCGTTTACCTGAGAAACTTAGACAGAGCCTGCCAACTATTGAGCAACTGGAGATGGAAATCGATACGGTTATCAAAGAGATTACCTCACAAACCGCTGAAAGTACTGAGAGGTCTTCAGAGGAAAAGGCTTGATGGATCAATAGCCTACTCTGCTGATTAAGCTAGCGCTAGACTAGATATTCTCTGATGAGTTGATGATGCCAACCCTCCGTGTCAGTCAAAGGCCTCTTTGAATGGTTGCTCAATCCCCCTCGCTGATCCTACTTTCGATTCGTTTAAGTGTTCTAGCTATTTAATTAAATTATTTAGCTAGAACTAAGTTTGAAAGATAAGTGTTTCAAACGAGTACCCAACCAATGAATTGTTAATTGACTAGACGGCTATTAATTGGCTACTTGTTCCTTATAGGACTTACGCAGCAGCGAACTGAATATCAGGGTTTCTGAGTTGTTGAACCAGATAATTGTCAAGCAACCCACGTTTGAGCTGGTAAAGTGTCTGACCTGTTTGGATCGCTAATTGATTGAGCCTAACCCAGACCAACAGCGCACACCCAATGTGGTTGCGCTGAATTCTGGCAAGCCGACACTGACAGTGTTCCAAGCCCGTGGTCCGTTTTCCCTCTCGGTGTAACTGCTCAATGCGCCAACGGTAGCTACACGCTTCTTGTGTCGCCGCTGTTGACTCTTGAGTCCAATCGTTGGTGACGATATAGTCCGTGCGGCGGGTAGACGCCTCAACCCGGAACAGTCTCACCTTATGGTCTTTGGGAAAGCCTCTAAGCTTAATGACTTTACCTGTGGATAGTTCGGTCTCGTTCCAGTTCAAACTGTCTACACGTTCATAAGAACCTTGTCCTCCTGAATCATCTACTTTGCGATTTGACTTGAGTGGGCAGTAATAGACTTTATCAAGCGATTCGATGAGTAACAACAACGCCTTGGCCGCATACCAACTGTCCATCAGGACGGCATGAAAAGGTAATTGCTTGTGATACACGAGATTTATTAGCATCTCGCTAACATGGTCAAGTTTACTCTTGCCATCGCCATCGGGGTCATAGATTCGGTAATCAATCAACCAGAACTGATCGGTGTTGGGATTGACATAGATGCAGCTGACCACACCGATGCCTTTAATCACTTGTTTGGCATTACCACTGTATTGTCGACGCACCAAATCAATCGAGAACGAATGCCGTTTGTCGAGAACCGTGTCGTCAAAGAGCACATAGCCATAGATATCTGCCTCGACTTGCGATTGTGTGTTCTCCCAGACCAATCGAGGGGTAATGCGTTCTCGTTTTAAGTATCGATTAATGGTGTCATGGGTCCAGGCTTCGCTATGGTCAGCAAAATTGGTCAGCGTATAGTTGACTTGGCTGATCAGGAGATATTGGCAGTAATCAAGTCGGCTGAACGGTTTCCTCATGCCCTTGATCTTATCGATTTCCCCTGTATTAAGCTATGACTAACTTCCTTTTTCTGATCTGCTTTGCGTAAGTCCTACCTTAAAAGCCTTTTCAGCAGAAAACGCAAGTACAAGGGAAAGCCCACGGGATCGTTGGACGATTATGAGAGAGAGGTTAAGGCATTTGGGGATAGACGCTACAAAAAGATCTGGATAGCGACTCTAGCAAGCTTTGAGGCGGCTCCACATTATAAAGGCACTTTAGCCCCTGGACACTTATTGTTCATGGCTTTAATTTTACTTAAGACCGCTGGAATTACGAGTACCGTATGGTGGTGAGGAGCAAGAAGAAGTTAATGACGCGATTTTTAGTCTAGTTCGACAAGAGGCGAAACAAGCTCGTTAGCGGTTGCCCTGGTAAGTTTTTGAGCAAATTTTACCAATAGTTGTATTTACAATTTCCTTATTGTTGTGATGCTGTCATACAGGTTACTACAGGAGGGTAGAAACTCAGAGGATACTTATATACTTGATGGGCAGTGGTTAGACTGGCAATTGCTATGAGTGAAGAGCTACAAGCGACATTGGAGCGTCTTGCTGAACAGCAAGAGGAAAATACGGCTGCGATCTCAACCCTAATTGAACGTCAGACCCAAAACGAAGCAAACATTGCGCGTCTGCTACAAATGACGGAACGTTTAGTCCCTCAGGTGATTCAAAATGCCGAGCCATTAAATGACCTAAGCCGTGCGTATAGACCTGCACCCTGACCTTGACAAAAATGGGCCATAGGGTTGTATCGCTTATATAGCTTATGGTCTAGCCTTCAAATTTCAACACTTTCCAGAAAAGTACTGATAAACAGATAAAAATAAGCTCAGTCAGCAGCAATGATTCCGGTTATTTAAACAAACCCGTACTCTGAAGTACTCTATTCCTCGATCAACTTCCAGTACTTTGGAAGTCTATGTCAGATAATTTCCAATATCTCTAGCCTGTCGCCTGAAAGCCTTTCCCAGTGCTAGTTTCACGTTGTAGACATGTCCACAACGTGAGTTTGAAAAATCAACAAATCATGGCTCTTCTGGTGTGCCATAGAGATCTTCAAAGGCCTCTTCCATTTTGATATCTAAGGCCCGGTCACTATACCTGGCAAAGATCTTGTCAGAGCGAATGCGGACAGCCCGCTTAGCCAACAAGGGATTCATGCCAGCGGCGACGAGAGAGGTGGCAAAAGTATGTCTCATGCGGTGTGGATGGATGTCCTCTAACTCGCTGGCTTCTGCCAAATCCTTGACTAATTCATAGATACCGCTGTAGCCCAAGCGCAACCCCCGGCTGTTATTCGACAAACTGATGAACAAAGGAGTCTCCTGGCTGACGGTAAACCCATTACGTACCAACCATCCCAGATAGCTATCTAATGCGGCAACCGCATCCGGCTTTAACGGCACCAGGCCATCACTGCCCCATTTGGCTTCACGTACGCTTAAGCGTCGTCCATCATAGTCACTGATATTGAGACCGCACACCTCCCTGGCTTAGGTTAACCATACCCCTAGCTCGCATCCGGTTTCTGGCCCAGCACGTACAAAGTAGTGAGATCGTCCCATATGCCTTTCTCAGTCTGCTGCCCTGACAAGGCTGATTCAAACTCTAACTTTACCTTCTCTAACTGGGTAGGTGACAACTGGGATATTCCATTAGACACCTTTAAGGAAAGTGCAGAAGGCGCTTCTATGACGCCTTGCCAGGTAGCGAGAGCGCTCTCGAATTTTATATAGCTACCGTGCTGCTCTTGTTTGATTTTGATGCTTCTAAAGCCTGCTGCATCGAATAGTTTTTGGCACTGCTCGATTGAGCCTGTTCGATTGCTCGGCTCTACTTCGATGTCGTAGGTTGCAAGCACTTTACGAAGAACAACAGAGCCGACATAGGCAGTATCAGCAGGTGTGTGAACGGCGATCTGACCACCCGGCTTCAAGAAGCGATACCAGGACTTTAGAACGGCTTCCTTGTTTGAGATCCAAGGAAAGGTGTTTGCGCATAGTATGTAGTCGAAACAAGCATCTTGATAGATAAGTTCCTCTGCATCTGCAAGCTGAAACTGGAGGTTAGATAGCTCTGCTGCCTTAGCCTTACTACGTGCCTTCTTGAGCATCTCAGAAGACAGATCTACACCCACTACTGACCCTTGAGTACCTACTTTCTTTGCTGCTGCGATCGCCAGATAGCCTGTGCCTGTTCCAATATCTAGAACAGACTGACCTAGACTGACCTGCGAGTAGCTCAGTAGATGATCGCAGACTCGTTTGCGCCACTCTCCTTTGTCATAGTTTGAGCTTCTACGGTCATACGACTCGGCAATTGCTCGCTTGTAGTGGTCTAGATCAAGGGAAGAGGGCATATGTAGTGAGAAAGCGTCTTGTTCAGAAAAGTATAAGGCTATCTGCGAAAGCACTTTTGGGACATGTATTGAGACACAGTTTCTACGTGGTTCAAAAGGTCTAAATTTTGGGACGTAGCAAACGTACTACTAATTTTTAAAAATTTTCTGATAGCGTGTTCTCAACTTCAAAGCTTGCTCATGGCAATGACGTCAGCAAGAAAATATGCTTTAGATCGGTGGTCTGCAAGAGGAGACTCATGAGCAACTATTACGCAGGTTCAGAGAATGAGGCCACTGAACTTGAGCGCAGAAAGCTAGTTGAGAGTATTCACAATGATATCAACCTCAATCGGTTCAATAGAATTGGCATTCGTCAGGGTTGGAGATGTCTTGAGGTTGGTGCAGGCGCAGGCTCAATTGCTTACTGGCTCACAGAGCAAGTAGGCTCAACGGGGCATGTTACGGCAACAGATATTGCTCTCCGATTCCTACAATCAGACAAGTATTCCAATCTAGAGATAAAATTATACGATTTTGAATCTGATGCACTTGAAGAAGATGTGTTCGATTTCATTCATAGCAGAAATGTTTTGATGCATCTTGAAAACCCAACTGATGCCCTGAGAAAACTCACTATGGCACTGAAGTCTGGTGGATATATCGTATTAGAAGAGCCTGACTTTTCTACATTTCTTACTGAAGGAGAACCTAAAGATAGTTTAGCTAGTGTACGTTATGCCTTTGGCTACATAGAGTCTGCTATCTCTTCAAAGCGTATGAGTCTTTACCTTGGCGGAAAGCTACCTGCGATTCTTGATAACCTTGGCTTGGAGAATGTTATTACAGACGAGCACTGCACTATCCAAAATGGAGGTAGCAAGCTTGCCTCCATTCACTGTAGAGGTTGATCTATTTTGATGAGGCAGGGTATGGCAGGCAAGCTAACTGAAGAGGCGTATACTTCTGCTGTCGCGCACATGAATGGTCCTAACTTTTCGTTCAAGGATTCCACTAGCATGGGTGTTTGGGGGCGTAAGCGACCTTTGGTTACGGCATCCGAGTAGTAACGGACACTGCTAACGAACTCTCAATTAGTACAAGTAAATATGTACTGCCGTTATAGGCAGGAGTTCGCCTACAGTATATTTCCTTCCCTAGAGTCATTGAAGAGCGATAAGTCTTGTTCAATCGCAGCACTTAAATTTCGAGTAAGATTGTGCCCTTGCGCCCGCGACTTTCCAGTAAGCGATGGGCTTCGGTTGCTGCTTTTAATGGAAAAGTACCTGCGATCACAGGTTTAATCCAGCCTTTGCGATAGGCATCAAACACCACATTAATGTTTTTCAGCAACTCGGCGCGAGTTCTCATGAAGTCATAGAACATGAAACCAGACAAATTTCGCGATCGATCAATGAGCGCCAATGGATCGACAGAAGGATATTTACCGCCAGCCACTCCAAATGGCACAACCGTTCCCCGCGTACTCAAGGCATCAAAAACTTGATGAAACCCTTCGCCACCAACACCATCTAAGGCAAGTTCAACACCCGCTCCGTCCGTTGCTTCTTTGACTTCAGCCAATAGATCTTGATGTGAAACGTTAACAACAACTGCTGCCCCCAATTGCTTAACCCAATTGGCACTGGTATCAGAGGTGACCGTAGCGATAACTTTCGCGCCCAATTGGCTGGCCCACGGGACTAAAACCGAGCCAATACTGCCGCTCGCACCCGTGATTAATACGGGCATATCTTTCTCGATTGGACGATATTCATAGAGCAATGCCCTTGCCGTCAAACCAGAATGAATTAAGGCAACAGCCACCTCTTCTGAAATATCGTCCGGTAGGACAAAAAGTTTTTCAGCTGGGACAGCTGCATATTCGGCATAGGTTTTGGTCTTATCCCAAAAGAATCCAACCCGTTGTCCAGGGGTAAACCCATCAACGCCAGAGCCTACTGCTTCAACAATTCCGGCACCTTCTTCACCCAAAATCAAGGGTAGTTCCGGGGCTGACGCGCCAGGATGGCGAAAGAAATCGGTGCGAACCATGTAGTCGTTATAGTTGACCCCGGAATAGCTCAGTCGAATTAAAACCTCATTTGCCTGGGCGATAGGACGACGAACATGCGCTAGCTGAAGAACCTCAGGGCCACCAATCTTTGTCATGTGAATCGCACGCATCATTGTTTGGCTTGTCATGGCAAAATCTCCTGAAAATTTTCTGTTGGAATCAGCTATTTAAAAGGGAGGTGAGGCCAGATATTAGTGGCCTCGACCGTTTTGGCTAAGTGACAAGTTCACGCGCTTGCAAAAATGTGGGGGCTAACCGTCCATAGTCGCCACCAAACTGATGGGTGCCGACATGGTGCAGCAAGATGCCCATTTGCTCGATGTAGCGGCCATTGGCCAGGGCTCCGGCATCAAAGGGCTCGAACCCCGCATCGCGAGCTAATTGCATGACAACCTCCTTAGCTGGCTGGTCGTCGCCTGCGACAAATACAGCAGGCTTGACTGGGTTGTTGGCCCACTCATTGGCATCTAGTACAGTCGAGGGCATCGTGCTGAAAGCTTTGACCACGCGAGCTTTAGGCAGGCGCTTTTGCAACTCCTCAGAAGTCGAGTTGGATTGCATAAATTCCAGATCGTGATAATGCTCAAACTGCTCAGTGACGTTGAGCGGATTCATCGTGTCGATGACAATCTTGCCTGCCAGGTCACCAACCTCTGCCAGGGTCGCATCCAGGCTAGGCCAGTAAACCGAGAACAGCGCCACGTCGCCAAACTCGGCAGCTTCCTTGGCTGTACCTTTGGTTGCCCCCTCAACGGTTTTGAGGAAGTTGTCTAACTTGGTTTGGTCGCCCGCTTTGGCGAGCTTGAGTTGATGGCCTGCTTGTAGCCAGGGTTTAGCTAGGGTGCGACCGATGTTACCTGCGTTGATAATGCCAATCTTCATGAAGGTTCTCCTAAACTGTGAATGAAAGGGTTGATGGGGTGCCTATATGTCTTGAAGCGACTTGTGGGCTACGCTGCCTGACGCGCTGCGGCTACGCCCGCTGTATTTTCATAAAACTGGCCACCGGCGATGCGACCAGCGTCCATATCGAAACGAGCGACCCAGTCACTATCGGCAATCTTGCCGGTCTTGCGGTGGCGAAAGGTGAAATGTCCTTCGACGAAGACGTGATCGCCCGCATCGGTGTAGCGACTGGGGGCAAATTCCAGCGCTTCAAACTCTGAAAACAGCAGCGTCACAAGCCGGACGTAGCCTTCTTTGCCCTGATGGGTGTGACCAGCCCAAGGAATGACTGCTCTCAATGCTTCGTTGTTACCACTCGCAACCACCCATTGAAAATTCGGCTGGGCGTAAGCTTGGAAAGCGCTATCAAAATCGCCTGCATACTGCGCTTCAAAAAACTTCTGCACTGCTTGAGTGTTGGTGAGTGTTTGCTGAAGCGTTTTGTTTTGTTCACTCATGATGACCTCTTTAGGAGAAATCTCGAAAGTTCAAAGGTTTGTTTCAACCATGTTTTGACTGTATCGAGTCCGGCTGGATTGATAAATACCGAAAACCTCAATAGACTGTTGATCATGAAGTCAACAATCGATCTGGAATCTCTAGAAATATTTCGAGCCGTCGTGGATGCCGGGAGCTTTACGGCAGCAGGGGTGATGTTGGATAAGGACAAGGCGCATGTGAGTCGGGTTGTCAGTCGTCTAGAAAAACGCTTGGGTGTGGAGTTGTTGAAGCGATCGACCCGGCGTTTGAACATTACTGAAATTGGCCGTGATTTCTACGAGCGGGCTTGTGGCATTTTGACTGCCCTGGAAGAAACTGAAGCCAGCATTGCCCGCGCCCAGGGGGAACCGCGCGGTGTCTTGCGTATCACAGCTGGGGCCGAATTTGGGCCGATGCGGGTCAATCATTGGATTGCCGAATATCTCAAGCGGTATCCCCATGTGCGGTTGGAAGTAGATTTCTCTGATCGTGTGGTGGATGTAATTCACGAAGGCATTGACGTGGCCATTCGGGTTGGCCCCTTGGTGGATTCGGAGCTTTCTGTCCGTCCCCTAGGCGAAATTCGTTATGGCCTTTATGCCAGTCCAGCCTATGTACATGCCAGAGGTGAGCCAAAGTCTTTGCAGTCGCTAGCCCAGCATTCCCTGCTTATGTTTTCGCCGAGGGGCAAACCAGTGTGGCCGCTCGTGCGGGGTAAACAGCGAGAGGACTTAACGGCACAAGCACTGTGCGTGATTAACAACAACCTGGCCGCGAGGGACTTAGCCGCAGATGGTTTGGGAATTGCGTTGCTGCCCCATTTTCAGGCGATATCATTGGTTACACAGGGATGTTTGACTCAAGTACTGGAAGACTGGGAAAGAGTACCTGTGCCGGTTTCAGCGCTGTTCACCTCCAGTCGCTACATGACACCTAAGGTGAGGGCATTCGTGGATTTGGCGATCGCAGATTTCAAATCTACAAAGACTTGAATGGATGAAGACTAACAGTCGTGATGCAGAAAAACGTGGGGTAGGTAGCAATGTCGTACCAGCTCCAAGCTCGTGTCGCTAGTTGGGGTTTCAGCAGCATCAGACCAGAAACCTACGCTAAGCAGCTCCCATTTCTGTACCAATTAAACCTACCTGGCTGAAGGAGGCTGAAACCCTTGATATACCGTTATGATTTTCTGTATCAATTAGGGTAAGCATTAACTGGCACAGAAAATCAGTTCATCTATAGTGCATACGAACTATAGATGAAGCCTTTATACATCAAGGGTTTCAGCCTTAGCATTACTTTCTGTTCCATTACTACTCAAAGGCCCTTATAAAGCAGTGTGAAGTCCGATGCGTGAACCTATTACAACAGAGCGTCTGTTAATCCGAGACATGGTGGAAGCGGACGGAGAGTTGATGTTTGAACTTGATTCCGATCCAAAGGTTATGCGTTATATCGGTTCGCGCTTAGGGGATGATGCTTCCCGATATCGTGACCTCATTCGGACAAAGTTCATCCCCCAACAGAAGCATCCTTGGCACGGTGCCAGAGCTGTATTCGAGCGTGAGAGCGGTGACTTCTTAGGGAGTATTTCAATTCGGCCTGCTAACGAATCTAGAGATGCGCAGAAGCTTGGATGGAGCCGCTCAGATGAGATTGAGATTGGCTTTCGCTTCCGCCGCTCAGTCTGGGGACGGGGTATTGCAACTGAAGCGATAACGCCATTGGTCGAGATAGCTCTATCAGACCCAACTACAGCCGCAATCGTAGCCTACAGCGAAGAGGGTAACGCGGCCTCTCTACGGGTATTGCACAAGCTCGGATTGAAGCGCATCGATAAGATTTTACTACCCGGTGAAGATGAGCCGACGATAAAACTATCGCGGGTTAGAAGCGAAGGTGGTGATGTGCTGTAGAGGTCATCGTTTGACTCGGCGACAGTTACGGACGTCAGCCGCTATTGCATGACGATTTGCCGATCTCGCCACCTCCAGAAGCAGCCTAATTTAATGTCTGTTAGTTAGTACTTTTCTGAGAGGTCGGTTTTTTGGCGGCTGCAATCCAGTCATCTCAATACTTTCAGCCTATGGCCCAGTTTCGCACAAGTCGGGGTGTGTGATGCGTTCTTCCGAAACCAGCTCAGTCTGGGGGATGGGAGACAAGGATAGAACCTTGATAACTGATATCTCGATGAGGGTGAAAGTCCCTCCCTCCCGGTAGTGGAGTGACAGCCTATTCCCCAGGTTCGCGACTAGCCATCAACGCCTGAAGCGGGAATAAACGGCGGTAACTGGCAGCCTAAGCTGGAATCCCGTCTAGCAAGCTATATACGGGTACGCAAGGAATCCATGTTAACGGATCGTTATCGTGAAGTGGTGAAATCAGGCTGATACACCACGGCCAAAAGGCTAAGGATATGAGCTTGGCATGACCCCGGTGACCAAGAACTACCCTCAATAAACCCGGTCTAGAGTGGAGCCCTAAGTATAGCGATTATCGGATATCGGAACGTAGGAACCCTTCATGTCTCTCTCGGCTCAGGTCGATACCGAGAGTAGGTGCTAACCAGATGAGATGAAGGATTGGGATTGTGTAAGAAGCCAATGCCTGGGGTAATGCCCAAGATATGCTGACGTACACACTGTAACTGGGATGTAAAGCCGTTTAGTAGAGTTCACACGTTATGAGCCCGTCACTTCAGACGAGGTATAGATGGGAGACACTACCCTGGAAACGAATCCAGACCAAGGTCTTTAAGCTCCAACGCCGAATTTACAAAGCCAGTCGTCGTCGTCAAGTGAAGTTGGTTCACAAACTGCAACGTCTGTTAGCAAAGTCCTGGTATGCTCGGTTACTGGCCGTTAGGCGAGTGACCCAGGATAACAAAGGGAAGCGTACCGCTGGTATCGATGGCATCAAGAAGTTGACGCCACCCCAACGGTTAGAGATGGCTCAAACCTTAGGAGACTTCTCTAACCCCCGCCCCCTGCGCCGTATCTGGATTCCCAAGCCAGGGAAAACAGAAAAGCGCCCGCTTTCGATTCCTGTCATGCGGGATAGGGCCACTCAGGCTCTCATCAAACTAGCGCTAGAACCCCAATGGGAAGCTAAGCTAGACCCCAATATGTATGGGTTTCGACCAGGACGGTCTTGTCAAGATGCGATTGAAGCTGTCTATCGAACCATCTTTCGCCAGCCCAAATATGTGCTGAGTGTTGATATTCGAGGCTGCTTCGATAACATTTCGCACGACGCCATCCTGAAGAAAAGCCGAACGCCAACCTGGATGAAAAGGCTTATCAAAGGCTGGCTCAAATGTGGTGTTCTCGACAATGGTTTTCATCGCACCGAACGAGGCAGTCCACAAGGGGGAGTCATCTCTCCCCTACTCGCGCTGATTGCGCTCCAAGGACTCGAACGTCATATCAAACGGCTAGGTACCGATACGTATCGCATATACGTGATCGCCTATGCCGACGATATTGTGATTTTAGCTCGTCGTGAAAACGATATCCATCGAGCCCAGGCCGCACTAGCTAAATGGCTCCATACGATTGGCTTAGAGCTTAACCCCCAGAAAACAACCATCAGTCACACGCTCAATGGCGAGTCTCCTGGCTTTGAATTTTTGGGGTTTCAGGTGCGACAGCATTCGGTCGGGAAATACCGAGCCCGACGTGAATACAAGACCCTTATCACCCCCAGTCCTAAAAATGTCAAACGACATCTGGAGCATCTTAAAACGATTCTCCATAAATGCCGGGGAGCAACCCAGCAGGAGTTGATTGGTCAACTTAATCCTGTGATTCAGGGATGGTGCCAATATTATCGAAGTGTTAATAGTTCTCAAACCTTCGCTAACCTCTCCTCAATACTGTTCTTTCGGTTATTAAGCTGGGCAAAACACAGACATGGCAATCTAAACGTTCATCAGATCGTTTCTTGCTACTGGTTAGTCAATGCAGGTGGAGGATGGGTGTTTCAGTCGAAGGACGGGCCTCGGCTTCGATACCATCGACAGACACGCTTTCAACGCCATATCAAAGTCAGGGCTAATCGCTCTCCCTACGATGGAGACTGGAGCTATTGGGGGAGTCGCCTACGGAAATATCCAGGAGCTACTCCACTCAAATCCTTTCTGCTTCGTTCACAGGAAGGGAAATGTAGGCATTGTGGACTTCATTTTCTGCCAGGGGTGCTCATCGAGCTTCATCATCTCGATGGCAACCACGACAACCACCGTCGTCAAAACCTGGCGTTGCTGCATCGTCACTGCCACGACCAGGTACACTCAGCAAGCACTCCATCGACGACTGGTACTCATGACAAGAGCCCGGTTAGAGAGGAGCCGTATGAGGTCTAAAGTCTCACGTCCGGTTCTGGTGCGACGTGAAAGTCGTGCGTTCAGCGCCACTGGCGCATTTTGATTAGGAAGCCGTCTTCCCCAGGGGAGCCTTCCTCCCTGTCCCTACGTAAAAGAGTCACTGACTCCGCTTACGCCAGGAGTAAGTAATGAAACTAGCGGAAAGCAAAGCACGAAAGCTCACGATATTGGCAGCCCAAGTTGATATGGAGAGCAAAGGGAAGACTGAAACGGGTTAACGCAAGTGAATCATCATAAGTCTCGTGAGGCGTGAAAGGTGAAATCAGGCTGATACACCTTAACCAAACTGGTAAGTGGGTAGGCAATGAGTCTCAGAACGCTCAAAGCGAAAGGACAATAATCCCACCGGGGTATAGATGGAACCTAATTCAGTCGCAGATCAAACGCACGGAACACGGTAAGCCCTATAGGTTCTCTGGCAAAGGTCGATAACCAGAGTAGGTCAACCGCAAGGACGACACAACTACCTAGAGGGTAAGGGAAATTGGAAAAAGCGAACGCTCCTGGTAATGCGGGAGATACGGGTTCAAAAATTTGCCCGATACCGAAAAGGTAGCTGACTTCCAACAGGTCTTCAACGATAAATCAACGTGAAGAAATCTAACCAACGTGAAAGATAGAGTCAAAATAGACATCGGAACGGTGGGCCGTCTTCAAGTATGGGCTTCCATCAACTGGAAACGCGTCAAGAAGAAGGTACGAAATCTAAGGCAGCGAATTTATCGTGCGACTCAGGAACATCAATGGAATCGGGTGAGAAGCCTGATGAAGTTGATGCTCCGCAGTTACTCTAACCTGCTGCTAGCAGTGCGACGGGTGACCCAGCAAAACCGAGGAAAGAAGACGGCTGGCATTGATGGCCAAGTTGCCCTGACTCCTCAAGCCAGGGTCAATTTGGTTAATGAGATGCAGGCTTACTGCTTATGGAAAGTTCACCCTGCTCGAAGGGTTTATATTCCCAAGGATAATGGGAAAAACCGTCGTCCATTAAGCATCCCCACACTCAAAAATCGAGTCGCACAAGCAATTGTTAAAAATGCACTAGAACCGAGCTGGGAAGCTCGATTTGAGGCACATAGTTACGGTTTTCGCCCTGGCCGCAGTTGTCAAGATGCCATTAAACAATGTCATTCTCGATTGAGGAAAGGCGTGGATACTTGGGCTTTAGACGCCGATATAAAAGGTGCATTTAACAATATCAGTCACGATTATATCCTCAATGCCATCGGGCTAATTCCTGGCAGAGGACTCATTAAACAATGGCTGAAAGCAGGCTATATTGAAGCAGAGGTGTTTTACCCGACAGAAAGCGGAACCGCGCAAGGTGGAATCATTTCACCTGTACTCGCAAATATTGCACTGGATGGAATAGAAGAACTTTTATCTCAATTCAAAAAGGTAAAAGAATATCGAAGTTTCAACCAGAAAACAGGGAGATATCAAACCAAACGCGTATGGAGCAATAAGTATGGATTTATTCGCTATGCGGATGACATTATTGTGACTGCGCCTTCTAAGGAGGACATTGAAGCGGTCAAACCCATCTTAGAGGATTGGCTAAAACAAAGGGGCCTGACATTCAATCGAGAAAAGACGAAAATTGTTCATATCGAACAGGGTATCGACTTCCTCGGATTTACTGTCAGACAATTCAAAGGCAAATGCCTGATCACCCCAGCCAAACAAAAGGTGAAAGATTTCCTCCAGCGCATCAGAGACTGGCTCAGAGCCAATCCCTCGCACAAGCCGGAAGTTGTCATCGGACATCTCAACCCAATTCTCAGAGGATGGGCCAATTACTACAGACATGTTAACAGTGCAAAGGTCTTCTCTTCCCTCGACCATTACATCTGGAAAGCCCTCTTCCAATGGTGCAAGAGGCGGCATCCCAGAAAAGGGAAGCGATGGGTTGTGGATCAATATTTCAAAGTGTTTCGGGAAAAGAAATGGTACTTTACGGCCTCGGCCACAAGCCGAGACGGTCGAGCCATTCACTACTCCCTGACTCACTTGGCAACCATTCCCATCGAACGCCATGTCAAGGTTACTGGCAAGGCATCACCAGATGACCCAACGCTCAGAACATACTGGCAACAGCGTCAAACCCGGCAAGGTAAAATTTACTGGGCCAAAGGCTCGAAGTACTACCAAGTAGCTGAGAACCAAAATTGGCAATGTCCAGCCTGTGAAGAGCACCTGTTTAACGGAGAGCAACTGCATACCCACCATGTAATTAAGGTGGCAGACGGAGGGACAGACCGGGTTGAAAACCTACTCCACCTTCACAAAGTGTGTCATCAGCACCTACACATGGAGACAACCTTCTGAGTTGCAGAAGGCTTGAGCCGGATGGCATGTAAGTGCCACGTCCGGTTCTAAGGGGAGGGAGATGAGGCGACTTACTCTCCCTTACCCGACAAGCCAAGTCGGGGAGGCGACTCCCTGGCTTAGGTTAACCATACCCCTTCATAGGCTTTGAGGGGACTGGCGGATAGCTCACGCGATCGCAAAAACTCCACTACCCGCTGCCAGCCCAAATCCTCAGCTACCCGAACCGGTTCCTTAGCTGCCTGGCCAAACTCAATAAAGGTGGGCTCAGGGATATCACGAGCCATCGCCAACTCCCATTCTTTGAAACAACCCGCAGGGTGAAACGCCCCATCTAGCGTAGGCCTCTCCCCATGGCTCAAATTCTACCCAAACTAATCCCCTTTATATTGGTTACACTAAAAATACGACTAAAAATAATCTGCTGAATGTGAGTTATCATGAACCTTGAAATTAAAGCGTTTTGTCGATTCCTCGATTTTTGATGGCAGATGGCACGACGCTTTGGTAGACTTTTGTCTCTTTACCTTTGCTGGTCCAGTGCTGGCCTGCGTAGTCGAGGGGGCTACCATCGCTACCGTATTGTTCAAGTGCCTTTTCTGTCGCCAGTTGACCCGCTATATTCAACACCTCTTGAATCTCATCCTCACTGGTTAACATCGCACCGCTTCAATTACCCCTACCGGCAAACGTCAATTTGCTCAACGATTGCGTCGTTTTCTCGAACGGACACAATCGGTGGAGCTTCCCAACGCCATCCATGACCGATTACAACGACTCAGAGAAAAATCTCTATTTTTCCAGAGAGCCTTCGACTTTCCTAATGCCTATCGCACCAGTAATCAGGTAGATCGCCCCATGAACTATCTCGACCGGGCACTCTATGCCATGCAAGATTTTCATGGGGCTTGGGAGGCTGCTGAGTTATCCGTTCGCTCCATGGCGATGCTGTGGAACTTTCATCCATTCTGTCGTAAAACTCAGCAGCAAAATGGAGGCTGTTTGTGTCCCTTTGAGAAACTCAATGGCTTCCGATATCATGACGACTGGATGCGTAATTTGTTAATTGCCTCTTCTCTCAATGGACGGAGACCGTTGATTAAATCCCCTCACACAAACTGAGGTGGAATCAGACTTAAGCATCAGGTTGTAGCCTTGTTACCCCGTGTTGATTTGCCAGAGATCCTCCTGGAAATCCAGGCGAAAACAGGCTTTCTCGACGAGTTTACTCATGCCCATGAAGAAGGGACTCGCGCTGAGAATGTCACCATCAGTTTGTGTGCTGTTTTAATTTCAATGGCTTGCAACATTGGTCTGAGACCGTTGCAACGCAAGGCTATAGTAGCGCTTACGCGACATCATTTAGCCTGGATACAGCAGCACTATATTCGCCCTGAAACGCTGATCCAAGCGAATGCTCGTCTGGTTAATAATGCGGTGTATTTAATGCTGCTGTTGCCATTAGTGGCCTGCCAAAAAAGTTGATAGAACAAGACGGCTCTTTGTTAACAACCTGGTGAAACCATCCACAAGGTATATATAAAAGTTCACCAGGTTGTAACGTTACGTTGATAAAATGCGCCTGCTTTGCAAGTGGAAATTTTTGGTAGTTAGGGTTTACGGCACTAAATTTGCTTGAGTTGAGTCCCGATCTTGTCTCCCAGGTATATAGGAAATCACTCTCGTCAGGGGACGCCAAATAGAATGTTTTGGTGCCGTTAAGGACTAAGACAAAGTTATCGCATAGGTCACGATGTAGATGTGCCCCAGTCGCTTTCCCTCCGATCCAAAGTTGGGCTCGTTCATAGGTAAATGCATTAACTCCCACATACTTACTAGGCAGTGGAACATGCTTGTACATTTCCTGGGGAAGACGATTGTTGCCAAGGTAGTAAGTTTGAGTCCCTTTTAGCATTGAATCGATGTACTGCTCCAGTGATATTTGATATCGTTCTAAAGTGTCGTAGTCTTGACCACGGCGCACCAGCATCAGGGTTTTGCCAAAGGTATTTTTGAGGATATCAAAAGACCATTTTTCAATGACTTCCTGCCCTACGCTTTCAGTTATGACAACAGGTTTTCCGGTTTGGCTATAGTTTTGTTGAAATATCTCCGCAGTAGGAGCCTTCAGGTAATTTAAAGTCTTTAAACGAGGATGACTTGCAGCTTGATGCTCTATCTTCTCTAGAAGATTACGAGCTTCTGGCGTGATGATCCGTAGCCAAACTAGTAATTGACGCCTTACGTTTTTGCCTAACCATTGACCAATTGTGACAATGCTCCAAGAAAATATGCCACTGCCCCGGAAAAAATTATAGCCAAGACTAATAGGAGCGAGGATGAGGGGCTGAATTGTATACTGTGGTTTTGACGATATCTTGCTTGGCATATTTTTTATTAAATGGATGGTTGAGTAGATTCAATGTGTGTCGATTATTGGAGGGGCAAACTCGATAAAATCGGTTGCGAGATTGGATTTAAACTGATTAAAGCTGCTGCCCCTAGACGTTGGCCAAATATACTTACAGAAGAAGAGGGGTGATTATTTACAACCTGATGGAACCATCCACAAGGAATGTAGAGAATATCTCCAGGTTGCATGGTTACAGAAATAAAATGAGCATTGCGAGCAAGTGGGAACCGACGATAGTCTGGAGCAAGAAAATTAAACTTACTAGAGTTCAACGTTGAGTGAACTTCCCAGATGTATAACCATTGACTTTCGTCAGGAGCTGCCAAATAAAATGTTTTGCTACCCTGATAAAGAAAAACAATGTTATCAAATAAATCTCGGTGTAGATGAGCTCCAGTGGACTGACCGCCTATCCAAAGTTGGGCTCGTTCATGGCTAAATTGATTGCATCTTGTCAGCACTTCGGGAATATTAACCATGTCATACATGATCTTAGGTAAGAGATTATTCCCTAAATAAAATGCCTGCTCACCCGATAGCATAGAATCAATATAGTCGGTTAATGAAATTCTAAATCGCTTCATCCGATCGTAGTCGCTGCCTTTACGCACTAAGAGCATCAGGTCACCATGGTGACGTTTTAAATTTTCCCAAGACCAGTGCTGAACCTGGTTTTGGGAAACCAGACCTCTAAGGATGACGGGTTTACCTCTGTTTGCATAATCTTCTTGAAATTCTTCCTGGTTGACGCATTCAAGGCGTTGAACTGCTGAAAGACGAGGTATGCTAGCTGCTTGGGCTTCAATGTCATCTAACAACTGTTTTGATGCTTGGCTAATAATTTGTAGTTTCACCAAATAGTATCGACGGGCATCAACTCCCCACCGTTTGCCAATGGTGATCAGTATCCAGGAAAAAAATCCTGTTGCTTTAAGGGTTCCATAGAGTGACTTAAAGATTTGCATGACACCTAGTTGCTTTTTGGATCTTCGAGTTGATGCAAGAACTCTATATAGCATTTGTCAGGTTAATAGCTAACCGGATGTGAAATCAACGCATACATCCATTGATTGTTATATATTTATTGCCAGCCAAAGTCCTGACCAATAAATGTGTAGAGTTCTTGATTAATGGGTTTAAAGAACTCGCTCAATAGCTGCTTGGCAGATTCTGTCATCTGATCTGGCGGAGCAGAATTTTTTCGAGTGCTGATAATCAGTTCATAATCTGGTAATTCCAGAAATTGGTAAATCTGTTGTGTAGTTTTGACCGGATGCTCAAAGAAATCACTGGCATTTATAAATAAAACCTGTTCTCTGTCAAAGAATTCAAAGAGCTTTTTGATAAATGGAAGGTAATGGCTGAGTTGAATATACCCTCCACCAGGACCACTAATGGCGAATCCTGAGATACTGGCCAGTTGGTGGCTATATTCAATTTCTAGACGGATAATGTCCTCAAAACTTGGGTAGTTTTTCCAGAGGGGATCTTGTTTAACCTTGGATATTAAAACCTGATCCCAACGCCACTGTGCAAACGCTCGTTCCACGGGATCTCTCATCATGATAATGATCTTGACATTGGTGGTCAGAGCTGATGCAAAATAGGGCAGATCTAACCTTGGCATTAGGGGAGTACAATATCCTGTGATTGCTTTTCCGTAGCGTTGCTGAACTTTTTTGCCTGCTTTTTGGGTAGGAAACTGGGCTAATATTAACTCTTTAGTCGGAATATTGAGACCAATTTCCTTGGCTAGGGGTAAGACAACACAGGGATGCTGCATGATGTAGTTGGAAAGCACCGTTGTGCCTGAACGCACTGCTCCAATCAACGCAAAATCCGGAATCATTCGCTCTGAGCTAAGTTTTGCCCTAAGAACGGCCTTCCAGAGAGGTGGTCTTAGAAAGTGATAGCTCAAAAATTGTCTTTTAAAAGAAGGAAAAATTTTCTTGAGAATGAGCTGGTTTCTAAATACTCTTGATCAAGAATATTGGTTTTCTCGATTTTGCGGATTTTTTGCCAGTCTGGAGAAAGTTTAACCCCTAAATGGGCTTGAGGTAACCGAAAATCTTGAACGGGCGCTGGACTCATATCATTTCACGGATATAATCTTAATGTTAAAATACTTACACTGACTTACTGAAAAGAGTTAAATTACGCTTATTGCTTGGTTAGATTGGTAGCGATCATACTCAATTTTTCCATCATTTAATTTGATAATTCGGTCTGCCAGATAAAAGTACTGATCATCATGGGTGACGGCTATAACAGTTTTACCCTTTTTCTTTAAGTCTGGGAGGATTTGAGTATAGAAGACATTTTTGAATGATGGATCTTGATCGGAGGCCCACTCATCGAAAACGTAGATCGGTCTATCTTCTAAATAAGCGGTTAACAGAGCTAATCGCTTTCGTTGTCCTTGGGATAGTGCTATTGTCGATAGTACACCATTCTTAGTGGTGACTTTGTGGTCTAGTTGAAGTTCGATCAAATATTGGTTGATTTTTGGATCACAGACATTCTTGCTAATGCTTGAGAGTCGATCAAATAAATAGTAGTCTGAGAAAATGACAGAAAAATGTTGGCGGTACCAATCCCACGTTTGAGCCGTGATTGATTCTTTATTTAGGTAAATAGATCCATGTTCAGGTAAGTAGAGACCTGTAAGTAGTTTGATGAATGAGGATTTACCGCTACCATTTCCACCCGTGATAAAGACGATTTCTCCTCCTATGAAGGTAATCTCGGCTGGGCCAAATGAAAAGGGTAAATCACTGGAGTCTGTATAGTAGGTATGGGAGACTTGCTTTAGGGTCAGCGTATGGCAATAAAGGTCATCAAGACTAATGGTGGATTCTCTTTCGGTATCGGATAGCTGTAGGTTTAATTGCTGGATTTTATCAACGGCGACAATCGCTTTGCTAATGGCTGGCAATGTCCGCATAATTGAGTCTAGCGGCATAATTAAATAGCTGATAGTGAGCACATACCCTGAGAGAACTTTGGGTTCTAAGAGTCCAAGCCTGGGAAGTGCGAAGAGAATGACACCAATCGCTATAAAGAAAAGTACATGACTCCAACTCGATGCGATCGCAAACAAAGTCATGCCGCTAATATTGTTTTTTTGGTAGGCTTTGGCAGCTGTTTGTAAGTCATTATTGAAAAATAGTCTACGCTTTCGGCGATGTAGCTTTAATTCTTTAATGCCCTCTGTAATGCTGCGAAAGTGTTGATAAAGCTGATCTTGATGACCACGTGCCTGAGCCATGAAAGCTAAGGCAGTTCTTGCTGGAAGCTGATAGCTGATAATTCCTAATCCAAGGAATGCAGCAGAGAGGGCAAATACTGTGGGAGAAAGCCAGTAGAGATAAACAGCACAGCAAAGTGAAATTGCCACACTAATACAGAGGTTCGGTAAGATCAGTACTGTGGCTGCAATAGATTGAATATCATCCGTTAGAGCAACTAGCAAACGTGGTGTTCCTAGTTGCTCTAAATGGTAAAGAGATGTGGTGAGTATTTGACGGCACACTTGCAGTCTTAAGTTCAAAATTGACTTTTGAGATAACCGAATTAGCATGACCTGAGCTACAACATTACTCAAAAAGCGTAGAAAACATAGCCCTGTAAAGCTCAGAACCAGCAAAAGGCTTGAGGAAGACTGATTGAGCTGCGCATTCATAGCTGAGAGTAATGCTGCCGTACTCATTCCACTCACGATACCTGCCACAATGGCCAGACTGAGAAATTTCCATGAGGAGCGCATTAGAAGCTGCAGCAGGTTCATAGGGGAGATTAGTAACAATAGTGACTGGGAGTAAGCCTGGATGGATACGAAAAATTAATTAATAGGTTCCAGACAAGTTTGTAATGTTTCAGCTAATACCTGAACTTGAGGATCTCGAAACATACTTCGATGATCTCCTGGGACCCAATGCAAGACAACATTCTCAGTTAAGGTTTGCCATGCTTGAGTGAGATCAGCTGTTCCAGCAGTGATGCCTGTTTGTGCCTGAAAGAGTGTTATCTCTCCGGTATAGGAACGTGGCCTATAAGTTGCTGTGGCCTCAGCATGACTTCTCGCTACTTGAAGAAAACATCTGCCCGCTTCAATACTGATGCCAGGGGGAAGCATGTCAAAGCGTTTGGCCTGTTCCATTGCGTACTTGAGCTGTTCTTCCTCGGTCATCTGGCAAAAATCCTCGACAGATAAAGTTAGGTTATCGCCCAAGAAATCTAACAGTAATTCTGTGTCGTTTGGAACTGTTTCTGGTGTTGCAAATGGTGCATAAATATCCATCAAGCCCAAGAATGCAACTGTTTGCCCCTGTGCTGTCAAGCCTTGAGCTATCTCGTAGGCAATCATACCGCCTAAACACCAACCAGCTAGCAGATAAGGTCCCTCAGGTTGATGGGTTTGAATCGCCTCAATATAGGTTTTGGCCATTTCTTCTACCTGATTTTGGGGAGATTGGCCTGGCTGAAACCCGCTCGCTTCTATCCCATAGAGAGGGCGATCACAATCGAGATATTGACATAGTTTAAGATAGGCCAGAATTCTCCCCCCCCCTGGATGGACACAGTAGAGCGGTTGCTTAGTTCCCTGGGGTTTCAAGGGAACTAAGGGAGACCAGGACTGGGTTTCTAGTTCTTGGCGCAGAATAGCCGCCTGTTGTTCTACGGTTGCTCCCTGAAATAAGGTGGCTAGAGGCAGGGTTTTTCCCATTGTCTGTTGAATACGCGCCATGAGAGATACGGCCATCAGAGAGTGTCCCCCAAGTTCGAAAAAGTCGTCTTGGACACCTATCGGATAAACATTTAGAATTTCTGACCAGAGCAGAGCTAGGTCTAGTTCCAGACGATCTCGGGGTGGCTTAAATAGCTGTCCTGGCTGCATTCCCTGGCCAGGTTCTGGTAAAGAGCGGCGATCCACTTTTCCATTAGGGGTGAGGGGAAAGGTTTCTAAAAATATAAAACTGTTAGGAATCATATACTCTGGCAATTTCTCTTTAAGAAACTGGCGGAGTTCTGCACTGGTGGGTGGTGAGGCTGCCCCTGATACCATATAAGCTACCAACCTCTGTTCATCTGGCTGATCACCATGCACTAAAACCACGGTGTCCTGGATGACGGGATGATGGGCTAAAGTTGCTTCAATTTCTCCAAGTTCAATGCGCAACCCTCGTAGTTTGACTTGACTATCGAGTCGTCCTAGAAATTCAATCTGTCCATCGGGACGGTACCTAGCTAGATCCCCTGTTTTATAAAGGCGTTGATCTGTTCTGTGGGCAAATGGATTGGGGATAAATCGTTCTGCAGTGAGGGCAGGCTGATTTAAGTAGCCGCGCGCGACGCCCATCCCTCCTATATACAATTCTCCTGGTACTCCAATTGGAACAGGACGAAGGCGAGCATCCAGAAGATAGCAAGAAACATTATTGAGGGGGGTACCAATGGCTGGACGAATGGTATCGGGAAAACATTCTGAAACAGTGGCACAGACTGTGGACTCTGTGGGGCCATAGGCATTAAAGAAAGATCTCTGGGGAGCCCAGCGCTGAATCAAATCGGGGGAACAAGCTTCTCCGGCAACGATAATGGTTTGTAAAGTGGGTAGGTCCTCAGCAGGGAGGAGGGTCAAGACCGACGGGGGAAATGTTGCTAGAGTAACAGCCTGGGTTTGCAGAAGAGCGATCAATTTTGGCCCAGGCATAAGATCTTCGCGGGGGGCTAGCACTAACGTCGCACCGGCTAGTAATGCCATAACCATTTCCCAAACGGATGCATCAAAACTGAGGGATGCATATTGGAGAACTCGACTCTGGGTGGTGATGGAAAAGCGCTTTTGCTGAGCTATGGCCAAATTACAGACCCCTTGATGTTCGAGTAAAACCCCTTTAGGTGTGCCTGTCGAGCCAGATGTAAAGATAATGTAGGCCAGGTTTTTGGGTGTTACCTGGGTCACCAATGGGGAAGTAGATGCCTGGGAAATTTCATCCCAATCGGTATCGAGACAAAGCACCTGCCCCCAGGTCACAGGCAGGTTATCCACCAAGTGGTCTTGAGTCAATAAAACAGGGGGCTGAACGGCATCAATGATCAACGATAGACGCTCAAAAGGATAGGTGGGGTCTATGGGCACATAGGCTCCACCTGCTTTCAAAATTCCTAGCACCCCAATGATCATTTCTAAGGATCGCTCGACGCAAAGACCAACGCATATTTCGGGACCGATTCCCATTGCCTTTAGCGTATGGGCTAGTTGATTGGCCTTTTGGTCAAGTTCTTGGTAAGTGAGTTGCTGCTCTTGGAAGACAATCGCGAGCGCATCAGGATTTTGGGTAACCTGGGTTTCAAACCATCTATGAATACAGCGATTTCGTGCTAGGTCTAGTGCCGTATTGTTCCAGGTGACTAAAATTTGCTGAGCGTCAGCTGGGGTGAGTAACGACAGACTACCCAAAGGTTGTTGTGGATTTTGCAACATTCCATCTAAAAGAGTTTCTAGATGGATGAGTAAATTGGTGATAGTTGTTTCTGTAAACCGATCACAAGCATAGGTAAGGTGTAACCTAACTTGAGGGTTTTGGACGCTAGGCTCTGCAGACTCAGAAACAACGGAAAGGGCGAGGGGAACCGTTTCGCTGTGCAGTGCCACTTGCTCATAAACCTGAATGGTTCCAAAATCTTGGAGGTGATCCCAAGGTAATGGAGAAATAACTGTTTTATAGCCCTCGATTGCTAAGTCTGAGGCTGACGCCTCCGGTGCAGATGCATAGAAAGCAACAGTGCTATTAAAGAGGGGGGTATAGTCGGGCCATTCTCCCCATTGATGAACTTGTTCAACTGAACAATATCCGTAGCGCTCTAAGCTCTCCCGTTGTCGCTCTACAGTCATTAACCAGCTAGAAATAGAAGCTGAATCTGGCAGTACCTTGATCCGCAGGGGTAGGGTATTTAGGACAGGGCCAACTATCGTCTGTTGATTCGATAGCCTGACACCAAACGTAATCTCTTCATCACCGCTATAGCAATGCAGCAGCCAGCCCCAGCCAGCCTGAAAAAGTGTTTCCACCTCCAGCCCGTGCTCCTGGGCAAGTTTATACAGGCGTTCTACCATTAGAGGTCTGAGGGAACGTTGTTGTGTGGCATAGGGAAAGGCCTCAGAGGGCAGGGCACCGTTTACCTGTTCAATGCCAAGAGCTGGTGGGGCAGTTCCGCCAGCCAATGCCCGTTGCCAAAACTCCTGGGCCTCCTTAATATTCTGTTGTTTAATCCAGGTAATGTGGTCTCGATAGGGGCTGTTCGACGTACACTGCCACAGCTGATTCTGCGGCTGGGATTCATGTATCTGGGCATAGTTTACGAACAAGTCTGCCAGAACCGTTTGCAAGCTTGTCCGATCCAGAATCAGAGGATGGTAAACGCATAGTAATTGGTAGGTTTCAAGATCTGTTTGACATAGTGAGAGGGAAAGCAACGGAGCCTGACTCGGCTCCAAGCCATCTGCTAAACAGGCCTGTAGTCGGTTTTGAATAGCTTTTTTTTGTTCTGTCGTTGATAGGGAACGATCATCGTAGGTCTGTAGGCCGATCTTCAGCTGCTTTCTCACAATCTGAAGAGGTTGTTCTACTCGTTTCCAGGCAAAGCTAGTTCGCAGTGTGGGATGCTGATCAACCACGTGCTGCCAGGCTTGTTGAAGCTGATTGATATTGAGACTGCCTTGCAGTTCGTAGCAGCTGTGATAGAGCTGCTGAAACTGTGGCACCCGAGTCCCTAGCAGACATCCCTCTTGATGGGGAGAGAGGGCATAGATTTCTTGAACGTTCTCAATATTCATTCAACACCTTACTTTTGGAATGAGAAGACCTGGTGGCAGAACTACCTAGGATGTTATAATAATCTCTTTTTGGCCACAAAGTCGTTCGGCAATAATGTCGCGATCGCAACAAGCTTGAATTAAGCGATTGGACTCAACAATTGGACGAGAATCTTGCGTATATTGTGTGGCCATGATGAAAGATAGCCAAGGTTCTTGACCCATGGCATAAACATAAACCTGCTGCGGCTGAAGACATTCTATAATGCCGATTGCCCGTTCATAATTAGAACCATCTAATCGGCGAGATTGATCCATTTTCCGAGGAATCGGACGGGTGATTAATGGATTGTAAATCCAGCTAAAAGGAGCCCCATCACATTCCATACCCAAAAACAAAATATCTGCGTCTATGATCTCTTTGAGATGTTCATAGAGTCTTGGCTCGATGTTATTAGAATCAGCTGCCACCAAAATTGATTGTTCATGGGCACGAATGTGGTACGCTGTTTTAGTCAAAATATTCAGGTCACCATGCTCACCCAAAAAAGGTAACCCTTGAATAAATCCCCCCTCAAATTCTATCGTCTCCAACACATCGAGTTCTCGCACTTGCTTAAATCCGATGGTTTGTAAAATTAGCTTAAGAGAGGGATCAATCAGTTCCCCCCCGCTACTTTTAGGTACAATCACCGTTTGAGTTTTGTATCGCAACTGTAGAAGGGTTTCCAACATACAGTGATCTTGATGATTGTGGGTGATCAAAATGTAGTCAAGCGTGTCGGGTAAATCGGCAAATGTGTAACGATCCAATCCTGCTTCATGTCGGTAACTCAGCAGTGGATCACAGAGGATTGTTGTCCCTTGCACCTCAATTAATAAACAGGCATGGCCTAGATAGCGTATACGTACCCCATCCATCAGGGATGTCCTGACAGGGGGAGGTTCTTCTGTAAAAAAAGAGGCAAAGAGAGATTCCTCAGCAATTGGGATATTTAATTTTTTCTGGATTTCCTGAGCGGGTGCAGGCTGGTGACGCATTTGGAAAAAGTCATCCCAGAGGCTTGAGTGGAAGGGAATTGGCACATGCAAGGTGTGCTCGTCTCGCAGTCGAGGTGTACTTAGAGCGAACGGGCGATTGTTACCGTGAATTAAAGAAAGCGCTATGCTCTGGCAGGATAAATTATAGTAGCGACTCTGGTAAAGCAATCCCTCAATCAATCGGAACGAAGGTCGGTTCTCTGAGTCATACACTAATTCTACATAGCCGCGTAGTGCATCGGGAATTTCTGGATAGAGAGGTTCCAGGGAATAACCTTCTGCTTTTTTAAGGAGGTTTCTAAGGGCTTTAATAGCCTGAGCAAGTTTCCGTAGATGGGGAATATTCTGAAGAGTCTTATCCAATAGAATTTGAATGTCAGCAACTCTATCAACATCGTAGTTAATAAACGGCCCTCCTACCATTTTAGGATTCTTAAGAGCAGCCACATGGACCTGAGGTGACGTCACAAAAGAGGATAGGGTCTTAAGATGAGAATTCTCGACATACATCGCTGCACAGGCTGGAGCAATCAGGTAAGACCAGGCATACCACTGATTAAACAGGGGTTCTACCATCACGTTTTGTTTGAGGTATACGGGTTGATTGTGCATGTCACTTCCCCAAAAAACGGGGCCAAACTACGATAGATTGTTGAGTTCTAGCATGAGTCCTTCTAGATCCTGTTGACTGAGTGTCATATTTTCAGCCACTTGAACCTGAGCCAACTGCTTTCTCTCGATATCACTCAGCAGATTGATATCTGTCAGAGCGGTGTCTGGAGCATCAATAATTTTTTCTAAAAGGTTTTCAAAGCGTTGGAGTAGCTGATCGATGGTAGTTGATTCAAATAGAGACTTATTGTAAGTAAGCGTACCTGTTAACCCGTGACGACCTTCTTTAAAGCTTAAGATCAAATCAAAGGGGGCTGTGGTCTCATCTATTTGTAATGGAACCAGTGTAAGGCCAGGAATCTCTAAAGATGACTCTTCAGTATTTTGTAGAATCAGCTTAATTTGAAAGAGTGGGGTTTGGTTTAGGGCACGCTCTGGCTGAAGTGCTTGAACCAATTTTTGGAAAGGTAAATCCTGGTGTGCATAAGCTGCCAGGGTTGTCTGTCGAACTCGCTGCAGGAGATCCTTAAAGGTCGGATTTCCGTCAAGACTCGTTCGCAAAACTAACTGATTGACAAAGAAACCAATCAGATTTTCAATTTCCTGTTGGTTGCGATTGGCAATATCGGTACCAATGACAATATCTGTTTGCTGGGTATAACGGTACAACAAAATCTTAAAGGCCGTTACCAGGGTCATAAACAGTGTGACCCCATTGGCCCGACTAAATTCATTTAGCTCTGCAGTCAGTGCCGCTGAGAATCGGAGGGATGCGATCTCACCTGTAAAATTTTGGGCTGAGGTACGAGGATAATCACTGGGCAACTCACACGCGGGTAAATCCACCAACTGCTCTTGCCAATACGTCAGCTGAGGCTCCATTACATCCGACACTAGAGCTTGTCGTTGCCAAGCAGCAAAATCAGCATATTGTAGGGGCAGGGGAGCTAAAGGCAGCGGCTGCTGATTATCAAAGGCTGGATACAACATCGCTAATTCGGTCATTAAAACACCGACAGACCAACCATCTGCTGCAATGTGATGTAGCGTCACCAGCACAATGTGCTCAGTCTCCTTAAGACGCATTAGGGTAACCCGTATCAAGGGAGCCTGTGTCAGATCGAACGGTTGGTTGGCCTCTTCAGCAGCCATACTTTGAACTTTTTGAGCCTGTGCTTCTATGGATAAAGACTCTAAATTGATGATCGGAATCTCTAAATCGAACGGTGGCATAATGTGCTGGTAAGGCTGACCATCTTCCTGGACAGAGAATGCAGTTCGCAACACTTCATGACGATGGACAATGGTTTGAAAACTTTTAACCAAAGCGTGAGGATTCAGTGCGCCCACCAACTGCATGGCAGCTGGCATATTGTATAAAGGGCTATTGGGCATCAACTGATCTAAGAACCATAGACGTTCTTGGGCAAAGGAGAGGGGTAATCGCTGGGCTCGATCTACAGGCAAAAGTGGCGGAATATGGTTCTGATGTTCCTGGGTAAGGGTGATATCAATCTGCTGTGCTAGGGCAGATAGGGTTACTTGCTCAAAGAGAGTTCGCAAAGGAAGTTCGATCTGGAATTTTGACCGTATGCGTGAAATCAATTGAGTTGCCAACAAAGAGTGACCGCCCAAATCAAAGAAAGCATCTTCTCGGCCAATGGGAGAAATATCTAAAACCTCTTCCCAAAGGGTGGCTAAGATCTTCTCTGTAGATGTGCTAGGGGCCTCATATGGCCGAATGAGTGAGGCAAAGTCAGGCTGTGGTAAGGCTTGTCGATCTACTTTACCATTGGCCGTCAGCGGTAGGATTGCCAATGGCATGATCAAGCTGGGGACTATGTAGTTTGGCAACTGCTGGTTAAGGAACTGTTTTAACCCATTGATGTCAAAGGTTCCATCTTTATCCACGACATAAGCCACTAAAATCTTGTTACCTGGGCGCTCTTCGTGTGCGATCACGATACATTGCTGCACATGAACGTAGCGATTGATCACCGCTTCAATCTCACCCAGTTCGATCCGGAAACCTCGGATTTTAATCTGAAAATCTTGACGACCCAGAAATTCAATGTTGCCATCGGGCAGATAGCGAACCAAATCACCGGTTTTATAGAGGCGTGCTTGGGGATTGAATGGGCTGACTATCCAGGTTTTCTCAGTTAAGTCGGGACGATTGAGATACCCGCGCGCTAAGCCATCTCCACCAATGTAAAGTTCTCCTGGAACACCGATGGGGACAGGCTGCAAACTCGAGTCGAGCACGTACACCTGAGTATTGTTAATTGGACGACCAATCGGCATGCTGTGATCTGGTGAGATCGTCCGGGGAATCGGATAGCAACAGGTGAATGTAGTATTTTCAGTTGGCCCATAGCCATTGATAAGGGTGCAATTTGGCAAGGCAGACAGGGCCTTCTGGATATGTTGGATTGAAAGTACATCACCCCCAGCCAGTAGTTGTTTCACCGAGGACAGCGCCTCTGGCTGTTGTTCTATAACAAAATGGAATAACCCAGCGGTCAGCCACAGAATTGAAATGGCCTCTTGCTGCAGGATGGTGGCTAATGTCTCTAAAACAGGCAATCGTTCAGGATAGAGGACGAGTCTGGCCCCATTGAGTAGTGCTCCCCAAATTTCAAAGGTAGCCGCGTCAAAGGACACAGGGGCCAGCTGTAGAAACGTATCTTGCTCACGAATAGTGACATAGTTAGGCTCGATGACTAATCGAACTACACCACGTTGGGGGACACACACCCCCTTGGGAGTGCCTGTAGAGCCAGATGTATAGTTGATATAAGCCAGATTGTCGAGAGTTAAAACAGGAGCTGCATCTCCCTGGAGATTTTCCTCAGAAGACTGACCAATCGTCAACCAGTCTCGATCTAGACAGACTATCTGGGGCTCGTTTCCTGTTTGGGTTTCGAGGTGCGGTAGATTGGCCAACAAATTGACCTGGGTCAAAAGCACCGATGGTTGAGCATCGGACAGCATAAACTGCAACCGCTGAGGGGGATAGCTCGGATCTAGTGGCACGTAAGCCCCGCCTGCTTTAAGAATCCCCAACAAGCCCACAATCATTTCAAGGGAACGGTCTACACAGATGCCCACCAATACATCCGGTCCTACTCCGAGGGATTGAAGATAATGGGCTAGCTGATTGGCTCTAGCATTAAGGGCCTGATAGGTGAGCTGTTTATCTTCAAATATAACGGCAACAGTATTTGGATCTTTTTCAACCTGGGCTTCAAACCAATGGTGAATGCATTTTTCCTGAGGATACGGTTTAGCCGTGTTGTTCCATTCCACCAGCAGCTGGTGTTGCTCTGATGAATTTAGCAATGGCAGAGTTTTTACTGTTTGTGATGGCGTTTCTACCATTGCCCCCAAGAGAATTTGAAAATGTCCAATTAGGCGGTCAATAGTCTCTGCTGTAAAGAGATCGCTGTTGTATTCCCATGTTCCCGCTAGACCATTGGGCGTCTCATTTATAAAGAGGGTCCAATCGAACTTAGCAATGGCACGTTCAGGCTGTAGGGACGTCAGTGTCAAATCAGGTAGTACCTGAGGAGCTAGGGGGGCATTTTGCAAAGCAAACATCACCTGAAAGATAGGATGGTGGCTCAAACTGCGCTGGGGCTGCAACACTTCTACTAATCGTTCGAAGGGAACATCCTGATGGTCGTAGGCATCTAGTGTTGTTTGCCGAACTTGCTGCAGCAACTCCTTTAGTGTGGGATGAGCGCTCAGGTCAATACGCAATACTAAGGTGTTCACAAAAAAGCCAATGAGTGGCTCTATTTCCTGACGATTACGATTAGCAATGGGGGCACCGATAACGATGTCATCTTGAGCGGTATATCGGCTTAGTAAAAGAGCAAAGGCTGAGAGTAACGTCATAAAGAGGGTGACCCCTGATTTTTGACTCAGTGCCTTTAACTTTGTCGTTAGGGTGAAATCTAGATGGAAAGTTGCCTTACGCCCCTGAAACGTTTGGAGCAGAGGGCGGGGATTATCAGTGGGCAGATCTAGCACATTGGGAATGCCTGCCAACTGATGCTTCCAGTAGTTCAGCTGAGTTTCTAAAACTTCTCCAGTTAGCCAGCGGCGTTGCCAGCTAGCAAAGTCAGCATACTGGATGGGGAGTTTAGGTAAGGGCTCTGGGCTCTGGGCTCGAGCCGATTGATAGAGCACAGACAGCTCCTGAATCAGGACTCCCATAGACCAGCCATCGGCAATAATGTGATGCAGAACGGCTACCAAAACGTGGGTCTTTTCCTCAAGTTGAAACAAGGTCACCCGCAGAAGTGCATCAGTAGCCAAATTAAAGGGGCATTGAATCTCCTTGGCGGCCAATCGTTTAGCCTCTACCATTCGCATGTCAGAGGAGCCCATTAACTGCAAATCTACCACTGGCAATCGAATTGGGGACGGGGGTGCAATCTTTTGGACGGGGGTGCCATCAATTACCGGAAAGGTGGTTCGTAAACTTTCATGTCTACGGACAACGGCTGTCAATGCCTGCTCCAAAGCCTCAATATCGAGGCCCCCCTGGATTTGTACTGTTTCGGAGAGATTGTAGGTGGCACTGGGGCCTTCTAACTCCGCCAGAAACCAAAGTCGCTCCTGGGCCCAGGAAAGAGGAATGGGCTGACTACCCCGCTCGACTGGAAGCAGCGGCATGATCCCATTGGTTTGACGTTCTGATGACATTAGGGCCTGGGCCAGTTCAGAAACGGTGGAAAACTCAAATAAGGTTTTGAGGGGAATCTCCATCTGGAGAAGATTTCGTAACCGGGATATAACCTGAGTTGCCAACAGGGAATGCCCCCCTAAGTCAAAGAAATCACTGTAGGCCCCCACCCCAGAGACCTTTAAAACGGCTTCAAAGGTCTCTGCAATCATCTGTTCCGTTGGGTTTCTAGGGGGGGTGTCACTGTTGTGCATGTCCCATTGCTGTGGGGCTGGCAAGGCACGGCGATCAATTTTGCCATTCGGGGTTAATGGCAGAGCAGCCATCTCGACTACAATGGTGGGTACCATCTGTTTTGGGAGTTGTTGGCGCAGAGTTTGCCGGAGTTCCATGGCTCCTGGCCAATCTTTGTCTGGTACTACATAGGCTACTAAACGCGCATTACCCAGGTGGTCGTCTTGGGCAAGAACAACCACCTGTTGCACCTCTCTTAACTTTGCAATGGTCGCTTCGACTTCTCCCAGTTCTATCCGAACTCCCCGAATCTTGACTTGGTTGTCAAGGCGACCGATAAACTCGATATTGCCGTCTACTAACCATCTTGCAAGGTCACCTGTTCGGTAGAGACGTGAAGTACTTGACTCAGATATACCGGAGGCAGACTGCAACGGATTGGGAATAAATGCTGTCGCTGTTTTAGCAGGATTGTTCAGATACCCCCGAGCTAATCCTCTGCCCCCAATAAAAAGTTCTCCAACCGTACCAATGGGGACAGGTTGAAGCGCACCATTGAGAACGTAAAGTTGCATATTCCCAAACGGACGACCAATGGGCACGGATATATCTTTTGCCAGAGTCATCGATGTGGTGTCTTCTGTCAGCTCAAAATAGGTACTGTCAATGGTGGCTTCACTCACACCGTAGGAGTTAATTAAGCGGGTCTGGGGACCACACACGGTCTTGAAGGCGTGGTATTCAGCCATAGACCAACTATCAGATCCCACAATCACCGCTTTCATAAAGGCTAATGTTTGGTCTGTTTGATGGAGGTAAGACGCTAAGCTCCTAAAGACAGCTGGCACAAATTCTGCAATGTCAATATGTTCTGTTTTCAGAAGTTGATAGAGCCGGGCAGGCTCTAATAAGTTGTCTCGAGGACACATGACCAGGCAGCCTCCAGACCCTAACGCACGCACTAAATCGCCGCTAAATACATCAAAGGAAAAGCTGGCCATTTGTAAATGGCGCTTCAACTCCTGGAGGTGATAGGCCTCTTCCCAGGCGTAGTAGGCATTTGTTAAGCTGCCATGGGTCACCATGACACCCTTTGGAGTACCGGTGGAACCAGATGTATAAACTACGTAAGCTAAATTTTCTGGAGCAACCTCAGAAGGGAGGGAAGCCATTGAGGCTTGACTGATGGCGGCTCCATCGCCATCTAGAGTGATAACTTGGGCTGAATGAACTGGTAGTTCAGAAAGTAGGTCACGCTGGGCGACAATTACAGGGACCTGAGCATCGGAGAGCATAAAGCTCAATCGCGGTTTGGGGTAACTCGGATCTAAGGGGACATAGCCACCGCCTGCTTTGAGAACCCCCAAAATGGCAACTAAAAGTTGGGGAGATTTCTCAATGCAGATGCCGACTCGAACGTCTGGACCTATGCCGTGCGATCGCAAATAGTGAGCTAGCTGATTAGACTGTCGTTCAAGATCTTCATAGGTTAATTTCTGTTCACCCCAAACTACTGCAATCGCCTCTGGTTTTTGTTGTGCATGGGCAGCAAACAACCGATGAATCAGCATGTTCTCTGCAGGATAAGCTAACTCGGTTTGATTCCAGACTGATAACTGCTGATGCATTTGTGCCGATAACACTGATATCTCTCCCAGCCGTTGTTGGGGGTTTTCTGCCATCCCAGTCAGTACGACTTGAAGCTGCTCTAAAATACCCTGAATAGTCTTCTCAGTATATTGCTGGGTATCGTAACTAATTCTCAGAGTAAGCGTCTCACCAGCCGAGGCCGTCAGCGTAAGTGGATAATTTGTCCGCTCAAAGTTTTCAACATTACTAATGGTTAAACTACTTTGATTATCCTCCTGGAGGGAGTTATAAACCGGATAATTTTCAAAGACTAGAATACTATCGAAGAGCGGTAAATCTCTAGGTACACTGCTCCAACCTTGGATATCAACCAGCGTAGGATATGAAAATTGCTCCCGTTCGACCTGTTGATCCTGGAGCTGTCGCATCCATTCAATTAGGGGCGTATCCCAGGTTAGTTGGGCTCGCATAGGTAGGGTGTTGATAAACAACCCCACAATGGTTTCAACTCCTGCTAATGAAGGTGGTCGCCCTGAAACAGTCGCTCCAAAAACAACATCAGGTTCACCACTGTTGTAACTCAGTACCAGTGCCCAAGCAGTTTGTACTAGCGTATTGAATGTCAGATGATGTTGTTGGGCCAGGGTACGTAGTTGTTCAGTAACGGTTGGGGGACAAACTATGCGACGCTCAACATAAGCTTCCACTGACTGTTCTGATAAATTTTGGCTGATTCCAATGGACGAAGGGGTTTCAAATCCAGCCAGATTTTCTTGCCAGAAATGCTTCGCTTTAGAACGATCTTGTTCCTGCAGCCAGCCAATATAGTTTCGGTAAGGGGGAGACGTTGGTAACGGAGTAGTTCGTCCAAAAGCGAGAGCTTCGTAGCAGGCCAAAACTTCTTGGGTCAACAGAGTTAGACACCATCCATCCATCAACGCATGGTGATGGCTCCAGACAAATTGATAGGTCTCAGCATCCAGCTGAAAGAGGGCACAGCGCATCAGAGGTGGTCGCCGCAGGTCAAACCCCTGGCTGATGTCAGCCTGCAAAAAAGCGTCTAGTCTTGTCTGTTGTTCTGTGGATACCAAGTGTTGCCAATCTTGTTCAATCCAAGGTAACTCCACCTGCTTGTAAACAACCTGTAGGGGACTCTCCAAGTTTTCCCAAAGAAAACTGGTTCTCAGTACGGTGTGTCGGGCTATTACCTGCTGCCAAGCCTGTCTAAATGCAGATGTATTGAGCAGACCATGAAGCGTAAAATTAAACTGCTCAAAATAAACACCAGAACCAGGAGCCTCCAAAGAATGGAAGAGCATGCCATGCTGCATAGGTGAGAGTTTGTAAATATCCTCAACATTCTGTCGACCCATGATTCAATCTCCTACGCTATTAAGTTCTTCGAGCAAGCTAGTAACCTGGTCTAATTGCTGTTCATCCAACTGAGCTAGAGGAAAGTCAGACGGAGTGAAGCCTCCTGCACTAGGATCAAGACAGTGTTCAATCAGGGTCAACAGAGATTGCTTATAACTGTTAGCCCAATCTTCAATTGTGCTAGCGCGATGCAGTTTGTGACTGTAGGTCCATTCCATCCGTAGACGTCCGTCAATGATACGTCCGCTGATTTCTAACAAATGAGACCGACGACCTTGCGGATGGCGATTAGCCCCTGTAGATTCACTTGCTAAGCCCAGTAACATGCCTGAGTCTGTTCCCTGGGATTGATCAAACTGTCCCAGGTAGTTAAAACTGATCTGGGCGGCAGGCAGTTGTTTCAGGGACTGTCTGATAGCTTCATCGGGATGCAGATATCTTAATAACCCATAGCCAAATCCTCGACCAGGTAGCTGCCGTAGCTGCTCTTTGATGGCTTTGAGTGCCTCTCCAGGGCCAGTAGTATTCCGAAGCTGTAAAACAACTGGAAATACGGTTGTAAACCACCCCATCGTACGGGATAAATCGATATCCTCAAACAGGTCCTCTCGTCCGTGACCTTCTAGATCGATGCGTAGCGAGGTCGTCCAACTTGAAAATGCCTGTAGGAGAGCCGTCAACAGTACATCATTAATTTGAGTGTTATACGCGACAGAAACTTTTTGCAGTAATGCCTGGGTGTTCTCCTCTGAGAAGGTAATCACCACTTGGGCCGTTGTCCCGTGACAGTTTTCTATTTCATTGGTAAAGTCCAGGGGAAGAGAATGTGTCACCGCAGTTTGACTTTGCCAGTAAGTCAGCTCATCTTGAAGGTCTGCGGATGCGACATAATCATGCAGACGGTTAGCCCACGTCTTAAACGAAGTGGTTTTAGGCGGCAGTTGGACGGTTTCTTTCTGTTGTAGCTGAGAATATCCATGGTTGAGATCTTCCAATAGAAGTCGCCATGACACACCATCAATAACTAAATGATGGATTACTAAAAAGAGACGACTGGAAAGATTTTCCCCACGTTGAAACAGGATACCTCGCAATATGGGACCAGTTTCAACATTCAAACTCGTTTGACAAGCTGCCGTTTCTTGTTCAATAACTGTCTGCTGTACATCCAGTGCTAACCCAGAAAGATCCCGCACCTGTAAAAGAGCCCCTTCAGCATTAGTGTGATCCTGATACCAAGCTGATTCACGTTGATGAAAGTTGAGGCGTAACGCATCATGGTGCTGCATCACTGCCTGAAAAGCCCGTTGTAGTAAATCAGGGTCCAGATAGGAGGCCACTTCGAGAAAGACCACCTGATTGAAATGATGGGAAAAATCACTGTGTTCTTCAAAGAAGCGAACCTGAATTGGTAGTAATGACATTTCCCCAGCAACAGATCCTTGCTCAGCCACCACCACTGCTGAAGTACCTGCTACTTCGAGTAACTCAGAGATAGTTTGATGCTGGAATATTTGCCGGGGAGTCAAGCGTATACCTGCCTGATTTGCTCTGGCCACAATCTGAATAGAGAGGATCGAGTCTCCACCGAGTTCAAAGAAATTATCATGGACACCCATCTGCTCTCGTCCCAAAACCGCTCGCCAAATATCAGCCATGAGTATTTCTTGGGCGGTTTCCGGTGCCAAAAATTGATTATCCAGATTTCGCTGGGTTGGATCTGGCACCGGTAAGGCCTGCAGATCAACTTTGCCATTTGGGGTAAGTGGCAGGAACTCAATCTCCATAAAGATGTGAGGAACCATGTAATCTGGTAATAATTTTTTCAGATTACGACGTAAAGTACCTACAGCAACCCCAATCTCTGTCGGCACCACATAGGCAACCAAACGCTTGATTCCAGACGCACTGTCGTCATCCAGAACAACTACAGCCTCCTGTACCTCGATTTGCGACTCCAGGGCCGAGATAATGTCTCCCAGTTCAATCCTAAATCCCCGAATCTTGACCTGTTGATCTATACGGCCCAGAAACTCCACTTGACCATCGGGACGGTAACGTGCACAGTCACCTGTTCGATAAAGTCGGGCATTTGATACATCAATAAATGGGTGGGTAATAAATCTTTCTGCTGTCAGCTGTGGCTGGCCCCAATAGCCTCGAGCCACCCCTGCACCACCAACGTATAATTCTCCCGGTACTCCGACTGGAACAGGGTGCTGTTGCTCGTCTAGAATGTACAGCTTAACGTTTGCCAATGGACGACCAATCGTAGGGGTAGGAATGTCCTCAGTAATCTCACAAAACGTTGCATCAACAGTACATTCCGTCGGCCCATAGAGATTAAAGAAACGGCAGCCTTTAATTTGCCCTAGGGTTTGCCAGGTCGCCTCCGTAATTGCTTCTCCCCCCAGTAAAATCATCTTGGGGAGATAACTATTCTTAAACCATCCTCTGGCTTCCAGTAACTCTAGCTGTGACGGTGTACATTCAAATACATCCACCTGATGAGAGGTTAGATAAGATTGCAATGCGTCTCCATCTAAACGTATATCTTCAGGAATTAGCACAAGAGTGTGCCCTTGCAGCAGCTGAATAATTTGCTTGACAGATGTGTCAAATGCCAGTGGACCATTGACACTTATCTGCAAATTTACCTGCGATTCGCCTTCATAAAAGTGTTGATAAACAGATGTTTTTAGGGCCTGTAATAAATTTAAAACTGACCGTTGTTCTACCATCACACCTTTTGGGGTGCCCGTCGAGCCAGAGGTATAGATAACGTAAGCTAGATGATTGGGCGCTATTGCAAGGGCCAGGTTATGGCTAGGTTGAGTCGCAATACTATGCTTTTCTTGATCCAGACAGATTACTTGAAGATCAGAAATTTCTGTTGAGGCTAACGCTTTACTTAGGGCGGTATGGGTTAGTAAAACCTGGATTTGCGAATCCTGGAGGATAGCACGTTGTCGCTCAACAGGATAGCTTGGGTCTATGGGCACATACGCCCCACCTGCCTTAAGTATCCCCCACAGGGCAATGATTAACTCTAAAGAACGTTCATAACAGAGACCTACCCGACTCTCAGGGCCAATGCCTAGATGTTTCAAATAATGGGCTAGCTGGTTGGCTCGCTGATTTAATTCCTGATAGGTTAGACGGGTCCCTTGATAGAGGACGGCTGGGCGTTCAGGTGTTTTCGCGACTTGTATCTCTAATCCTTGAGATAAACTATCAAGAATTGGCCCAGCCTGTTTGGTCTGGTTCCAGGATGCTAAAATTTGATGCTTTTCTTGGCTACTCAAGAAAGAAACCTGACTAACAGGGTTCTCGGGATGACTCAAAACCGCTTCCAACAAACGTTGAAAATGTCTGATCATTCTCTGAACGGTTTGCTTTGAAAAGAGCGTCTGGTTATAGGCCCATACCCCTACCATGCCAGCTGAGGTCTCTCGCATGGATAGCGTTAGGTCAAATTTGACGGTCGAGTGGTCTGCTTCCATGGGAGTCAACGTCAGTCCAGTCAATTCCAAGGGTTCCAAAGGTACATTTTGCAAAACAAACATGACCTGAAACACAGGATGATGACTTAAACTGCGTTCTGGTTGTAGCACTTCAACCAATCGTTCAAAAGGTAAATCCTGATGTGCATAAGCGTCCAAGGTGGTCTTACGAACACGTTTTAACAAGGATTGAAACGATGGCTCGTCCCTCAAGTTGACTCGCAGTGCAAGCGTATTAATAAAAAAGCCGATTAAAGGTTCTATTTCCTTCCTATTCCGATTGGCAATAGGCGACCCAACTACGATATCCTTTTGCTGACTGTAGCGGGATAGCAAAAGAGAAAAAGCTGCTAGTAGTGTCATAAAGGGAGTTACCCCAGACTGTTGGCTGAACTGGTTGAGCCGTTCTGTCAGTTCAGCTGTTAGGGTGAATTTCTCAGCATCCCCAGTATAAGTTTGTACCGCAGGGCGAGGATAGTCTGTTGGTAAATTGAGGAGTGGTGGTATATCCGACAGATTACTCTGCCAATAATTCATTTGTTTAGCCAGGACATCGCCCGTTAACCACTGTCGTTGCCACTCGGCGAAATCCGCATATTGGATAGAAAGCTCTGGAAGTGGAGAAGGCTTCCCTTGAACATACGCAGGATAAAGTGTGGCTAACTCTCGGACAAAGACCCCCGTTGACCAGACATCTGCAATGATGTGGTGTACGGTAATTGCCAAAATATAGGAATAATCTTCTAATTTTAGCAGTAAGGTACGCAACAGTGGACCTCGGGCTAGATTAAATGGCTTACGAGATTCCTCTTTAAGAATTGCTTTTGCCCATGCTAGGCATGACTCTGACGCAAGCTGTCCTGGTGATTCCATCAGAGTCAGAGCGACTGAACTTCGAGCCGCGATCACTTGGTGAGGAGTGCCATCAACAACCCTAAAAGTAGTGCGCAGTACTTCATGACGTTGCTGAATTTCCTCTAAAGCCTGCTCCAATGCTTTCAGATTTAGATTACCTTCTAACCGGAGCGCTCTAAAAATATTATATGAGTGATTATTAGGTTCCAAACGGTCTAAAAACCAGAGTCTCTCCTGGGAAAAAGAAACTGGAAAAACATATACATCTTCTAAAGTTTGAATTTCCATATCTACTGGTACTACTTGTGTCAGTAGGTTGTTAGACAACCATTATGCTAAACTCATCTCTAAAAGTGTTTCATTCTCAAGCATCTCCAAAGGTTGATACTCCCTAGAAACAAGAAAGTCTGGACGAGGATTATCTTTACAGGTGGGCGTGTTGCTGATACTGGAGTATGTAATCAGGATCAACCTTCGATCATAGGGAGAAATGTTGGAAGCTGAAGCATGAACAACGTTTCCATGGAAGAAGACAACTGACCCTTTTGGCCCTGTCGGTGCAATCATACCGTTTTTCTGGACCATACTTGCTATCAAGTCCTCTCCAACACAATACTTGAGATCTGCACTAACATTAGCAATCCAGTCTTCTTCTTCATTGGTCTGTGCTCGAGCTCCAACATTAATGACACCATCGGTATGGGAGCCAGGGATGAAAAATAAAGGTCCATTGAATTGATCAATATCATCAATGAAAATTGCAGCACTGATCACCGCTGGAGTTAGTAAACCATCTTCTCCATACCAAAACATATAATCTTGATGCCAAGGCCAAGCATCCCCAGAGAATGCAGCTTTCATATTGATTTTGAACTGATATAGATATACTTGTTCTTTCAATATCTGCTGTGCTGGTTCCAGGAGTAGTGGATGCCTGACAAGACGTTTTAATAAATAGCTATGCTGATGGCTACCATGGAGGGCACGGACAGTTTGACTATCCTTCTCAAATACTCTCCCTGGTAAGTCTTCTGGTAGTTTTACAATCTCAGCCTTCAACAAGGCTACTTCTTCTTGAGATAGATACTCAGGCAAAAACAGTACACCTTCTTTTTCGTACTGTTGCACCTTATCACTTGGCAGTTTCATTTAGTAAACCTCTATATTATTATGAGCAGAACAATAGAGCAGCAACTAACAATTCCCTTATCGGTTCTTGTTCCTCTATCAGTTCTTGTGAATTTACTTAAAAGCGTTTCTCTTTAAACCCATCGATGAGCTGAGAAGAGAATGGAAACATTAAAACAGGACAAGCATGGTGACTTATATGATGATAATCCTTCAACCTGATTAAGTAAGTGATTTTGCATACATACGCTCCATGGATCTCTTCTGAAAGTTAAACCCAGAGGAACGTAATTTTTCTTTTTGCATACGTTTACTCATAGCTCGCTGATTTATTTAGTGTTTCTATAAAATCTCAAGACACTACATATAGATTACAATTAGTATTTTTTCTCATGATTGACTGACTAACGATATAGCGAGGATAAGTATAGGTTTATATCTATTTGTTGCTTGCCTGAAAGCCTATTGCTTTCGTAGCATTTCTGAAACTCCAAATATTTTGAGCGAACCATGAGCATGTAGTTTTTCTCTAGGAATGTCAGTTTCTTTTTACAAGGACACAGAAAAAATATACTTTGATATAGTATTACTCTAGTAGTGTTAAACTCTCCCTGTGGAAAATAGAGTGTGATGTTATTGCTGACTTAAGGCCGTGCCTTCTTGATTTGTTTGGCAAACAACTTGTTAAACACATCAGCCGCCGTTTCTCCCTTTTCCAGTTGATCACTAACGCTGCATAGATGCCCCTTAGATCGGCTGTTTCAAAATGAAGCATTAGATGGTCCTTCCCCATCCCCGGAATGCACGCTCATAGGGTAAAACACCAATCAATAAACATGAGCTCCGGCCTAACCTGGCTTCAAAGCTGTTTTGGGAATCAATGACACCAGATCTTAAACCTTGATATACGATTTCTGAAGACGATTCGTTGTCCCCTATTATCTTTCAGGCGAATGCTGTAACTTTCTAGGTTCCGATTCGCTTTAAGCAAACTTACCCAATCTTTACCATGCGCCCTAAGATGATGGGCAGAATCACTCGATAGATACCAGCTATACATCAGCACTGTACCGAAAGCGAAGTCTCGCTCAATGGCTTGGTCGACTAACTGCATCCCAATGTCGATTTTGGTGCAAAAGAATTTGTCGAACTTTGCAAATGCTGGGTCTTTCAGCAAGGTTGAGTCTACCTGTTTGTATAAATTTGTTCGAGCATTACGGGTCTTCGGAATTTCCTAATCTGGAAAATGCCTGACCACAAAGGTTTCCTACTCCGTTACCTCCTCATACCGACGACAGACTTCAAAATCCATGGGGAACCGAACCACTCCACTTAAATCGTGTCGATAGCTGTTGCGAACTGATCGGTCCTGACTTCGTGCTCGGTTAAAGGTTGGATCAAGGCTGCGCTGACGATAATACTCACCATACCAGCTGCTCAAAGGGCTCGATAACTGGGGTTAAGCATACGGTTGGCCCATATCTTTAGAGTATCGAGGGCTAACCACACCAGGCCTGATAAAGAGACAACACTGAAGGGTAGATATCGGGTTTCCAATCGTGAAAGAATTACAAGGAATGGCACTGTTGCTAGACCTAGCCAGACGACCATAAACCATTTCCAGCGACGGTTAGGATTGAGTAACGCTAGGGGTAACGCTAGTAAAAATAAACCATAGGTGAGCTATGCTTGAAAAAGCTTAGCGACCAGCGGTTTAGTTTCCTGACTGGCCACTGCCATAAATCCTAAAAATTGGCTTAGCGGAATATTTAATACAAATACCGTTATTCCAAAAAGGATTAATGAGTCAATGCCGATGGCAACGATGTGCAAGATGGCGTTACGTAATGAGCATTTATATTGGCCAAAAAGTAAATAGTTCCGGCGAATGAAAGATACATCCATGCATGGACGTGTTTGGTTAACCCAGTGAGTGCAAGGAAAATAGCGGAAAGTATTAGCCACCTAAACCGTTTTTGGTGTTCAAGTGACATTAGTAGAAAAAGACAGGAAAAGGTCGCAAATAGGAGAGCAGGTATGTCAGGGCAGGTCTTAAAGGCGAGAAACACCGTCATTGGTGTAAAGAGAGAGGGAATTGTTGTTTGCCCTAATCCCTTGGCACCGGGGCATGGGCAACGATTGGAATTGCATTGGCCACATGGGTACAAACCTCTGAAACTGCCTACTGTTTGGCCATCGAGTCAGTCTGATAATTTTCATCTCAACAGAGTGAAATACTCAAGATATTATTTCGGCTTGTTAGTGATTTTGCTCCTACCAGCCTTCTTTCCCTATAGTTTCTTTTCCTAGAATTTGTCCATAGGCTCTTGATCGTTTCCTGATTAGGAGCCTGTCCATCAACTCTGAATCTGATTGTAGTATAATATTGATTAAGTTTCCTGCAGATGCAAAGGTTTTATTTTAAGGATCCTCATGTGTTCAGCTTTGAGCTGAATTTTAAACCCAGAAGAAAGTAATTTGTCTTCTGGCATACATGTAGTTTCCATCTGAGAATGTTAGGTCCTTTGATAAGATTTTGAAACATTTTCAAAATCTTATTATTGTAGCTTGCTACAGCTTTCGCTCCTGTTTGAAACATTTTCAAAATCTTATTATTGTAGCTTGCTACAGCTTTCGCTCCTGTTTGAAACATTTTCAAAATCTTATTATTGTAGCTTGCTACAGCTTTCGCTCCTGTAAGCTTTCCTTTTGTGCAATTCGTCTGTAAGCTCTTGACTGCTTACTGATTAGGAGTCTGTTAATCAGGTCTGAAGCTGACTGTAGTATAGGGGTGATAAGTTTCCTGCAGATGTAGAGGTGTTATCGTAAGAGTTCTCGTGTGTTCAGTTCTGCTGTGTGAACGGTGCTCAGGTTTTAGATTTCTGAGAGAAACGTAGGCATTATATTAACGAGTTGTGATCAGAATTCGATTTAGTATTTTGATGCTGTGGAGTTCCTCAGATTATCCGAATATTACTTCTCCTATGCAGAAAGGCTTTTTAACTACTATTCGATTATGGTTTCTTCTGTGGACAGTATTTATCTATTTCGAGAACTCTAGGTGATTTCTATCCTTGTAAGGTTGGTGTGGTTGTTTTGGTTGGTCTATGAGTCTTTCTTCTCCATGGATTTTTCGATCCTCTATTAAGCCGAAGGCATCGATACGCTTGTTTTGTTTCCCTCACTCAGGGGCTGGAGCTTATGTATTTAAGAATTGGGATTTTCAGAAGTTTAGTGAATTAGATATTGAGGTGTGTGCTATTCGTTTGCCTGGACATGAAGGGCGCTTTAAGGAGGCAGCCTTTAATCGATTTCAACCCCTGATTTCAGCGTTGGCCTCTGCTCTTCTGCCTTATTTAGATCGACCTTATGCTTTTTTCGGTCACAGCTTAGGGGCAATGATTTGTTTCGAATGGGCTCGCCAACTCCGACGGGAAGGACGTACAGGTCCTGATAGGTTATTTGTTTCAGCTCGACGAGCCCCACAGTTGTTGCCAGTTAATCCTTTCAGCCATACTTTAACAGATGCTGACCTTAAGACAGAACTCAGGGACTATGATGGTACACCGGAGGCAGTTCTTCAGAATTCTGAATTGATGGATTTGTTTTTGCCAGTACTGCGAGCCGATCTGGCAGTTAATGAAACGTATACCTATGTAGACGAGGCTCCGCTTGATTGTCCCATTTCAGCATTTGGTGGTATTCGAGATGACAAGGTGAGCGTAGAAAGTATTGAGGCTTGGGCTAACCAGACATCTAAAACTTTCAAGGTTCGTTTCTTTTCCGGAGGTCATTTCTTTATCAAACATGAGGTAGATAGTATCTTGGAGGCGATAGCTCATGATCTAGAAGGTAATCTTGTAAGCTCCTGATGAAACTAGTTTGATCAGGAGGTGCAAGAGAACGGATTTAATCGTCTCCATCTATCTGTCTTCTGGAGGATATGTGTGTGTCTGGAGAGACGTAGACAAATATTCTTTAAGATTTTATCTTCATTTATTGTCATTGCATCATCTGATTTGAGTTGTAAGTGGATGAGTTTGGACTGGTTGGGTAAGCTTCTCGATGTTAGTCTGTAAGGTTTGTAAAGATAATGCTCCGATCTAGATGGATAGTGTGCAGTCAAGTCTTATTGATGGGAATGTTTAGCCTCGCTGCTTGTTCTCCGTCAGTAACTGTTGAGCCTTCGGCTGTGGCTGTTGAGTATCAGACAACGGTTTCTGCATTGGGACGTTTGTCTCCTGAAGGGGATGTAATCAGGCTTTCGGTGCCTAATGCAGAGGACAGTCGCGTTAATCAGATTTTAGTCAAGGAAGGTGACTGGGTAGAAGCAGGAGATATCATTGCTATCTTGCAGGGGTTTGAGCGTCGTAAGAGTGATCTAGCGGAAGCTTACAAGGTAGTAGAGGTTCATAAGGCTCGCTTAGCACAAGTAAAGGCAGGTGAGTTTACGGATTCGGATATTGCGGCTCAGGAGGCCAATGTTGCGAGATTGAGAGCGCAACTACAAACTGAGGTTATAGAGCGACAAGCTTCAATCACAAGTGCTCAAGCTGAATTGCAGCGGACACAAAAATTCCATCAACAACAGTTGAGTCTGGCACAGCAAGGTGCTATTAGTCAGTCGGCATTAGATTTAGCTCACCAGGATTGGCAGGTTGCTGAGTCCACATTACGGCAGCGGCAGGCCCAATTAGCAAATACTCAACAGACATTACAAGAGCAAATCAATCAAGAAGAGCAAAATCTAGTTCGTTTGCGTGAGGTCCGCCCTGTTGATGTGCAAGTTGTAAAAGCAGAGCTTGATCAGGCGCTGATTGCTGTCGAACAACGTCAGGCTGATCTTGATGATACCCAAGTGCGTGTACCCATAGCTGGAAAAATACTGCGTATCAACACCCGTGTCGGCGAACAGGTCAATACCCAAGCGGGGATTGTGGAGCTAGGGCAAACAAATGAGATGTATGCGATCGTAGAAGTCTACGAAACCCAAATCACCCATGTTCGTCAAGGCCAACCAGCAATTATCATCAGCGAATATGGTGGCATTGTAGGAGAACTCAGTGGTGTAGTTGAACATATCGGGATGCAGATCGGTAGGCGAACCTTAGCAAGTGATCTAGCTAACCCAACCACAGATGCTAATGAGCGTGTTGTGGAGGTCAGAATTAAAATTGTTCCAGAAGACAGCAAGCGGGTTGCTGATCTAACGAACATGCAAGTGCGTGTTCAAATTGATATTTCTGACTCAACTTCACCGCTTTAACATTATCAACCTCTACTATGATTTGCTTCAAAACGCTGAGATCTCGATTACAAACTTATAAACCGCTTGCCTGGTCTCAACTATCACATCAAAAAGTGCGGTTGGCGATAGCGATGACAGGAGTTGCCTTCTCTAACATTTTAATTTTTACTCAACTGGGATTACGGGCACTTTTGTTTGAAGGAGTCACCTTGCTACCGGACAGCCTTCAAGGTGATTTATTTATGCTCTCGGCCTATGCACCTACAATGATTCGAAGTAGCTTTCCAAGAATCTACCTTTATGAGGCAGACTCAGTCTCTGGTGTTAAATATTCTGCGCCACTGTATATGAAAAATGCAGAGTGGGTTAATCCGGAAGAGTTAGGGCAGCAATCACAAAAACAAGGGTTTCAACTATTTCCTAATCGAGTAAGAGTTTTAGCGTTCAACCCAGATAATCCAGTTTTAGGAATCGATGAAGTCAATCAACAGCTTGCTCGTTTAGCCACACCCAATGCAGTTCTGTATGATCGTTTAGCCCAAGAGAAACTAGGTTCTGTGCCTAAATTATTTTTAGAGCAAGGTCCAGTAACAACGCTAATGAATAATGAACGAGTGACTGTAGTTGGTTTATTCAGCTTAGGCAGTGACATTATCAATAATGGTCATGTCATCATGAGTGACTGGAGCTATAGTCAGCGGAATTTTTCGAGTAGTTTGGAACAAGTTAACGTCGGAGTACTGACCATTGCGTCTGGTGCAGATATTGCAACTGTGCAGGCTCAATTACAGGAGGCCTTGCCTGTGGATATTAAAATCCTGACTCAGGCAGAATTGACTGAGGCGGAACAAGCTTTCCAAGCCTCTTTACCAAACGGGAAAGTCCTCAATTTTGGTGCAATGATGGGTCTTATTGTTGGTGTGGTTATTGTCTATCAGGTACTTTTTACTGATGTGAATGATCATTTGCCTGAATATGCTACGCTCAAAGCCATGGGCTTTCCTGATCGCTCTTTGGTATGGGTGGTTTTGCAAGAAGCTCTAATTTTAGCGGTTTTAGGGTTTATCCCCGGTTACTTTGCTTCCTGTGGAGTTTACGAGCTGTTAACTCGTTTTACACGTATTCCGCTGTCAATGCGGCTGAATGTTGTTATTCAAGTGTTTGTTCTGACACTATTTATGTGTGCTGTTTCGGGTTTGATTGCTATAAAAAAATTACGTTCTGCCGATCCAGCAGAGGTATTTTGATAATTATTTAAGTGGTCAAGAAGTGAGTGAGCCATTTGTTATTAGATGCTTATTTTTCAGTAGTATCATCAATATTCAAAAATTAGTTTTGATAACTAAAATTTAAATATTAAACAAAATTATGAAAACTATTGTAGAAGCACGTAATCTTAACCATACCTTCGGAAAAGGTTTATTGCAAAAACAAGTGCTAATAAATGTATCTTTAAACTTATTTATAGGAGAAATAGCGATATTAGAAGGCCCTTCTGGCAGTGGTAAAACAACGTTACTTAGTCTGATTGGTGCTTTACGCTCTGCACAAAAAGGCTCTCTTAAAGTGTTAGGGAAAGAGCTGTTAGGTGCAAAGAAAAAACATCTGATTCAAATTCGTAATCAGATCGGTTTTATTTTTCAGGATCATCATTTACTCACCTGCCTCAAAGTTTGGGAAAACGTGAGTCTTCCTCTTAAGCTACATTCCCACATCCCCAGGTCGGAATATCGTTCTCGATCAGCCGATTTTTTATCAGCAGTGGGACTAAGTCAGTTTCTTGATTACTATCCTGGACAGTTATCAGGTGGTCAAAAACAGCGAGTAGCAGTAGCACGAGCACTTACGAGTAGGCCTAAGTTAGTTTTAGCCGATGAACCAACCGCATCGCTCGATAGCCAATCGGGGCGTAAAGTGGTGGATACCATGCAAAAACTGGCGAAGGAAGAAGGATGCACAGTATTGCTCGTAACTCACGATAATCGAATTCTAGATGTAGCAGATCGGATTTTCCGCATGGAAGATGGTTGTTTACTGAATAGTTAATAACCGTTCTCTCCATAGAAATACTTGAACTATTTACTGTAGAGTAGGCGCAAAGGAGCTGCTAAAAGGGTCCAGAAAATCTCTTGAAAGGTGGCAGCTTTTACGACCTCATGCCATCGAGGCATACTTTCAAGATTTTCTTTTAATAATGTCCGATACATTGGGGGCCAAAGTAATAACCATCGAGTTTGTGGATCACTTAATCGTAATCTGAGAGGAGGATACCAAAGCGGCACTGTTATACCAATTTCATCGTCTAAAGAAACAACAGCATGCCACCATGGGTTAGGAATATATAATGCATCTCCAGGATGTACATCGACAATCCACGGTTGACTTAGCTGAAAATTTTTGTATTCTGAAATACCTTGTGCTTCGAAGAGGCGCACAGGAGACCAATTGCGTAGAAATAAGGGGTTTGCATACAAAGCTTTTGCGTTGTCTTCGTCAGGGGGAAAAAGAAAAACTCGTTTTATACCCCTAACCTGGCACATGAGAACATCGCTTCCATGGTGCTCATGACAATCTGTATAAGATCTTCGACCAATAAAAATTGACATTCCATGGGGCTCAGAAGACATTTGAGGCATAGGGGCGATGTCCGCCTTTAAAGGTTCAGGAATAGAAATATTTCGAGCGTAGGGTAGTTTCTCGCCGACTTTTGTTTGCAAAAGGACCTCAATTAAATCGGGAACACTCAGACGATCAAATAATTTTCTTCGAAGAGCTAACTTTTTTGCTTTTGATAGCAACCAGTAGTTTGGATGCTTTTGCATCTTCATAATATCTAGAATTAATGCATGCGTTGTTGTAACCTGCTGATCTTGACAAGCTATTTTGAGATATGGCAAATTCTGCCATTTTTTAAATGCAGGCCAATGCTGAATTCCACCTTTCAATAAAGTCGGTTTAAGAGGGTACCTGTAGTTCGCCTCAAAAAAATCACAACCTATGGATGCTAATGAATGTTGAACGCAATTGAGTTGAGAATTTGGTAAATTTTGCTGTACTTCTTCAGCTGTAATGTGAGTGTCTCTGTCCAAATCATATTGGAAAGATTGGAGGTGAAAATACATACAATTTTCCTCTTTTAAGCTAAAGCTTCGATGCATGCTCTCCCTCCAGAGCGAATGCTTGAGAGAGATTAACTGTATCCCTTAAAATTGTTGAGCCGTTAAAGGTCCTATTCAAAAAAGACTGAGCTTTGTTTGATTTCTATAGACTAACGTTTGCCTTAAGCTCAGATGCTATTCTTCCTTAATTTCTAAAGTTCCTTGATCAAGGCTTAACCCTAAAGGAGAATGTTTCAACTTAGAAGATAACATGATAATATTATTTTTAAAGTCTATTTGAGTAAATACCAATACGAACAACAGCATTTTCCGTATTGAATATTGGACCTGCCTATTTCTCTGGGTATATTATTTTCAATATATAAGCATTGAGCTAGTCGCTAGTGGTTAGGACTTGTTTGGAGTTGTTTAGACTGATCTCGTGAGTCTTATTTGAAAGGATTTGAGGACTTTCTGGCTAACATGAAAATGCGTTTCAAAGATGTTAAATCGGGATTTGGATTGATCGGAGTTAATGCTGCGGCCACACTTGTATTTATATTTCTGTTAAACGCACTGAGCAATGTTGTGCTTTTGATCTATAAAATGGCTGAGTATCGCGCTATTATCAATCAGGAAAGAGATATGGCTGCTCTGCCTAACTATGAGGATAATAGCGAGTTCTCTGAGATTCATTTCCAGGAATTTGCTCACCTCCCGGTGCAGTATGAGCCCTTTATTGGATGGTCAAGGCTCCCTTTTCAAGGTAGAACTATTACTGTTGATGTTGAAGGGAATCGTCTTCATCCTAATACTCAAACCAGTCCAAAGGGACTTCCCTCTAAAGCAGTTCACTTTTTTGGTGGTTCTACTATGTGGGGGACTGGTGCGTCTGACTACGAAACTATTCCAGCCTTCTTCAATGAAGATACTGGAATACCAAGTTTTAATCTTGGCGAGACTGGGTTTAACGCTCGACAATCACTTGCACAACTGATTCAACTTTTAACCGTTTCTGACAAGGATATTAACTCTGTTGTTTTTTACGATGGTGTTAATGAGGTTTTATCCTTATGTCGCTCTGAACATGATGTTGGTGAGCATATTCGTGCGCATCGAATGAGAGAAGTGCTCAACGATCAGGTCAATGCCATTCCTTTGTCAGAATTTCAGTACTATTTGGATTTTATGTTTTTACGCGGAAGCCGGTCTTTGGTCTTTGGCATCGCACAAGCTCAATCCGATAAGCAACCTTGGAATTGTGATACCCAACCTCAGAAAGCTAGACAGGTTGCTAAGAGTCTACTTAGGACTTGGGAGTTAGCCCATAGTATTACTGAAAAAGAAGGGATTCGGTTTTTAGCAGTTCTTCAACCTGTTGCATTTCTGGGAAACCCTAAGCTTGATCATATTAGTCATTTGCAAGATGACGATAATCCTTTAGGCAAACAGTTTAGAGCAGTTTATCCCTTAATTCAGGAGCTTATTCGTGAGCGTCAGTATGACTGGATTGTGGATTATACCAATCTATTTTCAATGGACGAATATATTTACGTTGATTTCTGCCATGTGGCAGCTAATGGAAATAAGATTGTTGCCCAACAGGTGTCTAAAGATTTAGATATTGTCTGGAGGGCTAATTAATTGACTGTTAAGCATTTTTAACTGTCGATTATTGATGCTTGAGAGGGATGATCAAACGAGTCCAGGAGTCGTGCCGATCATACTAAACCCAAATGATAGGAACTTGAAATATGAAAATTCTTGGAATTTCCGCATATTATCATGATAGTGCTGCTGCTTTAGTAATTGATGGTGAAATTATCGCGGCTGCTCAAGAGGAGCGATTTTCTCGTCAAAAGCACGATTCGCGTTTTCCAGGTCGTGCTATAACCTATTGTCTTGAAGCAGCAGGAATTCGGCTTCAAGATTTGAATAATATTGTCTTTTATGAAAAACCTTTAGTCACTTTTGAACGTCTTCTAGAAACTTATCTAGCCTATGTGCCAAAAGGCTTTCGGTCTTTTATGATGGCAATGCCAGTGTGGCTTAAGGAAAAGCTATATCTTAAAGCTGTATTAAAGAGGGAACTAGCTACTCTTGGTGGATGTCGTCGCTCACAGCTTCCTCAGCTTTTATTTACTGAGCATCATCAAGCCCATGCAGCTTCTGCGTTTTTTCCTAGTCCTTTCCAACAAGCTGCCGTACTTTGTTTAGATGCTGTTGGAGAATGGGCTACCCTGTCTTGTTGGCATGGTAAGAAAAATCAACTGATTCCTGAATGGGAACTTGACTTTCCTCACTCTCTTGGACTACTGTACTCTGCTTTTACCTACTACACTGGTTTCAAAGTCAATTCTGGTGAGTATAAATTGATGGGGCTTGCCCCCTATGGAGAACCCAAGTATGTAGATAAAATTCTAGAACACTTGTTGGATATCAAGCCTGATGGTACCTTTCGACTAAATCTAGACTATTTTGACTATATGACTGGGCTGACCATGACTAGTCACAAGTTCCACACCCTGTTTGGAGGACCACCCCGCCAGCCTGAAAGCGTAATTACCCAGCGAGAGATGGATCTTGCGGCTTCAATACAGAAGGTAACTGAAGAAATTGTTCTTCGACTTGTTAAGACAGTACATAACGAAACGGGTGAGAAGAACCTATGCCTGGCTGGAGGATGTGCTCTAAACTGCGTTGTAAATGGGCGTATTTTACGGGAAAGTCCCTTCTCTGAACTTTGGATTCAACCTGCTGCTGGGGATGCTGGTGGGGCTTTGGGGGCGGCATTGGCTGGCTGGTATCAGTACCATGCTCAGCCGAGAGTACCTCAGAATCAGGATATGATGCAGGGAGCCTACTTGGGGCCTGAATTTACTCGGAATGAAATTTATCACTATCTTGAAAGAATTGGGGCGCACTATCAGCTTTTAACAGATACCGAACTTTTTTATCAAGTGGCCGAGTTGTTAGCTCAAGAAAATGTTATCGGTTGGTTTCAAGGTCCTATGGAATATGGACCACGGGCACTGGGTAATCGTTCAATCATTGGCGATCCCCGTAGTGCTAAAATGCAGTCTATTATAAATTTAAAGATTAAATATCGAGAATCTTTTAGGCCCTTTGCACCCGCAATTTTGAAAGAGCGGGTTACCGACTACTTTGAAATTGATCGTCCGAGTCCATATATGTTATTGGTTGCTTCACTTCAGAAAGAACAGAGGATACCCCTGTCTCCAGAGCAAGAACAACTATCAGGAATTAAAAAGTTAAAAGCCATTCGCTCAACGCTACCAGCAATTACCCACGTTGATTACTCTGCTAGGATACAGACGGTCGACGCAACTACGAATCCTCGTTTTCATAATTTGCTGTCTAGCTTTGAGCAAAAAACAGGCTGTCCAGTATTGGTAAATACCTCTTTTAATGTTAGAGGTGAACCTATTGTTTGTTCACCAGAAGATGCTTATCGATGCTTTATGCATACTGAAATGGATTATCTTGTTCTTGATAACTATATTCTAGCTAAATCGGAACAGACTTCATGGGAAAAAGATAACTCATTACAAACAACGTTTGAACTAGACTAGGAAAGTTTGATGAATTTGCCAAGCAATAGTGTATCTAAGCCTGCTAACCGTCAGGAGTTACGACATTTTGGTCTGCTTACAAGTTTGATCCTTGTTATCCTATTTGGATTTCTACTACCCTGGCTAAGACATCATGTTAGACCTCAATGGCCCTGGTTAATAGGCGCTGTACTTAGCGCTTTAGCATTGGTAGCACCTATGGCCCTTCAGCCCATTTATCACGGATGGATGAAAGTAGGACTTGTACTTGGCTTTATTAATACAAGAATCATTCTTGGTGTGATTTTTTATGGTCTACTTACTCCAATAGGTTGGTTGATGGGGATTCTGAATAAACGAACGTTGCCCCGGGCCTTTGATTCTGAAGCCCTTACCTATCGTATAACTAGTGATTCAAAGTCAATTATCAATATGGAGAAGCCATTTTAATGTTAGATTCCTTTATTGATTCCATAAAAGATTTATGGGATTTCATCAATGCTCGTAAAAAATACTGGCTTGCACCATTAATTGTTACCTTAGTGTTGGTAGGTGCTTTAATTGTTTTTGCTCAAGGTTCAGCGATCGCACCTTTTATTTATACTCTTTTCTAGGGTAAGTGTATTACAGTTCAGACCTTTAGCAAGACTGGTAAAGGTCTGAACTGACATCAATTTCAGGATCAATAGCTTGGAACTGCTTTAGTGTTGCAGCGACGAAATTAGTTTTGTTCTGGTGCTAAGCTATGACTGCCAACAATAGAGACTAGAATTTTACGATCACCTTCAAACGGCATCCTGCCATGCATAGTAAGCATATTATCGATAATGAGAAGATCTCCTTCCTGCCAAGGAAAACGTATTGATTCTTGCAGACAAGTTTGTCTAATCTTTTCTATCCATTCTTCCTTAATTAAGGTTCCATCTCCAAAGTAGGCATTCATAGGCAGATCATCTTCTTTGCCAGCATATAGTTTCTTGAGTGCTTGGTAGTAAGTGTCTCCCAAACTCGACAGGTGAAACTGGTCTACTTGATTAAACCAAACCCATTCGCTAGATATGGGATGCTGCACAACTGCAGGACGTATCTGCTTAATATATAGATTGGAGTCATTCTTCCATCTATATTCACATGCCGGATCCTGTTGAAGGTAAGATTCGACCCATGCTTTGTCCTGTGTTTCGAAAGTATCTTGCCAAGATGGCCCAAGACCTTTTCCATCATGTAGATTTCGAATGTACATAACCTTTTTATTAACTAGCGCTGATAGAATATCTCCATCTAATTGCTTTAAAAGTTGACGACCATCTACTATGGGAGTCTCTCCACCTTTCTGGGATGCTCTACAACAGCAGAATAGAAGTTTCTCCGGCCACGTATGAGAATAGGAAAGTTCATTATGCAGCGTGATAGTTTGCGCTGCTGGATACTCTGTCGAAGTGTAAACTCCATCACCTACTAGAGATCTAGGGGAATTTCCATCTACGTAACCTGAAGGATTTCCAAAAATGAGCTGAACGTAATCTTTTAACCGTTCAGGATCATTGATAGAGAACCCTCGGAAGAGAATTGCACCATACTTGAGGATTTTTTCTTCTACAAGCTCTCTGTTTCTCTGATGCCACGCTAACAAAGCCTCAATATTTTGATCTTCAGTTGACGATACTTCTATGCACAGAGGCTGATAGCTTGTTGCCTCCAAAAGCTTTATTTCCATTGAAGCTACTCCTTAATCATAGCAGAGACAATAAAACAACTTTCACATACCATTTCTGTAGATGGCGTTGTCTCTAAACCCTCTATCATCTAGCTAGAATTTTGGATATTTGTCAACATTAGCGTTAGCTTTCTCTAGGTACTCACTTGAAAATGGATGCTTGTAGTTCTGAATACTCTCTGGTTGTTAACAATCTGTTGTATGGTAGAACACTTGATTCGCTATTACTGAAGTGTTATTCTTGTATGAAGAGAGTTAAGCCTTTTAAAAAATATTCTCTCCTATGTTTGACTAGGCGTTGAATGTGTTTGTCTAATAAAAGCTCTGATTAGAGATGATTTATAGAAATGTAGAGTTTAGTAGGTGGCTCAATTGTTTCTATATAGCTAGGCTGTGATGTATCTGGTTTTTCTTTTAGGATTGTTACTGCCGATAATTATGCTGCAGTCTCTTTATGATTTGAGTTTTCAGATCAATGGTTGTTCTGAGGTTAGAGCTTAAAGGTAAGTCTTGGAGGCGCTAAGTTGCTCTGAGGTCAATTCTGGTTTTAATGGCACAAAGATGTCAATGGTTGGACCAACTATATGATGGTATGGAAATTTATTTTTATACTGCCTGATTTTAGAAATTTGGGGATAATTTATGATGTTAGGCCAAGATGCGACATTTGTTGATATTCTGTGTCATCGCGCAGAAGAACAACCAGGTTCTCTTGCCTACAGATTTCTGGAGATGGGTGAGACTGAGACGGAGAGATTTACCTACCTGTCTCTAGATTACAAGGCTAGGGAGATTGCTGCGCACTTACAGTCTCGCTGTGCCTTTGGTGAACGTGCATTGTTGATCTATCCACCAGGGCTGGATTTTATAGCTGCCTTTCTGGGGTGTCTGTATGCTGGGGTTGTTGCTGTTCCAGCGTATCCGCCGCGACGCAATCAGCGGCTTACTCGATTGCAGGCTATTGTAGCAGACTCCCAGGCAGCCATTGCATTGACAACATCAGAATTGTTATCTGTTTTAGAAGAGCTGAAATCGTCTGAATCTGTTAAATTTGACTGTCTTGCGACTGACCATAGTGATTACGGTCTGGCAGACGCTTGGATTCGGCCTAAATTAGCTCAAGATACTCTTGCTTTTTTGCAATACACTTCAGGTTCGACAGGAACTCCTAAAGGTGTGATGGTCAGCCATGGGAACTTGACTTGTAACTCCGCCATGATTGCAAGTCGATTTGGTAATGATCATCAGTTGCGTGGGGTAATATGGCTTCCTCCGTATCACGATATGGGACTGATCGGCGGTATTCTTCAGTCTGCTTTCGTTGGGGCATCGGTAACTTTGATGGAGCCTGTGAGCTTTCTTCAGAAACCTTTACGCTGGTTGAAAGTAATATCCAGGTATAAAGGAACTGTTAGTGGCGGCCCCAACTTTGCCTATGATCTCTGTACTCAGAAAATCACGGTCGAGCAGCTCGAAGAATTGAATTTGAGCAGTTGGCAGGTGGCATTTACTGGAGCCGAGCCTGTCCAGCTTGAAACGCTTAGACGATTTGCTACCAAGTTTGAACCTTGTGGATTTCGCTGGGAAGCATTTTATCCTTGTTACGGTATGGCCGAAACAACCCTAATCATTGCAGGTGGAGATAGATCTAAAGCACCCAGTGTCTGCACAGTTGAGAATATTGCTCTAGCGGAGAACAGAATTGTTCCAAGTCCCCCAGACAGTGAGACTAGTCAGTCAATTGTAGGGTGTGGTCCAGCGGGACCAGAGATGCAAGCGATTATTGTTGAACCGACATCGACAGTCCCTTGCCAGGAGGGGCAAGTGGGAGAGGTTTGGGTCTCTGGAAAAAGTGTAGCTCAGGGTTATTGGAATCAACCTGAGTTGAGTGATCAATGCTTTAATGCTCGTTTGGCTGAAGACCAGAGCCAGTGTTTTCTGCGCACAGGTGATCTGGGATTCATTCAGGGGGAGGAGCTGTTTATTACAGGACGTTTAAAGGATGTCATTATCATCTATGGCCGTAACCACTATCCCCAGGATATTGAACGCACCGTTGAGCAGTGCCATCCTGCACTCCGGCCTTCTGCAGGAGCAGCTTTTGGGGTTAATGTGGAGCAACAGGAACGACTGGTCATTGTTCAGGAAGTCGAGCGTCGTTATCTCCGTAAGCTCGATGTTGTAGAGATTGCTAAATCTGTCCAACAAGCTATTTCAGACCATCATGGATTACAGGTTTATGCGCTCTTGTTGCTGAGAACGGCTAGTATTCCTAAAACATCGAGTGGTAAGATTCAGCGCCATGCTTGCCGCCAGGGATTTTTAGAAGAAACCCTGAGTGTTGTTGGTCGTTGGGATAGCGAAGCGAATTCACAATCGAATCCTTCAGTGGAAACAGATATTCAACAGCCGTCTCATGGGTTTGTTTTGTCTACCCAGAGTCATTTGATGCAGACTGATGAGCAGAGTCTAGTAGTAGCTACTACTGCGTGGGATACTTCGGAGACATCGGCTATTCGACACTGGTTAATTACTAAGATAGCGGAGGCATCAGGTCTTAAGCCTCAGAGTATCGATCCGAATCGACCCCTAGGAGAATATGGGCTCAGCTCTGTACAGGCTGTGGGACTATCTGGTGAGTTGGAAGCCTTACTGGGTCGTCGAATTTCGTCGACGGCTATCTATGAATATCCAACTATTGAGCAACTAGCTTTGTTTCTAGCCAGTGGAGAAGATGCTTTTCAAGTTTCTCAGGCAAGGAAAATGTACACTGACAGTAGGACGACAGAGGACATTGCAGTAGTTGGTTTAGGTTGTCGTTTCCCAGGGGGTAAAACCCCTGAAGACTTCTGGGAGCTTTTGGCCCAGGGGCAGGATGCCATTACTGAGGTGTCGGTAAATCGTTGGAATGTTGAGCATTTCTACAGTGAAACACCCGCAACACCAGGCAAAATGAATACTCGCTGGGGCGGCTTTCTGGAGAACATTGAGCAATTTGATGCTCAATTTTTTGGCATTTCACCGCGAGAGGCCCATTGGATGGATCCTCAACAACGTCTGGTGTTGGAGGTTTGTTGGGAAGCTCTAGAGCAGGCGGGTATTCCACCTAAAAGTTTAGCGGGAACTACAGCGGGAGTATTTCTTGGCATTAGTACTTCAGACTACTCATGGCTAACGCCCTCATGGCAGACGATTAATGCTTACGGAGGGACTGGCAATGCATTGAGTATTGCTGCCAACCGTCTATCTTACATCCTGGATCTACATGGTCCGAGTTTGGCGATTGATACTGCATGTTCGTCTTCTCTGGTAGCTGTCCACCAGGCGTGCCAAAGCTTGAGAAACCAGGAGAGTACGTTGGCTATTGTGGGAGGCGTCAATTTGATTCTGACGCCCCATCTAACGCTTACATTTTCCCAGGCACAGATGATGGCATCTGATGGTCGCTGTAAAACGTTTGATGCGGGGGCGGATGGGTATGTACGTGGAGAAGGCTGTGGGGTAGTCATTCTGAAACGTCTGTCCGATGCGGTTCGAGATCAAGATTCAATCTTATCTGTCATTCGAGGGTCTGCGGTTAATCAGGATGGAGGGAGCCATGGTTTAACTGCGCCCAATCGGTTTGCGCAACAGGCAGTGATCGGTCAGGCTTTGCACAATGCGGGAGTGAATGCCGCTGATATTGGTTATGTGGAAGCTCATGGGACTGGCACCCCACTGGGAGACCCCATTGAGATGTCGGCTTTGAAATCAGTTTTAGCAGAAGGACGACAGCCGCATCAACTCTGTTGGGTTGGCTCGGTTAAGACAAATATTGGTCATCTTGAGGCTGCTGCTGGTATGGCAGGTTTGATCAAATCTATTCTGGTTCTACAAAAAGGTGAAATTCCACCTCTACTACATCTTAAGGAACGTAATCCTCATCTTGATCTAGAGGGAACGCCACTAGACATTCCAACATCGCTGCAGTTCTGGCCAGAGGGAATGGACCGCTACGCGGGTGTAAGTTCTTTCGGCTTCGGGGGAACCAATGCCCATGTTGTGTTGCAGGGGCCCCCTGGTTATCAAAATCCCGGTCAGAAGAAGAACTCGGGTTTAACCCTTTCTAGGCCTGGTCATGTGCTGGCGATATCTGCTCGGACCCATGAGGCATTGCAAGATCTTATTGTCAGGTGTTGGGATTATTTGGAGGATAAAATTTCCTTTGATGCAGAGGTTGCGGATTTTTGTTTTAGTCTCAACACGGGGCGCGATCACCATGAATATCGTCTGGCAGTGGTTGTCAATACGTTTGATCAGTTGAAAGGGCGGCTCAAGGAGTTAGTGACCCCGTCCAAGTTATTTGATACTTTATCGATAGCGTCTGCGGCAAAACATCAGGTTAGCCCTGGTGTGTGGATAGGTCAGAGCGCGTATACCCCCCCTAAGATTGTTTTTGTATTTTCAGAACTTTGTGCAGACTATGGGGAGATAGCGAGAACACTTTATGAGACCCAACCGATCTTTCGAGAGACACTTGTTCGGTGTGATGCAATTTTTCAAAGTTATAGTGAACAGTCTTTGCTGGATGGATTACTGACGCCGTCAGCGGATTTGATTTCTGGAGCAGCCTATGGTCAGCCAATCGTATTTGTGGTGGAGTATGCCCTGGCAAAGCTCTGGTGTTCCTGGGGAATTGCCCCCCAAGGAGTTTCGGGATGTGGTTTAGGGGAATATGTGGCGGCTTGTTGTGCGGGAGTTTTTTCGCTGGAAGATGCATTGCGTTTAGTGATAGCGCGAGAAAAGTTAATGCATCCCTATCAGGGGGAGGCTGTTGAGGAGATGTCTCCGTCTTTAATTGGCTCTCTTGTGTTAGAGTTTGCTGAGGTGGCGAAGACTGTGACCTATTATGAGCCCACCTTAGCGGTGATTGCTCATGATTCAGAAATGTCTGATCTATCGGCCATCGTCACTGCGGATTATTGGGCCCATCGTATTGCTCAGTCTGTTGAGTGGATGCCCTGGTCTGAAGGATTGCAGCAACAGGGGTATGAGATCCTGCTTGAAATTGGGAATTCGTCAGTCCTGCGGGATACTGTAACGTCAAGGGGGGCGACTGGAGTTAGCGGTTGGCTGCCGAGTTTAGGGCCTAGCCTATCTGTTTGGGGTACTCTACTAGAGAGTTTGGCGTATCTGTATGTGCACGGTGTTAATGTTGATTGGCGGGGGTTTGATCAGAATTATCCTCGGCAAAGGCTCGAAAACTTACCCACCTATCCCTTTCAGCGTCAGGAATATTGGGTGAGTACTCGAGGAGAGACCTATTGGCAAACGGGCCTAACCCCTGGTGGTCTAACTGCTGCCTCAGAACCGCCATCAGAGCTTTCGGAAGAGACTGTAGAGGGCGTTGTCTGGCGAAATAGTTGGAATGATGAATCGCTGATCCAGGCAGTGGTTGCCACTGGAACATTTACTCCTGAACAGAGGCAGGTGCTGCCACAGCTGATATCTCAGTTAAAAACTGTATTGAGATCGCAATACCAAGAAGACCAGCTAGCTAAACAGGTTATGCAGTGGGGGTATCAAATTCAGTGGCAGCCTTTGCCCCCAGAACAGTGGAGTTCCCAGACGACAGATCTGAATACTCAGCCAAAACACTGGCTGATTTTTTCAGATAAAACAGGTCTGGGAGAGGCGATTAGCAAGCACTTAAGGCAGGCAGGGCATGTGTGTACTGTTGTTTATGCTGGGTATACTTATCAATGTCTGGACGACCACACCTATTCTCTGCATCCATCAGTAGCGGATCAGCTGGCTCAGCTATGGTCTAGTCTATCGGCAACAGAAATTCCGCCCATTGAGCAGATAGTCCATCTGTGGAGTCTGGATACTAATGCTACTGACACCCTAACACTTACGGCCTTAGAACAGGCCCAGCAGTTAGGATGTGCCAGTGTTTTACATCTGGTACAAATGTTGTTGCGATCTCAACAGCAACCGTTACCAAAACTTTGGCTAATTACGCAACGTGCCCAGGTGACGCAGGTTGAAGATCGCGACAAATTGTCTGTAGCTCAGACCCCACTGTGGGGAGTCGGTCGGGTGCTGAGTTTAGAACGCCCTCAACTTTTGGGAGGGATGATCGATCTAGATGACACAACAGAACAGCAAGGAGAACGGCTGCTCCAGTTGATTGAGCAACCGCATCACTCAGAAGATCAATTTGCGATGCGCCAGGATGAGTTCTATGTACCACGTTTAGTTAAGCAATCGCTTGTTGCTCCCCCTGCCCAAGTCAGCTTGCAGCAAGATGGCACCTATTTAATTACAGGGGGACTGGGTTTTCTTGGTTTGCATATGGCCGATTGGTTGGTGCGTCAGGGAGCACAGCACTTAGTATTGGTGGGGCGTCGGGCTGCCAATACTGACGCCAAAGCCGCGATTTCTCAGTGGGAAGAAAAAGGCGTTCATGTGAGAGTTTGTCAGTCGGACATAACTCAGCTAGAGTCTGTCAAGATGGTTTTGAAAGAGATTGAAACCTCTATGCCGCCTTTGCGAGGTCTTATCCACGCTGCGGGTATGGCCGGATTTGACCCCATTGAAAACATTAGCTGGCAAGATTTTATGGCGGTGCTCAGCCCGAAGGTGCAAGGCACTTGGCTCCTTCATCAGCTGACGCAACCTTATGCCCTTGATTTTTGGATGAACTGTTCTTCTATTGCTTCAGTGTGGGGGTCAAAAGGACAGTCCCACTATAGTGCTGCCAATCTTTTCTTAGACGGGTTTTCGCATTATCGTCACAGCCATGGTCATCCTACCCTCAGCATCAATTGGGGACCCTGGGATCAAGGGGGGATGATTCAGGAGAAAGAGCGATTCTTGTTAGAACAAATGGGCGTAGGTTTGCTGCAGCCATCGGAAGCTGATTATGTCCTTGACTGTCTGTTGTCCACCGAGCAACTAAGCCATACCCCTCAAACAACCATTGCCAATATCCATTGGCCGCGCTTTAAACCCCTGTTCGAGGCAGAGCACCGTCGTCGGCTTATGGCCTTGATTGATATCGGGTCTACGCCTTCGCGTAAGATCACCACACCAGCTTCATCAACCCTGTTAACTGCTCTACAGGCAGCTCCTGTCGCTGAACGAAAAGATTATTTGCAAGACTATCTCCAAAAAACAGTGGCCGAGGTTTTGGAAATCAATAATGCTCAACCATTGGGATTAGATCAAGGTTTCTTTGATATGGGCATGGATTCTCTCATGGCCATGGATCTAAAAGCGCGTTTAGAGAAAGATTTACAAACTCAGTTGCCTACGACCTTGGCTTTTGAAACACCCAACCTCAGAAGTTTAGCGAAGTATATTACCCAAGAAGTTTTACATTGGCCACTGCCACAGCAGGAGGGCTCACCAACAGTCATGCAAACTTTAGTAGATACCCCTTTGTTCGATAGTCCTGACGCTGCTCAAAAACTCGAAGAAATGAGTGAAGACACCCTTGAGGACTTAATTGATCGTGAGTTGGAAGCCTTGACAGGAGAAGTATTATGAGTAGTGTGCAGGGCTCAGGACAAACATTAACTCCCCTACAGCGTTCAGTTTTGGTAATTGAGAAACTGAAGGCAAAACTAAATGCATTAGAAGCTAGAATCAATGCCCCCATTGCGATTGTTGGTATGGGGTGTCGACTACCTGGTAATGTACGAGATCCACAATCGTTTTGGGAATTGTTATGCACAGGTACTAATGCGATTGACGAGGTACCTGCTGATCGATGGGATGTTAATGCTTATTATGATCGTGACCCAGAGGTTCCTGGAAAAATGTCGACTCGCTACGGTGGATTTTTGCCAGCGGTCGATCAGTTTGATCCTCAATTTTTTGGTATTTCTCCTCGCGAAGCAGTCACGATAGATCCCCAACATCGTTTACTCCTAGAAGTCAGTTGGGAAGCACTGGAACAGGCAGGAATTATTCCAAGTCGGCCCACTGAGAGTACCGTAGGCGTCTTTGTTGGAATCACTTTGAACGACTATGGAACCTTAGCAAAAGAGTCTCTCAGTACCCAAGGATTAGAAGGTCACTATGTTACAGGATTACCTTTAAATGCGGCAGCAGGTCGAATTGCCTATACCTTTGGTTTTACGGGACCTACAGTTGCTATTGATACGGCCTGCTCATCATCGTTAGTGGCAGTGCATCAAGCCTGTCAAAGCTTGAGACAGGGCGAATGTGAAATGGCTTTGGCGGCTGGCGTCAACCTGATTCTGTTGCCAGATAGTATGATCACCACTTCCAATGCCGGTATGCTATCACCTGATGGCCGCTGCAAGACCTTTGATGCGGCGGCGGATGGCATTGGTCGAGGAGAAGGCTGTGGTGTCGTGATCTTAAAGCGGCTTTCAGATGCCTTGGCCCATGGGGATAATGTTTTAGCTATTATTCGTGGTTCGGCTGTCAATCAAGATGGGCCGAGTAGTGGCTTTACGGTGCCTAGTCGGAGCGCTCAGGAAACTCTAATCCGCAAGGCTCTCGCTGCCGCTCGCGTAACCTCTGAAGATGTCAGCTATGTTGAAGCCCATGGTACAGGTACGCCCCTGGGCGATCCGATTGAACTGCGGGCCTTAGCTGCTCTCTTTAAGGCAAGTCGTTCAGCTCAGGAACCGCTGATTTTGGGGTCGGTCAAAACCAATGTCGGGCACCTAGAGGCCGCCGCCGGCATTGTGAGCCTGATCAAGGTAGTTTTGCAGTTGCAACATCGGCAAATTGCTCCCCATATTAACTTTACGACTCCAACTCCCCATGTTGATTGGCAAAAGATGCCGGTGTCGATTCCTACGACAATTAGGCCGTGGACCGCTGTTAATGATCGTCGTATCGCTGGTGTTAGTGCGTTTGGTGCCAGTGGAACCAACGCTCATTTAGTTGTGGAGGAGTTTTGCCGAAGGGTTGATAATTCAGATAGTTCACCAGCTGTTGGGGAGAATGACCCATCTGATCGGCCCCTGCATGTTTTGACTCTATCTGCACGGACTGAAACAGGACTTTTGCAACTCCTAAACCGATATCGAGGATATTTTCAAACAGCGTCAGTTGCCATTGCTGATGTCTGTTATAGCGCCAATATCGGGCGGGCTCATCTGAATCATCGGGTGGCAATTGTGGCTGATACGACAGCAGCGTTACAAAGTCAGCTGGAAATTCTAACGGCGGATTACAGTCAGTCTGCAACCGCAGAAGTTGTACAAGGGGGATATCGCCATAGTCTTTCAGAACTGTCTGCGCCTGCTCCTAAGGTTGCCTTTTTATTTACAGGTCAGGGCTCCCAATCGCCTTATATGGGACAACAACTTTATCAAACGCAGCCGCTTTTTCGGCAGACATTGGATCGATGCGCCCATGTCTTGGCTAATTATTTGGATGTGCCGCTTTTGGAGTTACTTTATCCTGCGAGCAATGCCAATGGCACGGACCTACAGTCTTATATCAACCGTTTAAATAAAACGGCCTATACGCAACCTGTCTTGTTCGCTTTAGAGTATGCCTTGGCTCAAGTCTGGATTGCCTGGATTGGGAAACCTGACGTGGTGATGGGGCACAGTGTAGGTGAGTATGTGGCGGCTTGTATTGCTGGTGTCTTTAGTCTTGAAGATGCCCTCCGGTTAATTGTCGAACGAGGTCGCTTGATGCAGGCGCTGCCGCAAGATGGCCTGATGGTGGCTGTGGAAGCGACGCCCTCTGAGGTTAAGGTTATCCTTGACTGCGACGATTCTGAGGTTGAGATCGCAGCCATCAATGGCCCTAGAAGTCTCGTGATTTCTGGACGACATCAAGCGGTCACAACAACCGTTTCAAAACTGGAAGTACAGGGCATTAAAACCAAGTCGCTGCAAGTTTCCCATGCCTTTCATTCACCGCTGATGGAACCGATGCTGGCAGACTTTGCCCAGGTTGCCGCTGGCATTACCTATGGCATGCCCAAGATTCCACTGATTTCGAATGTCACCGGTAAGCGTGCAGGTCCTGATATTGCAACCCCCCATTACTGGGTACGTCATATTCGTCAGCCGGTTCAATTTGAAGCAGGCATGCGTACCCTGTGGCAACAGAAATGTCGCATCTTTTTGGAAATAGGCCCTAAGTCAACATTATTGGCCATGGGCCAAGCCTGTATACCTGAGTATCATTCTGTTGAAACTGTCTGTCTACCAAGTTTGCGACCTAATCAGCCAGATTGGTTACAGATGCTACGAAGTTTAGCCCACTTATATGTCTTGGGTGTGAAGGTAGATTGGCAACAGTTTGACCAAGAGTATTCCCGTTGCAAGGTCGATTTGCCCCTATCACCTTTTCAAAGACAGCGATACTGGGTCACCCCCTCTAATCAGTCCGTAGCAGCTAAGCTCCAAGAGCATCCTACTTCATCTGTGATTGATCTGTTGCAAAAGGGAGATCTGCAAGCACTGGCTGACGTTTTAGAATTCGATCACCCCCTCAATGCGCAACAGCGACAAACCCTGAATCGACTCTTTCAGAAGCATCAACAACAGACGGTGGCAATTGCTGTTCAGGATTTACTTTACAATCTGGAATGGCACAAAAGTCCTCTGATAGAAGAGGCTCAACAAGATCCAGAAACTGTTGGAGATTGGCTTGTCTTTGCACCGTTTGGCCCCCAGGAAAAGGCAATTGTTTCACAGCTTCAACAAACAGGCTATCGAATCACATGGGTAACGCTGGGAGATATGAATGGCTCTCCCCCTGAAGGGGTTGCCATCTATGCGATGGAAAACTTGAAATCCTCTGAATTTGAAAGGCTCTGGCATTTTCTTCAAACGCAAGCAACTCCGTCGATCACACTTCAAGGTATTCTCTATTGCCCAGGGTTTTTCACCCCCCTATATTCTACTCTAAGCGAGCAGGTAAACACTCTTTGTACAACCCTGCTCCAGCTGATGCAGGGGCTTTTAACCCACCCATTTGAGACTTCCCCAAAACTATGGGTGCTGACTCAGAATGCAGTTGCAGTTGAAGCCTTTACTGAAACACCCTCTGTTGAAGCAGAACCTATGTTGTCTTTGGCCTATGCGCCTGTATGGGGCTTAAGCCGGGTCTTTGGTTTAGAAAATGCCCAGCTTTGGGGTGGGTTAATCGATTTGGATAACCCAACAAATACCCTAGCTACTCAAGCCCAAGCGATTATTGCAGACCTTAGAGCATGTCAGGAAGACCAAATTGCCTATCGTCAGGGCACACGATACGTGGCGCGCTTGGTGAAACGACCGTCACCCCCTTTAGCTAAGGACATCAGTGCAACCATTCACCCAGATGCTACATATCTGATTACGGGAGGCTTAGGTGGTTTGGGGTTAGTAAGTGCCCAATGGCTAGCGGCCAAAGGAGCACGTTATTTGATTCTGCTTTCTCGTAGCGGGGGCAATACTGAGCAACGTCGAGAGGCCGTAACTTACCTGACGGAGGCAGGGGTAAACGTGCTAACCCCGATGGTTGACGTCGCTGATCAGGCTGCTATGGCCAAATTGTTTACCCAAATCCCTCAAGCCTTCCCGCCCTTGCGGGGCATTATTCATGCGGCAGGTGTTGGTGGATTCAATTATATTTCCGAACTTTGCAGCAGCGATTTAGAAACAGTCTTGGCTTCTAAAGTGGCAGGTACCTGGAACTTGCATGAACTCAGTCGGTCATCGGCCTTAGATTTCTTCATCTGCTTCTCTTCGATTGCCAGTGTTTGGGGCTCTGTGGGACAGGCCCATTATGCAGCAGCCAATCAGTTTTTAGATGCTTTTGCCGCCTACCGTCAACAGTTAGGCCTGAGTGCATTGACCATTAACTGGTCTGCAGTGACCGGTGCAGGTATGTTAAAAACAAACAACGCAGTGGACCTGGAGCAGTACCTGAGTCGCATTGGTGTTGGTAGATTACATCTATCTCAGGTAACGGCATCTCTGGAATTTCTCCTGGCTACTGAGACTGGGCAACATGTAGTTGCACCGGTAGATTGGGATCGCTTTCGTAATATTTATGAGGCCGGACGGCGGCGTCCCCTGTTGGACAACTTAGGTCAGTCAGATACGGATAGTGAGTCTATCTCTCAGGGAACTAAAGCGTTTTTGAAAGAACAGCTAGAAGCGAATCCGGCTGCCAAACAATTAAGCCTATTGCAACATTTACTCCAGCGTGAGGTTGGCCAGGTATTGGGCCTCCCCGCAACAGAATTACCTGCCACCGATGTGGGCTTCTTCGAGTTAGGGATGGATTCTCTCATGGCTGTGGAGTTGAAAAGCCGACTCTCCCAACAATTGGGAGACCGCTTACCTGCTACCCTCGCCTTTGATTTTCCAAATATTGAACGCCTTAGCCAATACATCGGGAATGAGGTACTGGGGCTATCTTTAACAGCACCCTCCACCCCATCGGTCACGGTTCAAACCCATGCCCATGATCCCATTGCCATTGTTGGTATGGCCTGTCGATTCCCAGCAGGTATCGACACCCCCGATGACTTTTGGCAACTTTTACAAACCGGGGGCGATACTCGTAGCCAAATCCCTTCAGAACGCTGGAATCTAGATAACCACTACGATCCCGATCCCGATATTCCGGGGAAGATGTATACCCGTTTTGGACACTTTCTGACAGCAGTGGACCAATTTGACCCGGGATTCTTTGGTATCTCTCCTCGAGAAGCAACGGCAATGGATCCCCAACACCGTCTACTGTTAGAGGTGAGTTGGGAAGCACTAGAACGAGCAGGACATCCGGTTGATCGATTGTCAGAAGCTCCTGTCGGGGTGTTTATCGGTAATGATGGTCAAGACTATCCAAGATTGTTAGCTCGTCATTTGGAGCATCATCCTGACAGTCCTCTGTCCACCTATTTGGGTACCGGGGTGGCACTATCTAGTGCGCCGGGGCGGATTGCTTATGCCTTTGGGTTTACGGGGCCAGCCATGGCCATCGATACTGCCTGTTCCTCGTCTTTGGTTGCTGTCCATCAAGCATGCAACAGTTTGCGTCAGGGAGAATGTTCTGTTGCTCTGGCCGGTGGTATTAAGTTGCATCTGACCCCAGATGGGTTTATTGGCACGTCTAAAGCGAAAATGCTGGCCCCCGATGGCCGCTGCAAGACCTTTGATGCGTCAGCCGATGGCTATGCTCGCGGAGAAGGCTGTGGAATGGTAGTGCTCAAACCCTTGTCCCAAGCGATCGCAGACCGAGATAACGTGTTAGCAGTGATTCGGGGCAGCGCCGTCAATCAAGATGGCCCTAGTGGTGGACTGACGGTGCCTAATGGTCAGGCCCAGCAGCGTTTGCTACGTCAGGCTTTAGTGAATGCTGGTGTAGAGCCAGGAGAAATTGACTATTTGGAGGCCCATGGCACTGGCACTAGTTTAGGAGACCCGATTGAACTCACAGCAGCGGCAGCCGTCTTAGGCGAGGGACATTCTACCGAGTTGCCACTGTGGATTGGAGCCGTGAAGACAAATATTGGTCACCTAGAGGCAGCAGCTGGTATTTCTGGCTTGATCAAGGTGGTGCTAGGGATGCAGCATCGAGTTATTCCCCCCCATCTGCATTGTCAATCCCCTAACCCGAATCTGGACTGGTCACAGATGCCGATGCAAGTGGTACAACGGCTAATGCCTTGGCCTGAACAGGGACAGCCGTTGGCAGGCATCAGCTCCTTTGGTTTCACGGGAACCAATGCCCATGTGATTGTTGAGGCGGCACCGTCGCTAGTAGCACCTGAACTCCCAGACCATGAATTCCTAGGAGAGTCTCCCTGGCAGGTGCTTACCCTATCAGCTAAAAATGCAGAGGCCCTAAAGTCGTTGGTCCATCGATATCACCATCATTTGGCTACCCATCCCCATTTGGATCTCGGCGATATCTGTTTTAGTGCAAATACGGGACGCACCGCATTTGCACATCGGCTCGCTCTGGTGGCTAAAACCTATGAAGATATGCAGTTGCAACTACAGTATGTGGCTACCCAGGAAGGGGGGAATGAGGGACCTGGTTGGGACTCCCTCCAGCATTACAACATGGGCAAATCCTCAAAGTCGGCTGATATTGTTTTTCTATTTACCGGTCAGGGGTCTCAGTTTGAGCATATGGGGCGTCAGCTTTATGAGACTTTGCCGATTTTTCGAGAGACTTTAAATACCTGTGATCGGCTGTTGCAATCTGAGTTAGACCATTCACTCTTGGAGGTGCTCTATCCCCCTGCAGGAGAGCCATCGCTTCTGCATACTGCGGCCTATACTCAGCCAGCGTTGTTTGCTGTCGAGTATGCCCTCGCTTGTGTCTGGCGTGACTGGGGGATTGAACCTGATGCGGTGATGGGGCACAGTTTGGGAGAATATGTGGCTGCCTGTGTAGCTGGGGTCTTTTCCCTTGGGGATGCTCTGAAGTTGGTTGCTGCCCGTGGCAGATTGATGCATGCCTTGCCCGCCAACGGCACAATGATTTCCCTGATGGCCTCGTCTAAACAGGTGGGGACGGTTATTCAGACGCTTGGGAATAGGTCAGACGAAGTTGCGATCGCAGCCATAAATGGTCCTCAAAGTACGGTAATTGCTGGCTGCTCAGCCAGTGTCAATGCAGTTGCTGCAAGCTTAACGGACCAAGGAATAAAAGCACGGCCCTTGAGGGTTTCCCATGCCTTTCATTCCCCACTGATGGCCCCAATGGTGGCCGACTTTGAGCAGGTGGCCCAACAGATTACCTACCAGGCACCCGCCATTAAACTCATTTCAAATGTCACAGGCCAGGTACTCACTCCAGAAGACCTCACCTCTGCTTACTGGTGTTGCCACATTCTTTCTCCCGTTCAGTTTGCGGCGGGAATGACCTGCCTCCATCAAATCAGTCATCAAGCAGAACATCAAATCTTTATAGAATGTGGTCCCAAGCCAACCTTGTTAAGCATGGGCCGCGATTGTTTGCCCGATGGAGTTGGCCATTGGATACCGAGTTTGCGCTCTGGGCAAGAAGACTGGGAAACCCTACTGCACAGCCTGGGAGAACTGTATGTGCAGGGAATCCCTGTTAATTGGCAGGCCGTTTATCGCTCCACAACTCAGCGTAAAGTGAATTTGCCCACCTACCCCTGGCAACATCAGCGATATTGGGTGGAGACTCCAGAACTTTCAACGGCGACAGTCAATGGAGGTACATCATCCCCCACCGATACAGCTGAAGCATCCACCTCAATTGTGCAGTTATTGCAACAAGGAGATACTCAAAAGCTGACCCAATTACTGCTGCAAAACACAGACTTTTCCGCTGAACAAACCCAGTTACTACCTACCCTGGTGGAATATTTGGTTGAACAGCAACACCAACAGGAACAACCGGCATCGCTTCCAGACTGGTTTTATGACGTCGAATGGCAGCCCCAAGGTCGCTTCATCGACGGACAATGCCCTAACTATTTACCTGAAGCTAATGTCATCGCCCAAACCTTGCAACCCACTCTGGCAGAGCTAATCTCCCCTGAAGGACTAGCCCAACATACGGCCTTTATGGCTCAGTTGGAAACCCTCAGCGTTGACTATATTGTGATGGCACTGCAGGACATGGGGTGGCAGTTTCCACAACATCAGTCATTTACAACGGCCGCAGTCGCTCAACAGCTGGGCATTGTTTCACAGCAGAGAAAACTCTTTGAACGTCTCCTTGAAATTTTAGCAACTGTCGGGATTGTCCAAGCTGATGCTGATTCCTGGCAGGTGAGACAACAACCTGATCCGCCCCAATCCCCCAGTCAGGCGCTGGCCGTTGCTGAGCTACCTGCAGAAGCTGTCTTACTTCAGCAGTGTGGCAACCGTTTGAGTGACGTGTTGCTGGGAGTCGTTGACCCGGTACACGTTCTCTTCCCGGCAGGAGATACCACCACTCTGACCCGACTCTATCAAGATTCACCCGGTAATAGAGTCATGAATACGCTGGCCCAAAAGGCACTGACAACAGCGTTAACTGATCTACCGGCGGACCGAGCTGTGCGTATTCTGGAGATTGGTGCTGGCACGGGAGCCACCGCCAGCTATCTCTTGCCACAGCTTAATCCTCATCAGACGGAGTATGTTTTTACTGACATCGGCCAGGGTTTCTTAACCCTGGCCCAGGAAAAATTTCAGGATTTTCCATTCATTAGCTATCAACTCCTGGATATTGAAACTGACCCCCAGGGCCAGGGCTTTGAACCCCATAGCTATGACATTATAATTGCAACCAATGTTCTACATGCGACCCAGTCCCTGGCAACGACCCTAAGGCATGTGCAACAACTCCTGAGTCCAGGTGGATTACTAATCCTGATTGAAGCCACTGAACGTCAACGCTGGCTTGATCTGACCTTTGGATTGTTAGATGGCTGGTGGCGCTTTACTGATTATGACCAACGTCCTAACCATCCTTTGTTGGATGCAGCCACGTGGGGGCAAGTGCTGCTGGATAATGGATTTAACTCGGTAAAAGCAGTTCCGTCCCCCGAAAATAGCGGTTCTCTAATACTAGCCAAAACAGCTCCCAATCCGGTCACTCAAGCAGTTAAAAACTGGCTGATTCTAGCTGATCAGCAGGGAGTGGGTCAGGGCCTGGCAGATCAATTAGAAGCCTCGGGGGATCAGTGCACATTGGTGTTTGCGGGTCAGCATGATCAGCAGCGTAGCGCCAATATTTATACCGTTAATCCCCAGACGTCTTTGCCATCCTTTATTTCCCAAAGACTAGCTGAGACGACCATTCACGGCATTATCCATTGCTGGGCAATAGATAATGCCCAGCCACCGAATCTAAAGGCGTTTCAGCTACCGAATCTATTAGGCGATAGCTTTAAGGAGTCTTTACATCAAGGATGTGGCACGGCCCTATCGGTTGTTCAAGGAATTGTGCAGGAGCCCCCTTCCACTATCCCCCGGCTGTGGTTCGTGACTCAGGGAGCCCAGGCAACCCCTGCAGTCTCACCTGGGTCTGCTGGTCTCAATCAGTCGCTACTGTGGGGCTTTGGCAAAAGTTTAGATCTCGAACACCCAGAACTTCAATGTGTTCGAGTTGATTTAGCCGTCGCTGTACCTCTAGAACAGCAAATACAGAACTTATGGGCCGAAATTATATCGACCCATCCGGAGGAGCAGGTTGCCTTGAGGGGAGAAAATCGCTACGTAGCTCGCTTAGCGCGACGTCATTTCTCGCCGCCCCGAGGAGACGATAAAACGCTGTCGTGTCAGCCATCAGCAACCTATCTCATTACTGGTGGTTTAGGTGGGTTAGGGCTGCTATTGGCTGATTGGTTAGTACAACGAGGGGCGAGACATTTGGTCTTGGTCACTCGGGGGGGAATGAGAACAGCAGCTGAAGCGCCTATTGCCCGAATGAGGGCCATGGGTGTCAAGGTGGTCGTTGCCCAGGCTGATGTGTCTGACCCCAGTGCTTTAAGCCAGGTTATAGAGGATATCGAACAATCTTTACCACCGCTGCGTGGAATTTTACATGCCGCTGGTGTGCTTTCCGACGGTATTATCCGACAACAGACCTGGGAAACGTTTTTGCCTGTTATGGGACCAAAGGTTTTGGGTAGCTGGTATCTACACCAACTCACCCAAGAGTTATCTCTTGACTTCTTTGTTCTCTTTTCTTCAACGGCTTCTCTGTTTGGCTCTCGGGGGCAAAGCAATCATGCAGCAGCCAATGCATTTCTAGATAGTCTGGCCCACTTTCGACAATCGCAAGGTCTACCAGCCTTGAGTATTCACTGGGGGCCCGTGTCTAAGGTAGGAGCAGCGGCCAACAATGATCAGCTGGAGGCCTATATTCAGAAACTAGGGATGGGTATGATTGCCCCAGAAAATGTTCTGCAGGGTATGGAAGTAATGATCCAAAGTTCTCTGGCAGAGGTGGCCATGGTACCCATTGAGTGGCCCACGTTTCTATCTAATATACCTGAGCAGAATTCATTTCTGGCTCACTGGCAAACTGTTAAATTATCCTTGGAAACCACTCCTGAAACTTCCGAGTTTCGGCAAAAATTCCAGAAAATGGGACCAGCTGATCGTCGCGATTACTTGATTAATCATTTGCAAAATCAGGTTTCTCAAATTCTCGGCTTTAACTCTTCTCAGGCTATTAGTTTGAAGGAGGGGCTGTTTGACTTAGGGATGGATTCATTGACTGCTCTGGAATTTCGAAACCGACTGCAACGCAGCTTACAGTGTTCAATTCCAACTACGGTTGCCTTTGACTACCCCACCCTTACTGATTTGGTTGATTTTCTCTTGCAACAGCTCTTGGAAACAGACGATCCCCTGGTAGAATCTGTCTCAGAGCCAATGTCAACATTAGTCGCAGACATTGGCCATCCATTATCAATACCTTCCCAGGATAAGGAGATCTCCCCTCCATCAGATCCAGCACAATCGGCAGCATTAGAATATCTTTCTGATGAAGAAGCTGAAACTTCCCTAATGCAAACTTTAGAAAATCTGGGGTTCTGAACCATGGAAAAAGAGAACGTTCAAGAACTATCATCGGTTAAGCGTGCTTTACACGCGATCCAGGCTCTGCAAAGTAAACTGGAGGCCGTAGAATATGCCCAGCGAGAACCCATTGCCATTGTGGGAGTAGGCTGTCGGTTTCCAGGCGGGGTTCAGACGCCAGAAGAGTATTGGGAATTGCTATGTCATGGAAAGGATGCAATCACAGAAATTCCGGCAAATCGTTGGCCGGTGGATCAGTTTTATCATCCTGATCCTGAAACATCCGGTAAAATGTATACCCGTTATGGAGGATTTATTGATGATGTTGATAAGTTTGATGCGCCCTTCTTTGGTATTTCTACTCGGGAAGCCCTCTGTTTAGATCCTCAACAACGTTTGCTGTTGGAGGTTACCTGGGAAGCTCTTGAGCGAGCTGCTATTAATCCTCAGCAGCTCGAAAAGACTAAGACCGGAGTCTTTGTTGGTATTAGTAATCATGATTATGTGGGGCGATTTGCTGATCGCTTAGAAGACATTACTCCCTATGTTGGCTCTGGTAATAGTCACAGTACAGCCGTGGGGCGTCTATCATTTTTCTTAGGGTTGACAGGACCTAACCTGGCCATCGATACGGCCTGCTCATCATCTCTGATCGCTGTGCATACAGCCTGTCAAAGTTTGCGTCAAGGGGAGAGTGATTTAGCGATCTCAGGTGGGGTAAACCTCTTACTCGCTCCAGGTACCCATATTAATCATTCCCGCGCTCGAATGCTGGCACCAGATGGTCGCTGTAAAGCCTTTGATAGCCGAGCTGATGGCTTTGTTCGAAGTGAGGGTTGTGGTGTTGTTATCTTAAAGCGTTTATCCCAGGCTCTGACAGAGGGCGATCGGATCTGGGCAGTACTACGGGGATCGGCTATCAATCAGGATGGTCGTACCAGTGGTCTGACCGTTCCCAGTGGACCATCTCAGCAAACGGTGATTCGTCAGGCATTGGCAAATGGACAGATTTCTCCATCACAAATCAGCTACATAGAAGCTCACGGAACTGGGACTGCCTTAGGAGACCCCATTGAAATGGGGGCATTGGACGCTGTTTTCAAACAAAGTCATTCTCAACAACAGCCCCTTAATGTTGGTTCTGTGAAAACAAATATTGGCCATGCAGAGGCAGCAGCTGGTATTGCAGGCTTAATTAAAGTTGTGCTGCAGCTACAGCATAAAGAGATTGCTCCCCATCTCCATTTTTGTCAGCCCAACCCTTATATCGATTGGGAAAATGTGGCGATTTCTGTCCCCCAAGGACGAACACCTTGGTCAGAGGGCGAGCACCCGCGCATGGCAGGAGTGAGTTCGTTTGGGTTTAGTGGCAGCAATGCTCACATTATTGTTTCCGAGCTGTCAACTACTGAAGTCGCTTCTTCCCAGGCATCTACTAGTTCACCTGCGGCACATACATCACCGAGCCCACCGCTACAAATATTAAAACTATCGGCTCGGACAAAGACAGGACTCCAAGCATTAGCCCAACGCTACTGTCAATACCTTAATTGTTACCCTGACAGTGACCTTGCTGATGTCTGTTACACAGCCAATACTGGGCGCGCAGATTTTAACCATCGGTTGGCCATCTTAGCCCCATCAAAGACAGATCTCATTGCTAAGTTAAACCAGCTTGACAATCATCAAGAGACTCCAATTGTTCACCTCTACAGGGGGCAGGTGACCCGCCAAACTGAACCTAAAATTGCATTTCTGTTTACAGGCCAAGGGTCACAATCTGTAGACATGGGGCGACAACTTTACGAGACAGTGCCTCTCTTCCGACAGACCTTACACCAGTGTGATCAGCTTCTACAGCCCTATTTAGAGCAACCGTTACTCGATATTCTCTATCCATCTGACCATTCAGCAGCAAATCTTCTGCACAAAACTGCCTATACCCAGCCTGCACTCTTCGCCTTAGAATATGCCCTCTACCAGGTTTGGAACTCTTGGGGAGTGCTACCCACGGTTGTTATGGGACACAGTGTGGGTGAATATGTGGCAGCTTGTGTTGCTGGTGTGTTTAGTCTGGCTGATGGCCTGAAGCTGATAGCGGCACGCGGGCGGCTGATGCAACAGTTGCTGACTGAAGGCAAGATGGTTTCTCTAATGGCCTCCCAGGTAACGGTGGAAGAAGCGATACAAGCCTGTGAAGTGTCTGAGCTGAGTATTGCCGCTGTAAATGGCCCCCAAAGCATCGTGATCTCAGGGCCAGATTCTGAAATAGACACTGTCGTCGCAATCTTAACGCAGCAGGGAATTAAAGTGACTGGCTTGCAAGTTTCCCATGCCTTTCACTCAGGGCTAATGGCCCCGATGGTAGATGCCTTTAAACAAGTGGCACAGCAGGTTGATTATACCCAGCCACAACTCAAGCTGGTCTCTAATGTCACTGGGACAGTAGCCACTGCAGAAATCGCCACGCCTGATTATTGGTGCCGTCATGTGCTGGCACCGGTAAAGTTTTATCAGGGAATGAAAACGCTGTCAGCCTTGGAAATCTCCACCTTTGTAGAATGTGGTCCCAAACCGATATTACTGGGGATGGGGCGCTCATGTATCTCTGAGGACACTGGGGTATGGCTGCCTAGTCTCCGCCCCAACCAGGAGAACTGGGCAACCATGGGTGCTAGCCTGGGTCAGCTATATGTACGGGGTGTTGAAGTTGACTGGGATGGCTTAGGACGGCCTCACCAGAAAGTAGACCTGCCAACCTATCCATTTCAGAGACAATCCTATTGGACTGAAGCGACTACTAATGGACGAGAAGCACCCGCTGCTACCCTTCCAGCCTTGCCTATTATAGATCTCCTGAATCAGGGAGACAGTGATAAATTAACCCAACTTCTGGGTAAAAACTCCGCTGACCATCGAGAGGTCATTACTAGTTTGGTGCAAGAATATCAGCGCCAGTTGACGCTGGCGACCTCAGAAAATTGGTTTTACACCGTCAATTGGCAACCACAACCGTTCCTCCCTGACCGGGCAGTGGTGGCTAGTGGTGATTGGCTGATCTTTGCAGATAAGCTAGGTGTGGGTACTGTCCTGGCTGAAAAACTCACTCAGCAGAGCCATCAATGTACCCTTGTGAGCGCCCAGACGGCAACAGATGATCTGAACGGGATCGAGCAGGGCATCTGCGAGTATCGTGGACTCCAACCCGGTGACGCTGAGGCGATGGAGTCTTTGATTAAATCTTGGCTCAGTAGCGATCGCAGCCCCCGAGGCATTGTTTATCTGTGGGGATTGGATGCCCGTACTACGGCTGAAATGCCAACAGATAGCCTGGAACAAGGTATCACCTACAGTTGCCAAAACCTGCTCCATCTGATCCAGAGTCTGGCCAAACATCAAACGCCTGATTGTCGTTTTTGGGGCGTGACCCACAATGCGGTAACTTCAGAAACCCCAGCTACCGCATTAGCCCAGGCTCCCCTATGGGGACTTGGCAAAGTGATTGCCCTAGAACACAGCGATCTCTGGGGTGGATTGATTGATTTAGCTCCCACGCTCCCCGTTGCTACCCAGGCCCAACTCATTTGTCAGGAGATTGGTCAGCGTCTCCCTACAGATGACCAGGTTGCCTACGATGCCAGTGGGCGTTCTGTTGCCCGGCTGCAAAACCACCCATCTCCACCTATTCAGACCCTAAGCCCAGATCAAATCGGCAGTTATCTGATTACTGGTGGTCTGGGGGGGCTAGGGCTACAGGTGGCTCAATGGTTAGCCAGCCAAGGTGTGAAACAGCTGGTTTTGACAGGAAGGCAGATTGATCGGCCCGACACTGAAGCTGCACTGACTGCTTTAGAGCAGACAGGTACTCGGGTAAAAGTGATGGCTGCTGACGTCACCTCCCAGGCAGCCATGGCTCGGGTCATGAAGACCATCGAAACGTCATTGCCGCCTCTGAAGGGAGTGATTCACATAGCAGGTGTTTTAGATGATGGAATTTTGTTGAGTCAGACCTGGGAGAGCTTTAGCCGAGTCATGGCTCCAAAAGTTCAGGGCACCTGGATTCTTCATCAGCTAACAAAAACACTGCCCCTGGACTTCTTTATTTGTTTCTCATCAATTTCGGCCCTGATGGGAGCGCCTGGTCAAGCCAACTATGCTGCTGCCAATGCCTTTATGGATGCCTTTGCCACCTACCGGCAAACCTTGGACTTGCCAGGATTGAGCCTTAACTGGGGGCCGTGGTCACAACAGGGTATGGCGGCACGGTTAGAGTCAGATTATCAAAATCGAATTGCAGCGGTCGGTTTTCGGCCCTTTAGTGACGCCCAAGGTATTCAACTGTTGAGTCAGGTGCTACAGCAGCAGCGGCAGCTAGGAATTGTTTCTATCGACTGGGATACTTGGTTAGACCAGTTTTCCGGTCGACAGCGCGACTATTTTTCCACGGTACAGACCCAAAAAACAGGACAACATAACCTTAGTCAAAGGCAGGGGGATCTGGACGTAATTGTGGCATCGCAGCCCGAGCAGGCTCCCTTAGATATGTTGCGAACAATGCCAACGGCAGAGCAGTATGCCTTTTTAGTTGATTACTTTAGTCGAGAGATTGGTCAGGCTTTGCTATTAACTCCCGAGGAAGTAGACAAGGACGAGTTTCTAACGCTGATGGGCTTTGATTCACTGATGTCTTTAGAGTTACGCAATCGGTTGCGGACTCATCTCGGGGTAGATATCTCAGTTACTCAGTTGATTGAGGGGATAAGTATTCATACATTGGCGACGATAGTGCAGCAAAAGCTGTCTCAGCTTCTAGATCCATATGAAGCTGTTGAACTCAATGGAACAACTGAGCCGCAGGCGGTTATGTCCGGTGTTGTAGATGGTCAGGAGTGGTTTAGCGAGGGAGAACTTTGAATATGAATACCGTTGAATGGTTACAGCATCTTTCAATCCAGGGGTGGCAATTTTGGGCTGAAAATGGCCGATTGCGCTACCGAGCCCCTAAAGATGATGCAGAAGAGACTATAACCTCTGTACTGGCTAAACTCAAAGCGCAAAAAGCAGAAATTCTGGATATTTTGCAGGATACTCCTGATGTGGCAAATGTCTACCCGTTGTCCCACGGTCAGCGATCGCTCTGGTTTCTATGGCAGTTAGCGCCTGAGAGTGCTGCCTACAACCTTGGCTATGCTGGACGTATCCGTTCAAAGATAGATATTTCAGGATTAGAAAAATCTTTTCAAATTCTGGCGCAGCGTCATTCGGTCTTGACTAATGTCTTCCCTCGCTTAGATAAAGAACCTGTTCAACAGGCTCGTAGCCTGTCTGCTATTGCCATTGAGCAGATAGATGCAGCAACCTGGTCAGAAATAGAACTTGAAACAAACGTAACTGCAGCCTATCGTCGTCCCTTTGATTTAGAGAACGGCCCAATCATTCGAGTCCAGCTGTTTACCCGTTCATCTGAGGACCATGTTCTTTTGCTAGTCATTCATCACATTGCTTGTGATGCTTGGTCCATCGGTGTGCTTTTAGAGGAGTTAAAAACCCTTTACCCTGCTATCAGTCAAGGGCTTCCTAATCCTTTACCACCTTTAAAGTATGCCTATCGAGACTATATTTCCTGGCAGCAACAGATGCTAACCAGCTCAGAAGGAGAATCCTCTGGACATTATTGGCATCAACAGTTAGCCGGTGAACTGCCGGTTCTAAATCTACCAACAGATTATCCTAGACCGCCTGTTCAAACTTACCATGGAGCCTCTTATCCAATTACTATTAGCGAGGCATTAACTCAACAACTTAAACAACTTGCTCGACAGACAGGGGTGACCCTGTATACCCTTTCCCTAGCCGTCTTTAATGTTTTACTTCATCGTTATACAGGGCAAGATGAGATTTTAGTCGGCACACCAACCTCAGGGCGAAGTCGCTCAGAGTTTGCATCTCTACTGGGATTCTTTGTTAACCCGATTACGATGCGGAATAATCTCCCAGGAAATGTAACTTTTAAGGAATTTTTGGGACAGGTTCGCCAAACGGTTTTAAGTGCTCTAAGTCATCAGGACTATCCTTTACCCTTACTGATTGAGCGTCTAGAACTGAGGCGTAATGCAAGTTACTCTCCACTTTTCCAGGTTTCATTTGCACTTCAGAACCTACGCCAATCTCAAGACTTGAAAGCCCTTCATCTCCATCAAACGTCAGCTAGTGTAAATTGGGGGGGATTAGAGTTAGAACCGTTTTTAACGCTTCAGCAGGAGGGTCACTTTGATCTCTCCCTAGAGATGGTCGAGGCAAACTCAACTCTGACAGGTCACTTTAAGTACAATACCGATCTCTTTGAGGAGCAGACTATTGCTCGTCTAGAGCAACATTTTCAAACGTTGTTGGCAGCGATTGTAGCTGATCCTGATGCGCCCATTGGAAAACTCCCAATTGTGACTGATTCAGAGCGAGAGCAGCTACTCATTCTCTGGAGTGGAGCAAGTACTGTCCAATCACTTAAATCTAAGCAGTGTCTGCCTGATTGCTTTGAAGCTCAGGTAAAAAAAACACCTAACAGGTTGGCAGTGGTCTGCGGCGATCAAACACTAACTTATCGGGAACTCGATCATCAGGCTGATCAGTTAGCCAGTTACTTGCAACAACTTGGCGTTGGCCCTGATAAACTTGTTGGCCTTTATCTACCCCGCTGCCTCGATCTAATCGTAGGGATTATAGCTATTTGGAAGGCGGGGGGGGCTTACGTGCCGCTAGATCCCAACTATCCTGCTGAGCGGTCGGCCTACATCCTTGAGGATTCTCAAGTTTCTGTTTTACTGACTCACAAAGAGCTCCAGACGAACGTTAGTCCCTCTGAAATCCTGCCTGAACAAAAGATTATTTGTCTGGATCGAGATTGGGAAACTATTGCTGGTGCCAATTCCCAACCTGTCTCGCGCCTTACCCTGAAGCCTGGCCATCTTGCCTATGTTATTTACACTTCCGGTTCCACAGGCCAACCCAACGGGGTAATGGTAGAACATTCCTCAGCTATTAACCTTTGTGAGGGGTTAGAGCAGCGTCTCTATGCAGACTACTCAGGTATTCCATTGCAGGTGAGCGTCAACGGTTCCATAGCTTTTGATACATCTGTGAAGCAGATTGTTCAGCTGTTGCAAGGACGCACACTGAATGTCATTCCAGACTCAGTTCGCTTAGATAGTCACGCCCTCCATGCCTATTTGGAACGTTATCCTGTCGATGTTTTTGAATGTACTCCTTCCCAGTTAGAGCTTTTGCGAACAGGCGGATGGCTGGTAGACAGTGGCCCCTATCCTAAAATGATTTTGCTAGGGGGAGAAGCAATTTCGGAGTCTACCTGGCAATTGCTAGCTCAATCTGGCTCGACCCGCTTTTTTAATCTTTATGGCCCCACGGAATGTACCGTTGATGCAACCGTTGCCGAGATTAAGGTGACAGCTGCTAAGCCAATGTTGGGGACTCCATTGCCCAACGTAACAGTTTATGTTTTAGATTCCTATCGTCAGCCTGCGCCCATTGGAGTCATAGGAGAGTTATACATTGGCGGTGCGGGGGTTGCGCGGGGATATTTAAACCATCCCAAACGTTCCCAGGACAGATTTATTGATAATCCGTTTCAGCCCCAGACCCGGCTCTATCGGACTGGCGATTTAGCCCGATATCGCCCCGATGGCAGACTTGAGTTTTTGGGACGGACCGATGACCAAGTCAAGATACGCGGTTTCCGGATTGAGTTAGGAGAGGTTGAGTCAGCATTGAGTCAACATTCCCAGGTCAAGGAAGCAGTCGCTGCTTTGCGTGAAGATCAACCTGGTATTAAGCGTTTAGTTGGTTATGTAGTGCCTCAAACAGAGAATGTATTTTCTCCAGAGGCAGTCCGACGCTTTCTAAAACAGCATCTACCTGAGCATATGGTCCCGCTGGTAGTGGTGCCCCTTAAGCATTTGCCCATGACGCCCAATGGCAAGATAGATCGTCAGGCACTGCCTGTCCCTGACACTGTTTCCCGAGCCCTAGAAACACCATTCGTGGCCCCTCGAACACCGATAGAGATTACCCTAGCTCAAACTTGGCAAGAGGTTTTAGGGGTAAAGCAGGTGGGTGGCCAGGATAATTTCTTTGAGTTAGGTGGAGATTCTATTCTTGCTATTCAGATTATTGGTCGAGCTAAGCAGGCTGGGCTGAAAATTTCTCCACGGCTGCTGTTTCAATACCAGACTATTGCCGAACTGGCGAGTCTGGCTCAATCAGCACCTGTGATTCAAGCAGAACAGGGGCTAATTACAGGCCCTGTTGACCTCACACCAATTCAACAGCGATTTTTTGAACACGGTCATCACAATCACTTTAACCAGTCGGTTCTGTTGGAAGTAGGCACTGCTCTGGATACCCAAACCCTGCAGCAAGCGTTAGATGTGCTGGTAGCTCATCATGATGCCCTACGGTTGAGGTTTACGCTTCAAGATGGAGAATGGCAGGCCGTAAATGCTGGATATCTGGAGAATATTCAGAAAGCTGTGCAAATTGTAGATCTCTCTGCTTCGACAGCGGAGCAACAAACAGTTGCCATGCAGGCGAGGATCGCAGAAGTTCAAAGCAGTTTGAATATTACCACGGGGCCAATTTTGAAAGCATGTTTGTTCTATTTAGGGGAAGGTCAAACGGGGCGATTGTTGCTGACTCTGCATCATTTGGTAGTGGATGGTGTTTCTTGGCGGATTTTGTTGGATGATTTAAATCTTGCTTATGGTCAGGTTGCTCAGGAACAGCCTGTGCAGCTACCGCCTAAGACCACGGCTTTTCAAACCTGGTCTCGGCAATTACGAGCATTTGCTCAAACCTCTCAACCCTTGTTGGCAGAGGCTGGTTTTTGGTTGACGATGGGAGATACTGCAGATCCTTTACCTGTGGATTACGCGGATGGGCTTATCGCTAATACGGAGGCCTCTGCGCGACAACTATCGGTTACCCTGGGGCAAACTCAAACGCGTGAACTGCTGCAGGATGTACCTGCCACCTATAACACTCAGATTAATGACCTGTTGCTGACGGCATTGTTATTGAGTTTTAGAGCTTGGGCAGGAGTGAGATCGCTCCACATCGATCTTGAAGGTCATGGTCGAGAAGATCTTTTGGAAGGCGTTGATCTATCTCGCACCGTTGGTTGGTTTACTACCGTATTTCCAGTCCAGTTGAGCCTGGGGACTATTACTGAGCCAGGAGAGGCAATTAAAGTCCTCAAGGAGCAGCTGAGGCAAATTCCTCAACAAGGTATTGGCTATGGTTTACTACGATACCTCTGTCCCGACCTTGATCTACGTCAGCGACTACAGCAGCGTCCTATTGCCCCCATCAGCTTTAACTATTTGGGGCAATTTGATCAGCTCCAGCCGACGGACTCAGACCTTGTCTTGGGTCTGGCTCCCGAATCAGTCGGTCCCTTACGGGATCCTCAGGCTCATCGGCAACACCTTTTAGATATTACGGGACAGGTTTTAGATGGCCAGTTGCAAATTATCTGGACATACAGTGACCAGGTCCACAAAACCGCCACGATTGAAGCTTTGGCTGATCAGTATCTGCAGACGCTACAGCAGTTGATTGAACACTGTTTATCGGCAGATGCTGGCGGGTTTACACCATCCGATTTTCCATTAGTAAATTTAGACCAGACTCAGCTTGATCGGCTGTTACTCTCCCGTCAACCCATTGCCGATCTCTACCCGCTCTCCCCTGTTCAAGAAGGAATGTTATTTCATTCCCTTTATACGCCAGGCTCAAGCGTTTACTTTGAACAGTTCAATATCACTCTGGAAGGGGAGCTCAATATTTCAGCCTTTCAACAGGCTTGGCAACAAGTGGTTAACCATTACCCAATTTTAAGGACAACCTTCATAACCGAACTGGAACAGCCACTTCAGGCTGTTTGTCAACAGGTTTCTATCCCCTGGACTCTGTTGGATTGGCGAGAGGTGCCAGCAGTCCAGCAAACTGAACAACTCCAAACCCTGTTGCAACAAGATATTGTTCAGGGGTTCTCGTGGGAACAAGTTCCCCTAAGATTTACCCTGATTCAGCGTAGTCATAGTCAGGTCCAATTTATTTGGAGTTTCCATCATATTTTGTTTGATGGCTGGTGTCTTCCCCGCCTAATAGAATCAGTTTTGAGCTGCTATGAAGCTATCTGCAAGGGGACTCGGTCAGTTCTTCCTACAGTACGACCCTATCGGGACTACATCGCCTGGTTACAACGGCAAGACCGTGCCCAGGCAAAAATTTTCTGGCAAGGTCAGTTGGCAGGTTTTGAAGCCCCTACCCCCCTGGGTATTGATCAAGCTAGTACGTCTTCTCGCCAAACGGGTAAACGAGCGGTTGAAGCACACCAGACACTGCCATCTTCCCTAACAGCAGCTCTTAAAACTTTAGCCCAGCAGCATCGTTTTACACTATATACCTTGCTACAAGGGGCCTGGGCCTTGTTGCTGAGCCACTACAGTGGCGAATCCGATGTGGTGTTTGGTACGACTGTTTCAGGGCGCACTCCCGATATTGAGGGGATTGAGTCCATGATTGGTCTGTTCATCAATACTTTGCCAGTGCGGACCCAGGTCAGCGATGACACTGTGCTGCTAGACTGGCTAGCTCAATTACAAACTCAGCAGGTAGAACGGGAACATTATGCTGCCACAGCCCTGGTTGATATCCAAGGGTACAGTGAGGTCCACCGAGAGTTACCCCTGTTTGAAAGTCTGTTGGTGTTTGAAAATTATCCTGTCGATGCGGCGCTACAAGATAAACAGACAGGAGGATTAGTGCTCAAAGAGTTAGTATTTTTTGAGCAAACCAACTATCCATTGGCATTAATTGCCACACCTGCCCCTGAGTTTTCTTTGAGGGTCAGCTACGATCCAGAAAGGTTTGACGCGATCAGTATTGAAAAACTGTTGAGTCATTTACACTATCTGTTGGCGTCAATGGTGGATAATCCAACCGGTCAACTTGGTGAGCTTACACTTTTATCTGAGAGCGAGAGACAACAGATAGTTGTGGGCTGGAATCAAACCCGGCGGGCCTATCCAACTGATGGTTGTGTACACCATTGGGTAGAAAATCAGGTGCGACAAACTCCGGATGCGATCGCACTCTGCTACGAAGAGCAGCAGTTGACCTATCACGAGCTAAATACCCAGGCCAACCAACTGGCCCATTATCTTCAATCCTTAGGCGTTGGTCCTGAGGTACCGGTTGGCATATGTGTGCAGCGATCCTTAAAAATGGCTGTAGGAGTGTTAGCCATTCTCAAAGCAGGGGGAGGCTATGTCCCTCTGGATCCTAACTATCCGGAAGAGCGACTGAAGTTTATGCTCTCAGATACCCAGGCTCCGATCCTGTTGGTTGACAGTCAAACCCAACAGAAATTACCCTTCGACCTGCTCCAGCAGCGTCAGGTTGTCGTGGTCGACCAAGATTGGCTCACCATTAGCCAACAACCGGAGACCAATCCACTCACGCTAGTGGAGCCCACCAATCTTCTCTACATCATCTATACGTCTGGGTCGACCGGTCGCCCCAAGGGCATTCCCATTGCCCATGACGCCCTGGGAAATCTAATTCAGTGGCATTTGGAGACCCTGGAACCTGGTGGCATTCTTCAATTTGCCTCGCTAAGTTTTGATGCTAGCTTCCATGAGATCTTTGCCGCCTGGTGTGCCGGGGATACCCTGTACTTGATTCCCGAAGAGTTGTGTCAGGATACAGAAAAATTAATTCACTTTCTTAGCGATCATCCTGTACAAAAGGTAATTCTGCCCGTTGCCCTCTGGCAACAGATGACTGAGATGTATGGTCAACAGCCTCAACTCTTTGAACAGCTTACTGCTGTAATCACGACGGGTGAACAATTGCAAATTACCCAAGCGATGATCGAGCTAGCTAAGAAGCTCCCTCAATGCAGGTTCCATAACCACTATGGTCCGTCTGAAACCCATGTAGTGACTGCTTATACCTTTAGCCCTGATGCAGATGCCTGGCCGCTCTACCCCCCCATTGGTCAACCCATTGCCAACACGCAAATCTATGTTCTCGATAGTCGCTTTGAACCAGTGCCGGTGGGCGTGCCAGGTTTTCTCTGGATTGGTGGCGCAAATTTGGCACGGGGATATCTCCACCGACCGGTGCTAACCGCCGAGAAATTTATCCCCAATCCCTTTGGCCCAGGACGACTTTATCAAACTGGCGATCGTGCCCGTTATCTTCCTGATGGACAAATTGAATTTTTGGGTCGAGTTGATGACCAAGTTAAAATTCGAGGATTTCGGATCGAATTAGGGGAAGTGGAAGCTGTGCTGAATAAATGCCCGACTATTAGCCAAGGCATTGTTCAAGTTTATGGCACTAGCAGTTCCCACCGTCAGCTCGTTGCTTATTTGGTCGCTAACCATGATCAACCGTTAGTAGTTGAGAATGTGCGACAGTTTCTCCAGCAGCGGTTGCCTGCATATATGATTCCTTCAGTCTTTATGGAATTGGAGACCTTACCCTTAACCGCCAATCGCAAAATTGATCGCCGTGCTCTTCCCAAACCTAATCTCTCCAGCGCTATTCAACGGGCCTACACTCCTCCCCGTACCCCTACCGAAGAGGTGATGGTTAATATCTTTGCAGATATTCTAGACATTGACCGTGTGGGTATTCACGATAACTTTTTTGATCTGGGTGGGCATTCCCTATTGGCCACACGCATTGTTTCTCGCATGCGAGCAGCATTTCAGCTAGATATACCGCTGCGCTCTCTTTTCGAAGCCCCAACTGTGGCTGAACTAGGACAGGTGGTCCAGGATCTACAACACACGGAGGAAACACCTCCTCCCTCGATTGATGCTGTTTCTCGAAATCATAATCTGCCTCTTTCCTGGGCCCAGGAAAGATTGTGGTTCTTGGATAAATTAGAAGGAGCTAGTCTCACCAACAATATGCCGTCAGCCGTGGAGATCAACGGTTTACTGAATATATCAGTTCTAGAAGAGGCGCTAACAAAGTTAATTGAACGTCATGAAATTTTGCGGACCTGTTTTCCCACCGTCAATAACTCACCGGTGCAGTCTATTATCCCCGCCATACCCATCACTGTTCCAATAGACGATTGGAGCAAGCTACCTAGCTCTGAGCAACAGACCGCCATCCAAACACGGTTGGATCAGGAAATGAAGCAGTCCTTCAATCTGACAGATGGCCCGCTGATGCGGTTGCAACTAATTCAGTTAGGAGAGCACCATTATGTCTTGATTATTACGTTTCATCATGCCATCTATGATGCTTGGTCTGGCAGCATCTTTATCCAGGAACTGGCAGAGCTCTACCGTAGCTATCTCAGACAATCTTTGCCAACCCTGCCTCCCCTACCGATACAGTATGCTGATTTTGCGCTATGGCAACGACAGTGGTTACAAGGCCCCTGTCTGGAGCAACAGCTACATTACTGGCGACAGCAGCTGGGGGGAAGTTTACCAATTCTACAGTTTCCAATGGACTATTCTCAGCCTACTGTCCAAGACTACCGTGGGTTGCAGGAAACTTTCCTATTAGAGGTATCCTTAACAGATCAGCTCAAAGCGCTTAGTCAAAAAGCAGGGGCTACATTATTTATGACCTTGTTGAGTGCCTTCAAAGTTCTGTTGGCGCGTCATACAGGACAAGAAGATATTATTGTGGGTACCCCGATTGCTGGACGTAATCATTTGGGCACTGAAAACTTAATTGGCTTTTTTATCAATACTCTACCCCTACGCACTGATTTATCCGGTAATCCTAGCTTCCAAACATTGTTGGCGCGGGTGCGAGACGTGACCCTCGGAGCTTACGGACATCAGGATCTACCGTTTGTAAAACTAGTGGAGACTTTGCAACCGGAGCGCTCCCTAAATCGTCATCCGATCTTTGATGTGATGTTTAATTTCATCAATACACCGGATTCTCCCTTAGACATTTCAGGATTAACCTTCAAACCCCTGTCACTGAATGAAACCGAATCTCGTTTCTTGATGACGCTTTATTTGCAAGAGCAAGCAGATGGATTAAAAATTCGCCTTGTTTATCGTCAATCGCTTTTCGCACCTGAGCGCATGAGGCTATTGATGGCTCAGTTTCGGTGCTTACTGGAGCAAGTTGCGATCGCACCTGATACAGGAATATACAGCTACTCTCTTGCTAATACTTGGCGTGAAGACGATCTTCAGAAAATTCTCCCTGATCCAAAGGACGCTATCCCAGAGCCTTTTTATCCGCCTATTATCAACGATGTTTTGACTTGGGCAAAAAAACACCCGACCTATACGGCTTTGCGGCAAGGGACATCTGAGTGGACCTATCAACAGCTCGTCAGCCAATCTCAACAAATTGCCCTCCACTTAAAACACCAAGGTCTGCAGACGGGAGATGCCGTTGCCCTTTGCGGGTTACGCAGTTTCGGTTTTATTGCCAGCATGCTCGGCATCCTTCAGAGTGGTGGTGTGCTGGTGACTGTAGATCCAACCTTGCCTCGTCAGCGTCAACAGGTCATTCTGGAACAAAGCCAAACAAAATACCTAGTTATCGTAGGTAAACTTGCCAACAGCGTTGTGCTTGAACAACCATTGCCCGTTGTTCAAGTTGATCCCGTTAACACAACATCGCTGGCTAGTGTCGACGACGTGCCACTTCACAATGAGTTACCCACCCTCCAACCTGATGATCTTGCCTATATCTTTTTTACATCAGGCAGTACAGGCACACCAAAAGCGATGCTCGGAATCCACAAAGGGATTTCCCACTTTATCCAATGGCAACGAGAAACCTTTAAAATTGGTCCAGACGATCGAGTAGCTCAATTGATTCGTCCCTCCTTTGACGCGATTCTAAGGGATGTTTTTCTTCCCCTTAGCAGTGGTGCCACCCTTTGCTTACCGAATACAGAGGCTGATCTGGCACCGAAGAACTTACTTCATTGGCTAGAACAAGAGAAGATCTCTTTACTCCACACCGTACCGACTATTGCTCAAAACTGGCTAGTGAGCGTACCAGAGCCACCTAACTTAAAGTCTCTACGTTGGATATTCTTATCTGGTGAACCCCTCACTGACGCTCTTGTGCAACAGTGGCGACAAACATTCCCAGAGTCCGGGCAGATCGTTAATCTCTATGGATCTAGTGAAACAACGATGATTAAGTGTTTCTATCCGATTCCTGATAAGATACTAAGGGGAGTCCAACCCGCAGGATGGCCTCTGCCCCAAACCCAGGCTCTGATTGTTAATAGCGATCAGCAATGTTGTGGTATTGGTGAAGTCGGTGAAATTGTTATTCGCACACCGTTTCGGACCTTAGGTTATCTCAATGCTCCTAAAGAGCAACAAAAGCGATTTAGGCCTAATCTTTTTAATCCTGACCTCCAGGACTTACTTTTTTATAGTGGCGATCGCGGTCGTTATCGTCTTGATGGAACGCTTGAGATTCTAGGGCGTTTAGATGACCAACTTAAGATCCGAGGGATTCGGATTCAACCAGGAGAAATCGAATCTATCTTAAATCAGCATCCATCTATTCGTGAAAGTGTGGTTGCAGGTCAGCAATCCCCACCAGTCTTAGTGGCGTATCTCGTACCTAACCTTTCCGATAAATTAGATCTGAATGAGTTACGAATTTATCTCAGACGTCACCTACCTGAGTTTTTGATCCCTGCAAACTTTTTAACTCTAACGGAGCTGCCCCTGATACCCACCGGAAAAGTTGATCGGCGTGCGTTACCTAAACCAGATATAGTACAAGAAGATGAGGCAGAAATCGTTGCCCCTCGTAATCCAACTGAACAAAAGATCGTTGAAATCTTTGCCGAGATTTTACAACGGGAGATAGTTAGCATTCACGATAATTTTTTCGAAATAGGAGGTCATTCACTCTTAGCAATTCTAGTTTGCTCTCGATTGCTGGAAACGTTTGAGAGAGAAGTTCCTATCCGCAGCATTTTTGAATTTCCAAGCCCAGCAGGATTATCAACAGAGATTGAACGTTTGCTGATAGAAGATGATAGTACATCTGCGACTCCTCCTCCAATTACTAGAGTTTCGCGTGCGCGGCGTCGAGCAGTACTCTCGTCAGATGATGACCTACAATTATCTGATTCTTTGAGAGAAGAGATCTCTCAAAAGCAATAAAAACCACCTGCCATTATTCTACTCAGGAGATACACATGACTCAAAATAATCTAGAAGACAACGTAGCTTACCATGTTGTCATTAACCAAGAGGGACAATATTCGATTTGGCCTACTCATCGTAAAGTTCCATCAGGTTGGAAAAAAGATGATAAGACTGGCACAAAAAAAGATTGCCTTGATTATATTGCTCAAGTTTGGACAGATATGAGACCCTTAAGTCTAAGAAATATGACGGATAGCTCGTCTTCTACGTAGACTAAAAAATAGTTTTTACCGAGCTGATTGATATTTAATATCTCCACTGGATTTCCTGATTGTATTAGATGACTTGGTGTAAGTATTACAGTTATCTAAAATTTGTCGATCAATCGATCGATCGCTTCGCCTTTTATAAAGATATTACTGGAGACTCACCTATGCTTCGTGAAAGCAGCAGCATTGGAAATAGATGTTTCCAAGAGAAACCAATGTTAGGTGTTATAGGAGGAATGGGGCCATTAACTTCAGCAGAGTTTATCAAGACAATCTATGAGTTAAATCTCACAGGTAAGAAAGAGCAAAACGCACCTAGAGTGATTCTTTATTCTGATCCCTCTTTTCCCGATAGAACTGAGGCATTTCTTAAAGGTGACAATGAGTTATTGCTAGGCCTGTTAGTCAACGCTTTGAAGAATCTATATGCTTACCACGTATCTGAAGTTGTCATTTGCTGTATAACGTCTCATTACCTTTTACCTGATCTACCGTCATACTTAAGAGTGCGTGTGACTTCACTGATAGATATTGTTTTAAGTAAAGTTATAGAGAATAAAGAAAACTATTTATTGCTATGTACAAAGGGAACTAGAAAACTAAAGATATTCCAAAATAATAATTTATGGCAGTCTGCTAAGAACTACATCACATTCCTTGATGAACATGACCAAGACTCTATTCACAGGATGATATATCAAATTAAAGGTAATAGATATAAATTGGAAGACGTGGTAGGCTTTCTCAAAAAAATGAAACACAAATATCGAGCAGACTTCCTAATTGCTGGCTGTACAGAATTTCATATTCTTAATAGGGACACACTTCTACAAAACAATCAAGAATGTCCCCTTTTTTTAGATCCGCTGACTATTATTGCCGAAAAAATGTCGAGCTTAGATTTTTAGAAAATTTAGTATATAGGGCCAGCGGTGGCTCACTCTCTGAGGTTTTATACCGTGGACTATTTGCGCACCAAGGCAGCTACCTACCTAAGTTTTGCCCAAATTAACGGCAACCTGCTCTGAGGAGAGCAGGTCTTCCAGTCCCTGTATCCAAGGTTTGACAAGTGAATCCTCTGCATTGAGTAGAATTTCAATCAAGTCTCCTTGTTCGTTGAACACGAGTTTGCCAGTGGTGGTGAAGACATCGCGTATCAACCGGACAAAGCCAATGTGTTTAAGAGTTGGTTTTGCCGCTGTCAGCCACTGGTGAGCCCACACTAAAACATTATGGGCTAAGACTTCCAATTGCGTGAGCATTTGTTGAGCTTCAAAGCGTTTCTTGTTGCGCTTTTTAATCTTGAGGGCTTGATTATCTTGTTTGAAGGAGGTTTCGACGGCCCCACCACGTTGGTCATAGCAATTGCATATTTTCACAACTTCGGGCTCTTGGCGACTTTTGATACTGGTGGCGAAACATTCCTTAACCTGCCGATTGTTCCATCAGTTTGACGAACTGAGAAGTACGTGTGGCCTCTTGGGGCATGCCATTCAGCCAGTTATGGATGCGCTTGACATTAATTGCTGTCGCTGTCATCAGATGTTGCAAATGGGTTTTAGCCAAACCGATATAACGCGCCCGACGTAACCCATGAGCCCGGACACCCTCCGACAGGGTTCCTTCGATACCTGCACGTCGTGCATACTCTTTTTGGTACGCAGACGTGTTCTCTTGTTGTCGTCTCATTTCCAGCGCTTTATACTGAGCTTCTGGGCGAATTGTTACGGTCCGTCGTTTGCGCTGACTACGGGTACATAACTCTAAACTCGGGCAAACAGAACAATCGGCACTAGCAAATTTGATTTTGATGACCTCATTATCTCGACCATCAATAGCAGGTGTCCAAGAGGCACTTGTTTTTCCCTCCGGGCAGGTCAAGGAGTGGTTGTTCCAATCGACAGTAAAGTTAGCGGCTGCGAATCCTTGCGCATCGTTAGCCTGCTATCGATGGTCGGAGCGAGTCGGCCCAAATAAGTCTACTTGATAGTTCGCCTGAGTCGTAACCAAGAGTTCAGCATCGAGATATCCCGTATCCACAATATGTTTATCTGGAAGTAAGTTGTTGTTGTCGAGTGATGCATGAATGACCTCAGTCATATCTCCGTCATCAACTGGCCCTGCTGTTGTTTCAACGTTAGTAATCAAATGCAACTCACCAGGTTCACAAGTCTCACTTAAATGTACTTTATAACCAACCCAAGATGTTGTCTTTTTCTTCGCATAGTGAGCATCTGGCTCGTAAGGAGAACTAATCATTACTGATGCAGGAGGAATCTCACCCTGTATGCGCCAACGAATCTTGTTGTTGAAACAATAATATTGTTGAATCCACACTCGTCGTAATGTCTCTACTGCTGGAATGTGACGTAACCATTGAGGACTTGTGCTTTCAAAAATAGCATTCAACAGTCGAAATCCATCATTTCCATACAGTTCCGCCTGTTCCACTCGTTTCTTTTTAGACTTGGGCAGATGATAGTCTTCAATTCGCTCACTGTAGCGTTCTATCCACTCTGGTTGACTCTGAGGTCGCAACCAGTCTGGTGCGGCTACTGCCAAGGCATTTAACGCCACTCGAAGGGTTTCTCCGACACATTCCAGTCGAGTAACGGCACGAATAGCCGCTAAGACATGGGTTGAGTCTGTTCGTTGACGAGTTCGGGCTTTGAGCCAACCTTTGTCCTGGCACAGTCTCAGAAGTCGCTCAAATACTAAGCACTCAGCTTGTGCTGTAATCAGGCGAGTTCGAAACTCGCTCAACACGGTGTGATGAAAACCCACATCAGTCAACTCCAGACAGAGCAAATATTTCCAGTCAATGCGGCTACGCACAGCATCAGCCGTCTGCCGATCTGTTAAGCCTTCGACATACTGTAAAATCGTGACTAATGCGAGCCGCCAGGGAGATTCGGCGGGTTGACCTTGAGTCGAAAAGATTTCACTGAAATCCTGATCGCTCACAAACTCACTTAACGTATCGGCTAGGGTGAGGCAGAGGGTACCTTTTTGAAAAACTGCATGGGCGACTTTAGCGGTTTCTTCAGGTACCGTATATTGCTCTTGTGGTTGCAGTGACATCGAACAAAACCCCTGATGGCATTGATGTCTGACCATCCTACGGAATTCTTAATTAGTGTCCATGCATACGTTAAGGAATATTTCGCCACCAGTATCAAAAGCGGCCAAGAGCCCGAAGTTGACTGTGAATCACCTGCCGAAGTGAGTGTGATTTTGCACTGATAATGTCTACCTGCTCTTTCTGTTTCAAACGTAGCTCGTTCTAACCTTTGTTGCCAGAGCTTATCGAGTTCCCTACGGTCTTGTTCAACATGGGTTGCTACCGACAAAGACAGTTCTAGAGAAGCGGGTTGCAACGCCGCCAGTACCTGCTGAGTGACGTACTCATCTAAGCAACTTCCTGATAAGAACTGGCAGATAGGCTCACCCCGGCCAGAAACCCTACTACGACAGACATAGTTATGAGCATGAGGCCGATGATATCCTACACCCATACGAATCTCACACTTTTGGCAAACGACTAGCCCGGAGAGTAGTGCTTTGCCTGGACGCGCACTTCCTCGTTCACTCGCGTGGCTACGATTGCTTTTTAGCTGAGATAAGTTCCGTTGATACTGCTCCCAAGAAATGTAGGCAGGGTGGTGATCTTTAATCAACACCAACCACTCCTCAGGCGGTTTTACGACTACACCAGAACGAGACTGACCTTGCTTCTGTTTACGCGCATCTGTTTGTTTTCACCCATACGCGTAGGCTCCTGCGTAAATAGGATGATTTAACAGACTCATCAGAGTTGTACGTTTTGGTGAGCGCCATTCAAGTTCACCTTGGTTGAATCCAGTACGTGCTCGTATCCCTATCTGGACTTGGGAAGTCACGAGATAACGCAAGAGCGCATGGACAGTTCCTAGTTCCTCGAATTTACGAAAGATCAGGTGAACAACTTGTTGAGCTTGTTCATCTGGGTCGAATTCAATTCTTCCAGATGGGTCGTAGACATAGCCAATCGGTAATCCAAACTTGAGTTCACCACGCTGAGCTTTATTCAGTCTGCCTTTTAGCATCCGTTGCTTGATAATATGGAGTTCCGCTTCTGAAAACGTCCCTTTCAACCCCAGCAAAAGTCTGTCATTGTAGTCACTTGGATCATAGATACCATCTAGATCTGCTATCAGCGTACCGAACAATGCACAGATCTCTAGCAGCTGATGCCAATCTTTAGAAGAGCGCGCTAGCCGAGACATCTCAATGCCCAGAATCAGACCGACATGATTCAGCCCAACCTCTGTCACTAGACGCTGGAACCTAGCCCTGCCTTCTACGCTACTTCCAGATTTCCCCAAGTCATCATCAATCGTTAGGACTCTGTCTATTGACCATCCTAGGGCAGTCGCTCGCTGAGCTAGACCATATTGCAACTGGGTCGATTCTTGATGTTCTGCAACCTGGCGTAGGGTTGACTGGCGGACATAGACCACTGCTAGGCGTTCCAGATGCACTGTCTGTATCTTTTCCGAGGGCCAGTTACCCAGCTCATTTCTGGGGTTCATTGTCCGACACCTCCTGCATTTGTCTGGCTACTTGTGCTTCCAGCATTTGGCTGAGGACATTGATGATGCGGTTTTACTTCACCTGGGGTAACTGGCTCCACAGCGAAGCTAGTGGATGAATCGGTGGGGGGGCTTGATTGGCTTACACATGCAACCTCTGACAGTAATTGTGATGCTCTTATTTTGGCAACTAAGACGACTAAACGTTGTAAGCCATAAATCCCGATGACGGTTTGATCTAGTGACGAAGATGTATTGATGAGGGTATTGCAGTCAGTAGGTCGAAAGTCTCCGTCGCAAGCCCCGTGCTTTTCTCTACTGCCAATGGCAAACGGAGCTTTTGCCCAATGACCAGTGGCGATCTCTATGGGACTCACTCAAAACAACGATGGAGCCTGATAAAGCCGCTCGATTGATCACCGAAGCCCTCTATATTGCAGCGCCCCAAGACAACGAATCCCAGGTCGCCGAGTACTTACACCTCCAATTGGAGCAGGCCAGTCTGAGTGTGGCGGGACTACAACGGGCCTTTGATGCCACCCTAACGACCGACCAATGTCCCACCGTCACCTCAGTGCAACATGATTTAGCCAGCTATGACCAACTCCTCAACACCGCCCCAGGACGTGCCCTATCAGACTCTGATGAGCACCCTCAAACACCTCAAGCTCAAACACTTTCTCGACCAGTGGCAATCCCTCGAACACCAAGCCACCCAGGAGCATTGGTCCTACGCCCAGTTCCTGTTGGCTTTGGCCCAGGGCGAAGCCAGTCGGCGCGAACAAAATCGCATCACCCGCGCCCTAGCCGAAGCGCAGCTACCGTCCGCAAAGTCTTGGACCAACTTTGAGTTTGACCACCTCAGGGAGTTCAATCCAGCTGCGATGATGGCCTTCGCTCAATCGATTGACTGGATAGAGTCAGCTAGCAATCTCTTGCTATTTGGACCCAGTGGGACCGGAAAAACTCATGTTTGTGCGGCCTTAGGACGCTCCATTGTTGAGCTGGGCAAACGGGTTAAATTTGTCTCCGCGACCGCCTTAGTCCAACAGCTCCAACTGGCTAAGCTCCAACTCGAATTACAGGCCGCACTGGCCAAACTTGACCGCTACGATCTCCTCATCATTGACGATCTCGGCTATGTCAAAAAGTCTGATGTGGAAACCTCAGTTCTGTTTGAACTCATTGCCCATCGCTATGAACGAAAGAGTGTGATGATCTCTGCCAATCAGCCCTTTAGTCAGTGGGATACGATCTTTACCGACTCGATGATGACGGTAGCCGCCATTGACCGCTTGGTGCACCATGCCACCATTTTTGAGTTTCAGGCTCACAGTTTTCGTAAACAGGCCGCCGCTCAACGCTCGGCTAACACCCAAGCGTCACTCGCAGGAGGGGCACCCTCACAATAATCCCATTGAACTCCTGGGATAGGGAGCAATCGAGACGTCACCAAAACACTCGATGAGGGGATGATGTGACCGTTTCGATAATTGTCATCGACGCTCTGGCGCGATCTCCTGGGATAAATCATCGAAACGAGCGTTTTCTGGTGGCTTGAAAAAATACTTTTTTAGGTCCATGAGAAACGCTCAGAATTACCCCCTTTATTCCTTACTCTTTTCTCGCCTATGTAATTGACATTTCACACCCTATATTCCCTAAGATTTTTTTATCTTCCTGGGACGGTTACAGCTTAGCTGCCTCACAACCGAATTTTTACTCAAATAGCATCTCAGCCATAAATAGTGTTTTGAGAAATCTTTTTCAACGTTTATGCGGATGATTTTTTGAGAAAAGTAGCTTCCATAATGCTTTCTTTACGGGTTTCTCCTGGGATTTTTCAAAACTTTGAAGAGAGAGTCGTATTTTGAGGGAGTGTTTTTTCCTATATAACTACGAGAATACAGGTATCTAAAAATACAGAAGGTAATAATTGATTGGTAATGGCTATGTGCCGTTTCGTTGTGCAGTCTTATCGCTGTGTGACGAACAAGTGCATGTGTCTAGTATTTGAATCCAACCAAAAAGTTCTTCGTAATCTTTCTCCTACTTCTCTAAAACTCCTCAAACCCATGGTGCAGTTTAAGCTTGTTTTTGATCCCAATGTCAGTCTGGAGCAACGATTGGGCTTTCAAATGGCAGCCAATATTTGGGCCAGTTTCCTGATTGACAATACCAACATTAACTTGCGTATCGGGTCTACTGATGAGCTGGGCGAAAATGGTCAGGCCGTCGGCGGTGCTATTCCCATTTTTCATGAGACTCACTACGGTGTCTACAAAGATTACTTAGAAGATGACGCCACGTCCAATGGAGACACTCAGGTCCTTGATGCTCTTCAAGTTGGCAATACTGTCGATATCTTGGTAGATGACGAACTTGTCAACGAGAATACTAGCATCATGCTTACCCGTGCCCAGGCCAAAGCCTTAGGCATGGAGGAGGAGCTGATCCTTGAAGATGGCAATACTTGGGACCGAGATGTCTTACAAGACCCCAACGCCCTTGACGGCTATATTCAAATCAATAATAGCTATAACTGGAACTACGACTTTACGAGGGAATTCGAAGCCCCTGAAAATACCCTCGATTTCTTGACCATGGCACTCCATGAGATTGGCCATAATCTTGGCTTCGTCAGTGGTTTAGATGGCCTAGTGGAAACTTTTGAATTGCACTCTGGCGAGACTCGCACTGAGGGTTTTACGTCCCTCGATCTGATGCGATACAGTGAGACTAGTGCCAAAATTGAGAATCCTGATGGTAAGGTCAGTGACCTCAGTTTTGGTAGTTCTGCCTACTTCTCCATCGATGGTGGTATTACTACAGCAGCTGAATTTGAAGAAGGGAATGAATACCAAGCTAGCCATTGGCAACGCTTTCAAAATGCCTTGGGCATCATGGATCCGACCCTAGGATACCAAGAGCGCACTGATATCTCCTATTTAGATCTGCAAGCCTTTGATGTACTGGGATGGGACGTAAACTACACTGCGCTGCAGCAAAATTTGGATTTTCAGACCCTTCATACACAATCACAACAAGTTGCTATTACTAAATTTGGCGATCGTGAAGGTGCTAAAATTGCCTTAACTAATACCCAAGACTGGCAAATCTTAGGATACGAGGCCTGGTTTGAAGCCTTTCAAGGGCAAATCCTGGAACAGGGCTGGGGCAGTTGGTTTCAAAACCTTGAATCGCGCATCTTTGAGCAAGGTTGGGGCACTTGGTTTCAAGATTTTGAAGCCCAGCTGTTAGAGCAAATGTGGGGTACCTGGTTCCAAAACTTTGAGGCACAAGTACTAGAACAGGGCTGGGGCACTTGGTTCCAAAACTTTGAGGCACAAGTACTAGAACAGGGCTGGGGCACTTGGTATCAAAACTTTGAAAGCCAAACTTTAAACCAAAACTGGGGTACCTGGTGGCAAGAGTTTGATGAGCATATACTCAATCAGAGTTGGGGTACTTGGTTTCAAAACTTTGATACCCAAATCTTAGAACAGGGTTGGGGTACCTGGTTCCAGAAGTTTGAAGCGGAAGTATTAGAGCAGAGCTGGGGCACTTGGTGGCAACAGATTGAGCAGTATAGTGAAATGATTGATGCTGCTGTCGCTACAACAATCAACACAGAGGAGCTTCAAGCGAATATAACTGGAGGGCATGCTGATGATATTCTCGCAGGCAACTATATTCAAAACTTGATTAGTGGAACTGGTGGCAATGACCTACTTGATGGAGAAGATGGGGATGATATTATTTTGGGAGGTGAAGGGAATGATATCGCTTATGGTTGGAATGGTCAGGATATTCTCTTAGGTGGCAAGGGAGACGATCTTTTATTAGGAGAGAATGATAATGATCATGTCTATGGAGAAGATGGTCATGACATTCTTGCAGGTGGTCGAGGAGATGACATTTTAGATGGTGGTAACGGGCGTGATGTCCTTAAAGGTGATACGGGGCATGATGACCTAAATGGGGGGGCTGGAGACGATAAGCTGACTGGCAATAGTGGCGAAGATCTCCTCATTGGTGGTAAAGGACAAGATACGTTGGAAGGAGGTAATCATGATGATGTTCTCTATGGCGATGATTACTTCATCCCACTGATTGGAACTAAGACTATTTCGAACAACCGACCCAGGGGTAATGCCGTATTTGACTCAGTCAATCCTTTAGTCGATTTGGACTTCTGGACACGCCTTGAAGTCGAAGATATGAAACTAAGAAATTATAGTAAGGATGATCAATTTGGAGCATCAGGCAGCACAGTTGTCAAAACCCAGGGTAAAGGGACTGCAAAAACCAAATTTAATGGTCCTAGCGGTATTTATGATCTAATAGTGGGCTATGAAGATCAAGCAAGAGGCTCTGCCGAAATCACCTTAGTTGTTATAGGGAAAGAATCGCAAAAAGAATATACTTGGCAGTTAGACGGGAATGCAGGACCCGGCACCTACACAATTACCGGAATTTCCTTAGAAACTGGAGACACCATCAAACTCAAAGGGAAAGCGGATGGTAAAAAGGATCTTGCTCGTTTGGATTACGTTGACATCATTACCTCAAAGTCCGCTATCGGTGTGGATACAAACATTCCTTCTAATGATAACTTTTATCAATACTTAGGAGGGAATGATGGTCAGCCAGCAGATCTTCGTATAGAAGCTGAAGATCTGGAGCTGACTGGCGGTTATACACAATTCGACAGTGAGTCTGCTTCAGGTGATATGGCTATCACTACCCTGATGGGGCTGACAGGTATTGCTACTTATACCCACACTGGGTCATCAGGTATTTACAATCTCTACGCTAACTACTTTGACAGTAGTGCTGGCAATGCTCAGGCTGAGGTGTTTTTGAATGGTGTTAGTTTAACTAGCTGGGAATTTAACCTGGACGACGACGCTGCCCATGAGAAGACTTTGGGGTTAGGGATTACTCTGAATACGGGGGATGTCATTCAAATTCAAGGGCAAGAAGGGTTTGGGGCATCTGTTGCCAGTCTTGTTACCAATGGCAGCTTTGAAAATAACTCAATAGCAACGAATAGCTGGGGATTGGTTAATAGCTTACTGGGTTGGTCATCTACAGGGCAGTCTATGATTGAAGTACAGGAGCTTACTAATTGGTTCGGTAATGCCGACGAAGGCGGAGCATGGCTGGAGCTAGACAGTAACGGAAATGGCGGCGTCGCCCAAACATTAGCCACAACTACTCAAGCTGAGTATCAACTCTCTTTCTCCTATAGCCCTCGCCCTGGGATCGCGAGTGCAAGTAATGGCATCGCTGTATATTGGGATGGGCGGTTGTTAGATACTATTAGCCGTTCAGGAGGCAGTCAAAACGCTTGGCAAACCTATACCTACGATGTCACAGCAAGTAATAGCAGTACAGTTTTAGAATTCCAGGCCATTGGCAGTAGCGATGGTGTAGGGGCTTTTCTAGATAATGTTAAGGTTCAGTCTATTCTCGCAACCGATCAAGCGATCATTGATTATTTGTTGTTAGAGCAAGTACCTAATACTACAGAGGACGAACCTCTCGCACCAAATATTAGTGCGAGTGCACCTAAACAACTATCTCTATTTAATGGAGTATACGTTGATGCATCAATAGACTTGCTCAACTTTGATGGCAGCAACGACTATGGCGAACTAACAGGTACTGAAACAGGTGGTGCTATGACCTTCTCTGCGTGGGTAAATTACACCAATTTCAATCACTGGTCTCGTATTTTTGACTTTGGTGATGGTGCTGCTCAAAACAATGTTTTGTTAGCCAATGAAAGAACAACCAATAATTTAGTCTTTGAAGTCCATGCCGATGGAGCACGCCACAGACTCACCATTAATGATTTCTGGCAAGCCAATACTTGGATGCATATTACCGCCACTATAGATGAGTCGGGGCGCATGCGAATTTATCGAGATGGAGCCCTAGCTGGTGAAACCACTAGTAGCATCATTCCGAGTGTCAAAACGCGTATCAATTATATTGGCAGAAGCCATTGGTCCAATGATGGGTACTTTGATGGGCAACTCAAGGATGTTGACTTGTTAAACGAGGCGCTGGATGAGGCAGCTGTTCGGTCGCTGTACAGTGAAGGACTTCAAGAAAGCAACGTTAATGTAGAAACAATTAACAATCAACCTCTAGACGCGATCACTATTCAGCTAGAAGTCGAAGACATGGATTTGTCTGGCTTGAGAGAGACCGTTGAACGAAGCTTTGCTTCAGGTGGTAGCTATATCAGAACTGCCACAAAGACAAATCTCATAACTGACTATGAAAACGTCTATGTATCTGATGACGACGACGATGACGACGATGACGACGATGGATACTGGACAACAAGACCGGTCTACAGAACTGAAACAACCGCTACAGGGATGCAAATCAGTTCTACTAGTCTATTTTCAGGTGAAACTGGAACTTACGATGTTGTCGTAGGCTACTACGATGAAAACGATGGTGCAGCAGAAATCATCATTAAAGTTGATAACCAAGAGGTAGATCGGTGGTTTGCGGATCAGAACCTGGGTAGCAACGAGCCAAATATCAGCACATTCACGACCCGCACAGTGGTCCAAGGTTTACAAATCAGCAACTTGGACTTGATTGAAATTATTGCTATTGGTGATAATGGAGATAGGGCAAACCTTGATTATATTCAGTTTATTAAAGCCGCAGAACTACCTACTCCAGGTGTCTCAGATACTCTTCCTATTCTACCATCTGGTGCTCCTTCCGGTAATGATGACGTCCTGCAGGGTGGGGCAGGTAATGATACAGCTTATGGCGGTGAAGGGAATGATATCGTCTACGGAGATGAAGGAAATGATATCTTATATGGTGATTTTGCTACGATAGCTCCCTTTTCTCTTCAAAATGGTGCTCAGGTCAATGCCGCTACAGGTGTGCTTAGTTTTGATGGTAATGACGATTATGGTGAAATATCATCTCTAGAAACAGGTGGGTTAATGACCTTCGCTGCCTGGGTAAATTATGACAGTTTTAATTATTGGTCTCGTATTTTTGACTTTGGTGATGGTCCAGCCAACAACAACATTGTGTTGGCCAATAAACAAGGGACAAATACTTTAGGGTTGCATATTTATGAAGGCAATCAAAGTGTTGGTGTGCTTGAGATTGAAAACTTCTGGCAAACTGACACCTGGATTCATGTAACTGCGACTATCGATGCCTTGGGAACTATCCGGATTTATAAGAATGGAGCTTTAGCTGGTGAAGCTGTCAGTAATGTTGTGCCAATATCCAAAGTCCGCACTCATAATTATATCGGCAAAAGCCATTGGACACAGGATGGAGCTTTCGATGGTGAATTACACGATGTCCGGGTGTTGGATGGTGTGTTAAACGAGAATGCTGTTCAAGCTCTATATAATGAGACATTGTTGAACTTCCATGGTGAAACTCATAATGGAAGTCTTTATCTATTGACAGATTCTGTTATGACTTGGGACGATGCCCAAGCTTATGCTGAAAGTTTAGGAGGTAACCTGGTCACCATCAATGATCTTAGGGAAGAAGCTTGGGTGCAGAGCACGTTCGGTACTACAGAAGGTTTTTGGATTGGGATTAATGATCGTCTTGTAGAAGGCCAATTCGAGTGGGTAAGTGGAGAAGCTATAACCTATACGAATTGGGCACCGGGAGAACCAAATAATTATGACGGTAATCAGGATTATGGTTGGATAAACTATGGTAGTGCCAACCAATGGGATGATACGTCTTCAACCAATAAAAGACGTGGCATTATTGAAATTAAGACAATATCTGAGTTAGGTAATGACACTCTTATCGGCGGTGCTGGGCACGATCATCTTTACGGTGATGGGGGGAATGATATCCTAAATGGGACAGATAGCGTTGCCATTGGCTCCAACGAACAAGATCACCTAACTGGGGGAAGTGGTGCAGATCAGTTCATCTTGGGGGATATCAACCAAGCCTACTACAGCAAAGATAGTGAACTGGACTATGTTATCGTAACCGATTTTACTGTCGGTATAGATATGCTGCAGCTTCATGGAGCAGCTGCCGACTATCATCAGTCTTCACAAGGGAACGATGTTTTCCTTTATTACGGAACTAGCCAAGACTTAATTGCTCGGCTTGACAACATCTCCTCTCTCGACCTCAATAGCAGTGTTACCTTTGTTTGATGGGTGTCAGAGTCTGAATAGCCTTCTGTTGCGATCTCAACAGAAGCAACTTTATTACTTTAACCAGTATCTATTCAAACCATGAAATCCGTACTTCCTTTCTCATCTAAAAGCGATATTAGTGATTTATCTGCCTTAGTACAACACGAACTACAATATCCCCTTAGTAGCCTACAGAGAGTAGTTCAACGATTGAGTTCAGGTCAGTTTGGGCAACTCTCTGGAGAAGTCAATCATCTACTAGCAGCCGCCATGATAGATATAGAGCGGTTAACTCGTCTGGCCAATGCCTTTGAAGCTAGGCCAAGCGTTCTGTCAGCGTTGTTATCTCTTGATCAGGTGCGACTACTTCGTTTGAAGCAAGATCTGCCATCAGCTATCAACAACAAAGAGATCTACCTGGTTTATCAGCCTATCGTTTGCAACAATGCCAATACTGTCTATGGCTTTGAAGCCCTCGCGCGCTGGCAACACCCCACCTATGGAACAATTTCCCCTACGATATTTATGCCTCTAGTCGAGGAAAGTAGTTTCATTCATCAGTTGGGCCAACAATTGATTACCGAAGCTTGTCAGCAACTGAGTCAATGGCAATCGTTATCATATCCTTCACAGTCACTGACCATGAGTGTTAATTTATCTGCTATGCAGTTGTCCCAATTATCCTTGGCCAACCATGTGGAAACAATGCTAAACACCATTCAGATTGATCCCAACAGTCTCAAGTTTGAAATCACCGAAAGCGCCCTGGTTGAAAATAGTGAAGTAACAACGACAGTATTGCAAAAGCTCAAACGTTTAGGAGTACAGCTACATTTAGATGATTTTGGCACAGGCTATTCGGCTTTGTCCCGCTTAAAAGCACTACCACTCAATGCTCTGAAAATTGATCGCTCTTTTGTTGCCAACAAAAATTGGGATATTTGTGAAATCATCCATGCCCTGGCAGAGAAGCTAGACCTAAACGTCATAGTAGAGGGCATTGAAACCCAAGACGATGTCCATAAACTAAATACCATTGGGTTTCGATATATGCAGGGTTATTTCTTTTCTCAACCCCTTCAAGTAGAGGCTGCTGAAGCTTTTCTATCAAATTTTCAAGCTGTTTCTAACCCCCCTATCAAAACTTAGCTGTCAGACAACGTACTACTAGCTAGCTAATCTCTAGCTTGATGGTAATGAACCATATGTTCTGGGCATGTTGATCAGTATAAGGCTTCCACATAAGACTCCAAAGTAAATTCTACGAAGTAACCGACTATAGAAAATACCATTACTTAGACATGACACCCTGGGGTAATCATAAGACCTGTGTCGCGACCATACTGTGGGGGTTCGCTTTATTTATAGCATCACCAGCAGAGGCACAAACTATTCAGATTGACGGTAGCACCCCAACTCTGGCAGGGGGCACTACCGCTTGTTCAGGAACCTGCGCTATCACTGGTGGCACCCAGGCAGGTCGCAACCTTTTCCATAGTTTTCAACACTTTGGTGTAGATACAGATGCAACGGTTACGTTCATTGACCCAGGGGTACAAAATATTATTACCCGTATCACCGGCGACAATGCCTCGTTGATTGATGGCCTTTTGCAGACATCTGCGAATAGCATGGCCAATCTCTTTTTGTTTAATCCTAATGGTGTCATATTTGGAGAGAGCGCTAGTTTACAAATAGGGGGTTCCTTTATTGCCAGCACAGCCAGTGGCCTCCAATTTGAAGATGGTAATTTTAGCCTCACAGATAACAGTGCTGCTAACTCTCTACTAACCGTTAATATTCCACTTGGCTTGCAAGTCGGTGCAAATGCCGGAGATATTGTGGTCGAAGGCCATGGCAATCAACTCTTTATCAATCCAGATTTATCCGTTGTTGATTTTTTGGCTGCGCCTGATCTCCAAGTAAATCAACAAACCCTTGCCCTAGTAGGCAACAATGTCATCCTAGATGGCGCAAATTTAGTGGCTCCAGGGGGGCGGATCGAACTCGGCGGTGTAGATGATGGATTAGTTAGACTCAAACCGGTATCTACAGGGTTTCAACTGAATTATGACAACGTCAATTCTTTTGGCGATATTACCCTTGAAAATGCTGCTGCACTTAAGGTTAGTAATTTTAGTGCTGGCAATGTGCAATTACAAGGTCAACTGGTATCACTGACGGGCGGTTCAGCTATCTTGGCTAATACCTTAGGCAGTGGCAGTGGTGGACTAGTCCAAGTCAATGCAGAATCCCTAACTCTTGAGGGGGCATCTTCTTTTGTTCCTGTTTTTATCCCACCAATGTTTGCCGATTTTGTGGTGATGCCTAGCGGTATCTTTGCCAGTGTAGGCTCAGGTGCATCTGGCGATGGCAGTCACATTGATCTCAATGTAGCCCAACTGACACTGACAGCAGGAGCTCAAATTGCAGCCAGTACTTTTGGCGATGGTAGTGCAGGAACTTTAACAGTAACAGCAGAAACCATAGCAGTTGATGGGGGACGTCCTGCTGGTCCGAGTGGTTTATTTACCACCGTTGCTCCTGGACCAAATGGGGGGCCAGATGGCTCTGCAACAGGTAATGGAGGCAGCCTAACGATTGACGCGGATGTATTATCTATTATTGATGGCGGTCAAATTTCTGCAGGTACCTTTGGCGCTGGTCATGCAGGCAATTTGATAGTCAAGGCAGACCAAGTCGAGATAGTTGGTAGCTTTGGCACACCCGGTGCCGGGGGGCCTAGTTCTCTACGCTCTGCATCAGAGCGGCCATGGTCTGGGAACGGAGGCGAGTTAATGGTCAACACTCAACGCTTACTCGTAGCTGATGGTGGTCAAGTTGTGACTGGAACCCTGAGCCCAAACCCAGCAGGAGATTTAATTATCCAAGCTTTGGAGCAGGTAGAACTCAGAGGTGGCGATGCATTTGGGCAAAGTGGACTGTTCGCCAGTGCTCTTTTAGGTCCTGGTAGCGGTGGTAATGTCATGGTTGAAACAGGGAATCTCAACCTACAGGATGGAGCAACAATCAATGTGAGTAATAAACCCAGTACTCCTGGTTCTAGCCTTACTGAAGGTACTGGCCCTGCAGGTAACCTAGCCATTAAGGCTGAAAACATTCTGTTAGATAATGGTAGTTCCTTCTCTGCAGATACTGTTGATGGTAACAACGCTAACATTGGCATCAATGCTCGAACCCTAACTCTTCGCGATAGCACTATCAAGACCAATGCCAGCGGCACTGCTCCTGGTGGAAACATTACAGCCACTCTTGATACGTTGACGATGCTAGGCGATAGCTCTATTACGGCCAATTCCGAAAATAGTAATGGTGGACGGGTAAGCATCACAACTGAAGCGTTGCTTCAGTCTTCCGATAGCCTGATCACAGCCACATCTGCCCTAGGTTCTGAATTTGATGGTATCGTTGAGATTAACAGCCCAGATCTACCGCCAAACAACAATCAGAAACACACAGAAAGCCCTGCTGACACACAACAGATTATCACTGCCTGTGAACAACTGACGGAAAATGAGCTGGTGGTGACTGGTCAGGGAGGGTTACCCACCGATCCAACTCAAATCTTAACAGGGCAAGACCTATGGGCTGATATTAGATCTCTCGGTAATGTTGACACAGCTAGTGAGTTTGTATCAGTGCACGCTAGGCCGATCGAAACACAAGCACCCAACCAACTAAATAGGGCCCAAGGGCTGGTACGAAATGAACAAGGTCAACTGATGTTAGTAGCCCAAACTACTCAAATCAATTATCCAACCTCAGCTTTTGGACAACAAACATTGCCCTGTCAACGAGGATAAAGCATGAAATTGAAACATAGTTCTTCCCATCAAATATCATGTTATACAATGAGGGTGGCTGGAGGGATTATATTGGCAGCCCTCTCTACGACAGCAGGCTATGCTTTGCCTTCCACACCAGCGAATCTAACTCAACCACTAGAGACAGAATATGTTCGTCTTCCTCAAGCTCAGGAAGCCTACAAGTCAGGTCTCTATGAACAAGCTCGTATAGCTTGGGAATCTGCCTATAACGAGTTTGAACAAAGTGGTAATCTATCACAACAAATCTCGATTCTTAATGCTCTGTGTAATACTTACCTACAATTAGGGAACTGGCAGCAAGCCGAGATTACAATTCAGCAAAGCATTGAATTATTGGCCAAGATCGATACTAGCCAGCGAGAAGGAATCCTGTTACGGGCTCAAACCTTAAATACCCAAGGGATGCTATTGCTAGCCATGGGGCAACCAGAAGAAGCGCATATTCTTTGGAAGCAGGCTGAGGAGCTATATCAGCAGTCTGAAGATCATCAAGGTAAATTGGGTAGTCGCATTAATCAGGTGCAGGCGTTACAGTCTATGGGGCTTTATCGACAAGCCTACCTCCAACTTGTCGAGATTCAGGAACAGGTTGCTGCACTGCCAGCCTCATCCTTGAAGGTAGTTGGCTTAAAAAGTTTGGGAAATGTCTTTCAAATTACTGGGAATCTTCAGGAAGCACAGGTTGTATTGAAGGAAAGTATTCAGCTTGCAGAAGCAATTGGGGATCAGGACACCATTAGTTCTGCCTGGTTAAGCTTAGGCAATGCCTATCGAGGTTCAGAAGTATATGATATGGCTATACAGGCTTATGCTAAGGCAGCTCAGACTGCTTCTACGCCTCTATCAGAGACTGTTGCTATCAGCAGTGAGCTATCACTGCTGATCAAAGCCGAAAACTGGAATTTGGTGGAGAACCGTCTGTCAAGACTTGATCAATTGGTATTTGAGCTAGAGCCTAATCGTATGGGTATCTATGCCCAGGTGAATCTAGCAATTAGTTTGCAAACTCTTTTGCAGAAGCATCGTTTATTTGAAGCTGTACCCACACGCTCACTGAGTAAGATTGCTCAATTACTGGCAACTGCGGTAAAGCAAGCTCAGTCTATAGATGACCAAAGAGCTGAATCCTACGCATTAGGACAACTTGGGGCGCTATATGAATATGCTCAACAGTACAGTCATGCACTTGAGTTAACGAACGAAGCCCTAACCCTATCAAAGAGATTAAATGCTAAAGATATCGACTACCGTTGGCAATGGCAAAAGGGGCGTATTCTCAACGCTCAGTTTAGGTTAACTAACAATGGCAATCAAGCTAATCATTTAAGAACTGAGGCAATTTCAGCATATAAGAAATCTGTAGACACTCTCAAACTGATCCGTGCTGATTTATTGGCAACAGATAGCGTTGTTCAGTTTTCTTTTCGAGATACTGTTGAACTAGTTTATCGAGAGTTAGTTGATTTGCTAGTGACGGAAGATTCAGATGAGTCTGATTTACGGCTTGCTAGACAAACTATTGAGGATCTACAACTTGCAGAACTCCAGAATTTTTTCCGATCTGCCTGCTTAGACATTGAAACTCAGCAAATTGATCAAATTGATTCTACAGCAGCAGTTATTTATCCTGTGATTTTGCCAGATCGCTTATTAGTGATCACATCAATTCCTGGTCAGACCCTTCAACACAATTCCATACCGATTACAGAAGCATACTTAAATCAGACTGTAAACAATTTTTTACAGGCGCTCAATCCAGTCTTTTCTAAGACTGAGCAATTGAGAGTGGCTCAGACCCTCTATCAGTGGCTGATTGAGCCTTTACAAACAACTCTCTATGAACAGCAAATAGAAACTTTGGTGTTTGTTCTAGATGGTTCCCTAAGAAGTATTCCAATAGCTGCTCTTCACGATGGAGAGCGCTATCTAGTTGAAGATTTTAATATAGCTCTGACCCCCGGGTTGCAATTGATGCCTCCACAAGGATTATCTGAAGAACATCCTAATATCTTAGCCGGGGCCATTACGAAAGCTCACCAAGGATTTTCAGCCTTACCAGGTGTAGCTCAAGAAATTGATGAGATTACTGAAAAATTTCCTACAACAGTATTTTTGAATGAAGATTTTACAACTGACAACCTGCAGGCAGAGGTCAATCGTAACGATTTTCCCATACTTCATCTGGCAACCCATGGACAGTTTAGTTCTGATTTGGATCAAACATTTTTGCTTGGTTGGGAAAAACCTTTAAAGATTAAGGACTTTCAAAGTCTGATAAGGAAGCATTTACCTCATATCCAACAACCTATTGAACTATTGGTGCTAAGTGCTTGTCAAACTGCCGAGGGGGACGATAGGGCTGCCTTGGGGTTAGCAGGTTTTGCAGTGCGCTCAGGGGCAAGAAGTACCTTAGCAACTCTATGGTCAGTCAATGACAAGTCAACTGCTTTGATTATTTCAGAGTTTTACAACCAGCTTGCTCAACAAGGCAATACCTCTAAGGCAGAGGCTCTGCGACAGGCACAAGTTAGTTCGCTCAACAATAGCCAGTATAGCCATCCATTTTACTGGGCTCCGTTTGTTTTGGTAGGTAACTGGCGTTAATAGAGTTGGCCGTTTCTATTAGTTTAGGGAGACCTTTTAGTCATCTGAGAGAATAGATTTCTGGAATTTGAACTAATTAGGGTTTGCTGTTGAAGTCCAGCTTTCATAGTTTGCAAGGGTTTCATTGTATTGAGATGTGCTTAAGTGCACGAAAAAGTGGCTAAAATGCTTAAAACCCTTGCACCTACTCAGGGAAATGTACCGACAATCATCACCTGGCCAGTTATCTTTCGAAGATTTTTATCTACCGTTTGGGGGCAAATTATCGTCGGAGAATCGCTGGGTGAAACTGGCCGAGATGATCCCATGGGATGAGTTCGAATCAACCTATGCTAGCCAGTTTAGCGAGGATATGGGAGCGCCAGCGAAGGGCTTTCGGATGGCTCTGGGCGCATTGATTATCAAAGAGAAATTGGGTACCAGCGACCGAGAGACGATAGACCAAATACGAGAGAACCCGTATCTGCAATATTTTCTTGGACTGCATGAGTACAGCGACACGCCCCCGTTTGATGCGTCGATGCTGGTTCATTTTCGCAAACGAATCCGTGTCGACCTGGTGTCAGCGGTCAATGAGTCGGTGGTTGAAGCAGGCATGGCCCCCGCCTCCGCCTCATCTGAGGACAGTGCATCCGAGAGCGATGATGACTCAGATCCACCAGCCCCGCCATCGAGTGGCAATCAAGGTCAATTGATTGTGGATGCGAGTTGTGCGCCTGCCGATATTCACTATCCGACTGACCTCGATTTACTCAACCAAGCGAGAGAGCACAGTGAACGGCTCATTGATGAGTTGTATCAACAGGTAGCAGGCTGTCTTCCAAAGAAGCCTCGAACGTATCGACAAACCGCCCGCAGAGACTACCTCAGGATTGTGAAACGGCGCAAGAAGTCACGCAAGTTGATTCGTAAAGGCCTCCGACAACAACTCAACTATGTGCGACGAAACCTAGGGTACATTGACCGGTTAATCAAAGCAGGCGCAACGCTTGCAGCGCTGAATCCACGAGAGTACAAGACCCTGTTGGTGATTTATGAGGTCTATCGCCAACAACAGCCCATGTATCAACACAAGCAGCGACGGATTAATGACCGCATTGTGAGTATTTCACAGCCCCATGTACGAACCATTGTGCGCGGTAAAGCCGGAACCCCCGTTGAATTTGGAGCCAAATTCGCCATGAGTTGTGTGGCGGGCTATGTGTTTCTCGACCGTCTCAGTTGGGATAACTTTAATGAATCCGAAGACTTGATACCCCAGATAGAACGCTTTCGCGCCCGCACCGGACACTATCCCGCCTCAGTGCATGCCGACCAGATTTATCGGACACGCGATAACTTGAGGTGGTGTAAACAGCATGGCATCCGTCTGAGTGGTCCGCCCTTGGGCCGACCGTCACTCGGTGAAGCTCAACACGCCTTCCTCCGACAACAAGCCCGAGACGATGAGAGTATTCGAGTCACTGTCGAAGGTAAGTTTGGTCAGGCGAAACGACGATTTGGACTCGGACACGTCATGGCCAAACTCGCCCAAACTGCTGAAACCCTGATTGCCATCACTTGTTTGGTGATGAACTTGGAGAAACGGCTACGCCGTTTTATTGGCTTGTTTTTGATGGGGGTGATCCGCTTACTCCGCCGCTCTCAGGCAGATGTGAGACCCTTTACAGACACCTTAAGCAAGGACTGGCTGAAAAGGCTCGACCCTGGGAAAGGGGCTACTGACCCTGCCTGGCTGCTGGATAATCCCTGAGATTTCTATTGAGTTTTTCAGCAAACCCTAATTAAACAACAAATTTAGTTTTTACTACTCTTCTTGCATTCCATAAAGCGTGTATCAAGTAACTATCTACTTTTTTATAAGTCTTGGTAGAGAAGATTTCAACCATTATCACTTTAGATTTCAAGGTTTATACTGCTAAGTAAGAGCAAACAAATATTCTCACAACATGCGTACATTATATTTGCAGTTGTTTTCGTCCTACTTTGAGAAAATAGCGGTGCAATCTGTAGAGCCTCGCTAGCAAATTAGAACTTTGCCTTTAAAGAGAATGCCAAGATCTTAACTTTTGCCTATTTCATATAATTCGCCAGGGGAGCAGTTTAAAAAATCATGATGATTCGGCTTACATCAATTTTTCTTATTTCTTCTGCTATTTTATTGACACCAGTCGAAGCACTCTTTGCAGAGACTATGGCTTCATTGGTCAAGGCTACAACCTTTCAATTTAATCCACCAGATGATGGTATCCCAAGCAACACTACTGGCGGAGCATCTCGAAATTTATTTGGTTGCCGTCGACAAGAAACAGCGACTAAAGCCTCTAATATTACGCTGCTAGTTCCAAGTTCATTTATGGGATTAACAGTCTCTGCTCATCCTGAATTCTTTCTCTATGCTGAACAAACTTTAGCAAGGCAACTTTTTGTGAATATTCAAGATGAGCAAGGGGAAACTATTTATCAGGGTTATAAAACATTGCCTGAAAGCACTGGTTTAATTAGCATAAAGGTACCTGAAGAGGCTTCTGATTTGAGCTTGGAAAGCACTTATCGTATTGCTGTTGTACCTGTATGTGGAGATTCTTTGCAACCTGATGATCCTATTTTGATAGGATATGTTAAACGAGTATCGCTACCCCAATCTGTTCAAACTGCCCCTCTAACATCTACATTTGAGAAGGTAGGAATTTATGCAGAATTAGGCATCTGGTATGACACATTGATGATGTTAGATCAAATCCTACGTAGTGAACCTGCTAATTCAGATGCAGTTGTGGCTTGGGAAACATTACTCACTATAGGAGGCTTAGAAAGCTTTGAGTTAACTTTTAGTGCCCATTAATATAGGTGGTTTTTCAGAGTTGCATAGAATCTGAGTTAAGGTCTAATAAGGATTAGGCTTGTTGTGAAATAAAAAGCTGATCGGGCTAAACATATTGTCAGGCAAGAATTTCGAGCAATTTCCTGGTGCACAACTTAAATCTTTTGATAATCAAGGATTTGAGCTACTTTACCCATCGATTTTACAACAGTTCTATTTTAGAAGAGATCCAAAATACCTGAAGAGGTTTTTCATGGAACGCCTGTACGTTAGAAATATAGAGTCTCATTAAATCTGTATTCCTTAAGACTATTTCATATACAAAAAAAGTCAAGAAAAATCCTGGGTAAACTGAGCAAGACTAACAAAGCTATGACAGTTGGACTTTAGCGTGATGACCATCAGGTTTAGCGATCTACTTTTATTGAAGCAATGGCAATCTAGCCATCAAAAATCTCTGTCTCCTGGAGTAGTGTCTATTACTATTTCCTTGGTTGTTACAGCTTGTATGATACTGCTAAACTCGACAGGCTGCTTCCAGGTTTTGGAATGGTTAGTTTTTGATAGCTATTTTCGTATGCGTCCAGAGGCTGAATCGGCAGATCCTCGAATTTTAATTGTTACTATCGATGAACCTGATCTGTCTCAACTACAGCAATGGCCACTTTCGGATCAGAGATTAGCCCAGGCATTAAGTCAAATTAGCCAACATGCTCCTCGAGTTATCGGCTTAGATATCTATCGTGATTTTTCTGTTCCTCCTGGAACAGCTGCGCTAGAAACAGTATTTAGAAATACACCTGATTTATTTGGAGTTGAGAAAGCAGGTGAAACACCTGTTGCCCCTCCTCCGATCCTAGCGGAACAGAATCAGGTAGCTATGGCAGATATTCTTATGGATGATGATGGCAAGGTGCGACGAGCGCTCTTATCTATCCGTCAGCAAGGCAAGGTTCGGATGAACTTAGGTACAGCTGTCGCACTACATTTTCTGCAACATGAAGGCATTGTTCCACAACCTATACCAGGAAGTGAGAATAGTCGTTTAAAGAACGTTGTATTTCCTCGTCTACAACCAAATGATGGAGGCTATACCCATGCTGACAACAGAGGATTTCAAACCATTCTGAATTTTAGAGGACCAGATAATCAGTTTGAAACTGTCTCGATTATTGATGTTCTAGAGAACCAAGTATCAGAGGATTTGATTCGAGATCGCATTGTGCTGATTGGTTCAATCGCCCCAAGCTTAAATGATTTTGTATACACTCCCTACAACACAAGTCATTTAACAGATACCCCCCAAAGCCCTGGAATTGCCATTCATGCACACGTCGCTAGCCAGATTGTCAGTGCAGTTTTAGATGGACGTCCATTGATCCGAACATGGCCTACGGAAGCAGAGTGGGGATGGGTATTGCTATGGTGCAGTTTGGGCTCTGGCCTGATTATGATGCAGCGATCTCAAATGCACAGTGGTCTAAGAGCGTTCTTATCCTTGATGATTCCAATTTTGGGGCTAAGCTTTAGCGTATTTATTGTTAATGGTCTATGGTTTTTTAACGGATGGTGGGTGCCTAGCCTGCCAGCCCTGTTAGGACTCATTACATCGGCCATTATTGGCTTAACCGCAAGCAATTTAAGACTGATCAAGGATGCCTATGTGGATGGCCTGACCAATGTACTAAATCGAAGAGCTTTTAATCAACACATGGCCGATGCTCAGAGAAAGTTGAAAGATATTGCCATCATTTTATGTGATGTAGATTTTTTCAAAAACTTCAATGACTTTTACGGCCACCCGATGGGGGATGAGTGTCTTCAGAAGGTGGCCAAAGCTATTCAACAGGCTGTTCGAGCACAAGATATTGTGGCCCGTTATGGTGGGGAAGAGTTTGCTGTTATCCTCCAGGTTACATCAACTGAAAAAGCATGTGAGATTGCCGAACGTATGCGTGAGAAAGTACACAGCTGTCAAATACCCCATGCTCAATCTCAAGTGAGTTCATATGTAAGTATCAGCTGTGGGGTAGCGATGTATTTTGCAGACAGCAACAGCTCATTAACAAAAGTCATGACTCAGGCCGATAAAGCACTATACAGAGCTAAACGTGCTGGTCGTAATAAAATTACTCTTTTTAATGGTGATCAGTGCTGATGGATTTAATCCAATTGTCTTCTCATCTCTAGAAAAGATGAGCATTGACAGCAAACAGGAAGCCAGATTCTTGCAGGGTATCTCCACTATTATTGTCATTCGCTAAGGGCACAGCGTAATCGAGTCGGGCTGTAAATTTGTCGTCAATCTGAAAGATTAATCCTGCACCGATAGAGGCCAGATGTTGTGCATCCAAGGGTTGATTATCTTGATTCCAGCCAAAACCATAATCAACAAAAGGGGCTAGGGAAATAGTGACATCTTGCTCTGGCCAACGCATAACAGGAGTTTGGAGTTCCAGAGAGGCAAGAACTCCGTTATCCGATAAGATTGTATCTTTGCGGTAACCTCGAACATTGTTAGCACCACCTAGGCCAAATAACTCTGAAGAGACTAGGGCATGATCAGAAATTTGTCCAGCAACTCGGCCAATTAGGAACCAGTTTGGGGCAAATCTCTGGAGCCAGAGTGCTTGTGCCTGCCAGGAAAAAAACTCGGTGCTTGGTTCAGTTAGGTCAGGATTATCAGTTGTTCCCAGCCAGTCTGTCCCAAAATTTAATTGGGACTTTACAAAGATTAATTGGTTAGGTGTTCGATGCTGCCATTCTTGGCTAAATTTCAAAATTGTTAACCGGGTAAGCCCATCTTCTGTGGCTCCAGAACCAGGGAAACCGAAGGGAGTTTTTAAGAGATCAGGGGGCTGAATAAAGCTTCGACTAGTTCTTTGCTCTAAATGAAACCCAAGGGTAACTTTATCTTTTGGAGTTTCTAAGATCGGTTGACTAATACCAGCAGACCAAATATGGGCTTCAGACTCTGGGGAAATCAAGGAAAGCGGCGATTCTAAAATTTCACTACTGGTAAAGGTGTAGCTTAAATCGAGACTGCCATTATAAGGATTGATTGGCAAATGATAGTCTGCTTCAAAAACATTGCTATTGCCGGCATGTTGATAGGTAATTGCAAAAGAATCACCATAACCACTGAGATTTTCTTCTACAGCTTCAATTTTTTGCTGAAAAGTTTCGAGTAAGGGACTTTCAGCATTGTTCAGCTCAACATTCACTGAAAATGTTGAAGCTTCTTTGATCTGAACAACCAGCATATTCTCACCCGGTTTTGGAGTAGCCACTAGCTCTGCAGAGATAGTCTCAATGATAGGGTTCAGTTGCAGAAGCTGGAGTGTCTCGAGCAAGTTTGAAATATTAACAGGGGCACCTGTAGCAAGACCAATACGACTCTTGATATAATTTGGCTTAAGCCGTGCAGCACCTTCTACCTTAATCTCAGCCAGTCTGCCTTCTAAAACTTGAATTGTGACTATACCCTCTTCAACAACTTGGTCAGCAGGAATAAATGCGCCTGATGAGATATAACCTTGGTCGACATAAAGTTGAGTGATGACATCGCATACCTCTAATAATTCGTTAAAAGTTAGGGGGCGATCACGAAATTTATCCAGAAAAGCTGAGAGTTCTGCCTGATCGAATACGGTACTTCCCAGAATATTAAAATGCCTAACAAGAACAACCTCCTCAGTTGTGGTTGGAGAAAACCTTATTTCGTCTGAGAGGGAAGACTCAGGTATAGAACGTAACAAATCTTCTGGATTTTGAAGATGTTCTACACCTGGTGGAATTGCTGGTAAAGGCGCAGGTTTATCCGCAGGAAGCGGTAGCGAAACTGATGGAATCTGAGCAACTTGTATCTGATGTGTAGAGATCGCAGGCTGAAAATTGGCTTCAGACACAGTAGGAGCACCAACGATAGCTGCCATTCTTAAGATAGATGTTGTTGTTAATACGAAGGGAGACACAAGGATGGCATTGACTACACAATGTCTGATGGTGTCTACACTGTAGACTGAACTATCGGGATTAGGATGGGCGATATCACCTATATCCAATTACAACAAGAGTTTGTATGTCAATAGCCCGGACACAATAAGGAGATTTTGGACAGAGAAGCTGCCCGCCGTGTAGGGTGTCATTACCAAACAAACACGTCAAGCGGACAGCTGATGGACACTATAGTACAAGCTCTACTGCGCAAAGTAGGCCGTTTAGCAAACCTCGTCGACAATTTTTAATCACCCTGTTTACGACGATTCATCTGATGTGTGGGAAGGTGACCTTCACGAACCTGAGTCGCTATAGGAATAAGGACTCTATAACTTCCAGGTTTACTAAAAGTAGATAAGATGGCAAGACAGCTGTCTCATTATCGTTATGGTAGCCCCGTATCCCGAGGAAATAGAAATACAGATGCAACGCTATTATCACTCGCTGTCAGAAAAGGATCGTCGACGATATGCGGGTATCGAAGCGTTGAAACTAGGCCATGGCGGGATCCGTTACATGAGTTGTCTCCTGGGCTGTGACGATAAGACAATCAAGCTGGGAATGTCGGAATTGACAGATGAATCAGTTCTCCATGAACCTGGTATCCGTCGTGCGAGGGGTGGGCGAAAATCGTCATTCGAGGTGTTCGAAAACTTGGATGACGTCTTTTTACGAGTGATTGCACCGCATACGGCGGGTTCGCCGATGGATGAGCAGATTAAGTGGACGAATCTGAGTCGACCTAAAATTGCCGAATTGCTGGCAGCAGAAGGCATCAGTATCAGTGTGACCGTGGTTGATCAACTCCTCGAAAAACACAACTATCGTCGCCGTCGGATGCGCAAGACCCTATCAACGAGGAATCACCCCCAACGTAACGAGTAATTTGAGAACATTAAACGGCTACGAGAGGAGTACGAAACGACCGGCAACCCCATCCTTAGCATGGATACCAAAAAAAGGAATGGATAGGTCCGTTTTATCGGGAGGGTTACAGCTACAACACCGAGGTCATCGCTGTCTACGACCATGACTGGCAATCCTTGGCAGAAGGAGTAGCCGTCCCCCATGGGTTGTATGACCTCAAGCAAAACAAAGGGTACGTCCAAATTGGTACCAGCCGGGACACCACGGAGTTTGCCTGTGATTCTATCTACCCCCTTACAGGGTGACAAGGAACTTACAGCCTATATTTGGCAATGATTTGAGAAAATAGGAAGGCAAAAAAATAGGGGACTATGAATCCCCCACAAAAAATAAAATGTTGCCTTCAGTATACCCAACCATCTGCCGTAAGCATCTGAGCGAGCCGCAGTATCTAACGCTAGAGCTGGTGTTACTTTTGATACAAGCGCATCGTCAAGTCACGCTCGCTACCTTAGCCAGTCTATTTCCTCACCCGATCAAATATGCGAGTCGTAAACGGAACCTACAGCGGTTTTTAGTCCTCCCTCGTCTGAGTCTTACCGTGTTGTGGTTTCCGCTAATCAAATATTGGATTCGCCAAGCTCAAACCGGTCATTGTCTCAATCGAGATCAGCGTCGTCGGTTAAAAAAAAGCTCATCAGAAGTATGGGTATTGGTTGATAGCGATAGACCGAATGCAATGGAAAGGGCGTAATCTGTTTATGGTGACCCTGGTATGGGGTACCCATGCATTACCGCTCTATTGGGAGCTATTAGACCATGTAGGCAACAGTGATCTGAGGACCCAAAAACGAGTCTTAAAAATTGCTCTGAAAGTATTGAAAAACTACCCAACGTTGGTGATAGGAGACCGAGAATTTCATAGTCCTAAATTGGCCGAATGGCTGGACCAACAGGGAGTATACTTTGCCTTACGTCAGAAAAAAGACTTCCATTTCCAACAACACCCTGGTGACGAGTACGAAGTCCTCAAAGACCAAGGATTCAAGCCAGGCATGTCTCAATTTTATGTCGGCATTAGAGGGAACAAAGGAGACGGATTAGGTCCCTTTAATCTGGCTGTTTATTGGAAACGTAAGTACCGCAAGCAGGGTCCGAAAGACCCCTGGTATATCCTGACAAATCTCCCCACCCTCAAGCAAACCTTAAAAATTTACCGTTGTCGCTGGGGAATAGAACAATTTTTCAAAGATTGCAAAACCGGGGGCTATCATCTGGAGGATACCAAGGTGAACGACCGTCGCTTTTTAGCCTTGGTGGTGGTCATTGTGCTCGCCTATAGCTTGGCTACGATGCACGGACAACGCATGCAAGCATTACGGATAGACGAGTACGCTGGATGTATCAAAAAGCACTCAAACAAGGCTCCCTATCACAGTGATTTTAGCTTGGGTTTGTATGGGCAACGGTGGATAGTTGCCATGGATATATGGGTTGATTGGGCCTTGAAGTTGATCGCTCTCAAACCTAATAAACGACTCTATTTTCAACGTGGTTTTCTCGCTCTGTCCCTTATGGAACATGTTTTATAGCTACGCTGTCACCCTTTAAGCTGCCTGCCGTTTTCTCAGCAGTTGTAAGAACTCATCAGCTAGTTCAACTAACAGTGCTAAGTCTTCATGCTGCTTGACTAACTTTTCTAGTAGTTCAGTCTCTTCTGCCTGCCGGTTCTCTGGTCTGAGCACAACTAAGTAGGCGGCTTGACGTGGGGTGAAGGGTGGTGTCTGCGGATCAACCACTTTTGGTAGCGCTTGATTGACTTTAATCCTGACGGGCGGTAATCCTTGAGCTTCTCGCAATCCACTGATATAGCGCTGCAGGGTACGAAGTGAACCTTCAAACCCACAGGGCTTGAGTAATGTTATCAAGACGCTAGGCTCTCTGATGCCTGCATTCCACCACTCTAAAAGCTGTTGCTTATACGGGTCGAGTACACTCCGTCCAAACGTGGGACGACGAGCGGGTAGTTCTGGAAAATCTGGTAACCGCTGTAGCGTTCAACCGTCTTGAGACTGACGCCAACCTTCTGCGCAGTAGCAGTTTGAGTCCATCCCTGCGCTCGCAAGGCTTTAATAGTCTTCTGTTGTTCTATCTTTCGTTGTTGGTTCTGCCGTATTCGTTGCTGCGACTTTTCTGTGGCGGTTGGCTTGGTGATAGCTAGGACGGTTTTTTCAGGGGCCTCGACAACAGTGGCTTGATGTTGTGATTGTTCAGCTGCGTTTAGCTCACTTCGGTAGCTGCCAAACGCTTTCTCTAAGGTTTCACTTAAGTTCTTGACCAAGTGAAAGCGATCCGCGACTTGGATGGCATCAGGGGCACCTTCGGTCATCGCACGTTTGTAGGTTTTGGAGCGGTCACGCGATAGCACGTCTACGCCCGGATGCGCTTCTAGCCAGGCGACTAACGTCTCTGCTTTACGGTCTGCAAGGAGAGCAATTGGCTGATGTGTTTCTAAATCAACCAGAATCGTGCCGTAATTATGGCCTTTGCGGACAGCAACGTCATCGACACCCAGCACTTTGGGCGTCTGAAACTCCGGTAGCTTGAGCTTACCGAGTTGGTTCAACAGCGTACTGCCGCAGCTAGCATAGCCAAGGCAATTGCCTAATCGAGAACCAGCTGCTCCCCCGAGGGCTATCCCGATTGACTGCAACCGCTGTACAAACCTGACTGTCTGTGATGACACCAGATGCAACAATTTGAATGCTGGTCAGGGTTTCACAAAAAAAGACATTAGCCAAAACCGTTGTTGCCATGATGCGAATACCGGAAACAACAGGGATAGCAGATGATACTGGCAAATTTTGCAAAGCCTGGGTAAACAGCACTAAATGGGGTGCTGAAGGTGGGCGGGGCTCCGTGAGGAGCTTCGCCTAGCTAACTGCAGCACCCCGTGTAGTAAAAACACCAGGATGTTATGCGTTACTGTTAGCTCGAAGCAAGATAGGTTCGCCAAATAGATAAACCTGATTGTTAAGAACGATTATACCCTCCTCGTCATTACACAAGTAGATGTCATGACCCCGCTGTGCCACAAGCTTGTGTGCTCTCTGGAGTTCTGCCTGCTGCTTTGTTGCATGGGGTGCAAACATAAAGCTAACTAAGCCAAGCGATGAGAAATCACCAAGTCCAATGTGGTTCACATCACCACAAAGGGTGGCGGACTCTATCGTTGGTGTAAGCAGCATTGCCCCCGCACTCACCCCAATAAAGACACCATCCGATTGAGCAAACTCGATCATTTTTTTACCTAAACTGCGAGATTTCAGTGAATGAAGAAAACGATAGGTGTTGCCACCGGATAGATGAACAATCGGTTTGCTGAATACCCTATCCATTAGAGTTTCATCAAACCCATCTTCAAAATCAATGTAAGTATCAAGATTGACCCCTATGGATTGGTAGACATCTCGCGCCTTGTTGAAGAAGTATCGCTCCATATCTGGCTGAGATGCTATAAATGCTGCTGAGATGTCTTTAAGTGATAGGGATTCAACTAGAAACCTAATTGCGGTAGCACCGCCTTCAGTTTCCTGGTTACTAAGAAGAACCCGTTTCATTCACATACTCCTTTAAGGTGTGCCGCGTAACGGTAAAAGCAGTTATATGGCTGATAACTTTAACAATCTCACCAGTGACTCTAGCCCGCTCTTTGTTTTGCAGTGTTGGACGGCTGGCATTACCAGTTTACAACTAAGTTTTGAATCTGAGATTTAGCTTTGTTTAATCCCCGCTGTTTTGCTGCATCTCCTAAATTTAATCCATCTGCATTAATGAATTGAATGTTAGTCGTTCGTCCCCCTTCCCCGCTGCAATGGATCGCTTTAATGACCTGACTTTATTTGTACGAGTCGCTCAGGTGCTGAGTTTTTCGGAGGCAGCTCGACAGCTGGGCATGTCGCCATCGAGGGTAAGCCGAGCAGTGCAGCGACTGGAGGAACGGTTAGGCGTGTGCCTGTTGCAGCGGACAACGCGGAGTCTATCGCTAACGCCGGATGGAGCGGTCTATTTTGAACGAGGGCTGCAAATTCTAGAGGAGTTGGAAGAGTTGGAGGTAACCTTATCTCAGACTCGATCGGTACCCAGAGGTGTGCTCAGAGTTGATTTGTCAGCGGCCCTGGGACGCATTCATATTGCTCCGGCCTTGGCGAAGTGGGTGATGCAGTATCCCGAACTACAGGTGAAAGTGTCTCTCAGCGATCTCATGATCGATCTCAACGAAGAGGGCATTGATGTATCCGTGCGGGTGGGGAGCAGTCCTGACAGTCGCTTGATTGCCTATCCTCTGGCCAAGGTGCCGTTTACAGTCTGCGCCGCCCCGGACTATTTGGCCCAGCAGGGTCGCCCAGAAACCCCGGCAGATCTGGCTAGTCATAACTGTATTAACTTTGTCTATCCCCAGTCGGGGCGGCGATTCGAGTGGTTGTTCGAGCAATCCGGTCAGCCTTTTGAGCATGCCGTGACCGGGAACCTCGCGTTTGATAGTATCGGGGCGATGTTAGAAAGTGCGATCGCATGCGCAGGCATTATTCAGGCGCATGACTACATTGTGGGCAAAGCCTTGCAGGACTACTGGAACCGCTACTGGCAGAGTACAAAGCTGAAGGGAAGCCGATTACCGTGGTGTACCCACAAAAGCGCTATCTGTCTGTCAAGGTTCAGGTATTCATCACATTTATGAAAGCGCTAATGGCCGATCTGCGAATGCAAAACATGGTCAGTTAAGCTGGTTTTGGATATCTACAAGGCCCATTATGCCCCCATCAATTGCTGATCTCCAACGGGAAAATGAGCGCTTAACGACGCAATGCCAGCAACTTGACGCTGAACTTACGGAGCTACGACAGCGCTATGAACGGGGCCGTCAATCAGAAGCTCGAGATCATGCCGCTGAGGAACGGGCTAAGCTGCTGTCTACCGTGGCACAAGTAGCGAATTTGCTATTGCGATCTCAGGACTACACCACCGTTTTGCCAGACGTTGTCCGTCTGCTAGGGGAAGCGGTAGGGAGCGATCGCTGTGCGATTACGCAGGAAGTGTTGGGCAACACAGATCATCTGTCTCGGGTGCGATTGCTCAATGAATGGCATGGAGAAGGCATACTCAGTGTGTTGAAGGGATCACCAGAGTTTTCGCCAGGTGTTGAGATTGATATACCCGCTAGCTTTCATCAACCGCTATTGAGAGGGGAATCGGTCAATTTTGTGGTGGCCGAGTTGGAAGAATTGGCTTGGAGGGAGTTTTTTGAGGCGCACCACAACGTTGCGATGCTGATTGTGCCGATTATGTTGTCAGAAGACTGCTGGGGGCATATTGGCTTTGATAACTGTCAGGATGCTAGCCTATTTGACGAAGCGGAAATTGCCATCTTACAGGTTGCAGCAGAGAGTATTGCTGCTGCAATTGAGCGACAGCAGCAGGACGAAGCACTACGAAAATCAGAGAAACGTTATCGCACCCTGTTTGAACTGAGTAGCGAGGGCATCTATCGAGCTGAGTTTGAGAAGCCTGTTCCCCTTTCCCTATCGGTTGATGAACAGGTAGCCTGGCAGTACCAGCATTTCTATGTAGTAGAAGCCAACACTACCTATCTGGAAATGTACGGACTAGACAGCATAGAATCTCTCCAGCGACTTAGGCTAACCGACATCCATGTTGAAGGCTCTGAAAAAAAACTAGCCTTTATGAGAGCCTTGGTTGAAAACGATTGGCGTATTCGTAATTACGAAAGTGAAGAGATCGACTCTACAGGCAATCTTCATTATTTCCTTAATAACATTGTGCCAGATATACGTGACGGCTACGTCTACGGTAACTGGGGCACTCAGATAGATATCACAGAGCTACGGCAAGCCCAGCAATCACTTCTTCAAGCAGAGCAAGAAAGAGCCCAAGAGCTAGAACGGTTCAATGCTGAACTACGGCAGGCATTGGAGCAGTTGCAAGCGCGCGATTGCATCCTAGAAGCCACGGCTGAAGCGGCCAATGCGCTGCTGAGTACAAATAACCTAGACAATGCCGTAGACACAGCCCTGCAAATCATTGGTCAAAGCTTGGATACCGATCGCGTTAACATTATTGAAATTGAGCCATTTAATCAAAGTTCAAATTTATCTCAAGTCGGCTGGCAAATTCTGAACGAGTGGACGTCTACTTTTACCGTTTCTCAGTGCTCACATCCAATCTACCAACAGGGAGACCATACCGGGATTGAAGAATGGCTAACACTCTTTAGTAGCGGCCGAAGCGCCAGCTTTTCATTAGAAGAACTACCTGAACCGTTCCGCTCTGGCCAGGCTGAGATCGGTGTGAAAGCGTATTATACTGTGCCAATCTTTTTGGAAGGACACTATTGGGGCAATCTGGGCATCGACGATTGCCGTGAGGCGAAACACCGTGATCCGGCGGAGCTAGCCGTTTTGAAAACTGTTGCAGCCTGTATCGGCAGCGCCATTGAGCGAGATCGCACCCAAAAAGCTATTTTGCAGGGCCAGCAAGATCGCGTTGCCGAACTTGCAAAAACCAATCAAGCGCTCAAAAACAGCCTAGATAGACTGGCGGCTAATCCTGACCTAGACGCCTTTTTGGGTTATGTTCTCACCGAAATCTCTCAACAGTTTGACGGCAAAGTAGCAACGCTGTATCGTTTTGACCTAGTCCAACAGACCCTAAATCTACACCATTGGGTGGAACGGGGAAGCATATATGTTCAACAAGATCTACATCGGTTCGGGCCGCTAGCTGAGCCCATCTCAGTCGCTGGCAGTACCGCGTGGGCGTTTCTGCTCCAAAATAAGTTCCCTCTGGTGATTAACCACGAAAATGCCTATGAGTACATGTTTCCAGGCACCGCAGACTGGCAGTTTGACTGGGCTGAACAAGAAAATTTACGTTCGGGCATTAACATTCTGCTCAGTTCCGGCGAGACGCCACTGGGATTAATCTGTATGTTCTCTGCCAATCGTAGCGAATTTACATCTGAAGAGTTAGAAATTGCCCAGTCCCTCTCTCACCAGGCGACCCTGGCTATCCAACTTACTCGTCTCGCCGATGAAGCACAGCAGGCGGCAATTCTGGGCGAGCGCAACCGACTGGCCCGCGACATTCATGACACCTTAGCCCAGTCCCTCGGCGGTATTGTCTTACATTTGCAAGCGGCTGACAGCATGTACACAACTGATCTGCACGACAAACAGACCCACTTCACGCAAGCGCGTCAGCTTGCAAGACAGGCCCTGAGCGAAGCGCGGCGTTCAGTACAGGCTCTGCGCCCACAATTGCTAGAACAGGCGACGCTTGATCAAGCTCTCAATAGCTTGTTGGAGCAGCTCACTCGCAATAGTCCCTTACAGACTACTTATCACCTGCACGGTAATCCCTATCGCTTGCCCCCTGATGTGGAAGAGCATCTACTCCGCATCAGCCAAGAAGCCATTACCAATAGTTTGCGCCATGCCCAGGCAACTGAACTGGTCGTTGACTTTACCTATGAGCCACGCCAGGTGCAGCTCCAGATTCAAGACAATGGTCAGGGTTTTGATACGACTCTCCCCAACTTTGGCTATGGTCTCATTACCATGCAAGAACGAGCCCAGCAAATCGCGGCCCATCTGGATCTCAGCAGCCAGCTGGGTCAAGGTACGATAGTACAGATCACTCTCCCAATTGCCACCGCCGGAGCCTTCTATGACTGATGCTGTGATCCGTGTTTTAATTGCCGACGACCATCCTGTCGTGCTGCATGGCCTCGCCGCAATTATCGGTCGTCATCCTCAGATTGCCGTCGTGGCTCAGGCCAGCAATGGTCGCGAGGCAGTCTCACTCTATCGCCAGCATCAGCCCGATGTGGCTTTGATTGACCTCCAGATGCCAGAGATTAGGGGCATTGAAGCAGTCGCCATGATTCGGTCAGAGTTTCCCAAAGCGCGAATTATTGTGCTCACAATCTATGACACGGACGAAGATATCTATCGGGGGTTACAGCTAGGGGCCATGGCCTATTGGCTCAAAGATACCCCACCCGAGGAAATCATTGAGGGCATTTTGCAGGTTGCCAGAGGAGAGCAGTGTATTCCGACATATATTGCCAATAAGCTAGCGAAGCGCCTGACTCGCCCTTCTTTGACGAAGCGTGAACTTGAAGTTTTGAATCTGATTGTACAGGGGCAAAGCAATCGTGAGATTAGCCAGAGTCTGATCGTGTCTGAAGGTACTGTACGTGCTCACGTCAATAACATTCTGACCAAGCTAGAAGTGCGCGATCGAACACAGGCTGCGACCCTAGCTATCAAACAGGGTCTCTGTAGCTAACGTCATGTCCTAACTAGGAGACTTCAACGACGGAATTCGGTGGAAATTGGCTCTATTTTTTGGATATACCTCCTGAAAAACAGTTGCAGTCACTGGGTGGTCACGATCCTGAGACGGCCTGAGAGACAATCTCAAGGTCACTGATCCGCACAGGTGATGTCCACCCTAGAGCAGGTACAAGTGATCTTTGGCATCGCCACCAATTTTGCACAGGACAGTTGTGCAATCTAGTCAAAGCTCCATGGGTGAAACTAGCCAAAGGTTCAGTATTGAGATTGGTCATTTGGCCTAGTTAAAAACCCACGCTCTGACTAATAGAGACACAGGTTTAGTTTCAATATACTGTGGCTTATCGAGTAGTTCGTAGGGCAATGCTAGGTTCCGATAAGGTTGAGAGGAGATCAATCAGATGCTGCTAGTAACTCCCGTCAGCGATCGAGACCATATTCGAGGCAGTCAAATTGCTGTCATGACGGTGGTGAAATATGGCGACTATCAATGCCCTCGTTGTCAGCAGGCCCATGGTGCAATTCAGATCTTTCGCGATCGCTTAGCGGTCATTGATCCGAAGTTGTATACTTCTCTACGCTTTGTGTTCCGCCATTTTCCCGTTGTCCCCTTACATCCTTTTGCTCAGTATGCTGCCGAAGTCGCCGAGGCTGCCGGTGCCCAAGGCCAGTTTTGGGCCATGCATGACTATCTGTTTGAGCATCCTTTAGAGCAGGGGAATGGAGCCCTATTTGCGTTTGCCCATCGATTGAAGTTAGATGTTCATCGCTTTGAGCAGGAGGTCGCTGAACACACCCATCTTTCACACATTCAAAAAGATATTGCCAGCGGTATTCAAAGTGACGTGAATGGTACGCCCACCTTCTTTATCAACGGCCATCGATATGACGGTGATAACAGCCCGCAAGGTTTATGGACTGCCATTAAGTGCGCCAGTCAGTAATTGAAAATTGTTTGTTTTTGTTAGCGATCACATTCGCAAAAGTCTTCCCAAAGTAGAGTGGTCTCGTTCAAAATAGTGAGTCATATGCAATCTCATATCCTTTTAATTAATCTTCAGGCGACACTGGCTGCTTCTTTAGAAAAGGTCTTATGTAAGCAAGGCTATCGAGTGAGCCAGATGAGAGAGACTATTCCAGAACCTATTCAGGTACAGCAGTTTTATCCTGATTTACTCATCATGATGTTGCCAGATGCTGATAACGTTGGCTTAGCGCCCTGCCGTAGATTGTTTGCTTTCTTCAATGCGATTCCGATTATGCTGCTGGGGCATCACGATCACGAAACTCGTGTTGAGAGTCTTAATGTTTGTGCTAACGACTATTTGCTGATTCCGTTTGCGATGGAAGAATTTCTGGCGCGGGTCAGGGCAAAGATGTGGCGAGTGAGTTGGGCTCAAAAGGATGAACTGTTGGTAACGCAGGATTTGCAATTGGATACGCAATCTCGCGAAGTCTATGTTGGAGATCGCGCCATTGAGCTGACTAACAAAGAGTTTGACTTACTGAAGTATCTGATGAGCTATCTCCGACAGGTGATGACCCATGAACAAATTGTAAATGAAGTCTGGTCTGGTTCTCTCTTGATGGATGAGAACAATATTGTGCAGGTGTATGTGAGATCGCTGCGTCAAAAGCTGGGCGATGCCAAAGACCTAATTCAAACCGTGAGGGGAGTGGGGTATATGTTGAAAGCGCCTGCTGCGTCGATGACCGAGTAAACCATTGTCTGCTGTTGTTTAAACCAACCGAACTATGGAATCAAATACTGCGATACCCCCAACAGAGAGCCCTGCTTTTAGTCAAGAGCCAATACACCAGCGAAAGTGGCTGTGGCTGCTAGCGGGGGTGCTTAGTCTCACGGGTGGATGGCTCATCTGGAGTCGGTTTCAGCAAAGTAAACCCCCGACAGCGATAGCGGCTCAAGCTACCGCTGTCGAGACTCAGACAGTACAGCCTGCAACAGTGAGAACAGCATCTGAATTTATCGGAGCGCTAGAGGCGCAAGAACGAGTAACCCTGCGTCCAGAAGTCTCAGGGAAAATTACTCAGGTCTTGGTGTCGGCGGGCGACCGCGTCACGGCGGGGACACCGATTTTACAGCTTAGCCCCGATCGTCCTAAAGCGGTAGTCAGTGGGGCGATGGCTGATATTGAAGTCGCCCGCGCCGCTCGTAATACTGCCCAAGCAGAAATCTTGGAAGCAGAAGCCCAACGCGACAGCGCCATTGCCGATCGCACTCTACAAGATACGGAATATGAGCGCACCCAGGCACTCGTCACCGCTGGAGCCCTGGCTCAGCAATCTCTCGATCAGGTAGCTCGCAATCGAGATGCCGCGATCGCCGTGCAAACTGCTGCTGAACGACGCATTCAAGCCGCCCGTGCCAACCTTGAGGAAACGACAGCTGTGCTGCAACGAGCCACTTCAAATGCTCAAGTGGCGAACGAAGATTTGTCTGACTATCAAATAGTTGCCCCGATTGATGGCGTGGTCGGTGACTTGCCCCTCAAAGTCGGTGACTTTGTCAGCACTGGTGAGCCTGTGACGACTCTGACAAATAATCAGGCCATGGAACTGCGCCTATCGATTCCAGTAGAGTACAGTCGCGAACTCCTGACCGGTCTGCCAGTAGAACTGCGCATACAGTCTGGTGGTCAGCCGCTGGTAATCGGCAGCATCAGCTTTGTCTCTGAGCGTGTTGATGATAGTGCTCAATCCCTGCTGGCGAAGGCCAGCTTTCCCAATCTGAATGGTCTTCTACGGGACGAGCAGTTTGTCCGCGCCAACGTGATTTGGTCAGAAAATCCTGGTGTTCTCGTACCGACCACATCCATTGCCCGCATTGGGGGCCAAAGTTTTGTTTTTGTTATGGCACCGTCTGAAGAAAACGGGGACGAATTTGTTGCTCTACAGCGCCCGGTACAGTTGGGTGAGATCGAAAACAACCGATATCAGATTATTAGTGGCCTAGATCCTGGCGAAACCATTATTACTGCCGGGATTTTACGACTGTCTGATGGGGCTTCGGTTATCTCCGATGAGGGCGATGGGGGCAGTGAATAGAAGAGGTTTTGTTCTTAGTTCTCTGCGACGCTTTCGTAGTTCTTGGCCTGCTAAAAAAATCAAAATTCAAAACTCGAAATTTAAAGTTCTTTTACCTGATTCACTTAATTCTCTAACGAGCTATTCTTCATGACGCCTTCTGCTTCTCCATCCCCTGAAACGACTCCTGTTTCTGCCATGTCTTCGAGTTCCGAACTGGTCGCCATTCAGCAAATAATGAGCGAACTTGCGGTTCTCCGAGAAGAAGTCGGCAAGCTATCGGCGTTGCCCCAGCAAATGCAACAGTTGGAACGTCGCCTGATAGTAGTGGGTGATCTTTATCGCTATGAAACGCTGCACCAGCAACTCACCAACCAGGAATGGTTTGCCGCCGATAAAGAAACGATCAAAATGATTACCGATATCGCTGGCGTTTCTGACTTGGAAGATTTAAGTCCCCTAAAACTGCGCAGTTTATCTTGTGGTGAGTTGGCCGTCATCGATCGCCTCTGGACAACCTACAGTAATGGCCACTTTGGCTTCAGCCCTCAGGTGCAAATCTATCAGCAGATTGGCGGCACGCTGGATACCACCATTGGCGAAAATACCAAGCTGATCGAGCGGTGGGGCGCGACTTTGGGGTGGCGCGATGGCGTGAGTGAACAAAATCCGGAGGGCAATCGCTGGCGCAAATGCGATGAACTAGATTTTTCTCTCACTGCCCCTAAAGGTTGCCATCCCTCCCGTTGGTGGAATTCACCCTATGGCTCTCGGATGACGAACTATTTTCTCAATCGACTGATGATGTGTGCGTTTTGAGGACTCTTTGTTCATATGTTTGTCGAAACCTTTATTCGCCGACCGGTTCTAACAATGGTGCTATCCATCATCATTTTTATGGTGGGGGCGATTGTCATTCCGACCCTGCCCGTAGAACAGTATCCCGACATCAGCCCAGTGCAGGTGGTTGTCAGTGCCAACTACATTGGGGCCAGCTCCGAAGTTGTGGAAGAAACGGTGACCACTGTTTTGGAACGGGAGATTAACGGTGTCAATGGCATGCGCTACATGAACTCTATTAGTAGCGACGACGGCACTAGTTCTATCACGGTTACCTTTCGCCAGGGGTACAACCTCGATATCGCGGCGGTGGATGTGCTGAATCGAGTATCGATTGTGACGCCACAGCTACCGCAAGAGTTGCAGCGTACTGGGGTAACCGTGCGAAAGCAGTCCAGTAGTGTGGTGGTCGGGATGACCATCTATAGCGAAGAGGAGGGGCTGTATGATGACAACTTCATCAGTAACTATGCCGATTTGTATGTGTTGGATGCCTTGCGGCGCATTGAGGGGGTGGCCCAGATAGAACCCTTTGGCGAACGCCGCTACGCCATGCGACTGTGGCTTGACCCGGCCCGGATGGCAGCACGGGGCATCACTACTGAGGATTTGGTCAGTGTCATTGAGGAGCAAAACCTACAGGTGGGGGCGGGTAGCATTGGTCAACCCCCAACAAATGAAGGGCTGAGTTATCAACTCACCTTGCGATCGCAAGGTCGATTGGCAGAGGCATCTGAGTTTGAGAATGTAGTCCTCAAAACCGAAGCTGATGGCACGCTGGTTTATTTGCGAGACGTGGGCCGGGCGGAACTCGGAGCTGAAAGCTACAATACCTTTGCTCGCTATCGACGGCAAGGGGCTATCGGCTATCGGATTTTGCAAACACCCGGAACCAATGCTTTAGACGCGGCAAACTCGGTGAAGGCCACATTGGCAGAGCTGTCTGAAAACTTCCCGCCAGGTTTGACTTACTCCGTACCGTATGACCCTTCTTTATTTGTTGTTGAGTCCCGAAAAGAAGTGGTCAATACGTTGGCACAAGCCATCGCCCTCGTCGTTCTTGTACTCTTTTTATTCTTGCAAAACTGGCGGGCCACGATTGTCCCAGCAGTGGTGATTCCAGTGGCGCTGATTGGCACCTTTGCCTTCATCAAGGCGTTCAATTTTTCCATCAATAGTTTGACTCTATTTGGCTTGATTTTGGCGACGGGTATGGTGGTAGATGACGCGATCGTGGTGGTCGAAGACATTGCTGGAAAGATCCAAGAAAAGGGCATGCGGCCCCACCTGGCAGCGATCGAAGCCATGCGGGAACTGACCGGTGCAGTGATTGCGACGTCTTTGGTGTTGTTGGCAGTGTTTATCCCTGTCGCCTTTTTCCCCGGAACAACGGGCCAACTCTATCGCCAATTTGCGCTGACCATTGCCTTTGCTATCACCATTTCTACTTTCAATGCCCTGAGTCTGACGCCTGCGCTCTCAGCGTTGCTGATTCGGGCGGGGCAACAGCCCGGTGGCTGGCTAGGTCGCTTTTTTGGCTGGGTTAATCGGGGCATTGACGCGATGCGGTGGACCTATCAAGCGAGCCTTGGTCGCCTTGTACATCTAAAGACAACGGTACTACTCTTGTTTGTCGCTGCCTTGGGAGCTGCTGTTTGGCTTTATAACTCAGTGCCCACGGCGTTTTTGCCAGAAGAAGATCAGGGTTTTGTGATTAGCCTTGTGCAGGGGCCAGAGGGCTCCTCAGTGGACTATACCAGCGACATTATTGATCAGGTTGACCAGACTTATCTAGAAATTCCGGAAGTTGAGGGTACGTTTTCGCTCGGTGGTTTTGGCTTTAGCGGCAATATTCCCAACAATGGAGTCATCTTTTCACCTTTAATTCCCTGGGGTGATCGCCCCCGCCCCGATCAATCTGCTCAAGCAGTATTGGGACAGGTTTGGCCCCAGTTCGGCCAGATTAAAGAAGCCAACGTAATCGCTTTCAACCCCCCTACAATTCAGGGGTTGGGTGCCATCAGTGGCTTTGTTTTCCAACTACAAGACCGGGGTGACAACGAGCTGCAGATCTTCTTGCAAGCTAAGGACGAACTGGTTGCCGCCGCGAATGCGGCCCCCGAAATGCAAAATGTTTTCACCACATATACGGCCAATGCGCCGCAGCTCGAAGTGGACATTGACCGCAGCTTAGCCAAAGCTATGCAGGTGAACATCGACGAGATTCTCAACACCCTGCAAAGTTTCTTAGGCTCGCGCTACGTGAATGATTTCAATGCCTTTGGCCGTACCTACCGAGTCTATATTCAGGCCGATGCGGCCTTTCGCTCTAATCCCAACGACATTGGCAATCTCTACGTACGGTCGGAAACAGGACAGATGATTCCACTAGACACACTGGTGTCAATATCACCGACTACTGGTCCCCAAACCATTAACCACTACAATCTGTACCGCTCGATCGAAATTAACGGTTCTCCAGCTCCAGGCTATAGTTCAGGCCAAGCGATCTCAGCCATGGAGCGAGTCGCCAACGAAGTGTTACCTAACAGTATGGGCTTTGAATGGTCAGGCATTTCCCTCGAAGAGTTGGAATCGGGTGGGCAGGCTCCGATTATTTTTGGCCTGGGTATTATCTTTGTCTTTCTTGTCCTGGCTGCCCAGTATGAAAACTTTGTTGATCCGGCGATTATTCTGCTTGCAGTACCGCTAGCTATGCTGGGAGCACTGTTGGCAGTTTCGTTACGGGGTTTACCGAATGATGTTTACTGTCAAGTTGGGCTCGTCATGCTGATTGGCTTGGCCAGTAAAAACGCGATTTTGATTGTGGAATTTGCCAACCAATTGCGTGACGAAGGACTATCAATCGCCAAAGCTGTTGTCGAGGCTGCGCAACAGAGATTGCGACCCATTATCATGACAGCTATTTCGACCCTATTGGGCATTTTTCCTTTGGTGATTGCCACAGGAGCTGGTTCTGCTAGTCGTCAATCTCTCGGCACTGCTGTATTCGGCGGTATGATTGTTTCCACTGTACTGAGTTTGTTTGTCGTGCCTGTGCTCTATATTGTCATCGTTGGCTTCTTCTGTCAGTTCAAAGATACCTGCCGTGACTTGTCTCCCCTCCCTGAATTGCCCACCGAAGCACCGTTGGAGAACATACTGTCTCATCGCAAATAGTCTGTAGTGAATTAACCTATGACTACTCTTACCGAAATGCTTCAGCAGGTGGCGGTGTTTGCTGAGTTACCGCCTGATCAGATTCAATGGCTAGTAGAGCAAGGGCAAGAGACCTGCGCTCAGTTCGCTGATTTTTGACATCAGATTGGAATAAATATTTGGAGAAGCAACCTGACAGTCTTGAAGTAGTTTGACCTGAATGCTGACATGCGTATAGGTTGCAGGGCAATGATTGAATTGAAGTGACCCCCTAATTGATACTGTTGGCGAATGTCAGCTCTAGCTATCAGGAGCCAGTGAAGCGAAGTGAGAGACACGAGTTTGGGCTTTGGGAATGCCTTGCCACCAATCCCACAAGCGTGAAATATTCATGGCTATAGCTGTGATGACATGCTGCAAGTGAGTTTTCTCCAAGCCAATATAACGAGAACGCCTTAGACCAAAGGAGCGGACACCTTGGGAGATTGTCCCTTCAACGCCAGCGCGGGTAGAATAGCGCTCTTTAAATTCCTCTGTTTTCTGATACTCTCTAGCCGCTTGTAGGGTGATATGCTGCTGTTGGGCTAGAAAATTGAGGCTTCGTCCATGAGCGGTTTTTGACCGAGTACAGTCAGCCCGAACAGGGCAATGGGTACAAAATCTTCGTGGGAAATGAACGTGAACAACCGACTGTCCATGACGATTGAGTTGTTCTGACCAACTGTTTGTTTGATGCCCTTAAGGATACTGAACCTGTTTCTGCTGCCAGTTTATGTTGAAATTGGGTAAATCAAAGCCCTTCCCTTCCTTGGCTTGCCAGCTTGTATCGGGCAAAACGGGGCCGACAATTTCAACACCATACGTCTCTTTCAAATTCAGCATGACGTCTGCACTCACATAGCCAGTATCGACATAATGAGTTTCTGGAAGTAGCTGCTTTTCAGCCAATTTGTCATGAACCCGTTCCGTCACCTCTACATCCATAGATGTGGCTGGAACCGTTTCAACATGGGTGATCAGATTGGGCCGCTCGTCATCACACGTTTCAGTCAAGTTAACGCAATACCCTACCCAGTGTGTTGTCCGTTTTGTCCGATTTCTAGCCTCAATATCATAGGGAGATTCAATCACTTGTTTGTTGGGTGGCTGGTCGCGGGGCGTGCGAAGTCTGACTTGATTGTCTGCTAGATAAAATTGCTGAATCCATACCTGACGCAGTGTCTCAACGGAAGACAGTTCCCTGAGTGACTGGATGCTCTCCTCCTCTCCTTCATAAATTTGGGCCAACAAATGATGCCCATCACACCCCACTTGCTGCATCCATTCCTCACGCTTTTTGTCCTTGGGTAGCTTGGATAGCTCAATCCGTATGCCGTATCGTTCATACCAATCTTGACTGATAACTGTTCGCACCCACTCTGGAGCGACCATTGACAGCTCATTGAGGGCATGTCGCAAGGTTTCTCCCACACATTCACAGCGATTCATATCACGGATTGCACCCAACACATGCGTTGAGTCCGTTCGCTGCTTGCCTCTGGCTTTGACTAACCCTTGACTCTGGCAACTTTCCAGCAATTTTCCTAGCAGTTGCTCACTCTTAGCGCCTGTGAGCAATCGACCTCGGAATTCGCTTAAAACTGAAAAGTCAAATCCACTATCGTCTAGCGGTAAACTGAGGAGATATTTCCAATCTATTCGACTTCTTACTGAGTCTGCTGCTTGGCGATCTGAAAGATTCTCGATGAATTGCATGAGCGTAATCAAGGCTAACCTCCAAGGGCTTTCGCCTGGACGACCTTGATGGGCGTACAACTCTGAGAAGTCTTCGTCTTTGTACAGCACACCCAATTCCTCTCGCAATTTGAGGTAGATATTCCCTTTCCTAAAAGCAGCATGGGCAACACGCGCCGTTTCTGCGGGGACAGGAGGAATTAGGGCAGGATGGAGGCACATGGTGCATACCTCTTGTGAGTAGACTCTACTATCCTCGCCTTAAAATCGACTTAAACCCCCTTATTGTAAGGCTTTTATTAGCTTTCTATGGATTCGCCAACAGTATCATTTTGGGGGTCACTACACTGTTTCCATCACATCATCTACAAATTCCTCAACCCGATTACGGAATTTTTGCACCAAAATCTGACACCGTTTGATCCCCCCAATATGATGTTCGACTTCCACTCGAAGACTCGATATACCTCGATTGATCACGTTCTCGACCTCCGTGAATTCTCCGTTTCGAGGCTTCTTCTTCGGTTGAACAATAATCACCCCCTCGGGGCGATACCCCTGAAATCCCGTGTCTTGAAGGAGCTTGCTCCCCTTTGGAAACTGGTAGCCTTCTTCATCGGCTATCTTCTTGTCGTTTTTCTTACCTTCGTAGGTCCCACTCAAGTAAACTACCTTGCCTTCGCGCTCATTAATGATGACGTTGGTGACACTATGGGGTTTCTTCTTGCCGCTATAGTCGTCTTTCTGTTTGTCCTTATCCTTGGGACGGTTAATCCGGCGTTCAGTCCCATCAATCATGAACTCTAAGCTTGGGCAATTTGACAACACGGTTTCCAGATTCACCGGTCGTCGTTCTGGCAACTGTTGCTCTTCGCCTAACGCCTCGTTAAGCACCCCTGTAAGCCGATGAATCCATTCATTCGCTGTCCTTGACTCATGCCAAACAAGTACCCGTGGACTTCCTGGGTCGGGTATATCCGGAAGTATACCAAGATGAAGAGTAACTTATCGTCTAGCTGTTTCAGATGGGCTTTGCGACCGGCTCCGTAGGCACGCTTGCGACCTTCTCGTTTGAACGTCTCTGACACAAAATGCTCCCAGGCTACACCAAAACTCGGCAGCAATGCCTCAGACTCAGATGGGTTGAACCCCGTTAAGTTACGAAGCGTACGAGGTTTGTTTTTCAGAGTTGCATACTGCATTCTCATCTGACCTAATCTGAGGGATGATACGAGCAGTCATTCTAGCAAATCGCCTTATTTCCGATTAAGTCTATTGCTTCAGTTTCGTTGCCATGAGAAGGATATATTTGAGATCACAACCCCCTATCCTTACCTCAACTCCTCATAACACTGTTGAATTACCCCTCGGTTATGCACCCCTAGCTCCCATGCCTGCTTGCCTTCCTCGGAACTCAACCACTGCAGCGCCGCCAATTCCGCCGACGATAGCACCTTAGCTTGCCCTCCCTGAGATATCCGATGCATCCCCAAGGCAAAGCCAAAGCCTACTCCACCAAACATCAGCAGTGCTGCTATGCCAAACATCGGTAAGCCTGCCCGCATCCAAAGTTGTTTATCATTTACCCGATCAATTTGCTTACAGTGCTGAGTGACCGCTTCTTCCACCACCTGACCCAGTTCCGTACCCAATTCCTTGGACAGGTCGAAATGCTTCTGAGCCAATATCCCTCGGAGCTGCTCTTTGAGATCTTGAGATATCGCCCCAAAGCTTTTAACCTCGTATTTTACCTGGTTCTGAAAAGCAGTTGGCACTTGGGCTAACTGACTCAGGTTTTGGAGATTGGCCGCATAGATGGAGCTAATCACTGCTGCAATGGGGTCTGTTACCCGTACCCCATACTCGGCCAGGATTTGAGTAACTGCCTGCTTCGCCTCAGTACCATATTGCTTGAGAACGGAATCAAGAGACTTAGGAGCGTGATTGGTAGCTATCGTCATCGACTTACCTCATGGGATGGTGGACTATGAGAACGTTGCGCCCGTAGCATTTCCTGTTGCGCCCGAGCACCCAGAGTTTCAAATCGTTGAGCGTCATTAGGCGTAATGATGACGTGACTGAGGGTCCCTTGCTCCACCTGGAGCAAGGGTTTACCGTCATGGCTAGTCACCGAAAAACTCAACCCATCGGGCGAACCGCGTAGATGATACTGATCGATATTAGTGGCGAGATGCCCATCTGCCTGGGGCTGTCCCCACTGGGTCAGAATGTGCTGCGTACGCTGAATAAAGCGCTCAGATAGAGCAAAGGCTCGATTGTCCGCTGCCATCGCGGCTGCATCCCGCTCGGTAAATGCTCGTTCTCCACGGCCCACCTGGGCGATCTGGGCCTGATGCTCCGGTCCCCGCTGCATTAATGAAGCCTTGCGATACCAGTCCCGTAGGTCATCCAGGGCCGGGGCACTGAGAAGATCCTGCTCTGGATTTTGGAAGGCCTCTGATTGGTGGCAAAGCTGCTCATTCCAGTCATTGAAATCACCCTCTGGATAAAGGGTGCCTGCCTCGGGTATCTGCTCCAGTACTTGCGCACTGAGATTCATGCCAGCCGCATCATTATTGAACGCCGTCAGCACGTCTCCACCTTGGTCAATGTGGTGCTGGAGCTGCTCGACAGGTAATGGACTGTTGCCATTGAGAGCCAGGTAGAGGGTGTCGTTACTGCGCTCCATGGCCGCTAACGATAACGCCTCAATAGGCGATTCGGTGATCACAATGCGCTGGGTGTCAGTACCTGAGTGAAACAAAAACCAGCCCTCTGCTTTAGAAGACCCCTTGGTAATATGTTTGTAGTCGCTGCTAGTGCCTCGAAGGGCATAACCAGTAATGGCTCCTGCTCGGAGAGTGTTGGAAGATTTTCCGGTAAGACTATCCTGGCGTAGTTGCTGCATCGTGAACACCGCATTGCTCCGATCATCAGCAAAGACACTGCCCTGCTGGAAAGCTTGATTGACGATATCCGCTGGAATCTGTCGGTCCTGGGTGAGGTAGGTATGGACCTGCCCCCAGTTGGTCGAAGCCGTTTTTGAAATGACTAGCGGCTCGACCGTCGGCTGCTGAGCCTTTTCCAGGATGGCCTGGGCTTCCTGGAAAGAGGGAACAGGCACCATGGATTCTCCGGTGAGCCATTCCACGGCTTGCTTAAAGTCCCAGTCCTCATTGACGTGGAGCACCAGATCAATGGCTCCACTGCCGCCTTTATGGGCATGCCAATCATTGAAAAGACCTTTGTTGGCAGAGATAGAAATGGCATGGCTCCCAAAATGCCATTTAGATTTATCTGAGGTGTAGCGTTCTAACCCGAGTGATAGCGCGACCTGTTCTAAATCCATGGCTCGTGCCTGGGTAATCAATGCCTCGTGGTCCTGCTGGGCCATCTCCCGTTGAGCGTTAGCGCTCAAGGGTTCTAGTGGTGAGATTTCTTGTGGTTCTGGATTAGGTGGTGAGATCTCATTGTGTTGAATGGGGTCTGTCGGTTCAGGATTTCCCCAACTGGGATCGGCTCCCGCTGCATCCAGAGAATAGTCTCCAATGCTGGTCGGTCCATCCAATAGAGACGGCTGAATCTCTTCAGGTTCAGGAGACTTCGGTGTGAGTTCTTCTGGAGAAGAGTCTGATATTGCCTCTTCTTTAGGAGGCTTTGATATTATCTCTTCGGGTTCAAATATTGGCTCTTCTTCACGAGTGATTGTCGCTTGAGCCAACTGTGTCCGTGCGGCTTCGCCAAAGCCCTGGGCACGGATATTCATCGCAAACATCTTGGCAAAGGTGCGGTCACCCCCTTCATAGACTCGATGCTCCCCACCTCGAAACGCATCCTGGGTAGCTGTCTGATCAAGCTGAAGAATGCCATCGGGCAAGATATTAAACACCATTTCCCCATCATGAACAAGGTCCTCATTCACATCGATGTAATGGGTGAGATAAAGCTGATAGTGGTCATCGGCTAGTTTGTGGGCTTCGACAACGAGCGGTATGTAGGGCTCATTGAGAATCTTGAGATGAAAGTCGTCCCCTTCGACGACCTTTTCCGCTAGGTCTGCCTCATAGAGAAATTTAGAGACAAACTTCTCTGCCATTCTCGATTGGTATTTGCTATGGGCAACTCGTTGGATCGGTTGGGTGTTGTCTGAATTCTGAGATTCTTCAACGGTAGTTTCTAAAGCAGGTTCAGGTGCAGAAGTCTTCTCAACTAGTAACCCTTTGTCCACTGACACCTCCGCTTCAGACTCAGAAGGTGTAACCTCATCTGCCTTAGCAAACAGTGCCTCTAAAGACTCGATGTCTTGCGGTGTTGGAGCATCCACATAGGGCACCACATTACCTTCAATAAACTCATCTTCGACTTCTAATACCTGACCATCGGGTGCTGCTTCTAGCTCTGGAATCTTCACCCCCATTTGGTCTCGGGCCTCGGGTAAATACCGTGGGTCTACACAAGCAATAGGGTTAATCGTGATGATGGTGTTCAGAGTACGCTCTGCATTTTCAGGCGGCACCAATGTCCGCATGGTGTCCCCACGGGAGACAAAGTCTTTGCCAATGCGGTCGATCAATAACGCATTGAGATAATATGCCCCTCCGGTCTCCTTGGCCCTGGGCGCTTCTAAAATTAACCCCTCTCCACTGCCATGGAGTCGGATGGATAAATTTCCATCTAAGGTTTTTAGCCCACCCCGTCCCTCAGTGACTTCCGTTAAAAACCGATGGACCTGCTGGGCCGTTTCAAGCACCACCGGCTCATTGCGTAGCTTGTCGGCAATATCAAAGGACTTGGGTAGCAGTAGGCCCTGACGGATGCGGCTCTTGTGATCCGTAAAGTTGAGCAGCTTCCCTTCCGGATAGCGATCGCACGCCTTCACCAAATTTCCGGTCAACACCTGTCGCTGCTGCCGGACATCCTGCTGCTGCAAATCGAATAGTTCATAAATCGACTTTCCGGTCCACAACTCCTGCTCGACCGGCTCCATGGTTAGCGCTTCCTTGACAGTTTTGCCTTTGCGCTGGGTGCTATTGAGAGCCGATAGGGGAATCGCCATGGATTTGACATCGCCATTGCTTAGGGCCACCCGCAGATGCCAGGAGCTAGGAACTGAGGGTGCGCTTCCGCGATTGCAATAGTCCACCCCTGTCACCACTCCATAAAACGTATCTGCCGTCGTCTGATTTTGCTGCCGTGTAATACGAACCGAGGTGCCCACCGGAAAATCCTTTAACTGTTTAGTGACAAACGACAGCTGCGCATCCAGCTTTTGATTCAGCTTGTTGATCTTTTCCTGGGCTGGGGCTTCAGCTCCTTCAGGCAGTGATGCCAACTGCTGTCGCTTGAGCACTTCTAAGCTGGCCAGTTTTCCATTTTTGTAGTGTTGGGTACTGGTTGTGACCGATTGAATCATCGTCTCCGCCCGCTCATTGCCCTGGTGTTTGAGACGGTCCCAGTGGGCCTCGGTGATCTGCTGACTGAGCGGCTGTTCTAAAAACTCTCGTACCTGGTTGGCTACCTGCACCTGGGTCAATGACTTACTCAAGGATTTCGCGTCAATTACCTCCAGATAAACCGGCCCACTAAATTCGGTTTGAAGCTTGGTGTCAGTGGGTATCACTTCCATGCGGGCAATGGTGCGGGCATCCAAATCTAGCTGATCCGCCTGGAGCAGACTTTCTCCCATGGCTTCCTTTTGAGCTACCAGGTCGGCATAGCCCGTCTCAATCAGCTGATAAGTGCATTCTTGTTCAACTACGGGCAACAGCGGTAAGCGTCCCGTCACCTTGGACACTAGGTCTAAATCATTGTCATTGGCTCTACCTAGGGGATCATCCAGTTTCTCATTAAGTTCGGGCATTTCTTCGAGCAGCTGGGTAATCACCGTCTCGCCATACTCATTGAAAAAGTCCACCACTCCCTGGATGGAGGTGGCCGTCTCCCGGTCGGCGGTGACATTGGCATTGAGGGTGGCCATCTTACGGCTGAGGATGGCGGCGGGTCGTTTCTCGGCGGGTAAATCGGTGGTGAGTAGTTTGTAATTGGGTAGCTCTACCTGACCAGTACGATGGATTCTGCCCAGGGTTTGCATAAAGGTGTTAATGTCGCGGCTGGCCTGGGCCACAATCATTACCCGTGGTCGCTGGTCGGCAAAGGTTTCTGAGGCATGGAGAGAAATGCCGGTGGAGCCAGAACGGTTGATAATAATCACATCCGCCTGACCGCTGTTAAAGTCATTGACTGCTGCGATTTTGCCATTGGTGGAAATCTCTTTGGCCGAGCGAGTCTTGTAGACAGCTGAGCCATCAGCGTCATAGTCAAGAACTGATTTTCGTCCCGTTACTTCGGTGGTGGTGTAGCCTGCTTGTTCTAAGCGACCCCGGATGTAGTCAATGGGGCTAATGGGAATCTGGGAGAGATCGCTATCATCAATAATGTCTCGGGCTTCCATGTAAGCGGCCATACCATCGATGCCCAGTTCCTCATCGGTCATGGGGCGGCGGTCTCTGCGTCCAGCATGGTCACTGATGGAGATATCACGGGAGCGCTCCAGATAGCGGGCCAACAGATCTGAAAAGGTAATATTGACCCGGTCTCCGGGTTTAGCATCATGGGTCTCCGCCCAGGCATCGATAAAGGCTCCCATAGTATTGTCTAAGGCGATCACCGGCTTGCGTCCGGCTTCTAGTTCTTGAATGGTGGTCTGAACTGTCGCCTCTGCCTTTTGAGCCAACAACCCCTGCTCAATGCAGTTGTGCATCAGGCTGGTAAAGTTAGTGGATTTTACGCCCACCTGGCCGATGGCATTGTCCAGGGCCATGCGTTTGGCTTCTTTTCTCAGTTCCTTGCTGAGGCGTTTCACTTCCTTGTGCTTAGCCCGATCAAACGCATTAATAGCCCGCATCGCCGCCGAAAACTGATCCGCAGTTTCTTTATCGGCAGGAACGGTGAGCGTGTCAAAGGACACCCCTTCAAAGGAACGTTCCCGGCGCATCATCTGACCGGACTTAACGTACTTGGCCGCAATCACCTGTTGGAGCGGTACGCCACCTACCCGCAGAGTGACTTCTAATGACCGATGTTTGCCCACCGCGTAGCGCAGATCGGTACTGCGGGCATAGAGGTCCATGACATCAGGCCGTTTGGAATAGGTGGCACTGCTGTAGACCACGCCGCCGCCACTGGCCAGCGTCGTATCAATCAACTCGCGCATAAATTCGGCCCGGTTGGGTGGTGCTCCATTAATCTGCCAGCCGGTCTGGGGAGACCCGCCCGCTTCGTGGCTTTCATCGCAGATAAAGATGGCTCCCCGTTCAGCCAGCGATCTTAAAAAGTGTCGCCGTAGGGGTTCTTTTTGAGCCACTGTTTGAATCTGGCTGTAGGTGGTAAACACCGCATCATAGGAGCCCAGACTGCCTAGCCCCATCAGCCGGTTCATTTCTTGTTCCTGCTGGTTATGACTGCCAGTGCGCAGCATCGCCCCCTTACCCAGGTCAATCTTGGCATTACTGTCGGTCACAAAGGGCGCAAAATCTCTTACGCCGATGGTTTCTAGGTCTCGTAGAATGTCTTTGTACAGCGCATTCTTTTGGGTAAAAAACACCACCGGTTTTCCCTGGCGTGTGCTGTAGGCCATCAGGGCTGCACACTGACAACCCTTGCCAATGCCTGTTTGGTCACCAATGACAAAGCCATTACCTTGGTTGAGATTACTAATGGCCAGCCCAATGGTGTCAATCTGTTCCGCGTAGAGCCGCTGGTGCAGTTCACCCATGGAGCTGTAGCCCAGGCTGGTGCGGACAAATTCATCGATGTTGCCATGCTGTTGCTCAAAGCGAGTGAGAGCCACCTGGGCTGAATTCGCCATATTGCGCGGAATCAGGGTATCCATGGGACGACCTTGACTGCGCGGTTGATAGGGCACTTGGGTGGTGTCTTTGGGGGTGGAAACAGGTTGAGCCATGGCGGTTGCTAGGGTTTCACTGTATCGAGCCAGGTGTGGAGGGTAGTGCTGTTGTGCAGATCCAGCCCGTTGGAATAGAGGGAGCTGTCTGGGGTTAGGGGCGGTATGGTCAGGTCGGCTGTATTCAGAACTATTCTGACGATCTCGTTGCCCTGGACTAGTGTCTGTGCCCAGTCCTGACACCACTGAATCTTGCCGTCTTCGTCCTCCAGACTGTCCGGCAGGTTCGGTGGCATCTGGGTGGGGGCGGTCTGGGAGAGAAACTGACTCAGGATTTGGTGAATGTCCGTCAGACGATAGCCTTCTGTCGTCATCGCTTCCCACATCAGCCAGCTCAGACGTTCCTCCATCAGTGTCCGATAGATGCGGTCCGTCAGGTGGGTGTACTCCTGGGGGACCTTCACCGTGAGAATCTCTGGACTCTTCTGGGGCCTCCAAAGGTAGGGATAGGTGGGATAGGGGAACATCGGGTAATCTCTCCTTAAGCTGGTCAAAGGTGTTGAGAATGGGCGGGACATCTACGGCGGGCAAGGCTCGAACAAAGGGATCATCCCGCGATGACCGTCGCCCCTGAATCACAATCAGATCAATATCGGCACCGGCTCCCTGTTTGGCATAAAGGTCACCATCCAGGGTGAGATGATTGGTGACGGTGTAGTGGCGATAGAGATTAAACAAGAAGCCACGGGTTTCACGCTCGTTGTATTGGTTGGCGCGATACTCATCGGTGATCTGTTGAGTACGACGGTGGGGCGCAGCAATGATTAAGACCGCTCGACCGTTATCCTTGAGCGCATCAAGGGCCTTAAAGGCAATGGCATGGTCTAGCTGAGCACTCCAGGTATCACCAATGGCAAACCGTTTGCTGTGACCCGTTGTCGGATCTCGGGCACGACCAAAGGGCGGGTTGGTAATCACCACATTAGCAATGCTTTGACCAGGACTATAGTCACAGGCATCATGTTGAGTCAGCTGTGTGTATCCCTGGTGTTGAAGTTCTGTCAATCGGTCACTGTTTAGTTCGTTGCCGATGACCAGGGCTGGATTCGCCGAAATGAGTAAGGCTCCATTGCCTGCAGTGGGTTCATAGACAGTGGTGTTGGCATCAATGCCTGCCAGGGTGGCAGCAAAATAGGCAATGGGAATGGGTGTGCTGTAGGCTTGCTGGGCCATGGAGGTGGAGGTGCGCACGGCCAAACGAGGCTGATGGCTGAGTAAATCAGTCAGTCGGTCAAAGGCCTGGTGGGTAGTGATGGGTGGTGCAAGGGAATCACTGCCTGAGATTAAAATCCGAGCACTGCGGACGATAGCTTTTTCAATGGCTTCATCCACTTGTTTGTGGTCGGAGGAGAGCGGATCCAGGGACTGGTCCAACTGATCATTGGCAAACTGTCGGGCCTGCACGATGGTGGAAAACCCGTTTCCAGTCAGAAAATGGGCCTGAAACTGCTGAATGAGTGTCTGTTGGTCCGCTAAATCCATGGATTAGGCCGGTAATTGGTCTAGTTCGCCGGAGCGTAGATAGAAGACGGTTGCTTTAACAAGATTGGTAATGGTAAGAGGCACCTGGTCTTCAGTGGGTTGCCATTGCTGAAGTTGTTGCACCATCCATTGATTCCAGGTAGGACAACAAAAGACGGTTTGCATATCGACAGGCCAGGGTTGCATCCAGTCTGGCACCGTATCGTGTTCGCTTAGTTCATAGGCTTGAGCCTGGAGGAGAGCTTGAATGTTGATGAGTTCTTTTCCCAAGCGGGTAAAGTCATCGGCGGTTTGGGCAGTGAGTAAATTCATAGGTACAGTAGACATGGAGGACACCGGAGCAAAGAACCCATCTATGGTGGCTCACGCCGTGCAATTTGTGGTGGTTTTTCCGGTAAACGACCATCTAGGTCATACCAGTGATGGGCAGGTTCGGATTGGGCTAGAAGGGCTTCTGTTCTATTAGAAAAGGAAGGGATTGTTAGGCTGATTTCTGGTTGAACCGTCATCACCTGCTCTCCCGAGAGATAGTTGATCACGTAAAGCTCATCCTCTTGGGCACGGATAATGAGACCACCTGGATAATCCATGCCATTAACAGTGATGGATTCATTGTTAGGCACGGTAAGAATGAGTTCTGTATGGGCTTGGTCATCCAGCATTACCTGATGATTTCTGGCCTGAACGGTAAGAGACTCTGTTGTTTCCCACAGCCGTTCACCGGACATGATGTTGTAGGCCTTTAAGGTAGCTGTACTGCTGATATGGGCTTGGGGAGTAACGTCACGCAGTATTGTGAGATCTGTAGACGAATCAGGTGTTTCTGGAGTCTCTACGTCAGAGTTCTCAATAGTGGGTGACGCTGGCAGTAGTGAGACCTCTTCCGAAGTCACATCAGGACTATCTGTCGGGATGTGTGGTTCCGAGAGAGCGAACTCAGTCGGTTCTTGCCCTACTGGAGCTGGTGGCTCAGGTGGTGAAAGACTTTCAGATGTCCTTGCCACTGGTACTCGTTCAGGACGATAGGTGACAAATTGCGGGGTAATTGGTTGGGGTATGGGTGCAACGGCTGGTGGCGGTACAACAGTCGGGAGATTATGGGGAATGGGTTTGTTTATCTGAACGGGTTGAGTCGCCCGCACCAGCGGGTAATGCGATGTTAATGGTTGGGCATCAGGTTCTGTGGGTTGATTCCCCAGAATGACAGGCGGTGTCAAAATGCCTGCGGCGAGGGTGTAGAAAATAAGGGTTTTGACCATGATGGAATTTACCGTTCGAGATCTGGACTGCGGGATGGTTGTTGGATAGTTTGTTGTTGCTGTGTAGTCTGCTGCCATGCCCGGTCAAAGGTGACCTTTTCCTGGGATGTCATCTGGGACGAAATCTCACCTTGAGCCGTGGACGAAGCAACTACCCGATTTTCAGCTTTGTTGTAAATCACCAATGAGCGATCCTCATGGCGAATGATGCCTTGGGACTGGGTTTCTAGCTGATTGGTATGGGCCAGGTCCAGCTGATGATGGGCAAAGGAAATGGCTTTACTCCCTTCTGGGGCCAGGTCTTCGAGATAGCGTAGCTGGGTATTGCCGGTAGGGTCGGCCATCACCTGATCTAACCCCACTGACTGGGTGCGGGTATGGACCCGAGCAAACTGTTGGCGTTGTTCGTCGCTGAGATTGTCTTGGAGGATGTGGTACTGGTTGCCGTGCTTTTCAAAGCTAAAGAGCGTTTGATTGTCCTTATCGCGTACCTCGTAGCGATTGTCATTTTGAAGAATGTCAAAGTCTTCTCCGGCATAGCGCTTAGGTGGTTTCGGTTGGACCGGTTCACCGTAGGATTCTATGAGTTCGTCCGCGATCTCAGCGGTGGGCTCCACAGAGGGGGCTTTTATCCACGGATCATCGACTTGACTCGGTGGTTCTTCAGAGGGCATGACCTCAGCAGGTGCTGTTTCTATCTGAGGTGCTTCAATTGTTTCAATCTGCCCTTGGGTGTCTACCAGATTGGCAAAGAACGCCGCCATCGTCTGAGAATTGTTGCTGTCTCCAGGTGCTGGAGTAGTGTCAACAGCAGGTACTGGTTCCGATTCTTCAATGGGGGCAGTCAGTTCAGCCGTGGCAATAGATATAGCCTCAGGTGGAGTGACCGTGGGTGTAATGTCATCAACAACCGGTTCTGCGGTGGGTGTAGTTACAACTGGTGAGGTTGGAACAGCTTGATCAATCTCTAAATCAGGTCCGTCGATGACGGTAAACAAGTCATCGATCGCACCATTGGTGGCTGTCGCTGCCGCTTCGGGAGTGTAGTCACCATAATCCGCTGCTAAATCGGCCAGTGCCGCTGCTTTTTCTTGCACTACTGTACGGTCTCGCTGAAATTCAAAGACAGTCCAATCGAGATTTTTATCAACCGCTGAATAAATGCCATCGGGTGTCACTGAAAAGCGATATTGTTCTGTTTCAAAGGCAAGACTACCGTCACCCTGGAGTTCACCACAGCGTTCAGTTGTAACCGCGATAATATCAGCGGCCTGCTGTTGAGATCTTGTGAGTTCTAACTCGGTGGGCGGTCGGGTTCTGTTTTGGAACCACTGTAGACCCCGGTCCAATGCCTGTCGTGTGAGACGAGCGGCTGTTGCCAGCATCTGACCCGTAATCGCGCCATTGGTGCGGACAGCTTCGCGTTCTTCGGCATCCAGTTGTGTGTATCCCGTTTGCATTGGACAATCTCCTATTGATGAGGCTTAAATGCGTCTGGATATGGTTTGGGGTGAGTTGGTGAGGGCATTGCCTGTTGGCATGGTGGTGTCGTTGCTGCGGATGATGGGTAACTTGGCCTGAAACTCTCGTTCTCGAATGGTGACGGCGTCTGGATCTTGAGGCGTATTGCCGATACCTCTGGCGATCAGGCTATCCCTGAGCTTTTCCCAGCACTGGATGCTCAAGGTTTGAGCTTTAATCTCACGGGGAGCTACCTTGATTTTGAGCTTCTGGGGGACAGAGCCTTCTTTGCGGCTGCCATAGGCAGGGTTGATGTAAATGCAGTGACCTTGAGGTAGCCGGTTAAACTGTTCGGGGGCAAAGAGACGACGGGTACGTTCTTGATCCGCACGAGTGATGCTGCTTTTGCCACTACCGGTATTGCGGGACTTCGACTTGTAGCGAATCTCTTCATCCCCCAGCATCCGACTAAACATGTCAGCGGATTCAGCACTTTGGGGATTGAACATAAACTTTGAAGCGGTACCGCCAAAGATAGCCTGGGCTAGCTCTTTTCCATAGGCTTTTTCCAACTGCGTCTGGTTTTGGTAACCGATGAGAGTACAGAGGCCATCCTCGCGGTTCTCATTGAGCCACTGCACTAGATTGGGCAGATATAGCGTGGGTAACTCATCCAGAACAACTACCAGCGGATCTGTACGAGGCTGGGTAACATTGCGCGTGATCACCATATGAAGAACAGTGGCCACCAGAGGCCCCACCACATCGCGCTTATTACGGTCCATACCAAAGATCAGCAGTCGCTTCCCAGTCATGTCTAAGGGCAGGGTGGATTCACCACAAAAAGCCGGTAACATGCCTGCTTTCATAAACCGGGTAAAGACCAGCGCTGCTGTGGAGACAATGGAGGCGACCGTCTTTTCAGATTTCGCGGTACTTAATAGCTGACCAAAGGCCACACCGACCCAGGGATTCACTGAATTGATGCCCTTAAGCCGATTAATCAAGTCCGGATCGCTGAGGATGGTATAGGCTGTCATCACATCAGGATGGGGTAAGGCTTTGGCTAGTAGGAGAGTAGCTTCCACCAGCTGATCGCCTGAATTAGAGAAAAACGGATCGTCGGTTTGAGCAGCCGAGAGTTTGAAATTGCGATTGAGCACTTCTGCAATTTGACGGGCGGTGGCCGCATCGGTGGCATCTTGGATAAAGTCCAATGGATTACACACCTGAGATTCAGGAAATCCGGGGGCAAAGATATTGACCTCATAGCCTGCGGCTTCGGCCAGGGCAGCTACCCGCTGGGTTTGGGCTGGATATTTGAAATCATAGAGACATAGGGGAAACCCCTGGGCAATGGCAGACCGTATCACCGGGTCAATCACACTAAAGGTTTTACCGGTACCCGGTCCACCAATCACCGACATACCGCGCTGTGCATCCGGGATATAAATTGTTTTATGATCTCCCGAGATTTTATAGTAGGTTGGTTTCTCCTCACGGTGAACAGTATTAATTTTGGGACCGTTCACCCATAGGGTGACCTTATTTTTCTCACGCCCATTAATTTGTTGTTTGGCTCGTTTTTTTGCTCGATTGCGGTCACCGCCTTTGGCCCAACGACTTGTGGCCAGTCGTGATTTACGACCACTTCCTTGATTTCCCAGGATGACCAGTGCCAGAATGCCGACCGCACAGGCTCCCAGGATGCCTAGTTGCTGGGGCGATAGTGAGGACAGGTAGTTTGCTGATGGTGAGGCTGGCTGTGTGGAACCAAGGGAGTAGGCCATGGGATTACTCAGGAGAGGGGGTCAGTGCTGAATTGGCCATGGAGATAACGTCGGCATTGGGAGCCATTTCAATGGCAAAGAGATAACGAATGCCATCACGCTCAAAAATGACTTCGGTATTGCCTGGATTAGCATAGGAATACCAGGGCAGTACCGTTCCTTCGGAGTTATCAGAAAGCGTGACGGTTTCAATGGGATCGGGCGAGATGTGAGGGGCTTCCGCTAGTACTTCAGTGCGTTCAGTAATCAGCTCATCGAGAGAATCTGGCTTAAAGTGAGAGACGGTGGAACCGATGCGATGACCTTGGACACGGGCATAGTTACAAAAGCCTGCATCGGCGCAGTTTTCAGTAAATCCATAGGCCACATAGTAGCCATCGGGACCGGTGTGGATAATTTCTGGATAGAGAGGGCTCTCAATGGCCAGCACCGTCTCATCAGGTATCAGAACCGGGATTTGCGTTTCTGCTTGAATTGCCTCAGCAGTGACTTCGTTAGACTGAGCCAAGAGGGATGAACCCGTGAAGAGTACAACTGCACAGGCTGCCAGGATAAGTAGTGGTTTCGTGGGTAATCTCATGGTGTGCCTATCGGTTATCAATCATGGAGTTTGCGATCGCAATCAAATCCTCAGGTGCAACCCAACCCCCAACGTAGTAATTAACCTCTTCGATCAAGAATGAGAGTTCGGGTGGTTCCTCATCGGTTTCACCTGCCGGAAGAAAGTAGCCGACGACTTGATTATTGAGAGCAATTTGCTGGACCGCCTCTGATGACAGAGTGTCGATACGTTTGCTGCCTTCACCGGCTGCGATCGCAACGGTTTGAAATTCATTAATGTCAATGGAAATAAGGTAGTGAGAGGCACTGGAACTGGTCTCGACTCTAGTAAATTCAAAGGGGATTTCAGCCGGTAGTAGTGGCGCGGCCCAATCGGATAACACCTGTTGATAGGCATTTTCTAATCCTGGTGGTGTTTCAAAGGCATGAACGGGTGACAACTGCATGATGACAATTGCGGCTGAGATTAGGAGGAATGACAGAAATTTTATGGGTCTTATGGGTTTCATGATTTCTCATTGAGATTATGTTGTTATGCCAAAGCGTTGCGTTCTAAGAAGAGGGTGAGGACGGTATCTCCTCAGTCTCCGTGACCCCTAATGGAACGACCTCGATTGAGCCGATAGCTCCTGTGGATAGATCGATTGTGTTAATCGTGCCGGAACCACCTGTAGTCTGAACCTGCAGGAATCCCCATGGATCAACAAATTGACCGTCGATTTTGACTTTGTAATCGAGATGGGCTCCTCGGGATAAGGTATCTTCTTCACCAACGGCACCAATTTGGGTGCCAGAACCTACAGGGACGTTACAATCACCCAGTCCACATCCTGTTGCCGTTTGGACGGAGCTTAATGATAAGTGATTATAGCGCTGTTCAATCTGACGACCGAGGGAATCGGTGGTCATGACAACAACCTGAACGCTGGGTTCCCCAGTCGTACGGGCATTGCCAATTTGTTTGACAGATACGAGGGTGCCCTGGGAGACCGAACTGACTGCGCCACCGGCACCGCCATTGGCCCGATAATCGAGGTCAATGCCTCCATGCCAGCCGTTTCTGTAGGCGCGATAGGCCTCAAAGCGTTGAAAGTCAGCGAGCTGGTAGGTATTTAACAACTCTTCGAGAGATGTGCCTCCAAGGGGGGATGAAACACTTCCGTTGCCTGGAGCACAGTTGGAAGCGACCGTACCATCCGCTTGTTGAACATCATTTGAATCGGTATCTTTGATGTACTCATAAATGTGTCGACCATAGCCACCAATAGTCGAGCGAAGATCGCCGTCATTGATGATGCTTCGCGCGCCATTCCAGTCAAAATTGTCGCCATAACCATAATCGTCCAGGCTGCGGGAGGTAAAAATACCATCGCGCATACCGATAACTGTGGCCGGTGCCGCCACGGCTGGATCTAACATCTGATCTGGATTCTGGTAGGTATTGGTGCCCAGAACCTGGTCGATCTTTTGGTAGTTAGCCGCCCAGGTAATTTGTACATAGCCGCGACCATAGTAACGATGACCGGTGGCACTATGGATAGCGCCATAGTCTCCTGGACCTGTACGTCGTTGCCAGCCGGATTCAAATTCTTCAATCGGGCCACGGAATAAGGCTTCATGGCCAGTCGTCGCCAGGATATAAGCAATGTGGGCCGGATCGGTGACCCCGTGCTCTAGGGCTGCACCAATGAGTAGGGGGGCATGTTCTCTCACCCCCGCTTCATCCCAGCCTTGGCCAACAAGTTGACCATTGCGGTCATATAGCGGCACCGTGAGTAGGGCGTCAGCAGCCCGGTCAACGATATCTCCTGTGACACCGCCTGCACCAGAGAAACAGGGATTTCGGCTATAGCGATTGCCATTACTTCCATAGCGAGAATTGCCGTAGTTAAAATCATCGCCGGATAACTTAATATCAGGGGGTGTTACCGGAAAGATTGCTTTCTCTTTGATTCTGCCAATGGGAATCCCTTTGGGGGTGGGAAAGACATAGGGTGTGCAGGTTTTTACAAAAAAGATTGTCTTACAGGTACGAAATGAAATCGATACCTGGACAGACCCATCGGCCTCATCAAGATCGTTAAACAGGACGCGAAAGCCTTTACCAAAGGGATGATTGCCTGCCGGACCTTTACAACCAAAAGGAATACAAAGAATGCCATAGCCATCAGGGACCTGCTGATCGCTGGTCATCCAGGCAAAGCCGCTAAGCCCCGAAGAGGGTGGAGCACCGACTTCATCAAGTTCTACATGGATACAGCCGCCCCCTTCGCAGGGCTCACCATTAAATTTGTCGCCTTCGGTCACGCCACCGGAAACCACCTGTAGCCGGTCATGCTCGGGTTCACCTAAGGGCACATCAAACCTCCCCATGCGGATAATCTCATTGAGAACCGGTGGTTTTGGAAAGGCACTGAGGGTGAGTTTATCCGTGAGGCCAAGGGCTTCCAAATCACCGGCAAAGGCATTTTCGAGGGAATCTAGATCTTGGATTGGGGTGGCATTGAGTCCGGGAATATCGAGGACAGTCCACTGGTTGAGCTGGTCACCTAAGTCTTTTAGCTGGATATCAGCGAGAGCAGGGGTACTGCCACTGAGGAGTTCTTGGACAGAAACGGCTTTATCACCGCGTAGACTCAACATGGAGCTAATCTGTGAGTCAGCGTCTGGCAACCGTGCTTGATAGCTCTCTAGAACAGCTATAACAACCGAATTCCGACGAACCGTGTCTCCTGCGAATTCAGGAATGGCTTCAGTTAGCTCTCCCAGTGAGAGATTACCGATAGCTTCTCCATAGGCCGATAGCGGAATATCCGCTAGAGACACGCCTGTCTGTTGAGCAATATCGCCAAGACTCCATTCACCCACTCCAAAGGCCGTATCCAGCAAACTCATGTTGAGATAGTCCTGGCTAGCGACCCGATTGCCAGTCAGCATATGGGAAAGATTGATATTGGGTGCGATTTCACTCAGCTGCACCTGAGCGGTTTCATCAGAGAGATCGATGGGGGCAAAATCATCGATAGCCATTTGGGAGAGATCAAAGACTTCACCCTCAAGGACAGAGCCATCATGTTGTTCAACTTGATAGAGTGCTGTGGGAGTGTAGTTCTGGGCCATGGCACTGGGCGACATCAGGAGACACCCCAGTGCAAACCAAATGAGACTTAGCAGTGTAACGAGACAAGAGCGAATCATAGGACGAGTCCTGATTGCAGATTAGTGAGCGCCCATGGCCGCTAGACGGTCAATCAAGGCACGGGAGACATCGGATTGTGAGATGGCATCATTGAGGGAGAGATTGCCGGACGATGCGAGGGCGAGAAAATTTTGGAGTTTGGGCCATTCCGGGCTTTGGGTATCAATGAGTTGTTGCTGTTGCGCTTGCTGTAGACCCCGGCGAATTTCAGCTAGCCGCGTTTGAACCTGTCGGCGGACAATTCCCGGTGGCTCATAGGGCCTATCTGGAACGATCTGAATGGCGGCGTAAGGTGCGGTGGCCTGGGGAATGACATCGAGGACAAAGGAATAGAGCACCTGTTGGTTTTGAGCATCGGTGGCGACAATGGTCATCAGGGTGCTATGCCCAGTGTTTGGACCAGGAAACTGGTTTCCGGCATTGGCTGGAAAGTCGATAGCATTGGCCAGCTGTCGGATGCGGATGACAGAGGCAGACCCACAGTCACCTTGATTGGTTTGACCACAAAGCGGTGTGTCCGTGTTGAAGACCAGGTGAGAGGGATCGTCGAGCCACACTGATTGGATGCGATGACCTGAAGCGATAAATGACAGGGTGATGCTGTGACCTCTTGGTATAGAGAGGGTGGTTAAGGCGGCTCCATTACGGCCTTGGATTTGAGAGATGGGTAGTTCGAGTACC